>NZ_JBIRWQ010000003.1:172567-179109 GCF_044388125.1 Actinoplanes sp. NPDC020271
CCCCGCCCTCGCGCGGCTCGCGGGGGGTGGGCCTGTGTTTGCACCGGCCCCCCCCCCCCCCCCCCCCCCCCCCCCCCGGGACCGTGAGCCGCGCCGCGACCGGGACCACCGGCGGGCTCGCGAGGGTGACCGCCGGCCACGGCCGGACGGTCGCCGGGCGGCCCGGACCACCGGCGGCCTCGCGTCACCGGCGACGGGACACGGCTTCTGCGGTTGGCCGCGCCGAACCCTCGTACCGTCGCATGGCTTTTTTATGGAAGGGTCAGGATCTCGGCACCCTCGTCGGTGACCACCAGGGTGTGTTCGAACTGGGCCGTCCATTTGCGGTCTTTCGTGACGACGGTCCAGCCGTCCTTCCAGACCTCGTATTCGTGCGTGCCGAGCGTGATCATCGGCTCGATCGTGAACGTCATACCGGGTTCCATGACGGTGTCCAGCCGCGGGTTGTCGTAGTGCGGCACGTAGAGGCCGGAGTGGAACGTCTCGCCGATGCCGTGACCGGTGAAGTCGCGGACGACGCCGTAGCCGAAACGCCGCGCGTACGCCTCGATGACCCGCCCGATCACGTTGATCGGCCGGCCCGGGGCGACCGCGCGGACGCCCCGCATCATCGCCTCGTGGGTCCGCTCGACCAGCAGCCGCGCGTCGTCGCTGACGTCCCCGACCAGGAACGTCGCGTCGGTGTCGCCGTGCACGCCGCCGATGAACGCGGTGACGTCGACGTTGATGATGTCGCCGTCCTCCAGCACGGTGGAGTCCGGGATGCCGTGGCAGATCACCTCGTTCAGCGAGGTGCAGCAGGACTTGGGGAAGCCCTTGTAGCCCAGGGTCGACGGGTACGCCCCGTGGTCCAGGATGAACTCGTGCACCACCCGGTCGATCTCGTCGGTGGTGACGCCGGGCTTGCAGTGCTCGCCGGCGAGCTGGGTGGCCTGCGCGGCGATCCGCCCGGCGACCCGCATCCGCTCGATGGTCTCGGGCGTCTGCACGTGGGAGCCCCGCCACTCCTTCGGACGCTTCTTGCCCACATATTCCGGGCGGACGATGTTTGCCGGGACCGACCGCTCACGCGACTGCTTGCCCGGCACAAGTGGGGCACGTACCGTCATGATGACAGCCTATCCGCCGTGCGGGGCCCGTCCTTGCCCGCCACTTACCGGCTGTGAAATCGTATGCCGGTGGATCTAGAGGGTCAGGACCCGCCGTTCTCGGCGACCGGAACGGTCTCCGGCGACCGGGTCACCGTGACGGTGACCGGCGAGGTCGACATGTCCACGGCACCCGTCCTCTTCCAGGCCGCCACCCCGGATCGGATCACCGGCGCGACCATCGACCTGCGCGCGGTGACGTTCTTCGACTCGGCCGCGATCCACACGCTGATCCGCCTCGCGGAACGGTTCCCTGGCGCGCTCGAGGTGTTCCCCTCCGACCGCGTCCGCCGGGTGCTCGACATCTCCGGCCTGGGCGATCAGCCCTGGCTCAGGTGAGCGGCCGGCGCAACGTGACCGCGGTGCCGTCCGGCGAGCGGTGAACCGAGAGTTCCGTCAGCGCGCCGATCAGCGCCAGCCCGCGGCCGCGGAAACCGGGGCCGCTCGACGGCCGCCACTGCCCGGTGTCGCGCACGGTCACGACGATCGCGTCGTCGTGCATCGACGCGTCCACGGTGATGAACGACTCGGCCGGCTCGACCGGGTGCTCGATCGCGTTCGCCGCTGCCTCGGAGACCGCCACGGTCAGGTCGAACGCGTCCGCCTCGGGGACGGCGTGCGCGACCAGGAAGTCCTCCAGCCGTTTGCGCAGCACGCTGAGGCGGGCCGGGTCGGCCGGCAGCCGCATGGAGAACTCGCGCGGCTCGGTCACCTCCAGCGCGACCATGGCGATGTCGTCGCGCCGCACCTGCCGGGCCGCCTTGGCGAGCAGCCGGTCCAGCAGGTCCTCGACGTGCTCGGTGGGTTTGGCGGCGTCCTCGATGAGCTCGGCCAGCCCGGCGTCGATGCCCTGCCGCCGGTCCTCGACCAGCCCGTCGGTGTAGAGCAGCAGCCGGTCACCGGGGTCGAGCTGCACCTCCCGCGTCGGATAGGGCACGTCGCGGAGCGCGCCGATCGGCGGCCCGAGCGCGGTCCGGTAGAGGAACGTGCCCAGCTCACCGCGGGCGACCCGGATCGGCGACGGGTGACCCGCCGACGAGTACCGCACGACCCGCGTGTCCGGGTCGAAACGCAGACAGAAGACCGTGGCGAACTGCCGCCGGCCGAGCGTGTCGACCAGACGGTTGAGCCGGCTCAGGGCCGGACCACAATCGAAACCTTCGAGGACGTACGCCCGTAGAGCGTTCCGCAGCTGGCCCATCGCGGCCGCGGCCTGCACGCCCTTGCCCACCACATCGCCGATGACCAGGTACAACTGGCCGTCGGGGGCGGCGATCACGTCGTACCAGTCGCCACCGACCCGGGCTTCACTGCTGCCGGCGACGTACCGGCTGCCCACCACCGCGCCGGGCACCCGGGGCAGCGACTGCGGGAGCAGGCTGTGCTGCAGTGTCCGGGCGATCCGGTGCTCGGTCTCGTAGAGGCGCGCGTTGGCCAGCCGCAGCCCGATGAGCCGGGCCAGCTGGGTGAGCACCATCGGCTCGACCGGCCCGCCGTCGCCGGCCCAGACCCGCAGCTCGCCGAGCGCCGGCCCGGCGGTGTCCGGCAGCGGCAGCACCAGGTCGGGCGCGGCCTCGGCGTCGGCGCCGCCGTCCCGCTCGGCGCGCGCGTCGGGCGCGGTCAGCACCACCCGCCCGGCCGACGTCATCGCCTGCACGTGCCGGGCGGCGACGTCGAGCACCTCGGCGGTGCCGATCACCACGTTCAGCGCGACCGCGGCGTCGACCAGGCCGCGCAACCGGCTCACGGTCTCCCGGCGCAGCTGGCCGAGCTCCACATTGGCCCGTACGCGCGCGGTCAGCTCCCGCGTCGAGAACGGCTTGACCAGGTAGTCGTCGGCCCCCGCGGCCAGCCCCTCGACCGCCGACTCCTCACCGGCGCGGGCGGAGAGCACGACGATCGGCACGTCCCGGGTGCGCGGGTCGGCCCGGAGGTCGGCGATCAGCCCGAAGCCGTCCAGCCGGGGCATCATCACGTCGGTCAGCACGAGGTCGAACGACCGCTCGCGGGCCAGTTCCAGGGCGGACCTGCCGTCCGCGGCGGTGACCACCTCCCAGTACGGGCTGAGCAGCCGCGACACGTGTTCCCGCAGATCGGCGTTGTCGTCGGCGAGCAGGATGCTGCCCTGGCCGGCGCCCGGGGCGGACGGGACGCTCCCGGAGTCCCCGCTCCACCGGACGGCCTCGTCGACCCAGAGCCGCGGATCGACCCCGGCCGGCTCGTCGGTGACCCGGTCGGCCGGCAGGTGCGCGGTGCCGAACGGGATCCGGACGATGAACTCGCTGCCCGCGCCCGGCCCGCTGTGCACGCTCACCGAGCCGCCGTGCAGCTCGGCCAGCTCACGGACCAGCGCCAGCCCGATCCCGGTGCCCTCGTGGCTGCGCGACCACGCGCCGGTGACCCGGTGGAAACGGTCGAACAGCAGCGCCTGCTCCTCGACGGGGATGCCCACGCCGGTGTCGCGCACGATCAGCTCGGCGTGCTCGTCCTCGACCCGGACACGTACCTCGACCCGGCCCTCGCGGGTGAACTTCACCGCGTTGGAGAGCAGGTTGAAGACGATCTTCTCCCACAGTTCGTGGTCCACGTGTACCGGTACGGGGGACGACGGCGTGTCGATCACCAGGTCCAGCCCGGCGCGCTCGGTGGCCGGGCGGAACGACTCGGCCAGGCGTGCGGTGTGCGCGGCCAGGTCGGTCGGGCGGTAGACGGCGCGCATCCGCCCGGACTCCAGCCGGGAGAAGTCCAGGACGGTGTTGACCAGCTTGAGCAGGCGCAGGCCGTTGCGGTGCAGCGGGACGAGCCGTTCGCGCAGGCCGGGGCCGGTGGCCGGGTCGTCGAGCAGGTCCTCCAGAGGGCCGAGGATCAACGTCAAGGGGGTACGGAACTCGTGGCTGACGTTGGAGAAGAAGTCGGTCTTCACCCGGTCCAGCGCGGCCAGCTCGGCGGCCCGGCGCCGCTCGTGCTCGTAGGCCCGGGCGTTGGCCACGGCCCGGCCGATCTGGGCCGCCGCCAGCTCCAGGAAGTCCCGGTAGCCGTCGTCCAGCGCCAGACGCGGGCTCACCTCGACGACCAGCGCGCCACCGGTGTCGATCGGCAGCACCAGCTCCCGCTCGGCGGCCACCGGCGGTGGGCCCTCCAGCACCAGCCGGGCGGACGGGACGTCAGCCTGATTCCCGGCGAGGACCGTGACCGCCTCGGCGGCCAGCGCGGCCACGCCGGGCGAGTCGGCCAGGCGGCGGCCCAGCGCGGAGAGCGTCCGGGCCCGCCGTTCCGCCAGCACCCGGCCGGTGGTCTCGGTGACCACGCACATGATCCCCCCGATCGCGTCGTCCGCGGTCCGGATCGGGTCATAGGAGATGTCGAAGTAGGTCTCCTCCAGGAAACCGAACCGGTCGATCAGGAAGACGTGGTCGGCGGCGTAGAACGCCTCGTCGGTCTCGTAGACCCGGCGGAACAGCGGCTCGATCACACCCCAGGTCTCGGCCCACAGCTCCCGGCCGGGACGCCCGAGGTACACGGGGTGCTTGCCCCCCATGGTCGGCGCGTAGGCGTCGTTGTAGAGCGCGACGTGCTCCGGCCCCCAGAAGAGCACCATCTGGGCCTTCGACCGCAGCATCATGATCACCGCGTCGACCAGTTCCGGTGGCCAGGCCGACGGATCACCGGCGGGCGAGACCGACCAGTCGTGGGCCGTCATCCGCCGGCCCATCTCGCCGCCGCGCTCGAAAGCGACACGCAGCCGGGCCGGCAGGGCGCCCATCAGAAGCCTCCCGTGGGGGTCGGGTGACCGGTGAAGCCGGCCCGGTGGCACGTTAACACCGGAACCTTCCGGCTACACGCTGGCAGCCTCGCGTCCCACCAGGGCGGCCTGATTCAGGGCGGCGAACGGCCGCAGGTCGGCCGTACGCTCCGGGTGCCACTGCACGCCGAGCGCGAACGTCCGCCCCGGGTGCTCCAGGATCTCCACCACCCGGTCGTCCGGGCACCAGCCGCTCGCCACGCACTCCCCCGGGTCGGCGACCGCCTGGTGGTGGAACGAGTTCACCGTGGTCTGCCGGCCGAACAGCTCGCGCGCCCGGGAGCCCTCCGCGGTCACCACGCCGTGCCGGCCGTAGTCACCGGCGCCGGCGGCCAGCGGATCGGTGCCGGCGTGGGCGCGGTGCCGGTCGTGGTTGATCAGGTCGGGCAGGTGCTGGTGCAGCGAGCCGCCGGTGGCCACCGCCATCACCTGGTGACCCCGGCAGACGCCGAGCACCGGCAGGTCCATCTCCAGCGCCGCCCGCATCAGCATGATCTCCGACGCGTCCCGCACCGGGTCCACCTCGGTCTCCGGGTGCGGCTCGGCGCCGTAGTTCGCCGGGTCGACGTCGCCGCCGCCGGTGAAGACGATGCCGTCCAGGGACTCGAGCACATCGGTGCCGGGGTCGTCGGGGGTGATCAGCACCGCCCGGCCGCCGGTCGCGTGCACCGCCTTGACATAGTTCATCGGCAGCATGCCGGCCATCATCTCGTTGCGGCCGAACGACACGTGCTGGGCGTACGAGGTGAGGCCGATCAGCGGTCTGCGCATGAGGGTGCGGTTCTCCTTCAGCTACGTGCGGCCGCCGCCACCAGGGCGCCGAAGAGCCGTTTGTCCCGGCTCACCTCGGGGTGCCACTGCACGCCGAGCAGGAACCGCCGATCCGGGTCCTCGACCGCCTCGGGCAGGCCGTCCTCGGCCCGGCCGGTGACGGTCAGTTTTCCAGGATCGGCGACGCCCTGGTGGTGGAAGCAGTTGATGGTCACGTCCGCACCCATGAGCCCGGCGATCCGGCTGCCGGGGGTGAAGACGGCTTCGTGCTCGCTGTACACCGCGGGGGCGACGCGGTGCCGTTCGTGCCCGAGGACGTCGGGCAGGTGCTGGTGCAGGGTGCCGCCGTGCGCCGCGACCAGCAGCTGCATGCCGCGGCAGACACCGAGCACCGGCAGGTCGAGGTCGAGCGCGGCCTGCAACAGAGTGAGCTCGCCCGCGTCCCGCTCCGGCTGGACGGCGGTGTGCGGGCCCGGCTGCTCGCCGTACAGCTCCGGGGAGATGTCCGGGCCGCCGGAGAGCAGCAGGCCGTCGAGCACCCGCAGCACGTCGGCGTCGAGGTCGTCGGGCGGCAGGAGCACCGCCCGGCCGCCGGCCAGGGTCACCGCGGCGGCGTAGTCGTGCGGAACCAGGGTGGTGGGGAGATCACGCCAGACACCCCAGGAAGCAGGCATCACGTACGTCGTGATCCCGATGATCGGACGCATCGCACCACCGTAGTCACCGCGCACAGGTTTCCCGCTCCGGACAGGCGCGGGGCGCCGGAAGCCCGCGCCCCGCGCCCGGGCCCGCAGGTCGACCACCCACGCGGTGATGAACCC
>NZ_JBIRWQ010000003.1:179119-262955 GCF_044388125.1 Actinoplanes sp. NPDC020271
AGCCCCCCATCCCACCCCCTTATCCCCCGCCCACTGGTCGCCCGCGCGGGCCGGGGGGGCGGCCCCGCCCCCCGCCCCCCCGCGACGGGCCCTTCTGTCCTACCTCAGACGAGGATCTGAACCCGCCTGAGCAGGGATTCGACCCCTGTGTAGAGGTCCCGTTCCCGCTCTGGCAGGCCTTAAACTTTTACAACGGCGTCACATACGCCCCGGTGATCCCGCCGTCGACGACGAACTGGGACGCGGTCATGAACGACGCGTCGTCACTGGCCAGGAACGCCACCGCGGCGGCGATCTCCTCCGGCTCGGCGAACCGGCCCATCGGCACGTGCACCAGCCGGCGGGCGGCCCGCTCCGGGTCCTTGGCGAACAGCTCCTGCAGCAGCGGGGTGGCGACCGGGCCGGGGCAGAGCGCGTTGATCCGGATGCCCTCGCGGGCGAACTGCACGCCCAGCTCCCGGGTCATCGCCAGCACGCCGCCCTTGCTCGCGGTGTACGCGATCTGCGACGTCGCCGCCCCGAGCAGCGCCACGAACGAGGCCGTGTTGATGATCGAGCCCTTGCCCTGCCGCTGCATGTGCGGGATCGCGTACTTGCAGCAGAAGAAGACGCTGGTCGTGTTGACCTTGATGACCCGTTCCCACGCGTCGATCCCGGTGACCAGGATCGAGTCGTCGTCGGGCGGCGAGATGCCGGCGTTGTTGAACGCGATGTCGAGCCGTCCGTGCCGCTCGACGACACCGTCGAAGAGCGCCTTGACCTGCTCTTCGTCCGCGACGTCACAGGCCACGAACTCGCCGCCGACCTCGGCCGCGACGGCCTTGCCGGCTTGTTCCGAGATGTCGACCGCAACGACCTTGGCACCCTCGGCGGCGAACCGCCGGGCGGTGGCCAGGCCGATGCCGCTGCCGGCGCCGGTGATCACGGCGACCCGGTCCTGCAAACGCTCCACTATCAATCTCCCGTAGCCAGGAACACGTTTTTCACATCGGTGAACGACAGCAGCGCGTCCGGACCCAGTTCGCGGCCGAGGCCGGACTGCTTCATCCCGCCGAACGGGGTCCAGTACCGCACCGACGAGTTGCTGTTGACGCTGAGCGCGCCGGTCTCGACCGCGCGGGCGGCTCGCAGGGCGCGGCCGACGTCACGGGTCCAGATCGAGCCGGACAGTCCGTACTCCGTGTCGTTGGCCAGGCGGATCGCCTCGGCCTCGTCGCGGAACGGGAGGACGCTCACGACCGGGCCGAAGATCTCCTCCCGCCAGTGGCGGTCCTCCGCTCCGGAAGCGAGCAGCACGGTCGGCGGGAACCACCAGCCGTCGCTGTCCGGCCTCTCGCCGCGGAAGGCCACGTCAGCACCGTCCACGTAGGACGCCACGACGTCGCGTTGACCGGCAGAGATCAGCGGGCCCATCTCCGACGAATCATTGGACGGGTCCTCTACCCGGAAGTTCCGGACGGCCGGCTCCAGCAGCGCGAGGAACTTGTCGTAGACCGACGCCTCGACCAGCAACCGCGACCGAGCACAACAGTCCTGCCCCGCGTTGTCGAACACCGCCCCCGGAGCCGAGGCCGCCGCCTTCTCCAGGTCGGCGTCCGCGAAGACGATGTTCGCGGACTTGCCACCCAGTTCGAGGGTCACCCGCTTCACCTGGTCGGCACAACCCGCCATGATCGACTTGCCGACCGCGGTGGAACCGGTGAAACACACCTTGCGGACCGCCGGATGCGTCACGAACCGCTGCCCGACCACGCTGCCCTTGCCCGGCAGCACCTGGAACACGCCCTCCGGCAGACCGGCGTCGAGAGCCAGCTCGCCGAGCCGGATCGCGGTCAGCGGGGTGAGCTCGGCCGGCTTGAGAACGACCGTGTTGCCGGCGGCCAGAGCCGGGGCGAAACCCCAGGCCGCGATCGGCATCGGGAAGTTCCACGGCACGATGATCCCGACCACGCCGAGCGGCTCGTGGAACGTCACGTCCAGGCCGCCGGCCACCGGGATCTGCCGGCCCGAGAGCCGCTCGGGCGCGCCGGCGTAGTAGTTCAGGACATCCCGGACGTTGCCGGCCTCCCAGCGCGCATTGCCGATCGTGTGCCCGGCGTTGCGTACCTCCCATCGGGCCAGCTCTTCGAGGTGCTCCTCGACGACCGCCGCGAAGCGGCGCAACAGCCGCGCGCGGTCACCGGGGGCGACCGCCCGCCACCCTTCGAAGGCTTTCGCCGCCCGCTCGATCGCCGCGTCGGTGCCGGCCAGATCCAGCGACGGTACGGTCGTGAACACCGCACCGGTCGCCGGATTGATCACCTCAGTTGTGCTCACGCCAAGATCCTCACACTCACAGGCGCTCAAATCCACGGCGTAGTTCCCAGTCGGTCACCGCGGCGTCGAAAGCGGCCAGTTCCACCCGTCCCATGTTGGCGTAGTGAGCGACCACATCCGCCCCGAATGCCGCGGCCGCCTTCTCCGAGGACGCCCAGAGGTCGGTCGCCTCGCGCAACGTTCCCGGCACCCGCCCGGCGCTCGCGTCCTGATACGCGTTCCCGGCGAACTCGTCCTCCAGCGTCAACTCGGACTCGATGCCGTGCACCGCGCCCGCGACCAGGGCGGCGATCGCCAGGTACGGGTTCACGTCGCCTCCCGGCACCCGGTTCTCCACCCGCATGCCCTGGCCGTGACCGGCGATCCGCAGCGCACAGGTCCGGTTGTCCACGCCCCAGCGCAGCGCGGTCGGCGCGAACGACCCCGGCTGGTACCGCTTGTACGAGTTGATGTTCGGCGCGAAGAGCAGACTGAACTCGCGCATCGTAGCGAGCAGCCCGGCCAGCACGCGCTGCCCGGTGACGCTCAGGTGGGCCGGCCCGTCCCCGAGCATGGCCGACTTCCCGTCCTCGCCGCGCAGCGAGAAGTGGATGTGACAGGAGTTGCCCTCGCGCTCGTCGGGCTTGGCCATGAACGTCAGCGCCATGCCCTCCTGCGCGGCGATCTCCTTCGCGCCGTTCTTGTAGATCACGTGGTTGTCCGCCGCGGCGAGCGCGTCCGCGTATCGGAACGCGATCTCGTGCTGACCGAAATTGCACTCGCCCTTGGCGCTCTCCGGGAGCAGGCCCGCGCCGTACATCTCGTTGCGAATTCTGCGGAGCAGTGGTTCCACGCGCGCGGTGCCGAGCAACGAGTAGTCCACGTTGTACTGATTCGCCGGGGTCAGATTCTTGTAGCCGCGGTCGAAGGCCTGCTCGTAGGTGTCGCGGTAGAGCACGAACTCCAGCTCGGTCCCGGCGAACGCGGTCAGCCCGTGCGCCGCCAGCCGGTCCAGCTGTCGCTGCAGGATCTGCCGCGGGGACGCCGCGACCGGCGCCCCCGCGGTGTCGAACAGGTCGGCCAGCACCAGCGCGGTGCCCGGCTGCCACGGCACCTTGCGCAGCGTGCCGAAGTCCGGCCGCATCACGAAGTCGCCGTAACCGGTCGACCAGGAGGACATCTCGTAGCCGTCGACGGTGTTCATGTCGACGTCCACCGCCAGCAGATAGTTGCAACCCTCACTACCGCCGCTGACCACCTCGTCGATGAAGTAACGGCCGTGCAGCCGCTTGCCCTGCAACCGCCCCTGCATGTCGGTGAGCGCCAGCAGAACGGTGTCGATCGAGCCGTTGCCGACCGCTACGTCCAGGTCCTCGAGATCCATGGATCAGTCCTATCAGTCGTTGACCGTCGGCATGGTCTGCTCGCCGTGCGCCGCTTTCTCCAACAGGTTGGAGCGCGGGCCGGTGAACCACTTGCGGGCACTCGCGAACCACCAGATCGTCGCGCCGCCGACGACGATCGCCACCGCGACGATCGTGTAGTTGAAGTTCTTCGCCGTGATCGGGCCGGTCGTCGGGAGCACGAACAGCACGCAGATGATCACCACCCAGACGATCGAGATCCAGCCGACCGGGGCACTCCACTTGCCGAGGTTCCACGGCCCCACCTGGAAATCCTCCTTGCGACGACGGAGAAAGACCGGTCCCACGTACGCGATGTACAGGCCGATCACCGCGATCGACGTGGCCGCGGCGTACGCGGTGGTGTTCCAGAGCGACGGAAGCACCAGGATCGTCGAGATCGTCACGCACAGCCAGATCGAGTTCGTCGGTGTGCCGGTGCGCGGGTTGACCTGCTTCCACAGGCGCGAGCCGGGCAGGGCGCCGTCGCGCGCGAACGCGTACGACATGCGGGAGTTCGCGGTCACCGACGCCATCCCGCAGAACCACTGCGCGACCATGCAGATGAACAGCAGGAACGTGCCCAGGTCGTGCCCGACCGCGTCGATGAAGATCTGCGCCGGCGGCAGGCCCAGATCCGTGGCCGCCTCCGCTTCGTAGTCCTGGATCGACCAGGTGATCGCGAAGAGCAGCACGAACCCGGCGAGCACCGACACCACCACCGACATCACGATGCCGCGCGGGGCCGCGTTCGCCGCGTCGTGCGTCTCCTCGGCGACGTGCGCGGACGCGTCGTACCCGGTGTAGGTGTACTGCGCCATCAACAGTCCGATCAGGACGGCGTAGACCGTCGCCCCGCCGAACCCGAACCCGGTCGAGTTGCGCACCTCGAAGAACACCTCGGAGACCGGCTTGTGCTGGTCCGGGATGACGGCCAGCAGCACCACGATCACCGCGACCCCGACCAGGTGCCACCAGGCGCTGACGTCGGAGAGCACCCGCACCAGGTTCACGCCGAACGTGTTCAGCAGCCCGTGCGCCACGATGATGACCAGGAAGATCAGGAACGTCCGCCCCGGCGTGACCTCCATGTCGAACGTCAGGCTCAGGAACGCGGCTGTGGTGATCGCCGCCCCGAAGTCGATCGCCGCGGTCACCGCGACCTCGCCGAGGAAGTTGAACCAGCCGATGAACCAGGCCCAGGCCGCCTTGTTCCGCTTGGCCAGCGCCGCGGCCCACCAGTAGAGCGCGCCCGCCGTCGGATAGGCCGAACACACCTCGGCCATCGCCAGCGACACCAGCGTCACCATGACGCCGACGAACAGCCAGCCGATCGTGATCGCGAACGGCCCACCGGCGTTCATCGCGATCACATAGGACGTGATCGCACCGGCCAGAATCGAGATGATCGAGAAGGAGACGGCAAAATTGGAGAAGCCGGACAGCCGGCGGTGAAGTTCCTGCTTGTACCCGAGTTGCGCGAGACGTTCCTCGTCGGTGCTGGTGACGGCGGCTGGTTCAGTGCTCATGCGCGAGCTCCCTATGCCGAAGGTGTGACCTGAGCCACGGGTTTCGGTGATGATCGCTCCGCTGTGTTACGGCCGTCAATGATCAGCGTTAATTGCGTTGCCGGTTGTCGCGGCCGGTGCGAGCCTTGGTGGCAGCAGGGCGGTCCCTCGGCAGGTTCACCGCCCGGGTTGTCGACAACCCTCCCGCGGCGGTGCGGGGCGCGGTCACCTCTCTCTTCCCGCACGCGGCGGCACGGCCGCGAGCGCCCGCCCCGCATCGCCGCTTTTCCCCCACCCCGTTCGCGCGTACGTCGTGAGCCGCCCGCCCCCACGCGAGCCGCCACGCGATGCCCAGCCGACTCCCGCCCAGCCGCGAGTCCCGGCCGACGGCCGGCTCCCACCGTCGTCATGGCCCTCGGAGAACCACCGTGAGACCACTCGGGGCCGCGACTCGCGTCGCGGCCCCGAGTGGTTGCCGGGCGGCGTCGCCGTCTGCGGACGGGCGGCTCACGCCGTACCGGAAAAGCGGTTTCGATCAGGCTTTCTTCAACGCCGCCAGGAAGGACGTGCGGACCTGGGTGCGCAGCAGCGATCCGGTGTAGATGCGGGCGCCGACGCCGAGCAGAGCCACCGCGGTGAGCGCGAGCAGGATCAGCGAGACCACCGGTTCCCACGCCGCCGCCTCGCCGTCGAAGAGGCGGATCGGCATCGCGATCGGGGCGGAGAACGGGATGTAGGAGAGCACCCGCATCAGCATGCCGTCGTGCGGGACGCTGATCGCGAAGAAGAACGGGATCAGGACGAGCATCTGCACCGGGACCGTGGTGCTGGCGAGTTCTTCCTGGCGGGAGGCGAGCGCGCCGACTCCGGCCCAGAGCGAGGCCAGCATCACGAACCCGAGGACGAAGAACGGCACGAACCAGCCGACGGCGGGGATGACCGCGGAGACCAGCCCGGGGGCGGCGTCGGTGGCGCTCAGGCCGACGACCGCGACCAGGGCGAGCAGCGCGACCTGAGCGAAGGCGAGCGCGGTGAGGGCGAACACCTTGCCGGCGAGCAGGGCCCGGACCGGGACGCTGGCCACCAGGATCTCGACGATCCGGGTCTGTTTCTCCTCGACGACGCTCTGCGCGATCTGCATGCCGAACGTGAACGAGGTGAAGAAGAAGAGCATCGCGAACGCGATCGGCACCAGCACCTTGAGGACCGGTGCGACGTCGCTGGGTTCGAGGAGGCGGACCTGAGGTTCGGTGCTGAGCGCCTTGACCACCTCGTCGGGGGCGTCGTCCTCGGCGATCACTTCGGGGCCGGGCAGCACCGCGGCGTCGACCTCGCCGTCACGGACGAGCTGTTCGGCGGTGGCCGAGTCGGCGACGGTCCGCACTTCGAGGCCTTCGGCCTGCAGGGCGCTGACCGAGCTGCTGTCGGTGACGGCGACCTTGGTCGGCCCGCCGTTCAGCATCGACGGCAGCAGGAACGAAGCCGCCACGATGACCAGGAAGAACACCGTGCCGAAGAGGAACGCCTTGTCGCGCAGCTTGGTGCGCAGCTCGCGGGCGGCGACGAGCTGAGCGGCCTGGAACGTGGTCACTGGATCACCTCTCGGAAGATCTCGGCGAGCGAGGGGCGGACGGGACCGAACGCGTGCACCGGGCCGCGGTCGAGGGCGGCGCGCAGGATCGTCTGGTCGGGGGTGCCGGGGTCCAGGTCGAAGACGGCGTGCCGCCCGTCGAGGTCGATCAGGGTGACGCCGGCCTGGTCGCGCAGCCAGCCGGCGTCGCCGCCGACCTCGATGTCGTAGCGCGGGAGGGCGTACTGCTCGCGCAGCCCGGCCCGGTCGCCGGCGGCGCGGATCGTGCCGTCCGCGATGATCACCAGGTCGTCGCAGAGGCGTTCGACGACGTCGAGCTGGTGGCTGGAGAAGAGCACCGCGGCCCCGGCGGCGGCCCGTTCACGCAGGACGGCGACCACGTTGTCGACGGCCAGCGGGTCGAGGCCGGAGAACGGCTCGTCGAGGACCAGCAGTTCCGGGTCGTGGACCAGAGCGGCGGCGATCTGCGCGCGCTGCTGGTTGCCGAGGGACAGCTTCTGCACGTGGTCGTTGGCGCGTCCGGCCAGTTCGAGGCGTTCGAGCAGGGCCATGGTGCGGCGGCGGGCGGTGACCGCGTCCAGTCCGTGCAGCCGGCCCAGATAGACGATCTGGTCGAGGACGCTCATCTTCGGGTAGAGGCCGCGTTCCTCCGGCATGTAGCCGAACCGCTGCCGGATCTCCCGGTCGAGCGGCGCGCCGCGCCAGGTCACCGTGCCCGCGTCGGCGGCCAGCACGCCCAGGATGATCCGCATGGTGGTGGTCTTGCCGGCGCCGTTGGCCCCGACGAATCCGGTCAGCCGGCCGGACGCCACGGTGAACGACACGTCCTTGAGGACCTGCCGGTCGCCGAACGACCGGTCGACCGCGTCGACGCTGAGATCGGTGTTCATGGGCATTGACGCTAGGCTCTCCGGCCGGTCGGGGCGTCCGGCCGGCGGCGGACCCGCCGGGGTCATCCCTGCGAAGGACGGACCACACCCATCTCGTACGCGAGGACGACCGCCTGTGTCCGGTCCCGGGCGCCGAGCTTCATCAGGACCCGGCTGACGTGCGTCTTCACGGTCGTCTCGCCGAGGTGCAGAGCGGTGGCGATCTCCGCGTTCGTCGCGCCCCCGGCCAGCTCGACCAGGACCTCGTGCTCGCGCGGGGTGAGCTCGCCGAGCCGGACGCCGGGTTCGGGGGACCGTTGCCGGGGCGTGCTGAACTCGGCGATGACGCGCCGGGTGACCGCCGGGGCGAGCAGCGCGTCACCGGCCGCCAGCACCCGGACGGCCTCGGTCAGCGCTTCCGGCGTGCCGTTCTTCAGCAGGAACCCGCTGGCCCCGGCCTGCAACGCCGCGAACAGGTAGTCGTCGCGGTCGAAGGTGGTCAGGATCAGCACCGACGGGCCGCCGCCGGCCGCGATCCGGCGGGTCGCCTCCAGCCCGTCCATCTCCGGCATCTCGACGTCCATCAGGACGACGTCGGGCCGCAGCCGCAGCGCGAGGTCGACCGCCGCGGCGCCGTCGGCGGCCTCACCGACCACCGTGATGTCGTCCTCCATCTCGAGGATGACCCGGAATCCCGAGCGCACCAGCTGATGGTCGTCCGCGAGGAGGACCCGGATCATGAGGGGCTCCCCGCCGTCGCACCGTAAGGCAATCTCGCGCGTACGCGATAACCACCGCCACTGCGCCGGCCGTGTTCCAGCGTGCCGTCGTGCACCGTCACCCGCTCCCGCATCCCGATCAGTCCCATGCCGCTGCCGCTCGCACCGGTCCCGCCGTGCCCGTCGTCGGCCACGTCCAGTTCGAGTTCCCCGGCGAGGTAGCGGACGCGGATGTCGAGCGTGCTCGCCCGCGCGTGCTTGAGGGTATTGGTCACCGACTCCTGCACGATCCGGAAGGCTGCCCGGGACAGGGAATCGGGCAGGGGCGCCGGGTCGCCGTACGTCCCGAAGTGCACCTCGAGGCCGGACTCACGGGCCCGTTCGGCGATCTCCTCGATCCGGTCGATGCCCGCGCCCGGCGCCGCCTCGGACTCGGCGCTGGTCGCACGCAACGCCCCCAGCATGCGGCGCAGTTCCTCGACCGCGGTCCGCGCGCCCTGCTCGACGGCGGTCAGCGCGGTCACCGCCTTGACCGGGTCCTTCTCCAGCGCGCGGCGGCACGCGGACGCCTGGATGCCCATGACCGAGACGTGGTGCGCGACGACGTCGTGCAGTTCCCGGGCGATCCGGACCCGTTCCTGCAGCACGGCGCGACCGGCCGCCGCCTCCTGAGCCGCGCGCAGCTCCTCGGCCTGCTCCTCCAGCCGGTGCCGGCGGTAGACCGCGCGCCAGGCGGCGTCGCCCATCAGGTAGGTGAACCCGAAGAACACGATGTTCTGCAGGTAGTACGTGAAGATCAACGACGGCAGGGGCGGCAGCTCACCGGACGCGCCGGTCATCTCGGACACCTTGAAGACGTCGTGATACAACGCGAACGACAGCGTCAGCCACGCGAACATCGCCGCGATGATCACCAGCCGGAGGGTTCGCGCGCGCTGCCGGTCCGGGCCCCATGCGCCGATCGTGTAGATGGCCGCGAACAGGGCGTACGTCGTGATCATCCGTTCCTGCGACAGGCGGTACTGCCCGGCGATGAACGCGACCGAGATGATCACTCCGGTCAGTTCCGGCGCCCGGCGGCGCCAGGCAAGCGGCAGCGTCGTCACCACCGCCCACCAGATCTGCTCGGCGACCGGCGGAGCGTGCTCGCTGTGCCCGCTCCCGTAACTGCGCTGCAGGTAGAGGCTGACGACGGCGACGGCCGCGACCAGCAGACCCACCAGCAGGTCGGTGCGGCGCTGCTTGGCGGTCGGTCCCGGCCGTCGCCACTCCTCGATGTGCCACGACGGCATGCTCAGCATGCAGAAAGATTTACATGTTCTGTCGAGCCCGGGTATCGCGGCGGGTCTGCATCGGGATCGTGGCGTCCTCGCCGGGGCCGAGTTCGCCGCCCAGCTCCACGATCCGCCGGTGCGCGGCGGCCAGGCGGTCCTCCAGGGTGACGATCCGGACCGCGGCGGCGAGCAGGAAACCCTCGTCGAGCAGGAGCCGGACCCGTTCGGCGAGCTGAAGTTGGTGACGGGAGTAGCGGCGGTGGCCGCCGGCCGAGCGCTCGGGCTCGATCAGGCCGGTGCCGTCCAGAGAGCGGAGAAAGGCCTGCGTCACGCCGATCAACTCGGCCGACCGGCCCATGGTGTACGCGCCGAGGTCGGCGTCGTCCTCGTTCCCGGGCATGGTCCCCTCAACTGAGTCCAGGGCCCCGGCGGGTAACCGGGGCCCTGGCTTTTCAATTCTTGTGCCGGCTCACTGGGCCGGCTTGTGCCGGCTCAAAGGCCGGCGCAGGTGGTCGACCGGCTGCGTGCCGCTAGCAGTCGACCGGAGTGATGGGCATCGGCTGCGATCACCTCACGTCGGGTCGGGGACGTCGTGACTACGCGTTGCTGCGGTATCTCGTCCTCCTTCTCCAACTCAGCGTCTTTGCCAGTTGCTGTGCCGGCCGAAACCGACCCAGCAAACATATGCCTGATCGCCGCGGATTTCTAGAGTCGCCGCTGTAGATTTTTTCGCCCACCTGACACTTGACCTGCAATGACGCAAGCCCCCGTCAATGTCTGCAACCTGATGCGGGCCACGATCAAGATCCTTCGAACCCCTTTCCCGTACGAGGCGTGGAGCGCGCCCCTGCACGCCTCCGGCCGCCCCGCCCGGACCGCCCGCAACCGCCGCCCCGCCCGGGACCGCCGCCCCACCCGGGACCGCCGCCGCGCCCGTGACCGCCCGCAACCGCCGTCGCGGTCCGGGCCCCGGCCGCGCTCACCGCCTCAGCCGATTCCGGCCGGAAGCTCAGCCCTGCTGCGGGAGCCAGGCGGGGTGTCGCGGGCGGGACAGGCGGCTCGCGACCGCGACAGCGGTGGCCACCAGGGCCAGCATGATCGGCGTCGCGGCCATGGCCAGCAGCCCACCACCGATGTTGCCGCCGATCACGCCGGCGGTCAGCACCCGCTGGACGAGCGCCGCCAGCAGACCGGTCACGACCAGCGGGACCAGCACGAACCACCAGGCCGCGCGCAGCCGGCGGGTGACGGTCGCCCCCAGCAGCAGAACCGCGGCGGCAACGGCGACGACGCAGGCCACGATGCCGATCAGGCGGTCACCGGTGGCGCCGAAGGTGATCGGCTCGTAGCCGTAGTCGGGCTCGATGCCCTGCCGCAGCAGATCCGGATCGGTCATGTCCCCGATCCCCCACCAGGCGGCGAGCGTGCCGGCGACGACCAGGGCGATGCCCGAGCCGAGAAGCACCCCGCGTGACCTCATCCGATCCTCCGGCCGCCGTCCACTGGCCCGTGAGCGTAGATCCCGACAGCAAGATCACCAACTCAGGCGACGCGGCGGACGATCGCCAGCATGGACTCCTCGACGTCCTCGATCGGCCGGTCCGGCTGGAAGACCAGCCAGTCCACCGCAACCACCAGCCCCACCCCGAACAGGGCCGCGGACGCGACCCGCACGTCCAGGTCGGCCGGGAGCGCACCGGAGTCCACCCCGGCCTGGACCGTCTCGGCGATCACGCCGATCGCCTGCTCGCGAAGCAGCACCAGGGTCTGCTGCCACTCCCGGTTGGTCCGCCACATCTCGGAGACCAGCAGCTGGGCGAAGGCCCGGTACCGCTGGATGTAGGACAGCTGCGCCCGGACCAGCGCCCGCACCGCCTCGCGCGGCTCCAGGCCCTCCACCGCGGCGCGGAACTCGTCGGTGAGCAGCCCGACCCCGTGCCGGAGCAGCTCCTCGAAGAGGTCGCTCTTGGACTTGAAGTTGTAGTAGACCGTGCCCTTGGCCACGTTGGCCCGCAGGGCGATGTCGTCCACCGTGGTCTCGGTGAAACCCTTCTCGGCGATCAGCTGCACGGCCGCCTCGTACAGCTTCTGCCGGGTGTCCGCCCGCCGCCGGCCCCGTCCGTCACTCGCCACGAGCCCAGGCTAGAGGACCAGCTCGGGGTGCAGGTCGGTGGTGCGCATGCGGCGTTTCCGACCGGCGACCACGACCGAGAGCAGGAAGGCGACGAGACCGAACCCGGCCAGGACGACAGCGCCGTGCACGATCGGCCCGGACTGCCCGCCGTCGATCGCGTGACGCATGGCCTCGACGACGTACGTCATCGGCAGCAACGGGTGAACGGTCTGGAAGAACCCGGGCGTGGTCTGCACCGGGTACGTCCCGCCGGACGAGGTGAGCTGGAACATCAGCAGCACCAGCGCGACGATCCGCCCCGGCGCCCCGAGCGCGGCCCCGATCAGCTGCATGATCGCGGCGAAGACGGTCGCGGTGCCGGCCAGCAGGCCGAGGCTGACCCACGGGTGGACCGGGGACAGGCCGAGGCCGAAACGGACCACGCTGTACAGCAGCACGGCCTGGATCAGACCCATCAGCACGCCGGGGAGCAGGCCGGCCAGGGCGACGCGGGGCGCGGGTGCGCCCGACGCCAGGTAGCGGCGGTTCAACGGCCGCAGCAGCATGTAGTTGATCATCGCGCCGACCCAGAGGGCCAGGGCCAGGAAGTACGGGGCGAAGCCGACGCCGTACGTGCCGGCCGGGTTGCGCACCACCCGGTCGAGCGAGACCGGGTCGGCGAGGACCCCGGAACGGTCGGACGCGTCGTCGTACGCGGGAATCTCCTTCGCACCGTCGGCGAGCTTGTCCGCGAGCTGCCCGGCCCCGTCCTGCAGGTCGGTGAGGGCGTCCGCGATCCGGTGCCCGCCGTCGGAGAGCTCGGCCAGCCCGCCGTCCAGCTCACGCGCCCCGCCGGCCAGCCGGTAGACCCCGTTCTCCAGTTCGTTCGCCCCGTCCGCGGCCTGCGCCGTGCCGGTCTGCAGCGTCTTGGCGCCGGTGGCGAGCTGGTCCAGCCCGTCGGCGAGCTTGTCCACCTGGGCCCGGGCGTTCGCGACGTCGTCGGCCAGGTGCGGGGCGGCGGCGGCCACCGCGCGGGCGTTCCTGGACACGTCCCGGAGCGTGGCGCGCAGCCCGTCCAGGTCGGCCGCGTCGACCCGCTGCTGGATCTTCTCGGCGTCGGCGACCAGGCGCGCGGCCAGCCGTTTCGCCTCGGGCAGGCCGTCGCTGCCGGGCAGCTCGTCCAGCTGCTTCTGCAGGTTCTCGGCGTCCCGCACGGCCTGGTCGGCGGCGTCGTCGATCGCGCCGACGTTCTTGGCGAGCAGATCCGCGCCGTTCGCGACCAGGGTGGCCGCGTCCTCGATGGTCTGCGCGTTGTCCCGCAGCACCGGCTCGACCTTGTCCGCCGCGGCGTCGACGGCGGTGGCCAGTTGACGCCCGCCGGTCGCGGCCCGGGCGGTGCCCGACGCGAGCTGGCCGGCGCCGGTCTCCAGCTGCTCCAGACCGTCCGCGAGCCGGCCGGCGCCCTGACCCGCGGCGCCCAGCTTGCCGGCGATCTCACCGGCGCCGGCGTGCGCGTCGTCGATGCCGGCGGCCTCCTTCGCGGCGCCCTGGTGGATCGACCCGGCGCCGTCGGCGAGCCGGCCGGCGCCGTCGGCGGCCTTCTCGGTCTGCGCCTTCAGATCGGTGAACCCGATCAGCATCCGGTCGTAGTACTTCGCCGAGGCACTGGCGCTGGCGGCCGAGCGGACCTCGTCGAAAGCAGTACGGGCGAAGACACCGGAAAGGTAGTTGGTGGAATCGTCGGAAACGGCGCTCAACTGCGCATTCTCCGGATTGCGAGCGGCATTCGGCGCGGCGGCCAGATGGGCCGAGAAATCGGCCGGAATACGTAGCTCGATCTGATACCTGCCGTCCTGCAGACCGGACTCGGCGGCCTTCGCGTCGACGACGTCCCAGTCGAAGACCTGACGCTCGATCAGCTTGTCGGCCAGGTCGTGCCCGGCATTGACGACGTCGCCGTCCTGGTCCTTCGCCGGTTTGTCCTCGATGACCAGGGCGGCGGGAATGTGGTTGAGCCGGCCGTAAGGATCCCAGAAGGCGTAGAGATAAAGCGCGCCGTAGAGCAGCGGGACGACCGCCAGGACGGCCAGGGCGGCGGCGGTCAGGCGACTGCGGAAGAAACGGCGGAGTTCCAGGCCGGCCAGGGACAGGGCCGAGAAGCCGATCATTTTTTACCCCGCTCCTCAATGTCTTCCACGGGCGCTTCGCCGATCGGCGCTTTATCGGCCGGCTCACCCTCGGCAGGTGCTTCTTCGGTGCGCGTTTCGCCGACCGGCGCTTCTTCGACCGGCGCTTCTTCGACCGGCGCTTCTTCGACCGGCTCATCGTTGGCCGGCGCTTCTTCCACAGGCCCGTCCACAGGCGGCGGGGACTCCTGGACCCGCGCGTGACCCGGCTCGCCCGACTGCGGATCGTCCAGCAGCACCACCCGCGACACCCGCCCCGGATCGACCGCACGCGCCGTGACCAGCACCGTCACGCCCTCCGCGATCACCTCGCCGATCAACGCCCAGAGCGCGGCCTGCTCCTGCTCGTCCAGCCCGCTGTCCACCCCGTCCAGCGCGATCAGCGCCGGTTTCGCCAGGCGGGCCAGGATCAACCCCAGGACCTGCTTCTGGTACGGCGTGAGGTCGCTCCCCCGCAGCCCCGGGTCCAGCCCGTGCAGGTCGACCGCGGCCGCCTCCCGGCGCGGACGCCCGAGCAGGGCCAGCCGTTCCGCCACGTGCTCCCGGACGGTGAACACCGGCTCGGGGTCATTGACACCGGTCACGTGCGCGAGTGCCGACGTACCCCCGAGGGCAACCTTGCCCGCGGACAACCGCAACTTGCCCGCGAGAGCGAGCACCGTGCTGGTCCGGCCGCTGCCGGGCGGGCCGGTGACGGCGACGATCTCGCCGCGGCCGGCCGTGAGGTCGAGGTCGCGCAGGAGCCAGCGCCGATGGTGTCGTACTCCGGCACCGGACGCGCTCAGCACCGACATGAGGGCTCCTTAATTGTACTGACCGGTCAGTCTAAAAACATACCCGCGGCAGAACGTGGAACAATCCACAGGTGGTGGACATCACGCCGGTCCGGACGGCAGGATCGTGGTCATGTCGATGCGCTGGGGCATGACCGTGCCGCTCGGCGGCGTTCCGCTGGCCGATCACGCTGCCGTCTTCACCGCCCTGGCCGATGCCGGGTTCACCGACGCGTGGTCGAGCGAGGTGGCCGGCACCGACGCGTTCACGCCGCTCACTCTCGCCGCGGCCTGGGAGCCACGGCTGCGGCTCGGCACGGCGATCACCCCGGTCTACACGCGCGGCCCCGGCCTGCTGGCGATGACCGCGGCGGCGCTCGCCGAGACCGCGCCCGGGCGGTTCCAGTTCGGCATCGGCGCGTCGTCGCCCGTGGTGGCCGGCGACTGGAACGCGGCCGACTTCGTCAAGCCGTTCGCCCGCAGCCGCGACACTCTCCGCTTCCTGCGCGCCGCACTCGCCGGCGAGCTGGTCGACCAGGAGTTCCCCACGTTCACCGTGAAACGCTTCCGGCTGGAACGTCCACCGGCCGTCCCGCCGCAGCTCCTGCTGGCCGCCCTGCGCCCGCAGATGCTGCACCTGGCCGCCGCCGAGGCCGACGGGGTGATCCTCAACTGGCTCTCCGCCGCCGACGTGCACACCGCCCTGGCCGAGATCAAGGACACCGGCCCGGATTTCGACGTGGCCACCCGCATCTTCGTCGTCCCGACCGCCGACGAGACCTACGCCCGGACCATCGGCCGGCGCCTCATCACGTCATACCTGACCGTTCCGGCCTACGCTGTGTTCCACCGCTGGCTCGGCCGCTCGGAGATCCTCGCCCCGATGTGGCAGGCCTGGGAGTCCGGCGACCGCAAGGGCGCCCTCGCCGCCATCCCGGACTCCCTGGTCGACGAGCTGATCGTGCACGGCCCGCCGGACCAGGTCCGCACCCGCGTCCAGGCCTACGCCGACGCCGGCGTCACCGTGCCGGTGATGGCCCTGCTCCCCACCCCGGAGCTGGAGCGCGGCGGCTTCCCCGCCCTGACGTCCCTGATCGCCGCCCTGGGCCGCCCCGCCTGACCGTTTCTGACCAGTCGCGGCGCCAGGCCCGGGCGTCGCCGAGGGGGGCGAGGCAGTCCACGTACTCGCCGAAGGTCAGCCCGAACATCGACCCGGACGCGGCCCGAGGGTTCGGCGCCGGGCGAACTGTCACCGGCAAACAATAGGGTCATGAGTGATGCCTCCGAGCTGGCGACGTTCGCGGCGCTGCTCGCCGACCGGACCCGGGCCGCGATGTGCCTGGCCCTGCTCGACGGCCGGGCCTGGACCGCCGGTGAGCTGGCCACGCACGCCGGGGTGGCCAGGTCCACGACCACCGAGCATCTGGACCGGCTGCTCGCCGGTGGGCTGCTGACCGAGGCACGGCAGGGCCGGCACCGGTATGTCCGGCTGGCCGACCCCGGAGTCGCCGCGCTCCTGGAGGACATCACCGCGCGCCTGGAACCGGGTCTTCCACCGGCGCGCGGGCTGCGGGCGGCGACGGCCGACGCCGCGCTGCGCCGCGGCCGGACGTGTTACGACCACCTGGCCGGGCGCCTCGGCGTGGCCGTCACCGACGCGCTGACCGGCGCGGGGCTGATCGACCAGGCGGGCGGGTTCGCGGTCACCGACGACGGGCTGAACTGGCTCACCGAGCGGCTGGGAGTGGCGCCGGAACGGTTGCGGGCCGGTCGGCGGCCACTGGCACGGGCGTGTCTGGACTGGACGGAACGGCGGTCACACCTCGGCGGGCTGGCCGGGGCACGGGTCTGCGAGACGTTCCTCGACCGGCGCTGGGTGGCGCGGATCGGGTCGGGCCGGGCAGTCCGGGTCACGCCGGACGGGCAGGGCGCGCTGCACGAGTTGCTGGGGCTGACCGAGCTCGACTGAACCCGGCCCGGCCGGAACGATGCCCGCCCCGGCCAGATCGAGGCTCGCCTCGGCCGGGTTGACGCTCACCCGGGCGGGCTGACGCTCACGCCGGCCGAGTTGACGCTCACCCCGGCCGAGTTGACGCTCACGCCGGGCGGGCTGACGCTCACGCCGGCCGAGTTGACGCTCACCCCGGCCGAGTTGACGCTCACCCCGGCCGAGTTGACGCTCACGCCGGCCGGGCTGACGAGGCGTGACCGGGCGACGCTCGGCGTGACCAGGGCGAACGCGAGGAGCGGGGCAAACGGCGTACCGAAGCGAAAGGAGCGCAACCCAACGGATTGCGCTCCTTTCGCGCGGGCCTGGACCGGCAGCGGCCTCAGGTTTTCCGCGGTCATCGGTGATCACTCGCTGTCGGCGAGAATCGCGTACAGCTTGCGCTTGGTGTCGTTCAGAACCTCGAGCGCCCGCTGCTGCTGCTCCGGCGTGCCGGAGAAGCCGACCTGCTTGAGCGCACTGAAGATGCCGACCGCCGCGTCGCGGAAGTCCTGCACCTGGTTGAGCGTCTCGTCGCCGAACTGGGCCCACGGCGGATTCTGCGCGGCGGTCTCGGCCTCGGGCCGGCCGTCGGCGGTCAGTTGGAAGCTCTTGCGGCCACCGCCGACGGTCGCCTCGATCAGACCCTCGTCCTCCAGCAGCTGGAGGGTCGGGTAGATCGAGCCGGGGCTGGGACGCCAGATGCCGTTGGTGCGGGCGTCGAGCTCCTGAATCATCTCGTAGCCGTGCATCGGGCGCTCCAGGAGCAGCGCCAGCACGGCCGGGCGGACGTTGGGCCGGCCGCGACCGCCACGGCGACCGCCGCCGCGCCGGCCGGACTCACCGCCGCCGGGACCGAACGGGCCACCGGGGCCGAAGCCGCCGGGACCGCCCGGGCCGAAGGGGAAGCCGGGCGGGAAGCCGAACCCGCGCAGCCGATGTCCGTGATGACCCTCGTGTGGGAATCTCATGATCTTCTCCGTTCTGTTGTCGATAGCTAGACGATATATCGGAGAACTGCCGTCCGCAAGGGTTTCGGAACTGATGGGGTTGCCATGCGTGTCGACAGGCCAGGATCTGGCAATGTGGTAGCTGTGTTGACGGTGCCCATTCGCCAGCTCGGTGAGCCGGAGCGTGCTGCGGTCGAGCGGATTCTGGACGCCGACCCCTATGCGGGTGCCCAGATCGCCGAGCGGGTCGCCGCTCATGGCCTGAACTGGTGGCGTTCCGACGGGCGGATCTACGGATATGAGCCCGCCCGCCGCGTCGAGTCGATCATCTGGTCCGGCGCGCACCTGGTGCCGGTCGGCGCCACCCCGCCGGCCATCGCCGCCTTTGCCGACCTGCTCAGCCACGAGCCACGGATCTGCTCGTCGATCATCGGGCGGGCCGAGGCGGTCCTCGACCTGTGGGATCGGCTAAGCGTGCACTGGGGTCGCGCCCGGGACGTGCGGCCCAACCAGCCGCTGCTGGTCACCGATCGCTCGCCGGCCGTCGCCGCCGACCCCGGGGTGCGCCTGGTCCGGCCCGGTGAGGTGGATCAGCTGTTCCCGGCCGCGGTCGCGATGTACACCGAGGAGGTCGGGGTCTCGCCGCTGCAGGACGACGGTGGCCGCGGCTACCGTCGACGGGTCGCCGAGCTGGTCAAGGGGAAGCGGGCCTACGCGCGGTTCGTCGGCGATCAGGTGATCTTCAAGGCCGAGCTGGCGATCATCACCCGGCGCACGACGCAGGTGCAGGGCGTCTGGGTGCACCCGGAATATCGCGGGCGCGGAATCGCCACGGCGGCGATGGCCGCGGTGGTCAACGACGCTCTGAGCCGGGTCGCGCCGACGGTCAGCCTCTACGTCAACGACTACAACACGTCAGCGCGCCGCGTCTACCAGCACTGCGGCTTCGTCTCCGCCGGCGCCTTCGCCACAGTCCTCTTCTGACCCACCCCACACAGCACAGCCCCGCACCGCCCCGCACAGCCCCGCACCGCCCCGCACAGCACAGCCCCGCACCGAGCGCTGACCGAGCCTCCCATCATCCGGCAACTCCCACCCCGCAAAACGCCGCCGGGGAGGAGGCAGCTGATTTTCCGCCGCCCGCGGGGTATGCGGGCGGCGGAAAATCAACTGCCTCCTCCCCGGTTACTAGGCGTTTTGCCGCGGAGCGAAGCGGAGCCATCAAGCACAGCGGAGCCATCAAGCACAGCAGCCATCAAGCACAGCAGCCATCAAACTCAATGCACCGTGACGACCGGTCCCGGGAGCAGTTCGCGCAGCTCGTCCGGCAGCTCGGCGCCCATCTCGTCGGCCAAGCGCAGCGCCTCCTCGACCAGCGTCTCCACGATGATCGACTCGGGCACGGTCTTGATGACCTTGCCCTTGACGAAGATCTGTCCCTTGCCGTTGCCGGAGGCGACCCCGAGGTCGGCTTCGCGAGCCTCGCCGGGCCCGTTCACGACGCAGCCCATCACGGCCACCCGCAGCGGCACCGGGAAGCCGTCGAGCGCGGCGGTGACCTGCTCGGCGAGCGTGTAAACGTCGACCTGGGCGCGGCCGCAGGACGGGCAGGAGACGATCTCCAGGCCACGCTCGCGCAGGCCGAGCGACTCGAGGATCTGCTGACCGACCTTGATCTCCTCGACCGGCGGGGCGGAGAGCGAGACCCGGATGGTGTCGCCGATGCCCTCGGCGAGCAGTGCGCCGAACGCCACGGCCGACTTGATCGTGCCCTGGAACGCCGGCCCGGCCTCGGTCACACCCAGGTGCAGCGGGTAGTCGCACTGCTCGGCCAGCTGCCGGTACGCCCGGATCATGACGACCGGGTCGTTGTGCTTCACGGAGATCTTGATGTCGCGGAAGCCGTGCTCCTCGAAGAGCGAGCATTCCCAGAGCGCCGACTCGACCAGCGCCTCGGCGGTGGCCTTGCCGTACTTCTCCAGGAGGCGCTTGTCGAGCGAGCCGGCATTGACGCCGATCCGGATCGGGACGCCGGCGCCGGAGGCCGCTTTCGCGATCTCCTTGACCTTGTCGTCGAACTGCCGGATGTTGCCCGGGTTGACCCGAACCGCGGCGCAGCCGGCGTCGATCGCGGCGAACACGTACTTCGGCTGGAAGTGGATGTCGGCGATCACCGGGATCTGCGACTTCTTGGCGATCGCGGGCAGCGCCTCGACGTCGTCCTGCGACGGCACGGCGACCCGGACGATCTGGCAGCCGGACGCGGTCAGCTCGGCGATCTGCTGCAGCGTCGCGTTGACGTCCGAGGTGAGCGTGGTGGTCATCGACTGGACGCTGACCGGGGCACCGCCACCGACCAGGACACCACCGACGTTGATCTGACGGCTCTGCCGGCGCGGGGCCAGCGGCGGCGGGGGGACGGCAGGCATGCCGAGGCTGATCGCAGTCATCTCACTACTCACTTGAAGATGGTGATCGGGTTGATGATGTCAGCGGTAGCGGTCAACAGGGTGAACGCACCACCGATCAGAATGACCGCGTAGGTGAGCGGCATCAGTTTGTAGTAGTCGACACGCCCCGGATCGGGTCGCCGCAGCCGCTTGTAGAGCGCGGAGCGGACCCGTTCATACCACGCGATGGCGATGTGACCACCGTCCAGCGGGAGCAGCGGCAGCAGGTTGAACAGGCCGATGAACACGTTGAGCGAGATGAAGATCTGCCAGAAGACCTCGGGCACGCCCTTCTCGATCGCCTCACCGCCGAGCCGGCTCGCGCCGATCACGCTGATCGGGGTGTCCGGGTCACGCTCGTCACCGGTGATCGAGTGCCACAGCGCCGGGATCTTCTGCGGGATCTTCCCCATCGCCTTGAACGAGTTCTCCACCAGGTACCAGCCGTACTCCCCGGCGGCGGGGACGGCGCCGGCCACGCTGTACTTCACCACGTACGGCTGGTCGGTGTCCCAGCCGAGCCCGGCGACCGAGACGACCGAGACCTTGCCCTTCGGGTCCTCGATCGGCGCGCGCTCGTCGCTGATCAGGTTCACGGTGGCGCTGCCGGGCTTGCCGTCGCGCACATACTCGAACACGGTGGGGCCGGCGGCGGAGGCTCGGATCGCGTCGGTGAGCTGCCCGTAGTTCTCCACCGGGGTCTGGCCGACCTTGGTGATCCGGTCCAGCGTCCGCAGGCCGGCGGCCTTGGCCGGGGGCACGATCGCGCCGTTGACGCCCGGCTTGCACTCGGCGCTCGCCGCGGCCTTCTGCGCGTCCGCGTCCAGCTTCTTCAGCTCGGTCTGCACCGGGAGGCACTCGCCGACGTCGATGATGGCCGGGTAGGAGCGCTGGTCCGCGCTGGTCTGCGGCAGGTGGATGTTCGGCAGGCCGACCGTGGCGGCCATCGCCCACGCGCCGGCCAGGGCCAGCAGGAAGTGGGTGATCGAGCCGGCCGACATCACGATCGTCCGCTTCCAGACCGGGAAGCGCCACATCGCCCGCGGCTGGTCCTCCGGGAGGACGTCGTCGTCCTGCGGGGTCATCCCGACGATCTTGCAGAAGCCGCCGAGCGGGATCGCCTTCAACCCGTACTCGGTCTCACCCCGCTTGAACGAGAAGATCGTCGGGCCGAAGCCCACGAAGTACTGAGTCACCTTCATGCCGAAGCGCTTCCCGGTGATCATGTGACCCAGCTCGTGCAGGCTCACCGAGATCAGGATGGTCAGCGCGAAGGCCGCACAACCCAGCCAGAACAGCATCAGGCTCCTTCAGCCACAGTCGCGATCGTCCGCTGCGCCTGGGCACGCGCCCAGGCTTCTGCGGCCAGCACGTCATCGACGGTACCCGGCTCCGCGAAGTCCGGGGCCGCCGCGAGCACCCGCTCCAGGGTGTCGACGATGCCCAAGAACGGTAGCCGACCCGCGACGAAAGCGGCTACACACTCCTCGTTCGCCGCGTTGAGGATCGCAGGACGGCAGCGCCCGGTGCGTCCCGCCTCCTTGGCCAGCTCGACCGCGGGGAACGCCTCGTCGTCGAGCGGGCGCAGCTCCCAGGTGTGCGCGAGCGTCCAGTCGACCGCGGCGGCGGCCTGCGGCACCCGTTCCGGCCAGGCCAGGGCCAGCGCGATCGGCAGGCGCATGTCCGGCGGGCTGGCCTGCGCCAGCGTCGAGCCGTCGGTGAACTCGACCAGCGAGTGCAGCACCGACTGGGGGTGGACCATCACCTCGATGTCGTCGTAGGGCACGCCGAACAGCTCGTGCGCCTCGATCACCTCGAGCGCCTTGTTCACCATCGTCGCCGAGTTGATCGTCACGACCGGGCCCATGTCCCACGTCGGGTGCTTGAGCGCCTCCTCGGGCGTGACGTTCGTCAACTCCTCGCGGCGACGACCGCGGAACGCTCCGCCGCTGGCGGTGAGCACCAGACGACGTACCTCATCGGCTCGTCCGCCTCGAAGACACTGCGCGAGCGCGGAATGCTCGGAGTCGACCGGGACGATCTGCCCCTCCTTGGCGATCCGCCGGACCAGCGGGCCGCCCGCGACCAGGGACTCCTTGTTGGCCAGGGCGAGAATCCGGCCGGACTCGAGCGCGGCCAGGGTGGGCGCCAGGCCCAGGCTGCCGACGACGCCGTTGAGCACCACGTCGGCGGGCCATTTCGCGAGCTCGGTCATCGCGTCCGGCCCCGCGACGATCTTGGGAAGTTTGAAGTCACCGGAGGACCAGCCGCGCTTCTGCGCCTCGGCATAAAAGGCCAATTGCAGATCCTGCACGACGGAAGCCGCCGCGACACCGACCACGTCGACGCCGAGCTCCAGCGCCTGCGCGGCGAGCAGCCCGACGTTGCCACCACCGGCCCCGAGCGCCACCACCCGGAACCGGCCGGGGTTGCGGCGGACTATGTCGATGGCCTGGGTGCCGATGGACCCGGTGGAGCCGAGCAGGACGAGGTCTCGCATGCGCCCATCTTCCCGGACCGCCCGCGCTCAGGCTCCGGCGACCCTCGTGCGGACGAAGGCGGTCAGCGCGGCCGCCGTCTCCGGAGCCGGGCCGCTGGTCCGCACGGTGACGTAACCGCTCTGCGCCGTCACGAAGCCGCCGATCCGGGTGATCATGAAGCCGCGCCGGACGAAGTGCCGCGGCGCCGGCCGCATCCGCTCGGGATCGGGCCCGACGGTGAAGGTGAGCGAGGTATCGGTAACCATGATCGCGAGACCATGGTGAGCGCGGGGCCGCTACGGGGTACCTGACCGCCGTGGTGAACAGGGTGCGGCGCATGGCCGCGGCGGTGGCTCGGCCGCTACGGGGACGGGATCTCGCGCTGCACGCGGCGGCGGTCACGTTCTACAGCGGGATCGCGGTGGTGCCGATCGCGTTGCTGGGGATCTGGCTGACCGGGCTGATCGCCGGCGACGATCGGGTGCGGAGGCTGACCGGCCGTACCATCGCGGCCCTTCCGGACGAGATCGGGGCGCCGCGGGCCCTTGCCGCCCTGATCGACGCCGGCCTGCACCTGACTCCGCTGCTGGCGCTGGCCAGCCTGTTGCCGGCCACGCTCTACGGCGAGGGGCTGCGCCGCGCGTTCGTCTCCATCCACAAGACCTCCGGCGAGTCACTGGTCGGCTGGCGCGGCCGGCTGCTCTGGCTGCCGCTGCTGGCCGCCACGCCGGCGCTGCTGCTCGCGCTCTTCCTGGCCCTGCCGACGACCAGCACGCTCTGGATCCGCGGCGGCTGGTGGTCGGTGCTCGGGGTGGTCCTGTCGTTCCTGGCCACCTGGCTGGTGCTGACCCCGGTGGTGATCTGGGTCTTCCGGTATGTCGCGCCGGGCCGGCCACCGTGGCCGCCGACCGTGCTGATCGGCTCGTTCACCGCGGCGAACCTCTCCGGTTTCCTGCACGGTTTCGTGTTGTTCTGCTCACTTCCGCTGAACCTGGGCACGCCGTTCGGCGGATTCGACGCGATCGGCGGGACAGTCGCGGTCGGCCTGTGGCTCTACCTCTTCCACACGATCATCCTTGTCGGATTCGCCGCCACACACGCCATCAAGCCCCATTTGTCGGATGAATCGCCGAGGGCGGATGGCATCAACGCGAGGTAGCGTCGCTCGGCATGACCCCCATTCCCGACCGCGCCGACGTGGTGATCATCGGAGCCGGTCACAACGGTCTGGTCTCCGCGATCCTGCTGGCCCGCGCCGGGCTCGACGTCGTCGTGCTCGAGGCGGCCGGGGTGCTCGGCGGCGCGACCCGCACCGAGCACCCGTTCCGCCGGGTGCCCGGCCTCGGCCAGTCCACCGGCTCCTACCTGCTCGGGCTGATGCCGCCCGAGCTGCTGAGGACGCTCGACGTCGACATCCCGATGCTGCGCCGCGACCCGCACTACTTCCTGCCGACACCCGGGCCCGCCGGCTCGCCGTACCTGCTGTTCGGCCGCGACCGCGAGGCCACCCGCCGGCAGCTGGAGACGTTCTTCTCGGCTCGTGACGCGGCCGCCGACGAGGCGCTCGCCGTCGAGATCGGCGCACTCCGGGCCGACCTCGCGCCCTCCTGGCTGGAGGAGCCGGGCTCGGTCGAGCAGATCGCCGACCGGTACATCCGGCCGCAGCTGCAGAGCACGTTCCTCGATCTCGTGCGCGGCTCGGTGGCCGACTACCTCGCCCGGTTCGGCTTCAAGAGCGAACTTCTGACCAGCATGTACGCCGTGACCGACGGCCTGTCCGGGCTGACCGCGGGCCCCGACGACCCCGGCACCGGGCACAACTTCCTGGTCCACAACATGTGCCGGCTGCCCGGCTCGGACGGGACGTGGCTGATCGCCGAGGGCGGCATGGGCACCGTCGCCCGCACGTTCGCCGACGCGGCCCGGGCGGCCGGGGCGCGCCTGTTCACGGACGCGGTGGTGACCTCGGTGACCGTCGACGGGGGCGCGGCCCGCGGGGTCGTGCTCGCCGACGGCCGCTCGGTGTCCGCCCGGGTGGTGCTGGGCAGCTGCGATCCGTACCGGCTGATGTCCCTGGTCCCCTCCGGCACCCTGCCGTCCTCGCTGGCCGACCGGATGGAGGCGGTCAAGAAACCGGGGACCACCCTCAAGGTCAACCTGGCGCTGCGCGACCTGCCGAAGTTCTCCTGCCTGCCGGCAGGATCGCCGTCGCCGTTCGGGTCGACGATCCACCTGCTGCCCGGCGCCGGGGAGTCGCCGATGGCCGCGCTGCGCGCCATGTGGGCCGACGTGCAGGCCGGCAAGCTCCCCGACGAGCCGACCATCGAGTGGTATCTGCACACCACCGTCGACCCGTCGCTGCAGGACGAGGCCGGGCACCACTCGTCCGCGCTGTTCGTGCAGTCGGTCCCGTTCGAGCCGGCCGGCACTTCATGGGACAAAGAGCTCCCCGGGTACGTCGATCGCCTGCTCGCCATCTGCGACCGTTACGCACCCGGCACCTCCGAACTGGTCGCCGACGTGTTCCCGCTCACCCCGCCAGGGATCGAGCGGCACTTCGGGATCACCGGCGGTCACATCCACCACGTGGACAACACCGTCGCGTTCGACCAGCGCATGCCGTACTTCACCGGGGTCGACGGGCTGTACGCGGGCTCGGCCGGCACCCACCCGGCGGGCAGCGTCATCGGCGCCGCCGGCCACAACGCCGCCACCCGGATCCTCAAAGACCTCGCCCTCTGACCCCCACCCGCACAGCGGCACGCGACCCCCGGCCCGGCCCAGGCGGACACGCGACTCACCGCGTCGGCCGACTCCCCGGGGTGTAACAACAGGCCGGAAACGGCGCTCAGCGCCGGCCGAGAAAGCTTCGGCCGGCGCTGAGCGCTGTTCTGGAGGGTGGGACACCACGCTGAGGACCGGCTGGCCGGCGGGAGCGCGCAGCGGGCTGTACGGGACGCGGGGTCGCGGGCCTGGACGGCGCGGACGGGGCCGTGGACGGGGCCGGGACCGGACGGGCGGCGGCGCAGCAGCGGGCTGGGGTGGCTGGGCGCCGCGGACTGCGGGGCGGGCGTTGTGGGGTGCGGTTCGGGGCCACAACGCCCGTACCAGAGAAGGGTTTACGGGGTTTCGGTTTTGTGGGCTCGGATTTTGTGGCCCACACCGGTGAGGCAACGGCCGCTCGGGAGGTCGAACTTCCAGCCGTGCAGCTGGCAGGTCAGGACGTTGCCGTCGAGGACGCCGAAGCGGGACAGGTCGGCCTTCAGGTGCGGGCAGCGGCGCTGCACGGTCCAGTCGCCGAACTGGGTGTCCTCGGCGTCGACGGCCTTCTCGTGCTCGTCGTACCAACCCTCCGCATATTGCAGCCGCTCCTCGGAGAGGCATTTGAAGAAGGCGTAGACGAACTCGTTGTACTGCCCGATGCGCGCGGCGGAGAAGCGGCAGCTCAGGAACAGGGAGTTGACCCAGTCGCCCTCGTCGACGTGGATCAGGTGCTCGATCAGGGCGCGGCCGGTCTTGAAGCGGTAGCGCACCTTCTCGTCGGCATACTTCCGGACCTGCTTGCCGGGGAAGTCGACGACGATCGACTCGACGACCTCGCCGTCGGGGCCGAACGAGTCGGTGAGGTCGAAGCGGACCGGGCCGCCGACCCCGTTCGCCATGTAGATCGACTCCTCCAGGAGCGGCTCGATCCGCTTCTTCATCGCGCCGAGCACGTCGATCTCGGGATGGCGCCAGGACTCCTTCTCGGCGGCGATGATCGGGGCCTTGCGCTCCCGCATCTCCTCCAGGTGGGCCTTCTTGTTGGCGAAGAACTCCTCGACCGGCATCGGGTGCTCGGTGGTCTGCTTCGTGCCGCCGTCGGTGAGCACGGTCACGCTGCCGGGCAGCTGGACGACCGCGTTGGTGCCGCCGACCTTGGCATATTCCGACAGGAAGACGGACTGGTCGGGGAAGATGTTCCCCTCATCACCGTGGATGTCGTTGAACTGCCACAGGCTGTCGTCGAGGAAGCACGGCGGGCCGGCGATCGGGAAGACGAAGTCCGCCTTCAGGTCGTCGATGTAGCGCCAGGTGCGGTCGAACTGCCGCTCGCGCTTCTGCTTGCCGAACGCGGTCTTCGCGTTCTCCGGCAGCTCGTAGACCATCGGGTACCAGATGGCGCCGGAGAACTGCAGCATGTGCGCGTGCACGTGGCCCAGCTCGGTGAAGCGGGTCAGGTCGGCCGGGCGGGCGTCGTTCTGATTCAGCAGGCGGATGCCGTCGTGCTCCACCCAGAGCGAGGAGTCACCGATCGGGCCGTCGGTCGGGCTGATCAGCGCCTGAATCATGATCTTGAGGCCGCCGTCGAGCTCGTGCACCTCGTCCGACTTCGTCCGCAGGAAGCTGGTGAAGCCCAGATCACGCAGCTCGTCCTCGAGCTGACTCGTCGGGTACTCCGGGAGCAGGACGGTGGCCTTCTTGTTGACAAACCGCTTGAGGTGCTCGGCGTCGAAGTGGTCCCGGTGCAGGTGGGAGACGTAGAGGTAGTCGACGTCGCCCAGCGTCTCCCAGTCGAGCTGTGAGTTGTCCGGAAACGGGAACCAAGAGGCGAAATACGCCGGATTCACCCACGGATCCGTCAGAATGCTGCCCGCGGCCGTGTCGATCCGCATGCTCGCATGGCCGGTGCCCGTGATCCGCACTTGTCGCTCCTCTGCTTCGGCGGCTTGTAACCGTACCTTCGGCGGCTTGGTGACCGCATCGAAAGTACAGCCGGGTTGCTGGCTCGTGCCCAGCGGCCCCGTGACAGACTGTGGACGACGCACAGATCATCGACGAGGAGGACCGACGTGTCGGCGTTGGAAGAACACCAGGACGTCCACGCTCCGGACCAGCTGAAGCCGACCAACCGCCGGCGGGCGCAAAAGGGCGCGATCATCTCCGCCGTGGTGCTTCTCATGTTCTTCTGGGGCAACCAGGAGGGCAACACGGAGAAGGTGTGGCTCGTCGTGATCGCGATCGGCCTCGTCGCCGCGGTCATCGGTGACGTGGTGCTGCGCAAGGCCGGTCTGCGGCCGAACGACTGACTCTGCGGGACAACGCAGAAGGGCCCGCTCACCGCGGGCCCTTTCGCTTTACCGGCGACCGCCGCGCAGCAGGATGTCCTTCACCTCGCGCAGGGCCGCGTCGACCTCGGCCTCGAAATACCCGTTCGGCACCAGGCCGAACTGAAGCATGTCCAGGTCGTTCTCGTTCACCGGCATCGGGCCGCGACCGGTCATCGCCTGCAGGATGCCCTCGAACAGCCGGTCGACCTGCGACGGGTCGTAACCGCTGCCGAAGCGCCGCGGCTGGAACGTGCGGCGCAACTGGTCCACCCGGTAGAGCTCGCCGCCGGGCTCACCGATCGGCGGGCCCGCCTGCGGCTGCTGAGGCTGACCGTAACCACCCGGCGGGCCGCTCATCGGAGCACCCGGGACCGCCGAACCCGGCATGCCGGGCGGCGGCTGGTTCGGGTTCCCGAACTGGGGCGGGGCCGGCTGCGGCGGGCCACCGTAGCCACCGCCGCGCGGATCACGGTCGGGCATACGGATCTCGGCGGTCATGTCGGTCCGGCCGTGCCGGCCCGGCTCGAAACCGCCGAACGTCGTGGGCTCGTCGTAACCGCCCTGGTCATAGCCCTGCGGGGCCTGACGCTGGGGTAGCTGCGGCTGCTGACCGTAGGTGGTGGGCTCGTCGTAACGACCGCCACCATACGGATCGGGCTGCTGCATCGGCTGACGCTGCGGCATCTGCGGGGGCATACCCGGCGGCATCATCCGGTCGTCGCGGACCGGGGCGGGAAGCCGCTCGGTCTGCGCCATGCCCGGATTCATCCCGGGACCCATGCCCGGGGGGTTGCCGAACTGCGGCTGGTTCGGGTTACCGAACTGCGGGGGCTGCTGCTGCTGCGGGTTGCCGAACTGCGGCGGCTGCGGCGGGCCGCCCATACCCATGCCGGCACCGGCCATGCCGTTGCGCGGCATGCCGCCGGAAAGTGCGGGCGGGCCGCTCGGCTGGCCCAGCGGGCCGGAACGCTCGATGGAGCCGCGGTCGATCGCGCCGGAGCGGTCGGCGGTCAGGCCACTGCGCATCGAGTCACGCATCGGGTCGACCGGGCGGCCGCCGCGCTCCTCGAACTCGGCGAGCTGACGCTCGACCCGGTCGAGGTGCAGGTCGACCTGCCACTCGTCGTAGCCACCGAAGCGAACGCGGAAGACGACGTCGTGTACCTCCTGCGCGGCGACCGGCGGGCCGACCTGCTCGCCGGCCAGGGTCGCCTCGACGCGGTCCAGGAACGCGTCGACCTCGTCGACCTTGTAGCCCCGGCGCAGCGCACGCCGCCGGAAACGCTGTCCCTGACTACTCACAACGTCTCCCACTCCGCTCGCTGGGACTTCCGCCCAGTCACTGTGCCACCTCCGCGCCGGCTGCGACGGCCCCTGCGCCCGCCTGCGTCAACTCTCCCGCAGCCAGCTGGCCACAGGCACCGTCGATCTCCCGGCCGCGGGTGTCGCGGACCGTGGTCGACACGCCGGCCTCTCGCAGCCGCCGGACGAACTCCCGCTCGACCGGTTTGGGGCTCGCGTCCCACTTGCTGCCCGGAGTCGGGTTGAGCGGGATGAGGTTCACATGGGCCAGCTTGCCGTGCAGTAGGCGGCCGAGCAGGTCGGCACGCCAGGGCTGATCGTTTACGTCCCTGATCAGGGCGTATTCGATGGAGACCCGACGGCCGGTCTGCGCCGCGTAATCAAACGCGGCATCGAGCACCTCGGCCACCTTCCAACGCTGGTTGACGGGCACAAGCTCATCGCGCAGATCATCATCGGGGGCATGCAGTGACAACGCAAGAGTCACCGAGAGCTGTTCGGCGATCAACCGGCGCATTGCGGGCACCAAACCCACCGTGGACACCGTGATGTGCCGTTGTGAAAGACCCAGGCCCTCCGGAGCCGGGGTGGTCAGGCGGCGAACCGCCTCGATGACCCGGGGATAGTTCGCCAGCGGCTCGCCCATCCCCATGAAGACCACCCGGGACAGGCGGGGCGGTGAACCGGTGACCGCGCCCGAGGCGGCGACCCCGGCCAAATAGACCACCTGGTCGACGATCTCGGCCACCGACAGGTTGCGGGTCAGGCCCTGCTGGCCGGTCGCGCAGAACGGGCAGGCCATGCCGCAGCCGGCCTGGCTGGAGACACAGGCGGTGACCCGGTCCGGGTAGCCCATCAGCACGCTCTCGACGAGCGCGCCGTCGTGCAGCCGCCAGAGCGCCTTGCGGGTGGCGCCGTCGTCACAGGCCTGCTCGCGGATCGGGGTCAGCAGCGTGGGCAGCAGCTCGGCGGTGAGCTTGTCACGCGTGGCCGACGGCAGGTCGGTCATCGCGGCGGCGTCACGCACGAGGCGGCCGAAGTAGTGGGTGGAGAGCTGCTTGGCCCGGAAAGCCGGCTCGCCGAGGGCGGTCACCGCGGCCTGGCGCGCGGCGAGGTCGAGGTCGGCGAGGTGGCGCGGAGGCATGCTCGGACGGCGGCGGGTCTGCACCGCGTCGGGCTGGTCGGGGCTGATCGGGATGACCGGAAGAATCGTCATGGCGTATCCAGTCTCCCACGCTGTTCCGGTGAGTCGCCCATGGCTAGTTCGGCGCGATGATCGCGAAGAGCAGGTAGGCCGTGGGAACCGCAAAGAGGATGGAGTCCAGCCGATCCATCAGCCCGCCATGGCCGGGCAGCAGGTTGCTCATGTCCTTCACGCCGAGGTCGCGCTTGAGCATCGACTCGGCCAGGTCACCCATCACCGCGACGATCGAGATCACGGCGCCGAACAGCAGGCCGTAGTAGACCGGTACATCCATCAGGAAGAACAGCAGCGCGCCGGAGCCGATCGCGGACGCGGTGATCGAACCGGCGAAGCCCTCCCAGGACTTCTTCGGGCTGATCCTCGGGGCCATCGGGTGCTTGCCGAGGAAGACGCCGGCGGCGTAACCACCGGTGTCGGAGAGCACTACGCCGACGACCGTGGCTAGCACCCGCCACTTGCCGTCGTCCGGCTGCACCAGCATCGCGGCGAAGCTCAGCAGGAACGGCACGTAGACCGCGATCAGCGTGATCGGGGTGAAATCACGGCGGACCGCGGCCACACCGTCGGCCAGCCGCCAGAGAGTCGCGGCGCCGATCGTGGCGAGCAGGCCCAGAGCGAGCGCGTCGGGCCCCGCGTACCAGGCCAGGCCGGTCATCACGACCGTGCCGGCGATCAGCGGGATGACCGGCGGGCGGGCGCCGATGACGTTCATCGCCCGGGCGGTCTCCCAGACCCCGACGCCGGCGGCCAGGACCAGCACGCCCAGCAGGGCCGGCGACCAGACCAGCAGCGACGCCAGGACGACCAGGCCCAGGCTGAGCCCGACGGCGATGGCGGCCGGGAGGTTGCGACCGGCGCGGCTCTTGCCCTCGGGGGCACGACCGCGACCGGCCCGGCGCTTACCGGGGCCACGCTTGGGCTGGTCGGATGGCGCCTTGTCGTCCGCGTGCCAGGCGGGATTCTCGAACGCCGGAGAGGCGTACGACTCGCCGGAGGATTGCCCGGCACGCGGATCGAGGTAGGACATCAGACTTCGAGCAGCTCGGCTTCCTTGTGCTTGACCAGTTCGTCGACCACCGCGACGTAACGGTGGGTGACGTCGTCGAGCTCCTTCTCGGCGCGACGCCCATCATCCTCGCCGGTCTCGCCGTCCTTGACCAGCTTGTCGATCTGCTCCTTGGCCTTGCGGCGCACGTTGCGGATCGCGACCCGGCCTTCCTCCGCCTTGCCCCGCGCCACCTTGATCATCTCGCGGCGGCGTTCCTCGGTCATCTGCGGAAGGTGAATGCGCAGCTGGGTACCCTCGTTGTTCGGGTTGACCCCGAGATCCGAGTCACGGATGGCGCGCTCGATCGGGCCGAGCTGGGTGTTGTCATACGGCTTGACGATGACCATGCGCGGCTCCGGGACGCCGACGGAAGCCATCTGCGTCACCGGCGTCGGTGCGCCGTAGTAGTCCACCACGATCTTCGAGAACATCGCCGGGGTGGCCCGGCCGGTCCGGATGGCGGCGAACTCCTCCTTGGCGTGCTCGACCGCGCTGTCCATCTTCTCTTCGGCCTCGAAAAGGATTTCCTCGATCACCGGCTCTCCTCGCTCTCTTCTGTGGTGCGGAATGTGGCTTGTGTTCGAGCGCGAACTCAGGCGGTGATCAGGGTGCCGATCTTCTCGCCGGCACACGCGCGCACGATGGTGTCGTCACCGTCCGCGCCGAAGACCAGCATCTGCAGCTTGTTCTCCTCGCAGAGGCTGAACGCCGCCTGGTCGGCCACCCGCAGCCCGCGCTGGATGACCTCCTGGAACGTGATGTTGTCCAGCTTCTGCGCGTCCGGGTCGATGCGCGGGTCGGCGGTGTAGACCCCGTCGACGCCGTTCTTGCTCATCAGCACCATGTCGGCGTGGATCTCCAGCGCGCGCTGGGCGGTCACCGTGTCGGTGGAGAAATACGGCATGCCGGCGCCGGCGCCGAAGATCACGACGCGACCCTTCTCCAGGTGGCGGATCGCGCGGAGCGGAATATACGGCTCGGCGACCTGGGCCATGTGGATGGCGGTCTGGACCCGGGTCTCGATGCCTTCCTTCTCCAGGAAGTCCTGGAGGGCCAGGCAGTTCATCACCGTGCCGAGCATGCCCATGTAGTCGGCGCGGTTCCGGTCCATGCCGCGTTTCTGCAGCTCGGCGCCGCGGAAGAAGTTGCCGCCACCGACCACGACGGCGACCTGGATGCCCAGTCGGTTCACCGTGGCGATCTGCTTGGCCAGCGCCTGCACCACGTCGGGGTCGACGCCGACCGCGCCGCCGCCGAACACCTCGCCCGACAGCTTCAGCACGACCCGGCGCGGCCGCCCGGCCGGCGGGTTCTCGTCGACCGTGGCGGACTGGTCGGTCACCATCGTCATGAGACCCGCCTTCCCTTCGCTATCTGCAGGAGACCTTATGCGACCGGGAGGCCGGACGCTCAATCGCGTACCCGACCTCCCGTGCCATTGCTGTGTGGTGCCTTACTCCTGGCCGACCTCGAACCGGACGAACTTGGTGAGCTCGATCCCGGCCTCGGTGGCGATCTGCTTGACCGTCTTCTTGTTGTCGACGACCGAAGCCTGCTCGAGCAGGACGAAGTCCTTGAAGAAGGAGTTGACCCGGCCCTCGACGATCTTGGTGATCGCCTGCTCCGGCTTGCCCTCCTCGCGAGCGGTCTGCTCGGCGATCCGGCGCTCCGACTCGACGACCTCGGCCGGAACCTCGTCGCGGGTCAGGTACTTCGGACGCATCGCGGTGATCTGCATGCCGATGCCGCGGGCGTCCGAGTCGGCCGCCTCGTCGTCCTTGCCCGTGTACTGCACGAGGACGCCGACCTGCGGCGGCAGGTCCTGCGCCTTGCGGTGCAGGTAGACCGCGACGGTGCCGTCGAGGATCACGAAGCGGTTCAGGACGATCTTCTCACCGATCTTCGCGGCGTAGTCCTGCACCAGGTCGGCGACGGTCTTGCCGTCCTCGATGGTGGCGGCCAGCAGCGCGGCGGCGTCGGCGATGCCGTTCTGCTCGCCGAAGGTCACCAGACGCTGGCCCAGCTCGACGAAGTCGGGGGTCTTGGCGACGAAGTCGGTCTCGCAGTTCAGCTCGAGCAGAGCCTTGCCCGAGTGGCTGACGATGCCGTTGGCGGCGGTGCGGCTGGCCCGCTTGCCGACGTCCTTCGCACCCTTGATGCGCAGGAACTCGACGGCCTTGTCGAAGTCGCCGTCGGACTCCTCCAGGGCCTTCTTGCAGTCCATCATGCCGGCACCGGTGAGTTCGCGGAGCTTCTTCACGTCCGCGGCGGTGTAGTTAGCCATGACTCTTCTCTCGATGTCAGTCGGGAAAACGGCCGCCGCCTGATCAACAGCGGCGGCCGGAAGCACGTCGGTTGACTTACTCGGCAGCGGGCGCGGCGGCGACCGGCTCGGCCGGCTCAGCAGCGGCCGGCTCAGCAGCGGCCGGCTCAGCAGCGGCCGGCTCAGCAGCGGCGGCCGGGGCAGCCTCGTCGGCCTTCTTCTCGGCACCCTCGTAGAGGTCCCGCTCCCACTCGGGCAGCGGCTCGCCGGCGGCGACGGTGCCGGCCTCGGGCTTCTCGTCCGCGCCACCGCGGCCGCGGCCGGAGCGGGCGATCAGACCGTCGGCCACCGCAGCGGCGATGACCTTGGTCAGCAGCTCGGCGGAACGGATCGCGTCGTCGTTACCCGGGATCGGGAAGTCGACCTCGTCCGGGTCACAGTTGGTGTCCAGCACCGCGATGACCGGGATGTTGAGCTTGCGCGCCTCGTCGACCGCGATGTGCTCCTTCTTCGTGTCCACGACCCAGATCGCCGACGGCACCTTGGTCATGTCACGCAGACCACCGAGGGTCTTGGTGAGCTTCTCCTTCTCGCGGGAGAGCTGGAGGGTCTCCTTCTTGGTGTAACCGGCGGCGGTGCCGCTCAGGTCACCCAGAGCCTCGAGCTCCTTCATCCGCTGAAGGCGCTTGTAAACGGTCTGGAAGTTGGTCAGCATGCCGCCGAGCCAACGGTGGTTCACGTACGGCTGACCGACCCGCGTCGCCTGCTCGGCGATGGCCTCCTGCGCCTGCTTCTTGGTACCGACGAAGAGGATGTGACCACCCTCGGCGACGGTGTCCCGCACGTAGGCGTACGCCTTCTCGATGTACTCGAGGGTCTGGCGCAGGTCGATGATGTAGATGCCGTTGCGCTCGGTGAAGATGAAGCGCTTCATCTTCGGGTTCCAGCGACGGGTCTGGTGCCCGAAGTGGACACCGCTCTCCAGCAGCTGACGCATGGTCACGACGGCCATGGTGGTGCTCCCTGATCTTCCCTGGTTGTCACGCCCACCGGCGGTGAGCGTCCTGGCGCCCGGTCGGCGGCCGCAGTCGGGCCCGAAAGATCATCGGGACCAGGGAGGGCCGTCGCCGCCGGCCGACACACCAGGATCAGCGGTCAGAACGGTCGGAGGGCGCGCGAGGTCGACCGCCTGGGCGGTCGCCGGGACCAAGCATACGCCAACCCGTTTCCCACCGAGCCGCGGGCCGTTTTCGTCACGCGACCGCGAGACCGGCCGCCACCATCAAGATCAAACCGATGGGCAGGTACGCCAGTGGAGCGCGCAGCCAAGCGTCCCGCTCCCCGTTCACCCCGTTGCCGCCCACCGTGAACAAGCCGAAACCGGTCAGTGCGAGCCCGAGCGTGAGCAGCACCGCCGGGACGATGCCGCGCGCGGCCGGGTCGGAGGCGAACGTCACGCTCACGAGCAGGCGCAGCGTCGGCAGGAACAGGACGAGCGTCGCGATCACCACGAGCACCGACGAGACCGGGCGTCGTGTCCGCACCGCGGCGACCGGGGGCACCACGGTTGTCGGCCGGCCCACCGGCGGCGGCGGCGGAATCGTCGGGTATTCCGGGCCGCGGACCGGGATACGCCCCGACTCGTACGGCGAGCGTGGCTCGGGCTCGGCGGGACGCTGCTCGGGCAGGCGGACCGCACCGGTGTCGTACGCGTCCTCGCGCAACGCGTGCGACCCGGACGTCTCCGGCTCGTTCGGATAGCGCGGTGGGTCGGTGTAGCGGCTTCCGGAGTACCAGGTCGGGCCGGACTCGTCGGCGTAACGATGCTCCACGAACTCGCACGGTAGGCGAGACCGGTCAGCAAAGCCACAGCCAGGCACATATCACACCCGGTCGGTGACCGAGCGGAAATCCACAATGACGCTCCGTCCACAGGGCGTTGCACCGCGGGCCGCGGTTCCTGCCAGCGTCCCGCGGCATGACGAATCAGCGGCAGGCGGTCGGGGCGTACGGCGAACGAATCGCCGCCCGGCATCTGGAAGAGCGCGGGCTGACCATCCTGGCCCGCAACTGGCGATGTTCCGACGGGGAGGTCGACCTCATCCTGCGGGACGGCGACTGCGTGGTGTTCTGCGAGGTGAAGACGCGGCGGACGGCGACGTTCGGGCCACCGGCCGGTGCGATCGACGCCCGCAAGGTGAACAAACTGCGGTTGCTGGCGATGTGCTGGCTCGCCGAGACCGCGACCCGCGCCCCGCAGATCCGGTTCGACGTGGTGGAGGTGCTCCCGCAGCCGCGAGGCGCCAGCCGGGTCGTGCACATCCGGGCGGCGTTCTGATGAGCTACGCACGGGTGCTCTGCGTCGGCCTGGTCGGGGTCGCCGGCCGCCTGGTCGAGGTGGAGGCCGACCTCTCCCCGGGCCTGCCCGCCGTGGTGCTGACCGGGCTGCCCGACGCCGCGCTCCAGCAGGCCCGCGACCGGGTCCGCGCCGCCGTGGTGAACAGCGGCTGCGACTGGCCGCACGGGCGGATCACGGTCAACCTGCTCCCGGCCGCCCTGCCCAAACACGGCAGCAGCTTCGATCTGGCCATCGCCGCGGCGCTGCTGACCGGCGCCGGTGACCTGCCGATCGGGCCGCTGGACGGGGTGATCCTGCTCGGCGAACTCGGACTGGACGGGACAGTGCGCCCGGTCCGCGGCGTGCTCCCGATGGTGGCCGCCGCCGCCCAGGCCGGGATCAGCCGGGTCATCGTGCCGCTGGCCAACGCCCGCGAGGCGACCGTGGTGCCCGGCGTGACGGTCCGCGCGGTGGACTCGCTGCGCCGCCTGGCCGACTTCGTCCGCGGCACCGAACAACTGCTCGACCCGCCGCCGGAGTCACCGGCACCACCGGTCACCGGGCCTGACCTGGCCGACGTCGCCGGGCAGCAGTTCGGGCGGTACGCGCTGGAGATCGCCGCCGCCGGCGGTCACCACCTCGTCCTGCTCGGACCGCCCGGCGCGGGCAAGACGATGCTCGCCGAACGGCTGCCCTCGATCCTGCCGACGCTCGACGACGAGGCGGCGCTGGAAGTGACCGCACTGCAGTCGATCGCCGGGGTGCTGCCGCCGGACAGTGGGCTGATCCGGCGGCCGCCCTATCAGGCGCCTCACCACAGTTCGAGTTCGGCGGCGTTGATCGGTGGGGGGAGTGGGCTGGCTCGGCCCGGGGCGCTCTCCCTCGCACATCGGGGCGTCCTCTTTCTGGACGAGGCCCCGGAGATCGCCCGGACGACACTGCAGGCGTTACGGCAACCGCTGGAAAGTGGGCGGGTGGTACTGGCCCGGGCCCGTGGCACCACCGAGTACCCGGCTCGGGCCCAGTTGGTCCTCGCCGCCAACCCCTGCCCTTGCGCCAGCACGGATCAACGCTGCACCTGCAGTCCGCAGATCCGGCAGCGCTACATCGGCCGGCTCTCCGGCCCGCTGCTCGACCGGGTGGACATCCGCATCGATCTCCTACCGATGCGAGCCGCGCAACTCATCACCGAGAAGGGTCCGGCCGAGTCCTCCGCCTCGGTGGCGGCCCGCGTCCTGCGGGCACGCACCGCGGCAGTGGAGCGGTGGAACTCCCGGGGCGGCTGGCGGGTCAATGCCGACGTGCCGGGGCCACGACTCCGGCAGCCGCCCTGGCTGCTGCCGGCACGCGACACCGTCGCTCTGCGCACCGCGCTGGATCGGGGGACGGTTTCGGCCCGCGGGTTCGATCGAGTGCTCCGGCTTGCGTGGACCATCGCGGACCTCGACGGGCGTGACCGCCCCGGCGGCGACGACGTGGCAGAAGCCCTGCAGCTCCGGACCGGGAACGTGGGTCCGGCCTCCACGGCTGCGGCTCGTCGATCGCATCCCACGCCGGGACGGCCTGATCCGACTGCCTCCGCGGCGGAAGAAGATCCACCGGGAGATCGCACGGCCATCGGCCCCGGGCCCGCCGGCCCCGCCGATGACGCGGTGGTGGGGCGATGAACGAGCCCGGCAGTCACGCCGATCGGATGGCGCGGGCCGCGCTCACCTGGCTCGCCGAGCCCGGCAACCGGGCGATCTGGACCCTGGTCCAACAGATCGGCGCCCCGACCGCTCTGGACCGGCTGCTCGCCGGGGACGTACCGGACCGATGGCTGCGCTCCGCGGTCACCGCCCGGACCGCGGCCGGCGACGCCCGGCACATCGCCGCGGACGCGATGCGCCTCGCCGAGGAAGCCGGCGCCCGCCTGGTCGTGCCCTCCGACGCCGAGTGGCCGGCCCGCGTCGACACCCTGGCCACCCTGGAGATCGACAGCGGCATGCGGGTCAACCGCGACACCCGTCCGCCGCTCTGCTTCTGGGTACGGGGTGACCTCCCCCTCGGCGAGACGCTGGAACGGTCGGTGGCGATCGTCGGTGCGAGGGCGTCCACCGGCTACGGCACGCACGTCACCAACGAGCTGGCGTACGGCCTGGCCGAACGCGGCTGGACCGTGGTCTCGGGAGGCGCGTACGGGATCGACGCAGCCGCTCACCGCGCCGCGCTCGCCGCGAACGGCGCAACCGTGTCGGTGCTGGCGTGCGGGGTCGACCGGCCGTACCCGGTGCAGAACTCGGAGATGTTCGCCCGCATCGCCGAACGCGGGCTGCTGATCAGCGAGTGGCCGCCCGGAGCCGAGCCGCTGAGGCACCGTTTCCTGATCCGGAACCGGGTGATCGCCGCCGCCACCGTGGGCACGGTCGTGGTCGAGGCGGCCGCGCGCAGCGGCGCCACCCAGACGATGAGCCGGGTGCTCGCCCTCGACCGCCCCGGAATGATCGTGCCGGGTCCGGTGACCTCGGCGATGTCGGTCGGCTGCCACGAACTGCTGCGGAAGTACCCGACCGCCCGCCTGGTCACCTCGGTCGCCGACGTATTGGAGGAGGTCGGCCGGATCGGGGAGTACCTGGAGCCGGCGCCGCGCGGGCGTGAGCACCTCCGGGACCTGCTGGACGAGGAGTCGTCACTGATCCTGGAGGCTCTCCCCCACCGCGGTACGGCGACGGCGGAGGAACTGGCCGCGGAGGCCCGGCTGGACCTGCGTACCGTCCTGCGGCGTCTGTCCCTGTTGGAGGCCGCGGGTCTGGTGATCCGCACCGAGGGCGGCGTCATGCTCGCGTCCCGGGGCGGCTAGTCAGATGACCCCCACCACCCGATCGGGTGAAAGCGCCGACATTCTTCCGCCGCCGACGGTCGGACAAATCCACCGTCTCCAGTGGATCGGAGAGATCGTCACGTCGATCTTGACCACGGCACTGAGCACGCTTTTCGCGGCAAATCTCTGCGGAAACTTTGTACGCGGGACGAGCCCCCGCCGCCACGGCCGGACGACGCCCGGGCGGTCGGGTCCAGCCGGTGGACCCGAGCCGCCGAAGAGGCGATCAGTCCTCGGATTCATCCAGGTCACGGCGGTGGACCTTCATCCACGCCTCGACGTCCTCGGTCAGCCACACCTTGCCCTGGGCGAGGTCCGCGACCGGCTTCGGAAAGTCCGCGCGGCTGGTGATCTGGTACGCCCTCTGACGACTCACACCGCCCAGGCGGATACGGATCTCGTGTGCGCCCATGAGGCGGATCGGCTTCACTCCCACATGATCGACCGTAGGCGCGAGACTATTAGGCGTACGGCACGTTGGCGGGAGACAGCTAGTCCTACGTCCATTACCATGCTCGCCATGACTAGATGTCGCCCGACAAGTGGACCGGTTCCCGTTTCGCCACGTCACCGCCGCGACTGGCGCACACTGTGGCGGCGGTGCCGGTGCGGGCTGCTGGCGCCCTGCGTGGACCGGCTGGTGCCGGCGCCGGTCAAGCCGTACCCGCCGCGCGGTGATGCCCAGGAGCGGACGGGCCCGCCCGCACATTCCGACAAAGCTCCTCCGGATCGGCAGACGCCCCGCACGGTGACGGTGCCCGAGCAGCGCCGGGCGCCGACTGTCCACAACACCCGGTCGCACGACTCCCCGGATCCGGACTCGGAAGAGCCCGGCGATGAACGAACGGGGCTCAGCCCCGAAACGGCGGGAGGCTCGGCGGCCAAGGACCAGGCCCACAAGGATGCGCCGAAAACGACTATTCCGGCGCGGGCACGCGGCTGGTTCGGCACCGCGGCGGATCCCAGCGCGTCGACACCCGATCGCATAGGCGATGGCGCACAGCGCAGCACACCAGCGCCCGGCCGGCTCGGCGGCGAGCCCGGCATGGCAGCACGCGGCCGGCTCGGCGACGAGCCCGAACCCAGCATGGCAGCACGTGGTCGGCTCGGCGACGAGCCGGACGAGACCAGCGACACGATGACGGCCGGGCTCGACTCGCTCATCGAGGCGATGAACAGCCCGGAGGCCGACAAACAGCCGAGCCGGGACAGCATTCCGGCGGGCAGACCGGCCGCGCGTCCGACCGGTCGAGCCTCCGTGCCCCGGCACCGGCATTCGGAGGCCAACGTCGGACGGGCCGGCAACCTGACGCCCGGGCAGCGCCATCGCACCGTCTGCAACGACCCGTTCAAGAACCACCTGCACCGGCGCCGCGACCAGCACTGACCAGCACAGCAAGGAGGCGGGAGGCGCACCGACGGGCGGAACCGTGAACCCGGACGCACGGCCGAGCGGCACGCGGCGAGAGGCAACGATCCGCCCCCGGACGGCTTCCACAGCGAACTTCAAAGATGAAAACCACAACTGAGCGGTACGGCCTGTGGGCGTCGCCGTGTCGGCCCATCACGGCCAAAGCGGCGGCCCGCGGCCCGGCGGGTCTTCGCCGAGCCGGGCGAGCCGAGCCGGAGCAACCCGAGCCCGGGCGAGCCGAGCCGGAGCAACCCGAGCCCGGGCGAGCCGAGCCGGAGCAACCCGAGCCCGGGCGAGCCGAGCCGGGCAAGCGGGCCGAGCAGACCGAGACGAGCAAGCCGAGCAGAGAAAGCCGAGCAGAAAAAGCCGAACCGGGGCAAGCCAAACCACGGCGAGCGAGTCGCGGCGCGGCGCGGCGATCAGGCGGCAATGGGCGCAGCCGGCCGTGATGGTGCAGGCCAGATTCGGGGGGAACATCGTTGACCGCCACACAGGGAACTGAACACCTGCATGAACGGCCGAACTGGGACTGCCACGCCTGTGGCCGCCCCTGGCCGTGCCCCACCGCCCAGGCCCGGCTGCTCTACGAGTACCGGGCGTTTCCGTCGCTGCTGCGGATATACCTGTCGGCGCAGATGTACGACGCGCTCCAGGACATGGTGATCGACGGCGGGAAACCGGTGAACCTCCACGACCGGTTCCTCGCCTGGGCCTGGCACGAGCCACCACGCCGTTGACAATCCACGCCGACGCCCCGGACCAGCCCAGGCCAGGACGATTCGACGAGCCACCCCGCGCCGCCGTGCCGCAACGCCAGCACGACAACCCGACGCCGGCACGACAACCCGACGCCGGCACGACATCCCAGGCGAGCACGACGAGCCGAGGCCAGCACGACGAGCCGAGGCGAACGGGCGACGGTCGCGCCCAGCAGTCACTGACCGGCCTGGCAAAACCGTCGCCCGTTCTTCCGCCCCGGCCGGCTTGGCCTTCCGAGGCGGCGTCTCCATTGTAGTTACATGGGTCTGTAGGTACAACGTGACGGAGGATCGTGGTCACGTAAAATAGTGGTCATGATCGATCATTCGGCGGACCGGGCGGTCTTTCGACAGCTTGCTGACCTGCTGCGGGATCGTATCCAGTCCGGCGAGTTGGGGCCCGGCGAGCCGCTGCCGAGCGAGCTGCGCCTGGCTCAGGATCACGGGCTCAGCCGCACCACGGTGCGTCAGGCGATCGGCCAGCTGCGCACCGAGGGGCTGGTCACGGTCGACCGCCCACGCGGAACCTTCGTCCGCGTGCCGGAACCGGTGCAGGTCGTCACGCTGGCCCGCGGTGAACGCGTCAGCGCCCGGATGCCGACCGACGCCGAGCGCCGCAAGCACCGCCTCGGCGAGGGCGTGCCGGTGCTGGTCGTGACCACTCCGGCCGGCGGCGAGACAGTCCACCCCGCCGACCGCGTCCATCTGACCCGCCCATGACATGCCCCGACCCTACGGTCGGGGTACGACAAGAATCCGCGGCACACTGAACACCGTGGACGCCCATCGACGACGGCCCCGGCCGAAACGAGTGACCGAGCTGCACGAGGCGCTGCCTCCGGAGCTACGGGAGGCCGTGGACCGGTTCGGGCATCACCTGGCGGTCGTCGAGGATCGGTCGGCCCACACCGTGCGGGCGTATCTGGGTGACGTGGTCTCACTGCTCACGCACGCCGCCGACCAGGGCTGTTCGTCGGTGGCGGACCTGGACGTCACGGCCCTCCGCGGGTGGCTCGCAGCGCGGTTGGGTGAGGGCGCCGCCCGTACCTCGCAGGCCCGGCGAGCCGCAGCGGCCCGGACCTTCACCGCTTGGTCTCACCGGGTCGGCCTGGCCCCGTCCGACGCCGGCGCCGCGCTGGCCAGTCCCCGCGCGCACCGTGATCTCCCGCATGTCCTCCGCGCTGAGCAGGCGGAGGCCTTGGTCACGGCCCCCGGTACCCGGCCCGGCCCGGTCGGCGAGGGAGATCAGGCGGACGAGGTGGCGATCCGGGATCGGGCGGTGCTGGAGCTGCTCTACGCGACCGGGATCCGCGTCAGCGAACTCTGTGACCTCGACGTGTCCGACATCGATCACGCCCGGCAGGTGGTCCGCGTCTTCGGCAAGGGCGGCAAGGAGCGCGCGGTCCCCTACGGTCACCCGGCCCGCGACGCCCTGGACACCTGGCTGCGCCAAGGCCGCCCCGCCCTGGCCGGATCCGCCCGTGCGGAGCACGAGGCCACCCGCACGCAGCATCGGGCCGGCGGCACAATCCATGCCGGAGCCGACGCGACGACGAGCGGCGCAGGAAGGGCCGGGGCGCTGAAGGGCAGTAAAGGGAAATCCGCCACCGACGCCCTCTTCCTGGGCCGCAAAGGCGGCCGGCTGCAACCGACCGTGGTCCGCCGCGTGGTCGCCACCGCCGCCCGGAACGCCGGCCTCCCCCACACCAAACCGCACGACCTGCGCCACTCCGCCGCCACCCACCTGCTCGACGGCGGCGCCGACCTGCGAGCCGTCCAGGAGCTGCTCGGCCACAGTTCGTTGTCGAGCACGCAGATCTACACCCATGTCTCCACCGAGCGGCTGCGTGCGGCGTTCCGTCAGGCGCATCCGCGGGCCTGAGACGCCGTACGATCGGAAACCATGAGCGCCGAAGATCCACCGCAGCCCGTCCCCGGCGCCCGGTTGCTGTTCTCGCTGGATCCGGCGGTGTCCTACCTCAACCACGGGTCGTTCGGCGCGCTCCCGATCAGTGTCCAGCGCGCCCAGCAGCGGCTACGTGACGAGATGGACCTGAATCCGATGCGTTTCTTCGGCGTCGGCCTGCTGGACCGGATCGTCCACACCCGACGGCATCTGGCCGCGTTCCTCGGCGCGGACCCGGACGGCAGCGCGCTGACCACGAACACCACGGCCGCGGTCAGCCTGGTGTTGCAGTCGGCCGGGCTGGGCCCGTCGGACGAGGTGCTGCTCACCGATCACACCTATGGCGCGGTCGCGATGGCGGTGCGGCGCGAGTGCCGCCGGACGGGTGCGACCGCGCGGACGGTCGCGGTGCCGCTGGGCGCCTCCGGGCCGGAGATCATTTCCCGGGTACGGATCGCTCTCCGCCCCGGCCGCACGAAACTGCTGATCATCGACCAGGTGACGTCGGCCACCGCCACGCTGTTGCCGGTGCGCGAGATCGTGGCGGCAGCGCGTTCCCAGGGCATCCCGGTCTTCGTCGACGGTGCGCACGTGCCGGGCATGGTGCCGGTGAACGTCTCGGAGATCGGGGCGGATTTCTGGGTCGGCAACCTGCACAAGTGGGCGTGGGCGCCGCGCGGCACGTCGCTGCTGGTGGTGGCGCCGGAGTGGCGGCGGCGGATCGATCCGCTGGTCGTCTCGTGGGAGCACGATCAGGGGTTCCCGCTGTCGGTCGAGTTCCAGGGGACGCTGGACTATTCCCCGTGGCTGTCCGCGCCGGCCGCGGTCTTCGCGATGCGCACGCTGGGGCTGGAGGCGATCCGGGAGCACAACGTCGCGCTGGCCGCCTATGGTCAGCGGGTGCTGGGCGAGGCGCTCGATCTGGCGCCGGCCGAGCTGCCGGATCCGGGGCCGGGTGTCTCGATGCGGATCGTCCCGCTCCCGGCCGGCCTGGCCACCACCATCCCGGAGGCGCACGCGCTGCGCCAGCACATCGCCGACAAGCTGGCCGTCGAGACGCAGGTGAACGCGTGGGGCGGCCGGGGGCTGCTGCGGTTGAGCGCGCAGATCTACAACCGCCCGGAGGAGTATCACCATCTCGCCGAGCGCCTACCCGGCCTGCTCAACGCCTGGCATTGGTAGCAGTCTCACCGGCCCGAGCCCGAGCAACGTCAACGGGTCCAGGTAGTCCCGGCCCCGCCGGACACCCCAGTGCAGGCAGGCGCTGACCGGGCAACCGGCGTGTCCTGCCTCCAGAACCCCCAGCGGTTCGCCCGCGGTCACCGCGTCTCCCGCGGCGACCGACGCGGTGACCGGCTCGTAGGTGCTGCGCAGTCCACCGGCGTGCGCCACGCTGACCACTCCGCGCCCGGCGACCCGGCCGGCGAAGACGACCGTCCCGCCCGCGGCGGCCTCAACCGTCAGACCGGGCCGCCCGCCGAGGTCGACACCTCGGTGCCCGGCCAGCCACGGCTGCGGCGGCGCCTCGAACCGCCGCGTGACCTGTGGCGGTGTCACCGGCCACGAGAACGAGCCGGGCACCGCCAGGACGAGAGCCATAAAGAAAAACATGCGGGCGAGTCTGGACGGCTCTCAGCCGGCCGGCGACTCGCCCTGTGGACAACCGCGCGGTGTGGAAACCCGTCAGCCTCCGAAGCCGGCGTCATCCGGCAGTGAGATGTCCGGTTTCTCCAGCTCTTCGACGTTCACGTCCTTGAACGTCATCACCCGCACGTTCTTGACGAACCGGGCCGGACGGTACATGTCCCAGACCCAGGCGTCGTGCATCTCGACCTCGAAATACACCTCGCCGTCGGAGTTGCGCACGTGCAGGTCCACCTGGTTGGCCAGGTAGAACCGACGCTCGGTCTCCACGACGTAGGAGAACTGGCGGACGATGTCGCGGTACTCCCGGTAGAGCTGCAGCTCCATCTCGGTCTCGTACTTCTCGAGATCCTCTGCGCTCATCGTGTCTCGCCCTCCATGGCCTCATCTTCCCCCACCGACGGCGACGGCTGAGGCTGCTCGCCCGACGCCACGCCGACGGTACCCTCAGCCGCGCCCGGAAGCAGCAGCGGCTCGGTAACGGATACATCGAACAGGGACGGCACCGGCGCCGGAGCGGCCGGCCGGCGGGCACGCGGCGGCACGTTGCCACGGCCCGAGGCGGCGGCCACGTTCACATACGAGAAGCGGTGCTCGACGCAGGGCCCGTGGCGCAGCAGCGCGGCACTGTGCTCGTCCGTTATGTAACCCTTGTGCACGGCAAATCCGTACTCCGGGAACTGGTCGTGCAGCTCGACCATCAGCCGGTCCCGGGTGACCTTGGCGAGCACGCTGGCCGCCGCGACGCAGGCCGCCACCCGGTCGCCCTTCCACACCGCCAGGCCGGGCACGCCCAGCCCGTCGACCGGGAAGCCGTCGGTCAGCACGTACTCCGGGCGGACGGTCAGGGACGCGAGCGCCCGCCGCATCGCCGCCAGGTTGCAGACGTGCAGGCCGCGCGCATCCACCTCGGCCGGCGGGATGATCATCACGGACCAGGCCAGCGCGCGGTCGACGACCTCCGCGTAGACCCGCTCACGGGCGGCGGCGGTCAGCAGTTTCGAGTCGGCGAGCCCGGGCACCTCGCCCCGCTTGCCCGCGGGCAGAATCGCCGCGGCGGCGACCAGCGGACCGGCACACGCCCCCCGGCCGGCCTCGTCGGCGCCGGCCACGTGCTCGAAACCGCGCCGCTGCAGCGCCTGCTCCAGGGCGTAGAGCCCGGCCTCCCGGCGGACCACGGTGCGAGGAGGAGCCAACATCTAGAGACCCATTTCCCGTACGCCGTCAGCCGCCCCTGACGACGCCGAGGAGGCGCCGTCGACGTGGTCGCGCAGCAGCCCGGCCAGATCGGCGGGGTAGATCAGCTCGCCGGTCGCCTCGAGCTCGGCCGCCGACCACCAGCGATGCTCGATGATGGTGAGCTGCTCCTCCTCGTCCATCCCGGCGGTGTCGACCTGCCACTCGGGCACCCGGAACAGGAAGAAGTCCTGCGTCTGCACGTAGTCACGGCCGTCGTAGGAGAATTCGGCCCGCTCGTGGCGGATCGGCTCGCCCAGGTCACCGGCGTCGACGCGCAGCCCGGTCTCCTCGAACAGCTCCCGCGCGGCGGCCTGCACCGTGCTCTCGCCCGGCTCCAGCCCGCCGCCGGGCGTGAACCACCAGCGCATCCCCGGCCGGGCCGGATCGCTGCCGTGCAGGAGCAGGGCGCGGCCGGCCCGGTCGACCAGAAGCACCCGGCCGGCACGGCGCGCGATGGCGGGCTGGTTCGACTCGGTCACCCGTCAAGACTAAGCACTGGTCGTCGATCTTCCGAACCGCCCTCTCTACTGAGCGGCGGCGTCCGGGATGTCCGCGTACGTATCGGGCACGGTCAGCCACGTGGCGCGGCCGATCGGCCAGAAGGTGACGAACGCCCGGCCGACCACCGAGTCGATGGTGGTCGTCGCGTCCTGCAGCTTGCCGGCCTCGTCGGCCGCGGTGCTCTGCTCGTAGTGCTCCAGCGAGTCACCGGAGGCCTCGCGGTGGTCGCCCATCACCCAGAGCCGCCCGGCCGGGACCGTGATGTCGAACTTCTCGTCCGCCACCTGGTTCCGGTCGCCGTCGGCGCTGGTGTAGATGTACGGCTCGTCGAGCGAGTGCCCGTTGATCACCAGCCGGCTCTGGTTGTCGCAGCAGACCACGTGATCACCGGGGGTGCCGATGACCCGCTTGATGAAGTCCTCCCCCTCGACGCCGGACTGCCAGTCGGCGGGCGCCTTGAAGACGATGATCTCGCCGCGTTTCGGATCACGGAAGTCGTAGACGAGCTTGTTGACGAGCACCCGGTCCCACACGTTCAGCGTGTGCTCCATGGATTCGGACGGGATGTAGAACGTCTGCAACACGAAGGCGCGCACCAGGACGGCGACGAGGATCGCCACGCCCAGCAGAATGGGAAGCTCGCGCCAGAAGGACCCGCGGCGCTTTTCGGTCTGCTCGTCAATCACGCTCGGAGCCTACGTCGTCGAGCTACGAACGACATGGTGGAACGCGCGGATAGCGCCGCGGTCAGCAGCAACGGGAAGAGGCTGCCGGCGACCTGGGGATCCTGCCGGGGCTGCGGCCCGGGTGGCCCGATCGCCGCGGTCGGATGATCCTTGGCGAACTGTTTCCAGACCTCCGGGATCTCGTGCTGGGTGAATCTGCTGCTGGGCCAGACGGTGACGAAGGCCCGGCCGATCACGTTCTGGATCGGGACCGGCCCCTGGCAGCGAGCGTCCTGGGAGACCAGGCGATGGTCGCCCATCACGAACATCTGCCCGGCCGGGACGGTGACCTCAGCGAATTTGCGGCTGGTGCACTGACCGGCGATCACCGGCTGACTCAGGTCGGAGTTGAAGCCGTCCGCGATGTACGGCTCGTCGATGCCGATCCCGTTGACCGTGATCCGGCCCTGCTCGTCACAGCAGGCGACCTTGTCACCCGGAAGACCGATCACCCGTTTGATGAAGTCCCGCTCGCCGGGACGACTGACGCCGACCAGGTCGCCGACGGTGCGGCCGAGTTTCGCCCCGAACGTGTTGCTGACCGGCTCGGTGACCTCCGGCGCCCAGTTGTCGGTGCCGCGGAACACCACGATCTCGCCACGCAGCGGGTCGCGCATGTCGTAGACGACCTTGTTGACCAGCACCCGGTCCTTGAGCTCCAGCGTCTTCTGCATCGACCCCGAGGGGATGTAGAACGCCTGGACCAGAAAGGTCCGGATGAGCACGGCCAGGCAGAACGCCACCACCAGCAGCAAGGGCAGCTCCTGCCAGAGCGGCATCTCCTTGCGCCTGAGCATCGACCGCCGACGAGGGGACGGACGATAGCCTTCCATCGGATCCACGCTTCGCATCTCCTGACGCCTACCGGCCGAACCGCCCCCGGATACAGCACTACCGCCCGGGTTTCCCGGCTAGGGGAAGTTACGGGCGGTAGGGCTGGAATGGTTCATCATCCGGCACAGCCGACAGCCTAGGCCCTCGTGGCTGTGCCGGATCTGAGAGGCTCAGACGGACTGCTTCTCCCGCAGCTCCTTGATCTTGGCCTTCTTGCCACGGAGCTCACGCAGGTAGTAGAGCTTGGCGCGGCGGACGTCACCACGGGTGACGACCTCGATCTTGTCGATCACCGGGCTGTTGAACGGGTAGGTCCGCTCGACGCCGACGCCGAAGCTGATCTTGCGAATCTTGAAGGTCTCGCGCAGGCCACTGCCCTGACGACCGATCACGACGCCCTGGAAGACCTGGACACGGGAACGGTTACCTTCGACGACCCGGGCGTACACCTTGAGCGTGTCACCGGCCCGGAAGTCCGGGATGTCGGTGCGCCGCGACCGGGCGTCGAGCTCGTCCAGCGTGTTCATCGCTGCATCCTCGTATAACTAGTGCTCACCGTGGGTTCGGTGACGCAGACGGGTACTACTGACTTCCCACGCCCGGTTTTGATCAGGCGTAGCGAGAAGTCCTCGTCCCACCCCACGGCGCGGGGTGAAAACGGCAACCTCCCTACTCTGCCACACGCTGTGGCGGGAGCTCCAATCCAGCCTCGGCGAGGGCCTTGCGGTCCTTCGAGTCGAGGTTCTCGGCCGGGTAGGCGGCGAAGAGGTCGGGCCGGCGGTCCGCGGTCCGGAGCAGGCTCTCGGTACGGCGCCAGCGGGCGATCCGCCCGTGGTCACCCGACCGCAGCACGTCCGGCACCTCACGGTCGCGCCACGACGCCGGCTTGGTGTAGACGGGCGCTTCGAGCAACCCGGCCGCGTGCGACTCCTCGGTCAGCGAGTCGGCGTTGCCCAGCACCCCGGGCAGCAGGCGAGTGATCGCCTCCATGATCACGATGACCGCGACCTCGCCGCCGAACAGCACGTAGTCGCCGAGCGAGACCTCACGCACCGGCATCCGGGACGCGGCGTCGTCGATCACCCGCTGGTCGATGCCCTCATACCGCCCACAGGCGAAGATCACATGCGGAAGAGCGGCCAGCGCGTACGCGTCAGCCTGCGTGAACGGCTTCCCCACCGGTGACGGGATGACCAGCGTCGACTCCGGCGTTACGACCGCGTCCAGCGCCTGACCCCACGGCTCGGGTCGCATGACCATGCCGGGCCCACCACCGTACGGGCTGTCGTCGACCGTCCGGTGCACGTCATAGGTCCAGGTGCGCAGATCGTGCACGGTGAGGTCGAGCATCCCGGTGGTCCGCGCCTTGCCGATCAGGGAGAGGTCGAGCGGGGCGAAGTAGTCCGGGAAGATCGAGACGATGTCGACCTTCACAGATCCAGGAGCCCTTCGGGGAGGTCCACCACGATCCGGCCACCGGCGACGTCCACGGTCGGGACCATCGCGGTGACGAACGGGATCAGCGCGGTGCCGCCGGTCGCCTTCTTCAGCACGATCAGATCGGAGGACGGAGCGTGATCGATCCGGTCCACCGTGCCGAGCGCGACGCCGTCGAGCGACTCCACGCGCAGCCCGATCAGCTGGTGGTCGTGGAACTCGTCCGGGTCGTCGGGCGGTGTCAGACCCGCGGAGTCGACCTGGAGGAACACGCCACGCATCGCCTCGGCGAGGTTGCGGTCGTAGATGCCCTCGAAGAGCGCGATGCCGCGGCCCTGATGCCAGCGGATCTGCTCGAGGGTGAGTTGTTTCGGGACTTCGAAGCGAGCACCGGGAGCGGGGGTGCCCGCCGGGCCGGTGTTCACCCGGCGGTCCCGGGGGACCTCCGTGGTGAACACCGACCCGACGGTGAAGCGTTCCTCGGGCTCATCGGTCCGCACGACTACCGAGACCTCGCCCCGGATGCCGTGCGGCTTACCGATCTGGCCGACGACGAGCAGCACTCGAACTCCCTTTTCGCAGTACGGCGAAGCTTTTTCGGGAGCTCGGTCAGTACGCGTCGACGATGTCGACGCGGATGCCGCGCCCACCGATCGACCCGATCACCTGACGCAGTGCCTTCGCCGTCCGCCCGCCGCGCCCGATGACCGTTCCCAGGTCCTCCGGGTGCACGCGGACCTCGAGCCGCTTGCCGCGGCGCGAGTCGACCAGACGGACCCGGACGTCGTCCGGGTTGTCGACGATGCCCTTGACGAGGTGCTCCAGCGCAGGCCGGAGTGCCCCGTCAGTTCGCGTCGGCGCCGGCACCGGCCGGGTCCCCTGCCGTCTCGGCAACAGCCTCACGGTTCGGCTCGGCCGGGTCGACGGCCTTGGTCTCCGCCGGCTTGGCCTCAGCGGCCTCCGGAGCGGCGGCCTGCTTCTCCGACTTCGCCTTCTTCGGCGTCGCGGCCGGCTTGGCGTCGGCGATACCGGCGGCAGCCTTGGCCTCGGCCTCGTAGACCTCGGTCTTGCTCTGCTTGCTCGGCGCGACCAGCAGCGGCGGCGGGGCCGGCAGGTTCTTGAACTTCTGCCAGTCGCCGGTCTTCTCCAGGATGCGCTGCACCGGCTCGGACGGCTGGGCGCCGACCGACAGCCAGTACTGCACGCGCTCGGACTTGACCTCGATCACCGAGGGGTGTTCCTTCGGCTGGTAGATGCCGATGTACTCGATGGCGCGACCGTCGCGCTTGGTGCGCGAGTCGGCGACGACGATGCGGTACTGCGGGTTGCGGATCTTGCCCATCCGCAGGAGCCGGATCTTAACGGCCACGGTGTATTCGCTCCTGGTGACTACGTGGGTGAGCCGACCGGAACCCACGTGGGGATGTGGGGCCGATGCCTCGTGGATTGGCAAAGCGATGAGGGGTTAGAGGGCGCCTCACGACATGCCGGATACCAACGAGCCATTCTGCCAGATGAACGGCGGACAAGCCCAACCGGGTGTCAGCGCGCGCCGGGACGATCCCAGCCGGCCGGCATCTCCACCGGAACGGGCCAGGCCGGATCCGGCCGGAAGTCCGTCCAGGTCCCGTCGAACGGGAACTCGCCGGCCTCGATCTTCTTGATCACCCGGCGCCCCTCGGCCCACACCTCGTCCGGGTCCGGCACCCAGTAGTGCTCGGGCAGGGCGAGGCGCTCGGCGAACTCGTCCTCGTCCTTCCACCGCCACGTCCGGTCCGGCGCGGCGACCACGTCGAGGTCCTGATCCACCACGTCGACGCCGGCCAGGTCACCGTCGTCCCAGCGGATCGCGCGCTCCTCGAGGTTGACGTACCAGTTGGTGAAGTCGCCCTCGGGCGAGCGGAAGAACCAGACCGAGTGCTCGCCCGAGGCCGGCAGGAACTTGAGGATGCCGGGACCGGACCAGGTGACCGGGATCAGCTCGTGCTCCAGCGTCACCCACTCGGTGAACGGCATGTCGCGCACCCCGCGGCCGTCCACCGCGACCTCGATCACCATGGCCGAGCCGCGGGCCAGCCAGAGCAGCAGCCCGCGCTCGTCGTCGGAGACCACCCGGCAGGGCCGGACGTTGACCAGCCGGCCCGCCGAGAAGTTGCGGTACAGGACCGGCCGGCCCACTTCAAAACTCATGACTGAACCGATGTGACCCTCTGTTTCCGCCGCGGATCAGCTCAGTACGAACGGCCCAGGTACGCGATCAGGTCCGGCTCCTCGTCCGACTCCGGCATCGTGCCGTCCTCGCGGGTGAGGCAGCGGACCGTGACGGCCTTGGCGTTCGCCTGCTTCTCGCCGGCGTCACCGACCGCGGACCACGGCACCCGGGCCCAGCCGGTCTGTGAGGCCTCGATCGCCTCCTCCAGCGTCTTCACGTCGACCGTGCGCTCGACCCGGAACGCCAGCGCGTCGTCGAAGAGCCGCTGCTGGTCGGCCTTGAGCGCGGCGACCACCGCGCTGGCGACCTCGGCGAGCGCGATCGGGGACTTCGAGCCGTCGACCCGGCGGGCCACCACCGCGTTGCCGTTGGCCAGGTCACGCGGACCCACCTCGACGCGGATCGGGACGCCCTGCAGTTCCGCGTCCACGGCCCGGCGACCGAAGGGGATGTCCGCGCGGTCGTCGAGTTTCACCCGTACGCCCGATTTCTTGAGATCTTCCCGGAGCTGCGCAGCAGCCTCCGCGACGCCCTCGCCCGCCTTGACCACCATGATCTGCACCTGGATCGGCGCCAGCCGCGGCGGCAGCCGCAGGCCGTTGTCGTCGCCGTGCACCATGATCAGGCCGCCGACCATGCGCGTCGAGGTGCCCCACGACGTGGTCCAGGCGTGCTCGACGGTGCGCTCGGCCGACGAGTACGTGATGTCGAACGCCTTCGCGAAGTTCTGCCCGAGCTCGTGCGAGGTGCCCATCTGCAGTGCCTTGCCGTCGCCCATCATGGCCTCGACGGTCATGGTGTTGGTCGCGCCGGCGAACCGCTCGCCCTTGGTCTTGCGGCCGGGGACGACCGGGATGGCCAGGAAGTCTTCCATGAACGCCTGGTAGACGTGCTTGTGGATCTCCCGCGCGTGGTCCCGCGCGTCCTGCTCGGTGGCGTGCGCGGTGTGCCCCTCCTGCCAGAGGAACTCGGTGGTGCGCAGGAAGGTGCGCGGGCGCAGCTCCCAGCGAACCACGTTCGCCCACTGGTTGAGCAGCAGGGGCAGGTCACGGTACGAGTCGACCCACTTGGCCATGAACTCGCCGATCACGGTCTCACTGGTGGGACGCACGACCAGCGGCTCGGCGAGCTCCTTGCCGCCGGCGTGGGTGACCACGGCCAGTTCCGGCGAGAAGCCCTCCACGTGGTCGGCCTCGCGACGCAGGTAGTTCTCCGGGATGAAGAGCGGGAAGTAGGCGTTCTGGACGCCCTGCTCCTTGATGCGCGCGTCCATGTCGGCCTGCATGCGCTCCCAGATCGCGTAGCCGACCGGCCGGATCACCATCGTGCCGCGCACCGGGCCGTTGTCAGCGAGTTGCGCCTTGGCGATGAGGTCCTGATACCAGCGGGGGAAGTCCTCCGCACGGGGAGTGAGCACGCGAGCCATGAGGAAGCATCGTAGTCGTGGCCCGAGCGCAACCGGCCGGGTGGGCATCCCGTGTCCCTCAACGGAGAAGGACGGGGTGACGGATGGATTTCGACGGCTTCTACCGGGACACCTCCCGGCGGCTGCTGCGATACGCGTACGGACTGACCGGTGATCCCGGCGAGGCCCAGGACCTGGTGCAGGAGGCGTACGCGCGGGCGTGGCAACGCTGGCGCCGGGTGTCCGCGTACGAGGACCCGGAGGCGTGGCTGCGCCTGGTCGTGAACCGGCTCTCCACCGACCGCTGGCGCCGGATCGGCGTACGCCGGGCCCGCGCCGCCGCCGAGCCGCCCCCGCAGCCCGTCGGGCCGCCCTCGGACGACGTGGTCCTGCTCGTGCGGGCCATGCGCGAACTGCCGGACGCCCAGCGCCGCGCGCTCGCCCTGCACTACCTGCTGGACCGCTCGATCGCCGAGATCGCCACCGAGACCGGGAGCTCGCTGGGCACGGTCAAATCCTGGCTCTCCCGAGGCCGAGCCGCCCTCGCGGCCACCCTCGGTTCCCCGGAAGGAGCTCGCCGTGTCCACTGAACTCGAAGAAATGTTCACGGCGCTGGCCCGGCAGGCCGACGCGATCACCCTCGGCGGCGCCGAGCAGGCCCGCGACCGGGGCCGGCAGCGCCGCAACCGGCAGCGGGCGGTGCTCGCCAGTGCCGCCGCGGTGATACTGCTGCTGACCGGGGCGGGCGTGGTCTCGGCCCGGCTGCACCGCAAGGCCGACCCGATCCTGGCCGCCACCACCCCGGCCCGGATCCGCGGGCTGGCACAGCTCGGCGACCCGGTCGCGCCGCTCTTCGGGGAGACCTGGAAAGCCGCGCGGATCGCCGGGAACCGTGTCTTCGGGCTGTCCCGGGGCCAGGCGATCGCGATCGACACCCGGACCGGGCAGCGGCTCTGGACCCTGCCCGGGCTCGACGACACGTACCTCGGCCTGGTCGCCACCGCGAAGATGGTCCTCCTGGTCCGCCGGGAAGCTTCGCAGCCCGACGACATCAAGGCCGGGGAGCGGCGGGTCCTCCAGGCCTACGACGCGGTCACCGGCAGGTCCAGCTGGCTGCTGACGTACACCACCGACGACCGGCTTGTCCTGCACGAGGACGTGCTGGTCCAGCTGACCGCGACCGATCACCGGATCACCGCGCACGCCCTGGACAGCGGGAAGACGCTCTGGTCGGCGTCCGGCGGGGCGACGGTGATCAGCGGGATGCGGGTCGCGGCGGACAACTCGGAGGATCACTACGGCGTCAGCTCGGCGCTCTACTCGCCGGAGTCCGAGAAGGCGTTCCCGTACACCGACGACCGGCTGGTCTCGATCACCGCGGCCGGCCAGGTGGTGATCCGGGACATCCGGACCGGCAAGATCCGGTCCACGGCGCAGAGCCGCCCGAACCCGGAGCAACTGCTCGGGTACGAGGGCACGATCTACACCGAGGACTCCGGCGAGGACGGGCGGATCCTGGGCACCCCGGGTCGCCGGCTCTACACGCCGCACGACCCCTGGTACTGGAACGACTTCTTCCCCTGCGGACCCCAACGGCTCTGCCTGTACGAGTACCGGGACCTGGACGGGACGACCGAGCGCCAGGAGGCCCACCTGGTGATGATGGACGCGGCCACCGGGCAGGTGCTGCGCTCGACCGCGGCGGTGCCGCTGATCGGCGACCACGGGGTCCGCCTCGGGCACGTCATGACCAGCGCCGGCGGCGACAAGGGGACCGCGCTCTACGACGAGAACGGACAGGCCCGGTACGCCGACAACGGGATCGGCGGGTTCGCCGACGACGGGAACGCGCTGACGCTGACCCGGGACGCCGGGGACGGGCAGTTCACCGTCCGCGGCGTCTCCAACATCGACTTCCGCAAGGTCACGCTGGGGGTGATCCCGGAACTCTCCGGGCGGTGCGACTGGAACGACGACCTGCTCACCTGCCCGACCGGCAAAGGCCTTTACACCTGGCGGCTCACCCGCTGATCACCGGATGACGGCGCCCCGCAGGACGATCCGGCGGGGCGCCCTCACCACCCGCAGATCCCGGCGCGGGTCGGCGTCGTAGACCACCAGGTCGGCCAGGCCGCCCTCGACCAGGCCGGCGAAACCCAGCCACTCCCGCGCCCGCCACGACGCCGCGGCCAGCACGTCGACCGCCGGGATGCCGGCCTCGTGCAGGTAGAGCATCTCCTCGGCGGCCAGCCCGTGCCGGATCCCGCCACCCGCGTCCGTACCCACGTAGATCGGCACGCCGGCCTCGTGGGCGGCCAGCACCACCTCGGGGAAGTTGTCGCGCAGGGCGAGCATGTGGTCCGCGTACCCGGCGAACTTGGACCGGGCCTGATCGGCGATCTTCCCGAACGTCCGGATGTTGATCATCGTGGGCACCAGGGCGGTCCCCCGGCGGGCCATCTCGTCGATCAGCTCCAGGGACAGGCCGGTGCCGTGCTCCACCGAATCCACCCCGGCCCGCACCATGATCTCGACGCCCTCCTCGGAGAACGTGTGCACCGCGGCCCGCGCGCCCGCCGCGTGAGCGGCCTCCACCGCCGCCGCCATCGTCGCCGCGTCCCAGCTCGGGGCGAGATCGCCGACCTCCCGGTCGATCCAGTCACCGACCAGCTTGACCCAGCCGGTGCCGGCCTTCGCCTGCGCGGTGACCGCGGCCGCGACCTCCTCGGCCGGAACCTCGACACCGATGTCCCGCAGATAACGCCGCGGGGGCGCGACGTGCCGCCCGGCGCGGGCCAGGCGGGGCACTCCCGGTTCGTCGTCCAGCTCCGGATAGGGGTACGGCGAACCGGCGTCCCGCAACGCCAGGACGCCCGCGTCGCGGTCGAGGCGGGCCAGCTCGCGGGCCTGGTCGAGGCTCTCGATCGGCTTCGCGCCGTAGGCGATCCCGAGGTGGCAGTGCGCGTCGACCAGCCCGGGGACGATCCACCCGCCGTCACTGATCGTCTCGGCATCGGCCACCGGCTCGAACGTGACCCGATCACCGACCAGCCAGATGTCCCGGACCTCGCCGTCCGGCAGCACCGTTCCCCGCACATGCAACGCCATGCAACAGTCCTACCGGATCAGCGACCGTCCCGTCTCGGGGGGACACCCGCTGCGAAACAGCGAGCGGCGGCCGCAACCCGCGACCGCCGCTCACCGCAAGGACGTCAGCTGTCCTTGCCCTTCGGCTTGTTCAGCTTGTTGAAGTCGAGCTTCGGCAGCTTGAACCCCGGCGGCATCCCGCCCCCGGCCAGCGCGTTCGGGTCCAGCCCCGGGGGCAGCTGCGGCATCCCGCCCGGGAAGCCGCCCGGCATCCCGCCGCCGCGAGGGCGGTTGTTCTTGCCCTTGCGCTTGTTCTTCGAGCTCTTCGTGGCGGATCGGCGACCGCCGGGGAGGCCCATCATGCCGCTCATCTGCTTCATCATCTTCTGGGCGTCGGTGAAGCGGTTGAGCAGCTGGTTCACCTCCATCACGGTGACGCCGGAGCCGTTGGCGATGCGCAGCCGGCGCGACGCGTTGATGATTTTCGGCTCGGTGCGCTCTTTCGGCGTCATCGAGCGGATGATCGCGGTGACCCGGTCGAAGTGGCTGTCGTCGAGCTCGGCCAGCTGGTCCTTCATCTGGCCCATGCCGGGCATCATGCCGAGGATGTTGGCGATCGGGCCCATCCGCCGGACGGCGATCAGCTGGTCGAGGAAGTCCTCCAGCGTGAACTGCTCGCCTCCGAGCAGCTTGCTGGTCATCTTCTCCTTCTGATCCTCGTCGAAGGCCTGCTCGGCCTGCTCGATGAGGGTCAGCACGTCGCCCATGCCGAGGATCCGGCTGGCCATCCGGTCGGGGTGGAAGACGTCGAAGTCCTCCAGCTTCTCACCGGTGGAGGCGAAGAGGATGGGCTGGCCGGTGACGTGCCGGACGGAGAGGGCGGCGCCACCGCGGGCGTCGCCGTCGAGCTTGGAGAGGACGACGCCGGTGACACCGACGCCGTCGCGGAACGCCTCGGCCGTCTGGACCGCGTCCTGACCGACCATGGCGTCGATGACGAAGATGACCTCGTCCGGCTGGACCGCGTCGCGGATGTCGCGGGCCTGCTGCATCATCTCCTCGTCGATGCCGAGACGACCGGCGGTGTCGACGATGACGATGTCCTTCGCGGTGCGCTTGGCGACCTCGATGGATTCCTTGGCGACCTTGACCGGGTCGCCGACGCCGCTGCCCGGCTCGGGCGCGTAGACGTCGACGCCGGCCCGGCCGCCGACGACCTGGAGCTGGTTGACCGCGTTGGGGCGCTGGAGGTCGGCCGCGACGAGCAGCGGCTGGTGGCCCTGGCCCTTGAGCCAGCGCGACAGCTTGCCGGCGAGCGTCGTCTTACCGGCACCCTGCAGACCGGCCAGCATGATCACCGTGGGTGGCTGCTTGGCGAAGACCAGCCGTCGCCCTTCACCACCGAGCGTGTTGATCAGCTCTTCGTGGACGATCTTGATGATCTGCTGGGCCGGATTGAGGGCCTGGGAGACCTCGGCGCCGCGCGCCCGCTCCTTGAGGCTGGCGATGAACGCCTTGACCACCGGGAGCGCAACGTCGGCCTCCAGCAGCGCGAGGCGGATCTCCCGCGCGGTGGCGTCGATGTCGGCGTCGGTGAGCTTGCCCTTGCCGCGGAGCTTGGTGAAGATCCCGGACAGGCGGTCACTCAGGGTGTCAAACACAGTGCGACTTCCCGTTGGTCGGTGGTGATGGCGTCGACCGCAAGCCTACTTGCCGCCGCCGGAGCTCACCGGTTGCGCATCCGGTACGTCTTGGCCGCCGCCTCGATCCGCCGCTGGGTCCGGGTGCCGGGGGCGATCTCGCGCTTGATCCGGCTGTAGAGCCAGAGGCCGCCACCGACCACCGCCGCGGTCAGCAGCAGGTAGAAGAACGCGCCGAACAGTGCGTGGGCGACCCAGCTCACCACGACCACGCCACCGACCAACGCCAGCAGGAAAATCACTGCCTTGCCCATCTGGACCCTCCCGGTCTCGACTGCCTACCACCATGCCGTGTCGACGCAACCGGACGCATCGGCCGAGCCCCTGAGTCGTCCCCCTAAGGGTGTCGCCCTCCGGGTAACCCGACAAAACCACCATGAATGGCGTATACCGGGCATTAAGGTATAGACCGCAACTTCACTCTCCGCCGTCGCGTTAAGGCTGCGTGGTGCGGCGAAAGGACGACGGCGTGGCCCTGCGGGGGATTCTGCGGCGGACACCCTGGCCGGTCCGGCGACGGATCGCCCGGGCCGCCGAGCGCCTGCTCCTGCCCCGGATCGCGCCGGACCGGCGGCTGCGGGTCGCGTGCGCCCTGGCGCCGATGCAGCCACGCCGGATCAGCCGGACCGGCGTGCACGTGGTCACCGGGAGCAGCCCCACGCAGGTGCGCCGGGCCAACCTCGACCTCGTCCGCGGCGCACTGGAACGGGCCGGCGTGGACTGGTTCCGCCTGCCCGCCCCGAGCCTCGGGGGCACTGCTGTGGGCGTACCGGAAAGCGATCGGGACCTGGTGCACCGCCTGCTGGCCGGAATCGCCCGGCGGGACCGGGGAAGGATCCGGCGAGGCGGCCCGCAGGGCCGGGTGATCGCCGTGTGGCGGCCGGTCACCGATCCCACCGGCAGCCTCGTCCTCGGGCCGGAACACGCCTGTGAGGTGGAGTTCTGGCGGGCCGACGGAGACGAGCTGGTCGCCCCGCGGCCGAATCCGGTCGCCGACCGCATCCCGGCCGGCGAGCCGGTGGTGACCGCGCCGGAGCCGGCCTTCGGCGCGTTCTGCGCACCGGACGACACCACGGCCTACCGCACCCGGCGGCCGTTCGCCACGACCGGCCCGGACCGGATCGGCTTCCCGATCGACGTGGTCTACACCTGGGTGGACGGCAGCGACCCGGCCTGGCGGCGGCGCCGGGAACGGGCGCTGGCCGAGAGCCCGTGGGTGCGCGAGCTGCACCGGCAGGCGGCCAGCGACTCGCGCTGGGTCAGCCGGGACGAGCTGCGGTACTCGATGCGCGCGCTGCACGCGTTCGCGCCCTGGGTACGGCACGTCCACCTGGTCACCGACGGTCAGGTGCCGGACTGGCTGGACCTCGATCATCCGCGGCTGACCCTGATCCGGCACGAGGAGATCTTCGGCGACGACGGCGCGCTGCCGACGTTCAACTCGCAGGCGATCGAGTCGCGGCTGCACCGGATCCCCGGGCTGGCCGAGCACTTCCTCTACTTCAACGACGACGTGCTCCTGGCCCGGCCGGTCACCCCGGACCTGTTCTTCACCGCGGGCGGGCTGACCAGGTTCTTCCCGTCGCCGTCACTGGTCGACATCGCACCGCGCGGACCTGGCGACCGGCCGGCCGACGCGGCCGCGAAGAACAACCGGCGGCTGATCGAGGAGACGTTCGGGCGGGTGCCGACCCGCAAGATGATGCACACGCCGCACCCGGCCCGGCGCAGCGTGCTCGCCGAGATCGAGTCGCGCTTCGCCGAGCCGGTCCGGGCCACCGCCGGGCACCGGTTCCGGCATCCGGACGACGTGTCGATGCTCTCCTCGCTGCAGCAGTACTACGCGTACCTGACCGGGCGCGCGGTCCCCGGGACGATCCGCCACCGCTACGCCGACCTGGCCGATCCGTCGACCCCGCGGAAGCTGGCGACGGTCCTGCACGACCGGGACGTGGACACGCTCTGCCTCAACGACGTCGACGGCCCGGCCGCGGCGTTCGACGACTTCCTCCGGGCGTTCCTGCCGTTCCCCTCCCCGTTCGAGACGACCCCCCGTCGCCTGATCACAACCACCAACACAAGGAGAGTCCCTTGAGCTACGACGTGGTCATCCTCGGCCTGGGGTACGTCGGTCTGCCGCTCGCCCAGCAGGCGATCCGGGCCGGCCTGTCGGTGCTCGGCTTCGACGTCGACGAGACCGTGGTCAAATCCCTGGCCGACGGCCGCTCGCACGTCGACGACCTGAGCGACGCCGACGTCGCCGCGATGGTCGCCGACGGGTTCCGCCCGACCGCCGACGAGACCGAGATCGCCCAGGCCCGGACCGCGGTGATCTGCGTGCCCACCCCGCTGTCCGAGGGTGACGGGCCGGACCTGCGCGCGGTCACCGGCGCGACCGGCGCGGTCGGCCGCAACCTGCGCCCCGGCATGCTGGTCGTGCTGGAGTCGACCACCTACCCGGGCACCACCGACGACGTGGTCCGGCCCCTGCTCGAACAGCTCTCCGGGCTGACCGCCGGCATCGGCTTCCACCTGGCGTTCTCGCCCGAGCGGATCGACCCCGGCAACACCGAGTACGGCGCCCACAACACGCCCAAGGTGGTCGGCGGATACACCCCGGGCTGCACCGAGGCGGCCGCCGACTTCTACGGACGGTTCATCGAGACGGTCGTCCGGGCTCGCGGCACCCGGGAGGCGGAGACGGCGAAACTGCTGGAGAACACGTACCGCCACGTCAACATCGCCCTGGTCAACGAGATGGCGCGGTTCTGCCACGAACTCGACATCGACCTCTGGGACGTGATCAACGCGGCGTCGACGAAACCGTTCGGCTTCCAGGCGTTCTACCCCGGGCCGGGCGTCGGCGGGCACTGCATCCCGATCGACCCGAACTACCTGTCACACAACGTCCGCAGCAAGCTCGGCTACCCGTTCCGCTTCGTCGAGCTGGCCCAGGAGATCAACGCGACCATGCCGGCCTATGTCGCCCGGCGCGCCCAGAACCTGCTCAACGGCGACGGCCAGGCGGTCCGCGGCGCCACGATCCTGCTGCTCGGCATCACGTACAAGGCCAACATCGCCGACCAGCGCGAATCCCCGGCCACCCCGCTCGCCCGCCAGCTCTGCGCCCTCGGCGCGACCGTCGCCTACCACGACCCGCACGTGCGCACCTGGAACATCGGCGGCGTCCCGGTCTCCCGCACCGACGACCTGGAAGGCGCCGTAGCCTCCGCCGACCTGGTCATCCTCGTCCAGAACCACCGCGAATACGACGTCGACCACCTGGCCCGCCTGGCCAAACGCTTCTTCGACACCCGAGGCGTCTCCACCACCCGCGAAGCCCACCGCCTGTGACCACCGGCCGCTCCAGCGTTGCGCCCCGCGCCGGCTGCGGCTGCTGTTGATCACTCCGGCGATCCGGCCCGGTCCGGCTCCGGGCCGCTGTTGATCACTCCGGCGATCCGGTCCGGTCCAGGTCCGCTCCTGGTCCGGGCCGCCTCGGCTGCTCCGGTACGGCCGGCCCGGCCGTACCGGCGAAGGGGTCACGAAAAAGTCCAGCGTGAGTTGAGGAAGTAGTTGATGGCGGGAATCAGCGTGAGGGCGATCGGCTGGACGATCGGGTACGGCGCGGCCAGGACCTCGGTGCCGAGCCAGAGCACCGCGGTGTTGATCGTGAAGGCGACGGCGGTGACGACGAGGAAGCGGGAGCCGGCGAGGGCGTGGCCGGTCGAGGAGCGGAAGACCCAGCGGCGTTGTAGCAGGTAGGAGACGGCGATGCTGGCGAGGAAGCCGATGGTCGAGGCGATCACCGGGCGTAGGTGCAGCAGATGGATCCCGGCCAGTCCGAGCCCGAAATGGGTGACTGTGCTGGCTCCGCCACTGAGTCCATAACGGACGACGCGGGCGAGGTCAGCGTTGGCGCGCACGCTCGGTCCACTGTTCCGGGACATCGACCGACGGTAGCCCGGTCAGTTCCTGGACGAGGTAGCGGGGACGGCCCCGGACCTCCTCGTGGATGCGGGCCAGGTATTCGCCGATCACGCCCAGCCCGAGCAGCACGAACGTGCCGGTGACCAGCAGCAGCAGGATCACCGTGGGGAACCCGGCGACCGAATGGCCCTGCATCCAGCGGACCAGCGTCTGGATGCCGAGCACGACCGAGAACGCCGCGAACGTCAGCCCGCCGAGCGTGACCAGGTGCAGCGGCGCCGACGTGAACGACGTCAGCCCGTTGACCGCCAGCCGGAACAGCGACCGCGCGGTCCACCGGGACGCGCCGCCCTCCCGATGGTCGATCTCCACCTCGATCGTCTCGCGGGTGAAGCCGATCCAGCTGCTCGTGCCGCGGAAGAACGACGAGTGTTCGGGCATCCGCAGCAGCGCGTCGAGAGCCGGGCGGGCGAGCAGCCGGAAGTCGGTGGCATCGACCAGGTCCACCTTGGTCATCCGGGTGAACGCGCGGTTGAACACGCGCGCGCCGAGCCGGCTGCTCAGCGACTGCCCGGTACGGTTGCGTTTGACCGCCTCGACGACCTGCGCCCCGGCCCGCCAGCGGCGGATCATCTCGGGGATCACCGACGGCGGGTGCTGCAGGTCGGCGTCGATCACGACGGTGGCGTCGCCGTCGGCATGTTCGAGGCCGGCCAGCAGCGCCGCCTCCTTGCCGAAGTTGCGGGACAACCGCAGGCCACGGATGCGCGGGTCGCTCAGCGCGTGCGCGGCGATCCGGCTCCACGAGTCGTCGGCCGAGCCGTCGTCGACCAGCACCAGCTCGTAGTCGTGGCCGTCGAGCACCTCGGCCATCCGGGCGACGAACCGGTCGACGCCCGCGCCCTCGTTGAAGACCGGCGCCACCACCGAGATCATGCCGGGGCCTCCGTGCAGAACGACCGGTGCGCGAGGCGTTGCGCCGCCGCGTCGACGGCCGCGTCGAAGCGGCGCATCTCGGCCTGGTACCCGGTCCGCCGGTCGGCCGGCAGACTGTCCCGGAACTGTTCGCGCAGCGCGCAGCGGCGTTCGTCACCGGCGGCCGAGCGGTCGAAGTCGACGAGTTCCTGGGCGACCCGGTTGTGCACCCAGGCCGGTCGCTCGGCGGCCACCCCGGCCCGGTGGTCACGGTTGGCCGAGGTGGCGACCGCGGCGCTGACCACGAGCAGCAAGACCCCGGCCAGGGTCCCCCGGCGGTACACCCGTGCACCGTGATGCCCCCGCGCGAACACCCACGCCAGCAGCCCGACCGTGATCAGCGCACCGCCGGCCCCGGCGAGCGCGCTGTCCCGCCAGCCCAGCCCCCACCAGCCGGCCGCGGCGAGCCGCTGCACCTGCTCGTTGAGCGCGCCCATGACGGCGGCCGGCACCAGCACCGCGATGCCGGTCGCGGCGAGCGCCCCGGCCTGGCGGCGGTCCGGGCAGTCGTAGCGGAACAGGTCGCGCCGGAAGCGGCGGACCAGCAGGAGCAGCACCACGAGCGCGACCAGGACGGCCGGGCCGAGCGTGTGCCCGTACGGCCCCTCCCCCGCCCGCTGCCACATCAGCGGCGGCACCCAGGACGTGAGCCGGTTCGGCAGCGCACCCAGCATCCCGGCCGGTGCCACGTCCGACCCGGAGTAGCAGGTCCCGCCGGCACAGTTGCGCGCGATGATCACCCGTACCGGGATCGCCACGGGCAGGAATCCGGCCCAGAGCAGCCCGGTGAAGCGGGCCCCGGCCGCCGTCTCCGGCCAGGTGAGCCCGAGCACCGCCCGCGCCCGGACGAGCGTGACGAGCGCCGCGAGCGGCAGCGCCAGCCAGGCCATCTCGTTGAACGCGGCCAGCGCCGCCCCGGTGACGACGGCGAGCACGCCGAGCCGCGGACCGAGCCGGATCCGCCCCGCGGTCCGGGCCGCGGCCGCCGCGACGACCAGGACGAGCGCGGCGGTGAGGAAGTAGAGCCCGCCGAAGAGGACCGTGGTACTGGTCCGGCCGGCCGCCACGAAACTCCCGCCGACCGCGAACGGCAGCAGCGCGGAGACGAGCGAGGGCGGGCCGGCGAACGTCCGGCCCCGGCTGAGCACGCACTCGGCGAGCACCACCGTGGCCAGGGTGAGCAGGATCGCACTGGCCGTGGTGACCAGTCGCAGGGACACGTTGGCCGGCAGTCCGAGCAGGTCGGTGATCGCGAACGCGACCGTGTCGAGGACCCATTCGACCACCCGGCCGAGCGGACGGAAGTTGCCCAGGTGCAGGTACTGCGGCACGGTCGCGACCGCGTCGGTGACCAGGTCCTGCGGACGACCCAGGTAGTGGGCGCCGTTGGCGTAGACGTTGAACCGGTGGTCGGCGGCGGGCGGCAGTGTGACCAGCGGCGACAGCACCACGACAGGGATCAGCACCGAGCGCAGCACGATCGCCCGCCACACCGGCTGCCAGGGCCGGCGCGGTTCCACCGGTGGCGCCGGGGCGGGGGTGGGGGTGGCGTTCAGCGTCCGGGCTGTCACGCCGGGAGCAACGAGGGCCGACGGACCGAGGTTGCGACACCTCCGCCCGGGGCGGCGCGTTGAACGGCGGTGAGTCAGCCGCAGAACTTCCGTTCCGACATCGAAGGTCTCCGCGCGATCGCCGTGCTCCTGGTCGTGCTCAGCCACGCCGGGGTGCCGTTGATGGCCGGCGGTTACGTCGGCGTCGACGTCTTCTTCGTGATCTCCGGTTTCCTGATCACGTCGCTGCTGCTGCGCGAGGCGGCGCAGGGGCGGATCTCGATCCGGCGGTTCTACGCCCGGCGGGCCTTGCGGCTGCTGCCGGCCGCGGCGGTGGTGCTGGTCGGCACGCTGATCGCGGCGAAGCTGTGGCTGCCGGCGATCCGGATCGGCGAGTTGTGCAAGGACGCGCTGTCGGCCGCCGGTTACGTGGCCAACCTGCGGTTCGCCGAGACCGGGACGGACTACCTGAACGCCGACGCGCCACCGTCGCCCTTCCAGCACTTCTGGTCCCTGGCCGTGGAGGAGCAGTTCTACCTGCTCTGGCCGCTGCTGCTGATGCTGCCGAAGCGCAAGCCGCTGCTGATCGGGCTGGTGGCGGCCTCGTTCACGGCCGGGGTGCTGGAGACCGCGCGGTCGGCGCCGTGGGCGTACTTCGGGCCGCACACGCGGGCGTGGGAGCTGGGCGTGGGCGCGCTGCTGGCGGTCTTCGGGGTACGGCTGCGGAGCCGGATCCTGGGCGGCGCCGGACTGGTCGCGATCGTGGTCGCGGCACTCTGGTTCGACGACGCCACGCCGTACCCGGGAATGTATGCCCTTCTCCCGGTCGCCGGGGCCGCCGCCGTGCTGGCCGGTGGCTTCACCCCGCTGGCGGCCCGGCCGTTGCAGGCCGTCGGACGGCTCTCCTACGGCTGGTACCTGTGGCACTGGCCGCTGCTGCTGATCGGCCCGGCCGCGCTCGGCGTCGAGCCGTCGCTACCGCTCGCGCTGGGCCTCGCCACGGTCGCCCTGGGGCTGGCCTGGGTCACGTATCACCTGGTGGAGAACCCGCTGCGGCACCAGCAGCGACTGCGCGCGCGGCCGATCCGGGCGCTCGGGCTGGGCGCCGGGCTGTCCGGGGCGGTGGCCGCGAGCGCGGTGACCATCGCACTGCTGCCGCACCTGGTGCCGTCCGGCGCGTCGATCCGGGATCTGCGGGTCACGGCGGCACGGTCGGCCGATCCGTACGCCGTGATCACCCGGACCGTCCGCGCGAGCCGCGCCACCACGGAACTGCCGGCCAACCTGGCCCCCGCGCTGACCAAGGTGAACGCGGACAAGGCGCGGGTCTGGCCGGACGGCTGCCACGTCGAGGCGGACGCGGTGGTCGCGCCGGACGGCTGCGTCTACGGCGACCCGGCCTCGAAGACGACCGTGGTGCTGTTCGGCGACTCGCACGCGGCCCAGTGGTTCCCGGCCGTCGAGCGGGTGGCGATCGAGCACCACTGGAAGCTGGTGTCGCTGACGAAGAGCTCCTGTTCGGCGGCGGACCTGCGGCTCTGGCACGGGGGGCGGCTGCGGGAGTACACCGAGTGCGCCCGGTGGCGGGCGTCGGCGATGGCCCGGTTCAAGGCGCTCAAGCCGTCCCTGGCGGTGATCGGGTCGAGCTTCAACTACCGGCCGGTGGACACCACCGCCGACGAGGGCACGCAGTGGGCGGCGGCGTGGCGGCGCACGTTCGGCGCGTTCACCGCGATGGGCACCCGGGTCGCGTTGATCAAGGACACGCCGTACTTCGACGAGCGAGTGCCGGTCTGCCTGGCCCGGCAGGCCCGGCTCAAGCGGATCAACCGGTGCGGCGCGAGCGTGACCGAGGCGCTGCGCGGGCCGGCTCAGCGTGCGGCGCTGGCCGGCATCACCGACCCGCAGGTCACCCAGATCGACCCGGTCCCGTGGCTGTGCTCGGCGACGTTCTGCCCCGCGGTGATCGGGAACGTGCTGGCCTACCGGGACTCGAACCACATGACCACGACCTACGCCCAGACCGTGGCCCCGCTGCTCGACGACGCGCTGTCCGGAGTGGGGTAGGAGCAAGCCGCGCAGCGCGCCCGCCGGCGTCGAGAGCGCGCTGCCCGCGAGCCCGAGGCGACGCCGGTAAGCAGAGCCCGCGAGCCGGCGGCGACGCCGATCAGCCCAGCAGCTCGGCCAGCGTCGGCGGGTTCAGCCGGTCGACGACCACGGTGCGTTCGGTGCTGTGGTCGCGGCAGAGCTGGGCCAGCCGCTCGGCGAGCAGGTCGTCCCACGCGCGGCCGGGCCGGTGCCGCTCCCAGGTGGCCCGGTCCGGCAGGTACTCGATCAGCACTCCGAGTTTGCGCAGCAGCGAGAACGACGGGTCGTCGGTCAGCACCACCGGGCGGTGGTCGGGGGTCACCAGCAGCCGCTGGTTGATCGTGACGACCAGATCGCGCAGGGCGTCGTGGTCCAGCCCGATGGCGACGTACAGGTGCGCGGGCAGCCGCTTCGCGGCTTGCGGATCAACCCCTTGCCGGGGTACGACCGGTGCCCCGCCCGCCGGGGGCCGCAGTCGCCGGGCGAGCCCGCGGATCAGCCGCGGCGAGGTCCGGAACGGGTCCCGGGCGAACGAGACCAGCGCCTTGCCCAGCCGGTAGGAGCCGCTGTCGCGCAGGGTGCGGCTCTTCTCCCGTTCCCGGTCGCGCTGCTCGGTCAGCCGGTCGCAGCGGGCCCGCCAGGAGTCGCGTTCGAGTTCGACCGACCGCAGCCGGCCGGTGAGCGCCGCGAGTTCCCAGTTCAGCTTCTCCAGCTCGGATTTTGTGGATAAATCGGACACAAGATCACGCTCCTACGTTCTCCGCGGCCAGTCCGGCCAGCCAGCGCGCCGCGGCGCCGGCACCGTTGCCGAAGCCGAGCTCGGCGCAGCGACGGGCCAGTTGTTCGCGGACCTCGGGCCGGACCGCCTCGCTCAGCACCCGGTCCAGCTCGTCGCTCTCCGGATCCTCGACGCACAGCGCCGCGCCGGCCGCCGCGGCGAACCGGGCCCGGCCGAGCTGGTCGTCGAGCAGGGTCGACCGGTTCGGCACGAAGACCGCCGGCACCCCGAACGCGAGCAGCTCATGGAACGAGTTGTAGCCCGCCGCGCTGACCACCAGGTCCAGTCCGCGCAGATAACGGCTGATCGGGTACACCTTGATCACCTCGGTCCCGGGCAGCGGCGGCATCGGCTCGGTCGCGATCATCGACTCGGCCAGCAGCACCTGGAAGCCGGCCTCACGCAGGTGCGCCGCGATCCGGGCCACCGGCGAGGCGATGTCATTGATGTTCCCGGCCCCGAGCTGCAGCAGCGCGGCCGGGCGGCCCTCGGCCACCCCGAGCGCGGCCCGGGCCTGCGCCGGCTCGACCAGGTCGGCACGGTCCAGCAGCATGATCGGGTCGACGGCGTGCACCCCGGCCCGGTCGGCCACGGTCGGGCCCTCGTCGGCCTCGGCCGCGAACTCGCCCGGCTCCAGGATGCCGTCGAAGGCGGCGCCCCGGCCGATCCACTCCTCGCCGGTGCCACGCCGCCACATCGGCCGGCGCACCCAGACCCAGGTGACGTCCGGGCGGGACGCGGCGGCGGCCACGATGCCGTCGTGCGGGACGCTGTCGACCGCCACGACGGCCGGGCGGTGCAGGTCGACCAGGTGCTCCAGGCGCGACTGCAGGAAGGCCGACCAGCGCTGTCTCGCCATCCCGAGCACGGCCCGCGACGGCAGGTACTCGGTGAGGAAACCTTCGCGGTGGGCGACCGAGGCGCCGTACGACTGGGTGGCGATCACCGCGGGATGCGTCTCCGGCAACCGGCGGCCGATCGCCATCAGCCGGGACAGGTGCCCCAGGCCGGCGCCGTTGTCGCTGAGCAGCAGCACCGGCCGCGTCCGGGGCACCGGCTCGCCGTGCCGGGCTGCCCCGGGGGCGCGATGCGCGGCCGGGCGGGCGCCGGCTCCCCGCTCGGCGAGCCGGGCCAGGTGCGAGGCGGGACCGTAGCGGGCGGCCACGAACTCACGCGCCCGGGCGGCCACCTCCCGGTACCGCCCCGGATCGGCCCACAGGCCGCGGACCAGCGGTTCCACGCCGGCCGGGGTGGAGTAGAGGGCGGCGTCGCCGAAGACCGGCCGGAAGTGCTCGCCGATGATCGCCGGCACCCCGGCCGCCATCGCCTCCAGGATCGTCCGGCCGAACGCCTCGACCAGGTCCGGGTCGTGGAAGTAGACGAAGAAGTCGAGGCTGTGCAGGAACTCCAGCGGCTGCTGGGCACCGAACGGGAGCACCTCCCAGTTCGCCGGGCGCCGGCCGAGCAGCCGGGTCGCGATCTCCCCGCCGCCGAGCACGCGGACCCGCAGATCGGGCCGGTCCGGGTAGGCCAGCAGCAGCTCGTCGGCGGTACGCGGCCACTTCACCGGGTCGGCCCGCCCGTGCCGGCCGATCACCGGCAGATCGCCGCGCGGCCGGGCCGGGACCGGCCACTCGGTCACGTCGATGATCTCGTGCCAGTCGTCGCCGCCCAGCCCGGGCAGCTGGGCGCGGATCGGGGCGCTGATCGGCAGCCACTCGACGTCCGGGCCGAAGTAGAGCTCGACGCGGTCGCGCACCTCGGCGAAGTCGTAGTAGCGCTTCGGGTCGGCCGCGTCCCCGGGGGCCTGGTTGACCACCATGACGGTGTGGTCGGCGCGGACCCGGGGCACCACGGCCAGATCCGCCGTGAAGATCCGTGGCTGGCGGATCACCAGCAGGCGCGCGTGCGTCGTGGCATCCGGCGTGGCCAGCTCGGCCAGCCCGTCGCGGAGCAGCTCGGCGATCCGCGGGCTGAACGGCAGACCGTCCCGGTTGTGCGGCGACGGCACGTGCACCAGGACCGTACGCAGACCCGCCTCGGCCTGCGCGCGCACCTCCGCCGCGATCGCCGCCGAGTTGCCGCCCGGATAGCGGAAGTCCGAGAGGATCGCCACGTCATGGACGGTCGCGGTCATGATCGTGTACCCCGTTCCTCACGTTTACCCTCGTGGTGCAACGACTCTGCGGGTGATCACGTCACGCGCTGCCCGGCCGGGCGTTGGGTAGACCATGCGCACGTCTGACACCCCCGGCCCGTACGGATCCGCCCTGCTCGACCGGCATCTGCGCGCCCTGCTGCGGCACGGCCCGGACGCACCGGGCAACGCCGCGCTCCAAGCCCGGTCCGTGGACGCGCGGGCGCTGCTGGAACACGCCGGCGACGACCCGTGGGCGGTCGGCGAACTGGCCCGGGTGATCGCCTGTCAGGACCTCGAACCCGAGGACCGCGCGACCGGGCTGGCGCTGCTCGACGACCTGCTGCGCACGCACGGGCCGGACGCGATCGCGCCGCAGCACCAGGGGTTGCACGCGCAGCTCGCCTTCACCGCGGGACGGGCCGCTGACCTGCTCGGACGTTACCGGCAGATCCCCCGGCAGGTGCGGGAGGCGCTCGACGTGGACCTGGCCGATCCGTCCCTGTGGCCGGCCCGCTTCAACGGGCTGCTGCCGGGGCCGGGGCTCACGATCGCCGACGGGACGGGACCGCGGTTCGACCGGATCGTGCCCGCGGCGGTGGAAGAGGTGGACGGGACGCTGATCACTACGGTGGTCACGACGTACCGGCCGGGTCCGGCCCTTCTGGTGACGATCCGCTCGCTGATCGCGCAGAGTTGGACCGCGCAGGAGATCCTGATCGTCGACGACGGCTCCGGGAACTCGGCCGTGCTCGACGAGGTGGCTCTGCTCGACCCGCGGATCCGGGTGCTGCGGCTGCCGGTCAACGGCGGGACGTACGTCGCCCGCAACGCCGCCCTCGACGCGGCCACCGGCGAGTTCGTGACGTTCCAGGACTCCGACGACTGGTCGCACCCGCTGCGACTGGAACGCCAGGTCGCGCCGCTGCTCGCCGACCCGGGCGTGTTCGCGACGACCTCGGCCGGGATGCGGGTCACCGGCGACCTCGTGGTGACCCGGCCCGGGTATCCGCGGCACCGGACGTACAACCTGTCCTCGCTGATGCTGCGACGCGAACCGGCCCTGGCCCGGCTCGGGTACCTCGACACCGTCCGCAAGGGAGCCGACGCGGAGTACGTCGAACGCGCCCGGGCGGTCTTCGGCCGGGCGGCCGTACAGCACCTCGGCGGAGAGACGCTCGCGCTGATCCGGCTCTCCGGCGGGTCACTGTCCAGCGCGGACATGGCCGCGGGGTGGATGCATCCGGCGCGGCACGCCTACCTGTCCGCGTTCCAGGCGTGGCACACCCGGGTCGCCGCCGGCGCCGAGCCCGCCCACCGGCCGCGCACCCCTCGCGAGCGCCCGTTCGCCGCCCCCCGGCTGCTCACCACGACTGCCGCTCCGGCCACGTTCGACCTGATCCTGGCCGGTGACTTCACCGTTGCGGAAAGCGCCGGGCCGGTTCGCGCCCTGCTCGGCACGTCCATGGCCCTGCTGCACCTGCCGGCGCTCGGCCGGGCCGCCCGCAACCTCGACCCGGACGTCCAGCGGCTGATCAACACGGGCACGGTCGAACAGGTCATGCTCACCGACCAGGTCCACGCCAAGCTGCTCGCGGTCCGCGGGCCGGAACCGCTCGCGTTCACCCCGAGCCTGCCCAGCGGCATCCGCGCCGACCGGGTGGTGATCGAGGAGGAGGCGCCGTGGGCCACCGACCGGCTGTTCGGGACCACGCCGACGGTGGTCGCGTTGCCGCAGACGGTCGACGCGCGCCGGTGGCGGACGATCCGCACCGAGCCGTCCCCCGACCGGCCCGTCCTCGGGCGATCCATTGGCGACGACCTCGTGTCACTGCGCTCGGTCTTGAAGGATTCACCCGATTTCGACGTACGCGTTCTGGACCGCACCGCCACGGCACTGCCCCGGCCGCCGCTCACCTGGCTGATCTACCAGGAGCCGGACGTGTCCACGCGCTCGTTCCTGCACCAGCTCGACTTCTACGTGGGACTGTCCGACCCGGCCGCCGACCTGCTCCCACCCCTGGCCGCCGGCTGCGTCCTGCTCCTGCCGCCGGACCGCGCCCCCGAGTTCGGCCCCGCCGCCGTCTACTGCACCGCCGCCGACCTGCACCGGACCGTCCGCCGCCTGCACCGCGCGCCGGCCCGATGGTCCACGCAGAGCGCCCGTGGCCGCGACTTCGCCCGCCGCCACCCCCACGCCGAATACGCCCAAGCCCTCCTGTCCCTCCTCCCCGCCGCCGCCGCGATCCCCCACCCCCGGCAGGTCCGGTAAGTCACAGGCCGCGGGCCACCTCCCGGGCTCGGGCGGGCGGGACTTGCCGCGCGGCGGGGCGGCGTGGGCGGGTTCGTCGCTCTGAGCTTGACCCGCCACGGACGCCGCCCTTGCGGGCTGAGCGTTCAGGGGCGCCCCGCGCCCCTGCTCGGACCGGAAGGGTCCCCGCGGGAGCGGCGGAGAAGGACCACGGCGGACGCAGGACATGAGGGTCTTGAATTTCCTGCAACCGAGCGGCGACGCAGGGACACCCGGCCGACAATCAACGCGGACCGGGAGCGGGCCGAAGAGAACGGTGAACCTGGCAGTACGCCAGGCGCCGAACTTCGAAAGGGTCCTCCTTGCGCACGCTGTTCCGTCGCCTCGCCCTGGTCGCCGCGCTCGCCCCCGCCGCCGCTCTCGGTGCGACGCTCTTCGCGGCGCCCGCCGACGCGGCCCCGGTCTCCGAGTCGACGCTGCAGGCCGACATCGTGCGACTGACCAACGTGCAGCGCGCCGCGCACGGCTGTGGCGCCCTGAAGGTGGACTCGCGGCTGGTCACGGCGGCGCGCGGGCACAGCGCCGACATGGCGCAGACCGGCGCGTTCAGCCACACCGGCAAGGGCGGGTCGAACTTCGTCGCCCGGGAGAAGGCGGCCGGTTACACCAAGCCGTCGGCGGAGAACATCGCCTGGGGCTACCGCTCGGGCAAGGACGTCGTCACCGCGTGGATGAAGAGCCCGGGGCACCGCGCGAACATCCTGAACTGCAAGTCGAAGGCGGTCGGCGTCGGCGCGGTCTACAGCGAGGGCGGCGCGCCCTACGTCACCCAGGACTTCGGTTACTGACCGTCCCTGATCAGAGCACCCCCGCCGATCCCCCTGCGGCGGGGGTGCTCGCCGTGGCCAGGCCGGCCGGCTTCATCAGATCCAGGACGGCGTGGCGGCCGAGCAGCTCGCCGGCCCGGGTGAGGCCGTCGATCGTGGACAGCCAGCGCTGGAGGGCGGCCTGCTCGTCCTTGCGGCCGGCATCGTCGAGGACGATCGTGGCGCGGGCGGCGAGGCGGGGCCCGGTCACCGGCAGTGCCGGGTAACGACTGTCCGGCCCGACGGCCGCGGGCGGGCCGTCGACCAGCAGGAAGTCGATGTCGTCGAGGTCTTCCAGCACGGCCGGGTCGTACCAGGAGTAGGTGCGTCCGTCGAGGTCGACCGGGGCGAGGGGCGCGTCGCGCACCTCGGCGACGCCGGTCAGCCCGTGCGCGTCAAGAGCGGCCCGGGTCCGCGTGGCGTAGTCCGGGTCGTGGTCGAGGGAGATCAGCCGCCCGCCGTGCTGTTCCAGCACGTAGGCGAGCCAGATCGTCGACGTCCCGCTGCCCAGTTCCAGGACGAGCCGCGGCTGCCGGCTGCGAACCAGGAAGAGCAACTCCAGCAGGTCCGTCGGGTTCAGCGCGTAGTCGCCGGACGACGGCATCGGCGCCCGCGGCGTGAACCCCTGGAACAGCTGGACGGTCGCCTCCACCTCGCGCGGCACGGCGAACCGCAGATCTCGGATGCCCCGGTCGGCGATCCGGGCCACCCGGGCCACGGCGTCGGTCAGCTCCCGGTGCCGGTCCTCGGTGTCGAGGCGTTGCCGTTCGACGGCGGAGACCACCCGCCGCTGGGTCTGGTCGAGCACCACGCGCAGGTCGCGGATCTCCCGGCGGTCGGCGCGCAGGCCGGCCAGCCGCAGGTTGACCCGCAGCACCCCGGCGACGGCGAGCGCGAGCAGCAGGGCCAGCAGGCAGACGGCCACCCGGGTGGAGCCGAGCGCGGCGGCGAGCGTGATCCCGGCGACGAGCACCGCGGTGGCCACGACGGCACCCGTGGTCAGCGGGCCGAGTCCGCGCATCCGCCCGGCCAGTTTCCGAAGAATCATGACGTTCACCTCCGTGCCCGGTCGCGGTCGCGGGGGGCGACCACACACGCCTAACGGCGCAACTCACCGGCCGTTACGCGCGTGGGCCGCTATCCGATTCGCGAAGTCCGCCGGATCGTGCGGGAGGTCGAACGCGGTCAGCGCCACGTCGGCGGCAGCCGCCCGGATCGCCCGGGTCCGCGGACACCACAGTGGCGTGACGCCGAAGATCCCCGCGTCCACGACGCCGTCCGGGACGTCGTCGAGCAGGACCAGGACGGTACGCGGGACGATGCCGACCTGTTCGGCCGGTAAATGACGCAGCACCTCGGCCTGCCGGACCAGCAGCACACCGCACTGCACCGGATCGGTCAGCGCGACCTGCCCGATCCGGCCCGCGTTCACCAGGTCCTGCGCGGTGTGGTGCACCGGCAGACGCGTACGGGACGGGCGCCGCCAGTCCTCCAGGTGCAGGATCGCCACCCGCAGCCCGTGGCGGAGCAGCGCCGCGATCTCGGCGAGGGCGGACCGCTGGGTCTCGCCCGGTTCGCGCCAGTCGGCGGTGACGATCACGTCGTACGTCTCGGTCAGAACCTGATCAGAAGCGGACCGCAAGAGATGAGCGGGGGCCGGGAAGGGCCGGCCTGATCCGTCTTTCGGCCGGAAGGCCGCGGCCTCGCCGGAGGCGATCCGCCGATGCCAGGCGAGGTATCCGGAGCGGTAGAGGGCGCGGGCCGGGTGGATCCAGTACGGCCGGATCTCGGCGCGCGACAGCGACCCGCCGGAGAGCCGGATCAGCGCGAGGTGTTCCGGGAGGTGGCGGACGGCGCCCGGGCCGAACGCCGCGGTGATCCGCTCGATGTACTCGGAGTCGCCGCCCTTGCGCACGACGTCGAGGTAGCCGGCCGTCTCCAGGACCGGTTCGCGGCGGAACAGCAGCGCCGACGGGTTGAGGCGGCCGCCACTCAGGCCGAGCCGAGTGAGCGTGAGATCCTCGGTGACCCGGCGCCCGTCCGAGGTGGTGGCGACCGGCTCCGGGTCCCGCAGCAGCGGTGTGACCTGCCGTTCCAGCCGCCGCGGGTGGGACCAGTCGTCGGAGTCCTGGAACGTCACGAACGGGCCGCGGGCGGCGTCGAGCCCGGCGTTGCGGGCCACGTACGTCCCGGCGTTGGCGGCCTGCCGCAGCAGCCGCACCCGCCGGTCGAGCGCCACGGCCCGTTCCAGGATCGGGTCGAACTCCGGTGGTGACCCGTCGTCGACGATCAGCACCTCCAGGTTGCGCCACGACTGCGCGAGGATCGACCGGACCGCGGTCAGCAGCCCGATGTCCGGCCGGTACGCGGTCACCACCACACTGATCAGTTCCGGACGATCGATCGGCGTGACCGGAGCCGTGCACAGCCGGTCGAAGGGCACCGGACCGGTCCGGCCGTCGAGCCTGACCGCGGGCGACGGCAGCCCGGCCCGGAAGAGGCGCAGCCAGAGCGCCTGAGAGCGGCGTGAATGGCGGAACGGGTTGGCCCGGTCGGTCAGGATCTCCCACCGCACCCGCCGGCCGACGCGCATCCACGGGGACTGCTTGAGCTGGGCGTAGACCATCCGCGCGGGCGGCGGCACGGATCGGGCGCCGAGTCGGTCGAAGAGCGCGAGCGCTCCGTCCCGATCGACCGGCTCCTGCAAGGCGATCAGGTGGGCCAGCGCTGCCAGTACAGCCCGATCTTTCGTGACATCTCCGGTGGCGGCGCCGGCCCACACGTCCCGCAGGCCGACCGCCCCGTTCCGGACGGCCGCCGCGACGTTCTCCACCCTGTACATCGGATGGTCCAACGCACTTCGACCGGCCCCGGTTACACCGCGGCGAGCACCGCCCGTTCCACCCGTTCCCGTTCCTCCGCCGAGGCCCACGCACCCACCAGGTAGAACGCGTCCACCACGTCCCCGCCGAGAGTCGAGATCCGAGCGGCCCGGATCTCCGCCCCGGCCTCGTCGAGCGCCGCCGTCACCCGGTAGAGCAAGCCGGCCGAGTCCGCCGCGCGCAGTTCGAGCACCACCGCGTCGGTCGCCGCCGCCCGCTGCCAGATGACCTTGGGGTCGGCCGTGCCGCCGCGGGCACTCATCGCGCGGGCCCGTACCCGCTGGGTCACCGACACGTCCCCGGACGCGACGCGGCGCAGGTCGGCGGTGAGGGCGACCGGGTCGTACGGCGTCCCGTACCGAGGCTGGGTGTAGAACTCCACGATCGCCCGCCCGTCCACCGTCGTGGTGTTCGCCGCGACCACGTCGAGCCGGTGCATGGCCAGGCAGGCGGCCACGCCGGCGAGCAGTCCCCGCCGGTCGGCCGCGGCCACCGACATGTGGTCGCCGTCGAGCTGCACCACCGGGAGAGCCCCGCTGAGCAGCTCCGGGTCGGGTTCCGGCGGTTCCGGCAGCGCGCCGGTGTCCAGCGCGGTGTGCACCCGCCGGACCAGTTCCGCCATCAGCCGGCCCTTCCAGTCCGACCAGGCGGCCGGGCCGGTGGCCTGCGAGTCGGCGCGGGCCAGGGCGTGCAGCAGGTCGAGGGTGGCCGGATCGCCGACCGCCTCGGCGACCGTGGAGATGGTCAGCGGGTCGTCCAGGTCGCGACGGGTCGCCACGTCGGGCAGCAGCAGGTGCAGCCGGACCATCTTCTCGATCGTCGCCACGTCGGCCGGCGGCAGGCCGATCCGGGCGGCGATGTCGGCGGCGATCGGGGCGCCGACGAGGCTGTGGTCCCCCGGCAGGCCCTTGCCGACGTCGTGCAGGAACGCGCCGATCAGGAGCAGGTCGGGCCGGTCCACCTCGCGGGCGTACCGGGTGGCCTCGTAGGCGGCCTGAACCAGGTGCCGGTCGAGGGTGAACCGGTGGATCGGGTGGTGCTGCGGCAGGCTGCGCATCCGGGCCCACTCCGGCAGCCAGGCGTCGATCAGGCCGTACCGGTCGCAGGTCTCCCAGGCCGGGAGCAGCCCGGGCCCGGCGCCGAGCAGGGAGACCAGCGCGGCTCGGGCACTGGCCGGCCACGGGTGCGGCAGCGGCGGGCAGAAGGCGGCCAGCCACTCGCAGGTGGCGCGCGCCATCGGGAGTTGCACGGTGGCGGCCGCGGCGGCCACCCGCAGGGAGAGGCTGGGGTCGGCGACCGGGCCGATCGCGGTGCGGGCCAGGACCAGCTCACCGTCGTGCTCGACCACGTCACGGGCGATCGGGCGGCGGGCCGGGGCGGCCGGCGCACCGATCGGGCGGCGGCGGCTGCCGCGCAGCCGGTCGACGGCCCGCCAGGCGTCGTCGACGGCGTGCGCGACCGTCCGCGCGTCGCCGGAGACCCGCCGGAGCAGCGTGTCCGGATCCTCGATCTCCAGCAGGCCGGCGACCGCGGCCCGTTCCTGGGCGACCAGCCGGTCGACCCGGCGGCCGACCGCGAGGTGCAGGGCGTCCCGGGTGTCCAGCAGCCGCAGGGTGGCGGCGCGCACCGCGGGGCGCATGGTGTCGGCGATCCCGGCCCGTCCGATGCCGCGCAGCAGGGTCACGTCCCGCAGCCCTCCGGCTGCCTCCTTGACGTCACCCTCCAGGAGGAAGGCCAGCTCCCCGTGCGCGGCCCAGCGCGTCTGGGTGAGCTCTTTCAACTGCGGCATCAGCCGTACGGCGGTCCGCCGCCACTGCTCGCCGGAAGCCGCGATCAGCTCGGCCGAGAGCGCCTCGTCGCCGGCCACGTGGCGCGCGTCGAGCAGGCCGAGCGCGACCTTCACGTCGTCGTGCGCGACCGACAGCGCCTCGGGCAGCGTGCGCACCGAGTGGTCCAGGCCGAGGCGGGCGTCCCAGATCGGATACCACAACGCGGAGGCGATCCGGTCGATCCCGGCCGTCCCGTTGTGCAGCAGCACCAGGTCCAGGTCGCTGTAGGGGGCGCAGTCGCGCCGGCCGAGCCCGCCGACCGCGAGCAGGCTGACCCCGGGCAGGTGGCTCGGGAACAGCTCGCGCAGCCAGACGTCGAGAGCCGCGGCGCGCTTGTCGCGCGCCGCGGCACCGATGTGTTCGCGAAGCTTGTCGAGCGAACCACCGGCCTTACCCGATCTGTCGTCGGGTTTGCGCTGCGCGTAGGCAACGACGGGCGGGGCCGGGGGTTCGCTCAACGGGTTGGTCATGTGCTTACAACGCGTCCAGGCCGCGCTCGCCGGTCCGGACCCGGATGACGTCGTCGACCGTCGTCACCCAGACCTTCCCGTCGCCGATCTTGCCGGTCCGCGAGGCGCTCACCACGGCGTCGACGATCTTCTCGACGTCGATCTCGTCCGTGATCACCTCGACCTTGATCTTCGGGAGGAACTCGACGGTGTACTCGGCGCCCCGGTACACCTCGGTGTGCCCCTTCTGCCGGCCGTAGCCCTGTACCTCGCTCACGGTGAGCCCGGCGACGCCCAGGGCGTGCAGAGCCTCCTTCACCGCGTCGAGCTGGTACGGCTTGATGACCGCGGTCACCAGCTTCATGCTCAGTCCTTCCAATTCGGCAGCCATGGGAGAGATTAACCGGGGATCTTCTGGCTGGTGTCAGCCTTGCCGTCGGCGTCGACCGACTTGGCCGCTCCGATGCCCGCCAGAGCGAAGGCGCTGCCGCCACCGGAACCGGCGGCCGGGGTGAAGTCGTACGCGCTCTCGCCGTGGGCCGCGATGTCGATGCCGCCGATCTCGGCCTCCTCGCTGACCCGCAGGAGCTTGACCGCCTTCAGGACGTAGGCGATCAGAGCCGCTACGACCAGGGAGAACACGGTGACCGCGGCGCTGCCGACGAACTGCCGGCCGAGCTGGGTGAAGCCGCCGCCGTAGAAGAGACCGTCCTTGGCGCCGAGCACGTCGGTGATGGCGCTGTTGGCGGTGTTGGTGGCGAAGAGGCCGATGAAGAGCGAGCCGATCCAGCCACCGACGAAGTGGACGCCGACCACGTCGAGCGAGTCGTCGTAGCCGAAGCGGTACTTCAGGCCGACGGCCAGGGCGCAGACCGCACCGGCGATCAGGCCGAGCAGCGCCGCCGGCAGCGGGGCGATGAAGCCACAGGCCGGGGTGATGGCGACCAGGCCGGCGACGGCACCGGAGGAGGCACCGACCAGGGTGGGCTTGCGGTCCCGGATCCACTCGACGGCGACCCAGCCGAGCAGCGCCGCGGCCGTGGCGAGCTGTGTGTTGACGAACGCCACACCGGTGACGCTGTCGACGGTCAGCTCGGAGCCGGCGTTGAAGCCGAACCAGCCGAACCACAGCAGGCCGGCGCCGAGGGCGACGAACGGGACGTTGTGCGGGCGCATGTTGTCCCGCGGCCAGCCGACCCGCTTGCCCAGGACCAGGATCACACCGAGCGCGGCCGCACCGGCGTTGATGTGGACCGCGGTGCCACCGGCGAAGTCAAGAGCGTGGAGCTTCGCGCCGATCCAGCCACCGCCCCAGACCCAGTGGGCGACCGGGACGTAGACGATCGTGAACCAGCCGATGGCGAAGAGCACCCAGCCGCCGAACTTCAGACGGTCCGAGAGGGAGCCACTGATCAGGGCGACCGTGATGATGGCGAACATCATCTGGAAGGCCATGAAGACGTAGACCGGGATCTTGGTGGTGCCCCAGAGGTCGCCGGCCCAGCTGATGTCGGTGCCGCCGTACTGGGTGAGGTTGCCGATGATGTTGTTCAGGCTCGCGTTGCCGCTGGAACCGAACGAGAGGCTGAAGCCGTAGAGCGCCCACAGGATCGAGATGATCCCGATGCTGGAGAAGCTCATCATCATCATGTTCAGGGTGCCCTTGGACCGGTTGAGGCCACCGTAGAAGAGCGCCAAGCCGGGGGTCATGAGCAAAACGAGTGCAGACGACAGGAGCAACCACGCGGTATTACCGGTGTCCATCGTTCTGCCTCCTCTCGGATTAGGTGTCCTCTCAACACGCGACCGAGGGGGCAGCATCGCCGTGTCGGCCGGTTCGACGCAGACTGTGTCGGCTGGCTGTTTCGAGCACGGTCTACGCGCGATTTCCGGCGCGTCACGGGTTGTTTCCGACGTGTGAAGAAAGCCTCACAAGGCATTTCTCGATCTTGGCCGCGGAGCAGAATCGGCCACGATCAACGAAGGGCGTACTCCAGAGTGTGTCGTTCATAGTCCAGAAGGCGCAGATCCCGCATTGGCCGACGTAGATGGCCCTTGTGCACGATCCGGACGAATGCCGGGTCACCGGCCGCGGCCATCCGGCGGATGCCCTCGACGTGATCGACGATCCGTTTCCTTATGGTGCGCACGAGGCGATGACGGTCGCGCGGGATCAACCCGTACGCGTCGGCGAACAGCCGCAGCCGGCGCGGCCGGTTCGGCCGCTTCCAGCCCAGCGTGTACGAGTCGCGGTCACTGAACAGCGGCACCCAGGTCCAGGCCGCGTAGGCCACGTCGTAGATCCGCGAGCCGGGCGAGGCCAGGTCGAAGTCGATCAGGGCGAGCGTGCCGTCGGGCCGCCAGACCACGTTGTGCGGGGCGGCGTCGTGGTGGCAGATCACCTCGGCGTCCGGCGGGGGCGGGCCGAACGAGCGCCAGACCGCGCCGGGCGGGGGCACGAAACCATACTGCGCGTCGTGGAACATCCGCAGCATGGTCGCGACCGTGACCAGCGCCTCCTCGGTCACCCAGTGCGGGGCCAGCGGATATTCGCCGCACTCGCCGTCGAGGTAGGTGAGCACCTCGCGGCCCTTCTCGTCCATGCCCAGCGCGCTGGGCGAGCCGGTGAACCCGACCCGCTCCAGATGGTTGAGCAACGCGTGGACGGCCGGCGTCCACGGCCCGGCGTTACGCCGGACCGTGTCACCGATCCGGGACACCGTGCTGACGTTGCCACCGTGCAGCGGTATCTCGCGCAGCGGCTCCTGCGTCACCCACAGCCTCCCTGATACTTCCGCGTGACGGCTCCGCCTGCCCGCGACGGAAATCGCATGTAACTTCGTCGAAAAGAGACTACGCGGTCTCGCCCAGGAGAGCCTCGACGAACGCCGCCGGCTCGAACGGGGCAAGGTCGTCGGGACCCTCGCCGAGGCCCACCAGCTTGACCGGAATACCCAGTTTGCGCTGCACGGCGATGACGATGCCGCCCTTCGCGGTGCCGTCGAGCTTGGTGAGCACCACACCCGTGACGTCCACCACCTCGGTGAAGACGCGGGCCTGCTCCAGTCCGTTCTGTCCGGTTGTGGCGTCCAGGACGAGCAACGTCTCGTCGACCGGCCCGTGCTTCTCCACCACCCGCTTGACCTTGCCGAGCTCGTCCATCAGGCCGACCTTGTTCTGCAACCGGCCGGCCGTGTCGACCAGGACGGTGTCGATGCCGGTCTCGATGCCCCGCTTGACCGCGTCGAACGCCACGCTCGCCGGGTCACCTCCCTCGGGCCCACGGACGGTCTCGGCGCCGACCCGCTCACCCCAGGTGGCCAGCTGCTCGGCGGCCGCGGCGCGGAACGTGTCGGCCGCCCCGAACAGCACGCTGCGGCCGTCCGCGATCAGCACCCGGCCGATCTTCCCGCACGTGGTGGTCTTGCCGGCGCCGTTGACGCCGACCACCATGACGACCGCCGGGCGGCCCTCGTGCGGAGTCGTCCTCAGACTGCGGTCCAGATCCGGCTCGAGCGCCGAGACCAGTTCCTCGGCCAGCTGCTCGCGCACGCCGGCGACGGTCCGGGTGCCGAGGATGCGGACCCGCTCCTTGAGCCGCTCGACGATCACCTGGGTGGCCTCGACGCCGACGTCCGCGGTGATCAGGCTGTCCTCGATCTCCTCCCAGTCGTCCTCCTCCAGATGGTCCCGGGAGAGCACGGTGAGCAGGCCGCGACCGAGGGCGGTCTGCGAGCGGGCCAGCCGGGCGCGCAGCCGGACCAGACGGCCGGCGGTGGGTTCGGGGGTCTCGACGACCGGCTCTTCGGGGAGGACCGGCGCGGGCTCCTCGGGAACCTCCGGCTTCTCGATGAGCGGCGGGAGCTCTTCCTCGACCGCGGGCACCTGGGGAACCGGCGGCGGCGGAAGCTCCTTGCGGCGCATCCGGGGCACGACCAGCCCGACCGCGCCCACGACCAGGACGACGAGCAGGATCACTGCGGCGACCACGTATTCCATGCCGAAATCCTGACAGATGAGCCGTCCGGCCGTGGCGTGGGCCACGTACTGGCGATTCCGGGCACTCACCGGGAAGTATGTGGGCACCCCCCGAACCTGTTTGGAAGGCCGGTACCGTTTCAGTGACCGCGCAACTGCTCATCGGACCACTGCTGCGCCGGGTCACCGGTGACCGCGCCACCATCTGGGTGGAGACCAGCGAACCCACCACCGTCCGGGTCGAGGCCGAGGGCGGGGCCTCCGGGTCCGCTTCGACCTTTTGCGCGTACGGGCATCATTACGCCCTGATCGTCGTCACCGGACTGGCGCCGGAGTCGGCTCACGCGTACCGAGTGCTGCTCGGCGACCGTGAGGTGTGGCCGGTGGCCGGCTCGCCGTACCCGCCGTCGGTGATCCGCACCCGGGCCGCCGACGACGCGGAGCAGCCGGTGAGCCTGCTCTTCGGCTCGTGCCGGCAGGCCACCCCGCAGGCCACCGGCCGTCAGCTGCCGCCGGACGCGCTGGACGCCTACGCCCGCCGCCTGATGGCCGACCCCGATCACCGGCCGGACCTGCTGGTGCTGCTCGGTGACCAGGTCTACGCCGACGAGACCTCGCACAAGGTGCGCCGTTTCCTGCGCCGCAACCGCCCGGCGGACCACGACGGGCCGGCCGACCAGGTGATCACGTTCGAGGAGTACACGAAGCTCTACCTGGAGTCCTGGCGCGACCCCGAGGTGCGCTGGCTGTTCTCCACCGTGCCGAGCGTGATGATCTTCGACGACCACGAGATCATCGACGACTGGAACACCTCGGACTCCTGGCGCGCCGACATGGCCCGCGAGTCCTGGTGGCGGGAGCGGATCTCGGCCGGCCTCGCGTCGTACTGGGTCTACCAGCACCTGGGCAACCTCAGCCCGGACGAGCTGGACGCCGACCCGCTCTACCAGAAGGTGTCCGCCGCCGAGGACGCCACCGATCTGCTGCACGACTTCGGGCTCGAAGTGGACGATCCCGGGTCGGCCGAGAACACCGACCGGCCGTACCAGTGGAGCTTTGCCCTTGATCTGGGCCGCACCCGCCTGGTGGTGCTGGACAACCGCTGCAACCGCGTCCTGACCCCGGGCGCCCGGGCGATGCTGCCGGCCGCCGAGTGGGACTGGTTCATCAGCCAGGCCCACGGCGACTACGACCACCTGGTCGTCGGCTCGTCCCTGCCGTGGCTGATGCCGCCGGCCATCCACCACCTGGAGGCGTGGAACGAGAAGGTCTCCGAGTCACGCCGGTCGAAGCGCTGGGCCGCGTTCGGGGAGAGGGTGCGCCGCGCGTTCGACCTGGAGCACTGGGCCGCGTTCGGGAAGTCGTTCACCGCGCTGGGCGAGCTGTTCCGGCGGCTCGGGGAGGGCGGCGTGGGTGCGCCCGGGCACCGGGTCGGGGCCGGTGGCGCCTATGCCGCTCCGGCGTCCATCTCCGTGCTCTCCGGGGACGTGCACCACTCGTACGTGGCCCGGGCCGACTTCGGGCACGCCATGGCCACCCCGGTCATGCAGCTGACCTGCTCACCGATCCACAACGAGGTGCCGGCGCCGCTGCGGCCGCTGATGCGGGTCGCCTGGCTGCCGCCGGTCATCCGGTCGGTCCGCGGGCTGGCCAAGTCGGCCGGGGCGCCGAAGCCGCTGATCCGGTGGAAGCGCCTGTCCGGGCCGTACTTCGGCAACGCGATCGGCACGCTGAGCCTGGACGGGCGGCACGCACGGGCACTGATCGAGGGCACCACCAAGGACGGCCGGCTGCACGAGGTGGTGGCCACCGAGTACGAGCCGTGAAATGCGTGGCGGTGTGACGACGGCTGCACCAGGATGACGTCGATGACTACCTGGACCGCGCCCGAGGCGCACCGAACGACCGAACCTCTCACCGGCGACGAGCGGCCCATGCTGCAGGGCTGGCTCGACTGGCACCGGCAGACGCTGCTGCACAAGTGCGCCGGCCTGACCGCCGAGCAGCTCCGGACCGCGGCCGTCGAGCCGTCGAACCTGAGCCTGCTCGGCCTGGTCCGGCACATGGCCGAGGTCGAGCGCTGGTGGTTCCGCAACCGCGTCTGTCAGGACGCCGGCGCCACCGAGATCTACTGCACCGACGACAACAAGGACGCCGACTTCGACGACGTGGCCGGCGCCGACGCCGAGGCGGATTTCGCCACCTACCGCGAAGAGGTCCGGCTCGCCGACGCCGCGGTGGCCGGGCTGCCGCTGGACCACGAGTTCCCCGGCACCAAGGTGCCCTCGATCAGCCTGCGCTGGGTCTACCTCCACATGATCGAGGAGTATGCCCGGCACAACGGCCACGCCGACCTGATCCGCGAGCGCGTCGACGGCGTCACCGGCGACTAGCTGTGCTTACCGGCGTCGCCTCCGGCTCGCGGGCATTGCGCCCTTGGCGGGGGGGGGGGGGGGGGGGGGGGGGGGGGGGGGGGGGGGGGGGGGGGGGGGGGGGGGGGGGGGGGGGGGGGGGGGGGGGGGGGCGGGGGGGGGGGGGGGGGGGGGGGGGGGGGGGGGACG
>NZ_JBIRWQ010000003.1:262962-268519 GCF_044388125.1 Actinoplanes sp. NPDC020271
CCGCGCCCCGGGGGGGGCGCCGGGCGCCGCGCGCGGCGCGCGTCCCCCCCCCCCCCCCCCCCCCCCCCCCCCCCCCCCCCCCCCCCCCCCCCCCCCCCCCCCCCCCGGCGGGCGCAATGCGATCTTGGCATCGGCGGGCGTGATGCGATCTCGGCGCCGGCGGGCGTGATGCGATCTAGTCGCCGAGGCGCGGGAGGGTGGACTTGCCCTGGTCGCGGACGGTGAACGCGGTCAGGGCGTCGCCCTCGCCGCTCTCCTGGACGATCACCGTGCCGTCCGCGGTCTCGGCGAGGACGAACAGGTCGCCGGCCGAGATCAGCTGACCCTTGCCGTCCGCCGACCGCGGGAACGTGAAGATCTGGTCGTCCTTGCCGGCGTCGCAGGCGGCGGCCTTCAGGTTCAGCGGCGCGGTGCCACCGGGCGAGTTGACGACCAGGCAGAGGGCCTCGCCACCCTCGACGATCCTGGCGGTGCGCAGCAGGTAGTGCGCGTCACCGGCCTTGACCGCCGCCGGGACGAAGAGCGCCCGGTCCTCCAGGTGGTCGGTGAGCGTCACGATGCCGTCCGACCCGACCGTCAGCAGTTTCTGCCCGCCGGACTGCACGGTGCCGAACGTGTACTGCCGGTCGGGCTGGATCGAGGCGCCCGGCCCGACCGGCGCGAACCCGGCCGGGGCGCCGGCACTCTCCGTCGGCGCGCTGCTCGCCACCGGCGCCGGGGTCGTGGCCGGCCCGGCCGTGGTGTCCCCCGAGGAGCAGGCCGCGGCGCTCAGGGCGAGGGCGCAACTTCCGGCGAACAGTGCGATCCTGGACATGACGTTCCCTTCGCCAAGGCGTGCCCCGACGGCACCCCGTCATCTTGGACGGCGTGCCCCGGCGTCCGGTTCCCCGAACGCCCAGGCGGCATCAATCCGGGAGATCAAGAACCTTCCGGAGGTACGGCACGTGCTGCGGCCCGGTCCACCGATAGCCGGACAGGCCGGCCACCCGCGCCCCGCGGACCGCCCGGTCGTCGTCGTCCACGAAGAGCACGTGCTTGGGCAGTTCCCCGATCGCGACGCAGGCCCGCTCGAAGAACTCCGGAGCCGGCTTGTGCACCTTCATCTCCCACGAGCTGAGCACGAAGTCCACCTCGCCGGTGAGGCCGAGCGCGTCCAGGTCGCCGCGGAGCCGGTCGGTGGCGTTGGTGGCCAGCCCGACCTTGCGGCCGGCGGCGCGCACGCCCCGGACGAACTCCAGCGCCTCCGGGTCCGGCTCACCCCGGTACGCCTGCCACTCGGCGACGGCGGCGGTGGCCTCGGCCTTCTCCAGCGGCAGCCGGTCGGCCACCAGGCCCATCCACTCCGCGTCGGAGATCTCACCGGCCATCGCGGGCTGGTAGACGTCCCACGACATCGAGGTCTCCAGCAGGGACGCCGGTTTCAACCCGTACTTCACCTCGACGGCGATCATCGGGGCCGGGTCCCAGCGGCGCAGCACGCCGTCCAGGTCGATCAGCAGGGCCCGGGCGCGGTCGCGCATATCTGTACCTAGTCCTCCGATTCGCGGTTCAGCCGCTGGGAGATCACCTGCGTGACGCCGGCGCGCATGGTCACGCCGTACAGCGCGTCCGCGACCTCCATGGTCCGCTTCTGGTGCGTGATGATCAGCAGCTGGCTCTTCTCCCGAAGTTGCTGGAAGAGCGTAATCAACCGGCCCAGGTTGACGTCGTCGAGGGCCGCCTCGACCTCGTCCATGATGTAGAACGGCGAGGGACGGGCCCGGAAGATGGCACACAGCATGGCCACCGCGGTCAGCGAGCGCTCGCCACCGGAGAGCAGCGACAACCGCTTGATCTTCTTGCCCGGCGGGCGGGCCTCCACCTCGACCCCGGTGGTCAGCATGTCCTCCGGGTCGGTCAGGATCAGCCGGCCCTCGCCACCCGGGAAGAGCACCTGGAAGACCTGCTGGAACTCGCGGGCGGTGTCCTCGAACGCCGACGTGAAGACCTCCAGGATCCGGTCGTCCACGTCCTTGACCACGGTGAGCAGGTCCTTGCGGGTCGCCTTCAGGTCCTCCAGCTGGTCGGAGAGGAACTTGTACCGTTCCTCCAGCGCGGCGAACTCCTCCAGCGCCAGCGGGTTGACCTTGCCGAGCAGGGTCAGGTCACGCTCCGCCTTGTTCGCCCGCTTCTCCTGGGTCGGCCGGTGGAACGGCATCGGCTCGGGAACCGGCTTGCCGTCCTTCTCGGCCGCGGCCACGTCCGCCTGGGTCGGCGGGACCGGCTGCTCCGGACCGTACTCGCTGATCAGGGTCTCGACGTCGAGGGAGAAGTCCTCGGCCGCCTTCACCTCCAGCTGCTCGATGCGCATCCGCTGCTCGGCCCGGGCCATCTCGTCCCGGTGCACCTCGCTGGTCAGCCGCTCCAGCTCGTTGACCAGGCGCTTCGCCGTGGCCCGGACCTCCTGCAGCTCGGCCTCGCGAGTCGTGCGCTCGCTGGCGATCCGGTCCCGCTCCTCGGCCGCCGCGGCCACCGAGACGGCGACCCGGGCCAGGGCGGTGTGCGCACCGGCCGCGACCGCACGGGCGATCTCGGCGCCGCGGGCGCGGGCCGCGCGACGGGCCGCGGCGCGCTCCCGGGCCTGCCGCTCCTGGTTGGCCTGGCGCAGCAGCGAGTCGGCTCGGCCGGCGATCGAGGAGACCCGCTCCTCGGCGGTGCGCACCGCGAGCCGTACCTCCATCTCGTTCTGCCGGGCCTGCGGCACCAGCGCGGCCAGCCGGTCACGCTCCTCCGTCGACGGCTCCTCGTCGATCGGGGTGTCCTCGGCCAGGCGCAGCCGCTCCTCCAGCTCGGCGACCCGCATCAGGTCGGCCTCGCGGGCGGCCTCGGCCTTCTGCCGGGACGCGCCGAGCCGCTCGCTCTCCGCCTTCGCCGACCGGGCAGCGGCGCCCAGCTCGGCCAGGCGGCGGGCGGCCGCGTTGCGCTCACCCTCGGCGGCCCGCTTCGCCTGCGCGGCGACACTCACCGCCTGCTTCAGCTCGGCGACCTGGGCCCGTACGTCGGAAAGCTGGTCCTTGAGCTCGGCGATGCGCTCCTCGGCGGCGGCGCGCCCGGCCTTCGCCTCGTCGACCGCCGCCTGCACCTCGATGTAGCTGGTGGCCTTGGCCGAACCGCCGGCCGCCGCGTACGCCCCGAGGACGTCGCCCTCCGGCGTCACCGCACGCAACTCGGCGTTCGAGGCGACCAGCGCGGCGGCCGCGGCCAGATCCGGGACCAGGACCACGTCACGCAGCGCACGGTTGAGCGCCGGACGGATCTGCTCCGGGCAGTCGATCACGTCGGGCGCCCAGATCGCGCCGGCCGGCAGACTCGGCCGCAGCGCGTCCAGCGAACCCTGCATGCCGGGGCCGGCCGGGGCGGCGATGACCAGCGAGGCCCGGCCCGCGTCGGCGATCTTGAGGGTACGGACGGCCTCCACCGCCTCGTCCAGACTCGCCAGCGCCACCGAGTCGGCCAGCGTGTCCAGCGCCGCGGAAAGCGCCGTCTCGTGGCCCGCACGCACCGTCAGCATCGACGCCAGGCTGCCGAGCAGACCGGGCACCTGACCGGCCTTCGCCAGCAGCGCACCGGCGCCGTCCTTGCGCTTCAGGCCGAGCGCGAGCGCCTCCTCGCGGGCCTTCAGACTGGCCGCGTCCTTCTCCGCGGCGCGCTCGGCGTCGGACAGCTCGCGCACCACCGCGGCGGCCTTGTCGTGCGCCGCCACCGCCTCGTCGTGCTTGGCGTCCAGGTCGGCGTTGTCCCGGTCGGCGTCCGACGACTCGGCGGCGACCACGTCCACCTCGGCCTGCGCCGCCTCGGCCCGCATCAGCGCGTCCTCGTGCGCGGCGGCCAGACGCTCGATCTCCTCGGCGGCGCTGCTCGTCCGGGCACGCGCGGCGTTCACGTTGCCGACCAGCTTCGCCAGGCCCTCCCGGCGGTCCGCGATCGCCTTCGCGGCAGCCCGCAACTCGCTCTCCGCGGCGGCCAGCTGACGCTCCAGCTCCTGACGGTGCTCGACCGCCTCGGCCAGGCGCATCTGATCCTCGGTCAGCGCCTCGCGGAGCTCCTCCTCCTGCTCACGGACCCGCTCGGCCTCGGCCTCCAGCATCTCCGGGTCCCGGCCCGGGCGCTCGTCGTCCGGGGTGGCGGCCAGGTGCCGCAGCCGCTCGGTGGCCAACTGCTCGGTCGAGCGGAACCGCTCCTGCAGGGCGGACAGCTTGTACCAGGTGTCCTGCGCGGCCTGCAGCAGCGGCGCATCCTCGGCGTGAGCGAACTCCAGGTCGGCGAGCATCCGCTGGACCTCGCGGTTCTCCTCCTCGACCTCGCCCCGCCGGGTGCGCATCGCCGACTCGTCGGCGATCTCCTTGTCCAAGGTCGTCCGCAGCGTGAACAGGTCGTCGGCGAGCAACCGCAACCGCGCGTCGCGCAGGTCGGCCTGGATGCCGGCGGCCCGGCGGGCCACCTCGGCCTGCCGGCCCAGCGGCTTCAACTGGCGGCGCAGCTCCGCGGTCAGGTCGTTCAACCGGTTCAGGTTGACCTGCATCGCGTCGAGCTTGCGGACCGCCTTCTCCTTCCGCTTCCGGTGCTTCAGGACACCGGCCGCCTCCTCGATGAACGAGCGTCGGTCCTCCGGCTTCGCGTGCAACATCGCGTCGAGCCGGCCCTGGCCGACGATGATGTGCATCTCGCGACCGATGCCGGAGTCGCTGAGCAGCTCCTGGATGTCGAGCAGGCGGCAGGAGTTGCCGTTGATCTCGTACTCACTGGCGCCGTCGCGGAACATCCGGCGGGTGATCGACACCTCGGTGTAGTCGATCGGCAGAGCACCGTCGTTGTTGTCGATCGTCAGCGTGACCTCGGCCCGGCCCAGCGGCGCCCGCCCCGCCGTACCGGCGAAGATGACATCCTCCATCTTGCCGCCGCGCAGCGCCTTCGCGCCCTGCTCACCAAGCACCCAGGCGATGGCGTCGACGACGTTCGACTTGCCGGAACCGTTCGGCCCCACCACACAGGTGATGCCCGGCTCCAGCCGCAACGTGGTGGCGGAGGCGAAGGACTTGAAGCCCTTGACCGTCAGGCTCTTGAGGTGCACGGATCTCCGAGGGTCGGCGGTGTTCTGCTGGGTGGCAGGCTACCCTTCTGGGTCAGGTGGGAAAGCGCTACGGCGCGCCCGACTCGGGGCGGCGTCCCAGAATATCCGCCGTTTTCACCCCCTTTTTCGGGTACGGCCGCTGCTCGCCCTCCGCCGCCCGGCGCCGGCTCCAGCGCTCCTCCTCCCGGTACGCCCACGGCCCGCCCCTGCGAATCGGCGCCGCCCAGCCGATTTGTTCCGGCCGGCGCTCACCGTGGTCAACCGGGCCCGCACGACCACCCTCAGGCCCGGCCGGCCCACACCGTCGCTGAACAGGCCCGACAGCAATGCTCACGCCCAGCCGATCGGCCTCAGCCGGCCCACCTACGTGTCAGCCCGCGTAACAACGCTGACGGCCGGCCGGAGCCGGGCGGACCGGCGGGCGGGCGACGGGAACCGGACGAGGCG
>NZ_JBIRWQ010000003.1:268612-283558 GCF_044388125.1 Actinoplanes sp. NPDC020271
ACGGGCGAGCGCTGGGCGAAACGGGCCGGCACGGCGAGCGCTGGGCGAAACGGGCCGGCACGGCGAGCGCTGGGCGAAACGGGCCGGCACGGCGAGCGCTGGGCGAAACGGGCCGGCACGGCGAGCGCGGCGGGCCGGGGCACGTGGGAGCCGCCGGGTGAGGGCGGGCGGGGCGAGGGGCAGGGAGGCGAGAGGCGGCGCGGCGGGACTGTTCGGTGGGGGTAAAAAAACTGCGCGCCGCCACGGATGTGGAGGCGCGCTTTTCTTTGGTGCGTTCGGTGGTGCGAGGGGGATGATCGCCGGTCTGTCACCCCGCAGCGACGGCCCGGCGGTCGGTCGAGATCAGGTCAGGGCCGGCTCGGTCAGCCGCAGAATGTCGTCCGCCTCGGCTGCCGCGGCCGCGAGACGGTCGTTTTCCGCGCGGAGGCGGGTGATCTCGAACTCCAGGGACTGAACCCTGGAACGCAGTCGGGTGACCTCGTCGAGCAGGCGCCGATCGGGCGCCGCACCTACGTGGCCGTAGAGGGCCTTCGCCATCGTGACTCCTTGTGACACGGTGCGTATGTGTTTGCTTCGCCGGGAAACGACCGGCCAAAAATGCGCGCAGCGCGCGAACTTACGCACCACAGCACTCACGGGCACGCGTGAGCACAGAGTCCTGCCAGTGTTGCGGCGGAACCCTCTTAGGTGCTGATGCTCAAGCCACGGATGAAGCCGGGGCATGAGTGGGCGCGACTAGCGACATCTCCATAGTCCGCCCATACCCAGGCTCCGTCAAGCCGAGCGCACGCCGTCGCCCGGCCGACGTTAGTGAATCACGCCACCAGGGAGTGTTGAACAGCGAATATGCGCGGCAACGCCGGTTCTGGATCTCGGTGGGACACTCCCACGCACTTCACTCGATGAAGTTCGATCAACACCGTACGCGTCGGGTTCGCTCTGAGGCCACTTATTTGATCAAGAAATTCCCCGCCCTGCCGGACATCGCCTTCCGAGTCCCGCGATTCACTCCCTCTCGCACCGACCGGAACCTTGCCCCGCACATAACCCCGTTCCCGAACACCTCAAACCCCCAGCGGCTGCCGATCCGACTCCGGACGGTCACAGACGTCCGCGAACCGGGCCGGCCGAGCCGTCTGGGCCGCGAGGGCCGAACAGCACGGCCTTTCGGGCAAAAACGGGCAAACATGGGCGACAAAATGGTACAAAAGTTGCTTATTTCTGTCGCCTAGCTGACATGCTCCGGTGGCCCGGCCCTCTTGCGTCGTTGCCCCCAGCGTGAATCCGACCCCGTCGCGTGAGCGCATCTGTCTGCTCACCGGCGGCGGGTACCCGTACCGCCGGGACGCCCTCGGAGGTTGGTGCCGGACGCTCGTCGACGGGCTGCACCGGTTCCGCTTCGAGCTGCTGACCGTCACGGACCGGGAACTGCCGTCCGCTCCCGCGTACCCGCTTCCGCCCAATGTCGGCTCGGCGCGCGCCGTCGCGCTGGGTCGTGAACCGGCCCGTGCCGAGCGGCGCCGGGCCCAGCTCCCGGAGAGCGCCGCCGACGCGGTCGCGCATCTCTGCCACGGTCTGCTCGACCTGTCGGCGACGGACGTGTTCGCCGAGGGGCTGCGCGGCATCGCCGGGATGGCCGGGAACCGTCCGAGCCCGCTGACCCGGCTGCCGCTCGCCGACCAGTTGCTCGACGCCTGGCGGTGGGGGGTCCAGCCCGTACCGGATGAATTGCCGAAGCTGAGTGTGCGGGACGCTCGCACGGCGGCCACGCTGCTGCGGCACGCTCTGCGGGCGCTGGCCGTGCCGGTCCCGGAGGTGGACCTGGTGCACTGCGTGGGCGGGACGACCCCGCTGCTGGCGGCGCTCTCCGGACGATGGCGCAGTGGCACGCCGCTGCTGCTGACCGAGGCCCGTACGCCGGTGACCCGCCGGCGCCCGGCCGAGGAGCGCCTCTCCCCCGCGGTCCGTCTGGTGCTGCGCCGCTTCCGCAGCGCCGTGGCCCGCACCGGGTACGCCGAGGCCGAGCTCATCGCCCCGCTGAGCACCTACCACCACGGGTGGGCGCTGGATCACGGGGCGGCGCCGGCCCGGCTGATCCAGGTGCCGGCCGGGGTGGACCCGAAGGAGTACCCGGGCGCGGCCGAGCTGGAGGACCCGCCGACCGTGGTGTGGGCGGGCAGCGGCGGACCGGACAGCGGGCTGCCCCTGATCCTGGACGCGTTCACGGAGATCTCGGCGGCGCTGCCGGGGACCGTGCTGCACCTGGTCGGGGTGACCGCCGCGCACGAGGAGCACTGTGCCGACGAGATCGAGCGGACCGGGCTGAGCAGCACGATCCGGATGCACCCGCTGCCGGCCGACCCGCGCGAGCGGTTCACGGTCGGTCAGGTGGTGGCGCACGTGCCGGGGCCGTCAGATCCGCCGTCGCGCCTGGTCGAGGCGATGATGTCGGGCCGTCCGGTGGTGGCGGTCGACATCGGGCCGGCCGGGGAGACGCTCGGGTCGACCGGGGTGGTGGTACCGCCGGACGACCCGTCGGAGCTGGCCATCGCCATCGTCGGCCTGCTGCGCGCGACCCCGCGGCGGCGGGCGCTCGGGGACGCGGCCCGGCGACGCGCACTGAGTCATTTCACCGCCGACCGGGTGCTCCGGGTCTACGGCGCTCTCTACACCGATCTTGCCGCGCCACCCCCGGCGCCGGCCTTCGAACTGGCGCTCGCCGTGCCGGCGCCCCGCACCCCGATGCCGGCCACGCTGCGCTGGCTGACCAGGGAGGACTGAAAGTGACGATCACTCCCCCACGCGGGACCCCGGGAGCCGCGCGGACCGCGTCCCGGACCCGGCGGCGGCGTCCACAGCCGGGTGAGCCGCGACATGCCGCGAACGCTCCGGCGTTCGAGGAGGCGCCCGCCGTACGACGGCGTACCCCCCGGCCTCTCACCGACGACCTCGAGGAGGTTCTCGTCGAGGAAGGGCTCGGAGCTCAGTTGTACGAGGTGATGTCGGACTCGGAGCGGGAGACCGCGGTGGCCGAGACGCTGCTGTTCGTGCGGCCGGCCTTCGACGACGAGCCGCCCGCCGACTCCCCACTGGACACCGAGTCGGTGCTGACCGAACCGCTGCCGGCCGAACCACTGCTGGCCGAACCGCTGCTGGCCGAACCGCTGCTGGCCGAGGCTGCCCTGGCCGGCGTCGATCTGAACGGGCCGGCCGAGACCGTCCTGTTCGCCCGGCCCGCGGACCGGGCCGAGGAGCCGCCACCGGTGCGGCGCGAGGTCACGCCGCTGACCGAGACGTTCCTGTTCGGCCCGCCGGCGGCCCCGCACGCCGCGGAGCCGCAGGCACGGCACGCCCAGGAGCCGCGGTCGCCGGTCGACGGGACCGCGGAGACGCTGCTCTTCGCAGGGCTCGCCCGGGCGCTGGCCACCGCCGAGGACGAGCCGGCCGGGCACGATCATGTGATGTGGGACACGTCGCTCGACTTCGAGGGCAGCTTAACCGCCGATCACGAGGTCGACGGGCCGGGATGGGCTGACACGCCGTACCGGGAAATCGTGGAGAAGGACCACCGCATCGCGGAACCCGGCGGCCGGGGCTGGGAGATTCTGGACCGCAACGCGGTCCCGGAGGAGTTCGCGGCGGGCGCGGCCGGTCTCGCACGCCCCGGACGGGTGGTGAACCGCAGGCGCGCCCACGGCACCGACCTCGACCGCAACGCGCTGCCGCCCGAAGAAGCCTGGATCCCCGACTATTCGCAGGCCGACGAGGAGGCCACCGCGGACGAGCCGGCCGAGACGGACGACCCGTTCGGGTCGGCGCGCGAACTCAGCCCCGAGGCCGAGGCTGCCTGGAAGGCGTTCGCGCACGGCGACCGCGAGCCCGGCACCGAGATCCGCACCAACCGCCGCGCCAAGAGCCGCTGGATGACCTCGCTCTCCGGCGAACGGCCGCAGCCCGAGGAGCGGCCGCGGCGCCGGATCTTCCTCTGGCCGGTGCTCCTGCGCTGCCTGCTCTACCTGGGACCGCTGAGCGTGGCGGTGGCCGGGGCCGACGCCCTGGACCACGTCGCCTGGCCGGTCGCCGCCGGGACATTGCTGCTCGGCTGGTCCGCGGCGCAGGCCCTGACCAGCGTGGGCGTCACCGTCGCGCGCCGGGCCGGCCCGGAAGCCGCGGTACGGCTGATCGGCGCCGGCTTCGCGGCCGTCACCGCCCTCTGGTGCGCGCTCGTCTGGATCGCCCCGGGCACGCTGCTCGGCCCGGACCGCCTGCTCGCCGCGTCGGTCGGCGCCGGCGGCCTGGTCACCCTCGCCACCGTGACCGCGGCCCTCGTCACCCGGGCCGAGACCGCGGTGATCCGCTGGTACCTGCCCTGCTGGCTGCTCGCCGCGGCCGCGCTCGCCGAGGACAGCGGGGCGGCGTGGGCGCACTACGTACCGGTCGGCACGCTGCTGCCGGCGACCGTCGTGGTGGTGCTCGTGCGGGCGTTCCGGCCGGCGGTGGTGCCCGGCCGCCGATGCCGGATCCCGCGCCTGTCCGCGGTGGAACGCCGGCGCGGGATCGCGTACCTGGTGATCGGGGTCTCCCAGGCGCTCTGTGTGGCCCTGCTCTGGCGGGCCGGCCCGGACGTCACCCCGTCGCTGGTGGCGCTGCCGCTGCTGCTCGCCGTGCCGATGCTCGAAGCGCTGATCGGCTGGCACACCGCCCGGATCGACGCCGGGCTGGACTCCGCCGAGACCGTCGCCGACCTGGACCGGCACGTCCGCAACGTCACCGTGATCACGCTGGCCGGGCTGCTGCCGCCACTGGCCGCGGGTGGGGCGCTGGCGCTGGCCGCGTACCGGCTGCCGTACCAGATCAGCCACCTCGGCATCACGCAACCGGCCGTGCTCGCCCTGGCCGCCGGGACACTGCTCGGCGGCGTCTTCGCCATCACGTTCCTGCTGGCCGCACGGTCCCGGACCGGGATCGCCGCGACCCTCGCCGCCGCACCCTCACTGGCCACCGTGGCCCTGCCGCTGCTGCCGCAGCCGGACGCCGGGCCACTGCCGCTCGCCGTCGCCGTACTGGCCGCGACGCACGTGGCCGGCCTGCTCATCGTCGCCCTGACCGCCGCCGACCTCCGGAGGACTTCGTGAAAACCCTGTTCCCCGCGTACGCCCACCCCGGCCCCGAACTGGAGCTGGACGCCGACACCTGGATCGTCCGCGACAACCCCGGCGACCGCAGCACGCTGCATCAGTCGCTCGGCCGGATCGACCTCGACTGGGGCAGCCGCTCGCTCGCCGACGTGCTCACCGACGTCGACGCGTGGCGGGCCGACGGCGTCGAAGGCCTGTTCCTGGACCGTGCCCCGGCCGGCTCCGGCGGGGTCGGGCCGGTCGCGCTGACCGTCCGCCTCGCCGCCCGGCGCGGGCTGCACCGCGTGGTGCTCAACCCGGGCGTGCCGACGCATCCGCTCTACCGCGAGCTGGGGGTGCGGATCTGCACGTTCGAAGGGCCGTGGTCGGCCTACCAGAGCTGGGACGGCGACGGGACCCGGCCCGGCGACGGGCACATCGTCCACGGTGTCCCGTCCGCGCTGCTCACCGCCGCCCGCCGGTTGATGGGCCGTCGTGGCGCCGGATTCGGTCTGGCCACCGACGCGAGCCCGGACCTGAGCCCGGCCGGGGCGCCGGGAGGCGGGGCCCACAGCGCCGACTGACCCGGCAGTACGGCCGTGGTCCGGCCCCGTGCCGGCCCCGCGCGACCTGAGCGGCCGGTCCGGCCGGCCGCCGCGACCGGCGTGGCTCGCGAGCGGTGCCACGGGGCCGGGCCCACGACGTACCGAATCAGCGGGGTCTGGGTTGACAGCGGGGACAGCTGAAGGATGAGCGGTTCATGAAGCTCTCCCGACGCATGATCGCGCCGCAGCGCTTGCACGGTTCGCCTTCGCGGCCGTAGGCGTTGAGCGACCGGTCGAAGTATCCACTCTCGCCGTTGACGTTGACGTAGAGCTCGTCGAAGCTCGTCCCGCCGGCCACGATCGCCTCGCCGAGCACGTCACGCACGTGCCCGAGGAGCCGGTCGACGGCCGGCTTGGTCAGCTTGTCGGTGGGCCGGGTGCCGTGCAGCTTGGCCCGCCACAGTGCCTCGTCGGCGTAGATGTTGCCGACCCCGGAGATCAGCGTCTGGTCGAGCAGGGCCCGTTTGATCTCGGTGTGCCGCCCCCGCAGCCGGGCCGAGAACGCCGTGTCGTCGAAGAGCGGGTCCATCGGGTCGCGGGCGATGTGCGCGATCTCGTCGGGCAGTTCCGCGCCGCCCTCGGAGACCGACAGGCCGCCGAACGTGCGCTGGTCGACGAAGCGCAACTGCGGGCCACCGTCGGTGAACGCGAACCGGACCCGCAGGTGTTTCTCGTCCTCGGCCTCGGCCGGCTGCATCAGCAGCTGGCCGCTCATGCCGAGGTGGGCGATGACGGAGTCGCCGGAGTCGAGCGGGAGCCACAGGTATTTCCCGCGGCGGGAGACGTCGAGGATGGTCCGGCCGGTGAGCATGGCGATGAAGTGGGCGTCACCGGGAAGGTGACGGCGGATCGCGCGCGGGTGGTGCACCTCGACCGACGAGATCGTGCGGCCGGTGACCCACTTGGCGAGACCCATCCGGACGGTCTCGACCTCGGGAAGCTCGGGCAAGGGGGGTCCTTACATCGTGTAGGGCCAGATGGTGATCAGGTAGGCGCCGTACCAGAGGCCGAAGGCGGCCCACGCGCTGATCGCCAGGACCGCGACCCGGGGGCGGGCCCGGCCGGCGGCGACCACCGACGGCAGCAGCGTCAACAGTACGGGCAGCAGCAGCCGCGGCTTGGAGTGGTAGAACCCGGCCTGGCCGTAGACGAGGATCATGGCGACGACCCCGTAGACCGCGAGCGGCAGCCACGGCTTCTGGGCCAGCGCGACGCCGGCCGCGGCCAGCGCGGCGAGCAGGATCAGCCCGACGCTCACCTGCACCCAGCCGTCGGCCGTGGTGAACGTGGCCTTCAGGAAGCTGAGCGTGCTGCTGCCGTAGTCGAACGAGGTGCCCCACCCGGCTGTCTGGATCTTGAACCAGGCACCCCAGTCGCCGACCCGCCAGCCGACCCAGCCCAGGAAGAGCGGCACACCGGCCAGGGCGGTCGCGGCCGCCGCCAGCGGCTTGATCTTGTTGGCCTCGGTGCGGACCGCCATCAGCGCGGCAACGGCCAGGGCCAGCGCGGCGGCGGCACCGGTCGGGCGGGTCAGCGCGGCGCCGAGCCCGAGCAGAGCGGCCGGGAACCACGCCCGCCGGTGCGCGGCCACCAGCATCCCGGCGACAAGAGCGAGGAACAGGCTTTCCGAGTACGCCATGGACAGCACCACGGAAACCGGCGCCGAGCAGCAGATCGCGACAAGCGCCCACCCCGTCCGCCTGCCGTAGAGACTGGTGCCGAGCAGGTGCAGCGCGATCGCCGCCCCGATCGAGGCGATCCAGGCCACCCCGACGGCCGCCACGTTCGGCGCGACGCCGAGCAGGGTGACCCCGCGGATCAGCATCGGATAGAGCGGGAAGAACGCCAGCTCGTTGGCCTGCAGGACGTGATTGGCGTCGTAGGTGTAGCCGTGCGGGTACCCGTTGAGGGCGACCCGCAGGAACCAGCCACCGTCCCAGACCAGCAACCGCTGCCAGACCCCGCCGTTCTGCGTCGAGGCCCCGCCCAGCCACCAGATCATCAGCAGCTGGGCGATCCGGGTCAGCGCGAGGATCCCGACCGCGATCGCGGCCCCGCGACCGGCGCCGGCCTTCTCCCAGAGACCGTCCCGGGGCTCGGTCGTGTCCGCAGCCACCGCCGCGGCCTCACTCGGGCTTGTCGTCGCCATCGGTCTCGTTCCGATCGGTGAGGGTCCGCCAGGCGGCCGCGGCCGCACGCTGCTCGGCCTGCTTCTTGCTGCGGCCGTCGGAGCCGCCGTAGCGGACGCCGGCCACCACCACCCAGGCGGTGAACGTCTTCGCGTGGTCCGGCCCGGAGTCCTCGATGACGTAGTCCGGCACGCCCAGCCCCAGCGCCGCGGTCAGCTCCTGCAGACTGGTCTTCCAGTCCAGCGCGGCGCCCCGGCCGGCCGACTCGGCCATCAGCGGGTCGAACAGCCGGTGGATCACCTCGCCGGCCACCTCGAGGCCGTGCTCCAGGTAGATCGCTCCGAGCAGCGCCTCCAGGGTGTCGGCCAGGATGCTGGCCTTGTCCCGCCCGCCGGTCGTCTCCTCGCCCTTGCCGAGCAGCAGGTGCGGGCCGAGACCACCCTCGCCGAGGCCGCGGGCCACGTCGGCGAGCGCGTGCATGTTGACGACACTGGCACGCAGTTTCGCGAGCTGGCCCTCGGGGAGGTCGGGGTGGTTGTGGAACAGGGCCGACGTGATCACCACGCCGAGCACCGAGTCACCCAGGAACTCCAGGCGCTCGTTGGTGGGGAGGCCGCCGTTCTCGTACGCGTACGAGCGGTGGGTCAGCGCCCGTTCGAGCATCTCCGGCGCGAACGGGATACCGAAGGCCTCTTCCAGTGGGAGGGTGGGGGGACGGCGGCGCTTGTCATTCATGCGATACCTCGTTGTACGACATCAATTCGACGGTGGCGAAGCAGGTCGGCGGCGAAGGCGAGGCCGTTGGCGACGTCCGGGCCGGTGGCTGCGCCGTGACAGACGACCACGACACCACGGACGCCGAGCAGGACGGCCGCGCGGGCCTCGCCCGCCTCTTTCGTCCCGTGGACCGCTTCGAGAGCCTTCAGGAGGACGTTTCCGGTGAAACCATCGGTGACCACGACGTCGGCGGCGGCGCCCAGCACGACGTCGTGGCCCTCGACCAGCCCGGCGTAGCGCAGCGGCAGGTCCTCCAGGAGCCGCGCGGCATCCCGGCGCAGGCGGTCACCCTTGCCGCGTTCGGTACCGATGGTGAGCAGGCCGACCCGGGGATCCGGAAGATCGTGCACCGCGGCGGCGTAGGCGGCACCGAGCCGGGCGTGCATGACCAGGGTCCCGGCATCCGGGTCGACCGTCGAACCGACGTCGAGCAGCACGAGACGGCCGGCGGCGGTGGGCAGCACGGCGGCGAGCGGAGGGCGGCGGACCTCGGGCCAGCGGCCCAGAGCACGTGCGGCGGAGACGACCGTCACGGCGGTGTCGCCGGCGGAGACCAGCGCGTCGGCATGGCCCGCGGCGACGGCCTCGGCGGCAGTGGCGCCGGGCACGACGGTGATGCGATGGCGCTGCGCCGGTTCGAGGGCGTCGAGCACCGCGCCGGCGGCTTCAGCCGGGCCGACGAGAGTCAGGTACAGGGCCGGGTCGTCCTCGACGGCACGCAGAGCGCCGTCAACCACGACGGCGGGAGCGTGGTCCCCGCCGAGGAGGTCGACGGCGATCCGCGCGGTGCCCGGCTCCCTGAGGGGAACCGGGGCACCGGTGGAACGCCACTGCTCGGGAACGAGCCGCCCGATGATCGGGCGCGTCACTCGGCGACGTCAGACCTCGAGGACCTGACGACCGTTGTAGGTGCCGCAGACCGAGCAGGCGGTGTGCGGCAGCTTCGGCGACTTGCACTGGGGGCAGGCCACGGTCGAGACCGCGGTCGCCTTCCAGTTCGCCCGGCGCGAGCGGGTGTTGCTGCGCGACATCTTGCGCTTGGGGACGGCCACGGTTCCTACTCCTCGATGTTTTTCTGCGGGTCTTGCGGCGGGGTCGCCGTCAGATTACGGAGAGCGGCCCAGCGGGCGTCGACTTCCTCGTGGCTGTGGTCAGCCGGAAGGTCGTCGAAGTGCACCCCGCAGTCGGGGCACAGCCCAGGGCAGTCCGGACGGCAGACCGGGTTGGTCGGCAGGGTCAGCACCACCGCGTCCCGCACCGCCGGCTCCAGGTCGAGCAGGTCACCCTGCATCCGGCCCACCTCGTCCTCGTCGGTGGTCTCCTCCGTGGTGCTGTCCTCGTAGGCGAACATCTCCGCGAGGGACACCTCGAAGGTGCTGTCGATCTCGTTGAGGCACCGGCCGCACTCGCCCTGGAGCGAGCCGCGAACGGTGCCGCTGACATAGACCCCTTCGGAGACCGACGTCATGCTCAGATCGAGCTCGAGGTCGGACCCTGAAGGAACCGAGATCAACTCCAGGCCGAGGTCCGCCGGCGCCGGCACCACCCGTTTCAGGGCACGCGTCGCACCAGGCTGCCGGGGTAGCTTCGTCGTGTCGACGACCAGCGGCTGCCTGGGATCCAGGTGACTCTGCGGTGACTTGGGCATCATGTTCCTCAGCCATGGGTAGGCCAGCCGAAAACATTACCTGAGCTTGCGGGAAGTCGTCGAATCGACCCCGGGTTCAGTACGTCCTCAGAACGGCAGCGGGCGCTCCGCGTCCTCACCCTGGAAGGTGCCGATCTCACGGAGCGCGTGCATCTTGTCACGACCCCGCTCGATCGACGCCAGCGCCCTGGTCAGGAACTGTTCGAAGTTGGCCAGCGCGGTGTCGACGTAGTCGTCGACCTCCTCGCGCAGCCGCTGCGCCTCGCCCCGCGCCTCGGCGATGATCCGGGCACCCTCGTGCTCGGCTGAGACCGTGATCTCGTTCACCGAGACCAGGCGGGCGTGCTCGGCCTCGCCCTCACTGACGATCCGGTCCGCCTCGCGGCGGCCGGCCTCGATGATCCGGTCCCGCTCGTCCAGGACGGCGGCCGCCTTGCGCAGCTCGGAGGGGAGCTCGGCGCGGAGCTCCTCCAGCCGCTCGATCATCTCGCCCCGGTCGAACATGAAGTTCGTCCGCGACATCGGAACCGAACGCGCGTCCTGGACGTGCTCGATGAGCTCGTCGATACGGTCGAGCGGATCCACCGGTGTCTCACTCCCGTCGTCGAACCGCCACCCAGCGTGGTGCGATCACGTTACTGTGCCGCCGCCCCGCCTCGTCTCGGCGCGCCGGGGACTCCTAATTCTGCTTCAGACGGTTGACCAAGCGGGCGAGCACCGGGTCCGGCAGGTACGCCGAGGCGTCGCCACCCCACTTGACCACGTCTTTGATCAGGCTGGACGACACGAACGAGTACAGCGGATTCGTCGGCATGAACAGCGTCTCCACACCGGAGAGCCCGATGTTCATCTGCGCCATCTGCAACTCGTAGTCGAAGTCGCTCACCGCGCGGATGCCCTTGACCACCACCTCGGCGCCCTGATCACGGCAGAAGTCCACCAGCAACCCATGGAAAGACATCACCCGGACATTTCCGTACGGGGCGGTCACTTCACTGAGCATCTCGAGGCGTTCGTCGATGGTGAACATGCCGGACTTCGACTGATTGATCAGGACTCCGACGACGACCTCGTCGAACAGCCGGCTGGCTCGCCCGACGATGTCGATGTGACCGTTCGTGACCGGATCGAAGGAGCCGGGACACACCGCTCGTCTCATGATCGGCGACCGTACCAAAGAGTGGTCTCGCCGTAACGCCGGGTGCGATCGCCGACGACACCGTCCACCCAGCTCAGCGGCTCTCTCCGGGTCGACCGGGTGGAGCGCTCGAACACCACCACGGCATCCGGGGCCAGCCAGCCGTTGGCCATGAGCTGCTGTTGCACCGCGTCGACCTCGTCACTACCGAGCGCGTACGGCGGGTCGGCGAAGACCACGTCGTACGGTCCCCCGTCCGGAGGATCGGCGAGCACCTGCACCACTTTTCCGGTCACCACCCGGGCCGCCGGTCCGACACGGAGAGCGACCACATTGTCACGGACGACCCGAGCCGCCTTGGCGTCCGATTCGACCAGAAGGACGTGATCGGCACCGCGGGACAACGCCTCCAGGCCGACCGCACCGGAACCGGCATACAGGTCGGCGAACCGCGCACCGGACAGATCCGTCATCGTCTCGAGGGTGCTGAAGAACGCCTCGCGAACCCGGTCAGAAGTGGGCCGGGTGTGCACACCGGACGGAACGGACAGACGCCGCCCGCCATGTGCCCCGGCGATAATCCTCGTCATCGTCCACGACGCTAGTGCACCCCAACCGAACGGCCACCAGCGCGTAAACAATTCCCTCGTCACAGGCACTACGCGCAACGGCACCGTCCCGTTGCAGTGAAAAAAGATCACGGGTTCATAACAAGACCCTTATGTGACGCTGAGACGTTTCTTTGATCGCTCCAAGTGGCTACTGTCGGGCCTCGTTGCGAACGTCCTTCACGGACCGTCCGCAGGCGACGTGGGGAGGCGTCGTCGCAGCCCTCGCAGTTTTTTCATAGCGAGCGGCCGATGCCACGTACCCTCTCCGCGCCCCCGATCTTCCTGACCCCGTTCCCAGGAGTAGTGGCGTGAACCTGTTCAAGTCCCCGTCCCGCCGAGCCGGCACCGTTGTTGCCGGTGCGGCTCTCGGCCTCGTCGGCGTGCTGAGCTCGGCCGTGCCCGCTCTGGCCTGCCACCCCAAGGTCAACCAAGACAAGACCACCGCCTGCGCCAACGCCGACGGTTCGTGGGTCGTCAACTGGAACGTCGGCACCACCGACAACGCCTTCGGTGACGGCACGGTCAAGGAAGTCAAGTACACCCCGGCCGACCAGACGATCAGCTTCACCGGAATCAAGGCCGGCGACGTCATCTCGCACTACCGCGGGATGCAGGCGACCCAGGTCCTGAAGGCGGAGGCCACGCAGGCGACCCTCGACGTCGTCGGCAAGTGGAAGCAGTACAACGGCGGCTGGTACTGGGCCGGTTTCGAAAAGGGTCCGGTCTCGATCGCCAAGCCCAGCAAGCTGTGCGACGGCCAGCACACCACCCCGCCGAGCAACACCCCGCCGAGCAACACCCCGTCCTCGGCTCCGGCTTCCTCGGCCCCCGCCTCCTCGGCTCCGGCTTCCTCGGCCCCCGCCTCCTCGGCTCCGGCTTCCTCGGCCCCCGCCTCCTCGGCCCCCGCCTCCTCGGCCCCGGCTTCCTCGGCCCCGAGCAGCGTGCCGGCCTCCAGCACCGCCTCCACGCCGGTCGAGAACCCGACCCTCACCGAGCCGCAGCTGGTCTACGACACCACCTGTGACACCTTCACGGTCGGCGTCGTGGTCCCCGCGGACAACACCGAGGCCCTCACGGTCAAGTTCACCCCGAGCAAGGGCGACGCCAAGTCCGTCACCGCCAAGCCGGGCGAGACCAAGACCGTCGACTTCAAAGCTTCCGAGGGCCTGACGGTCACCGCCAGCGCCGAGGGCCAGGAAGACATGACCATCGCCTACGAGAAGCCGGCCGACTGCGACGACGACCAGCTCGCGCTGACCGGTTCGAACTCCAGCACCATCGCCGGTGGCGCTGTCCTGGTCCTGCTCGTCGGCGCCGGCCTGTTCTTCATGGCCCGCCGCCGCAAGGTCCGCTTCACCGCCTGACCTCTCAGGTGAACCACCGCTAGCACCAAGGGGCGCGTCGACTCTTCGTTGGCGCGCCCCTTTCCGTCCCCCGCACCAGGAGAACGCATGAAGTTCACCCCCCGCCTGCGTCACGTCGCGGCTCTCGCGGCCGGCGCCCTCGTCAGCCTCGGCAGCCTGGTTGCCTTCAGCGCTCCGGCGCAGGCCACCAACAACGCGTGCGTGCCGGCCGCCAACGCGAAGTTCGAGCACAGCTTCAACGGTCCGGCCGGCACCGCCGGCATCAAACTGGTGAACGGCCCGCTGTGTGAGAACGTGAAGGTTCCGCTGACGCTGGTCTCCTACACCGCGCCGTCGGCCTCGTTCTCGCTGCCGCAGTACGTGCTGGACAGCTCGACGCAGTTCTTCACCGCCGACACCCCCAAGAACGACAAGGGCGAGCTGCGGCTGGACTTCAAGGTCAAGGTGCCGACCTGTTTCACCCAGGTCGACTTCGTCTTCGGTGACGACGTCATCAACCCGCTGACCGACAAGAGCGACCGCTACAACGACCGCAAGGTCGGCAGCCCCGCCGCGCCCGGTTCGCAGTCGAAGCCGGAGCGCGGTCAGCCGCAGAACGCCTGGTGGAACGGCAACGCCGGCGACTACAAGAACGGCGTCTGCGCGGCCAAGCCGGCCGTCGAGGCGCTGCCCGACTGCGAGGGCAACGTCAAGCTGTCCCTGATCAACCGGGACGCCAGCGTCACCAGCGTGCGCTTCGAGATCACCGCTGACGGTGGCTTCAAGCAGAGCCAGGTCGTCGACAAGAACGCCAAGTTCGACCTGACGATCCCGGCCGCCAACGCCAAGAACATCAAGGTCACCGCCGGTGGCAACCAGCTGTGGTCCGGCTCGTGGGTCAAGCCCGCCGAGTGCACCAAACCCGAGGTCGGCGCGCCGGTCACCGAGATCAAGAGCACCTGTGACTCGCTGGTCTTCACCCTGAAGAACCCGGAGAACGGCGCGGAGTCGCTGACCGGCACCTTCACCCCGGACAAGGGTGCGGCGCAGACCGTCACGGTCAAGGCCGGCGAGACCAAGACCGTCACCTTCCCGGCCGCCGAGGGCCTGACCGTCGCCGTGACCGGTGACTTCCTCGCGCTCAACGGCGACGTCAAGTGGACCAAGCCGGAGAACTGCACGACGAACCCGAACCCGGGCCCCAGCACCTCCGCGTCGGTGACGCCGTCCGCCACGACCTCCGCCACCGCGTCGGTGCCGGCTTCCGCGTCGGCGTCGGAGACCCCGGCCGAGGCCACCCCGGCCACCAGTTCCACCGAGGGCGGCGCGCTGGCCCTGACCGGTTCCAACTCCAGCACGATCGCCGGTGGCGCGGTCCTGCTGCTGCTCGTCGGCGCCGGCCTGTTCTTCCTGGCCCGTCGTCGCCGGGTGAACTTCAAGGCCTGATAGTCAGTAGGCCCTGAACGAGGGGCGCCGACCGGACCGGGCGGCGCCCCACATCTGTTTATGGGCCCCGCAGGCTCAGCCGTGCTCCCGGGAATAGGGGGGGTGCTCGGCGACGAGGGGGGGGGCGGGCGC
>NZ_JBIRWQ010000003.1:283568-392856 GCF_044388125.1 Actinoplanes sp. NPDC020271
TCCTCGTTGGTCACGGTGTGCCGAACAGGGCCGAGCTGCCAGGTCACGAGTTCCCCGAGGCCGTCCCGGCCGGTCGGCGCCCCTCTTCCGTTTCTGCGCCCGGAAGGCTCAGCCTTTCTCCAGGTATTCGGCGCGGTCCTCGTCGACGAGGGCGGCGACGGACGCGGCCAGCGCCGGGTGCGCGGTCAGGTCGGGGTCGTCGCCGACGAGGGAAGCGGCCTCGACCCGGGCTTCCTTGATCAGCTTCTCGTCCCGCAGCAGCGACAGCAGCCGCAGATGGGAGTGCTTGCCGGACTGGGACGCGCCGAGCACGTCACCCTCGCGGCGCTGCTCCAGGTCGATCTCGGAGAGCTTGAAACCGTCGGTGGTGGAGGCGACCGCGTCGAGCCGTTCCCGGGCGGCCGAGCCTTCGACGGCCTCGGTGTGCAGCAGGCAGACACCGGGCGCGGAGCCCCGGCCGACCCGGCCGCGCAGCTGGTGCAACTGGGAGACGCCGAAGCGGTCGGCATCCATGATGATCATGACGGTGGAGTTCGGCACGTCGACACCGACCTCGATCACCGTGGTGGCGACCAGCACGTCCACCTCGCCGGCGGCGAAGGCGCGCATCACCGCGTCCTTCTCCTCGGGCGGCATCTTGCCGTGCAGCATCTCGATCCGCAGACCCTTGAGGTAATGCTCCTTCAGGGCGGGCAGCACCTCGGTGACCGCCAGCGGAGGGCGGCGAGCGGGCTCGTTCTCCGGTGGCGGAGACGAATCGTCCTCCGGGCCCTCGCCGATGCGCGGACACACCACGTACGCCTGATGGCCCGCCGCCACCTCCTCCTTGACCCGTTTCCAGGCCCGGTCGAGATAGGCCGGTTTCTCCAGGGCCGGGATCACGTGCGACGCGATCGGCGAACGCCCGCGCGGCAGTTGCGAGAGGACGGACGTCTCCAGGTCGCCGTAGACGGTCATGGCGACCGTGCGCGGGATCGGGGTCGCGGTCATCACCAGCACGTGCGGCGGGCGGGCGGCCTTGGCCCGCAACGCGTCACGCTGCTCGACGCCGAACCGATGCTGCTCGTCCACGACCACCAGGCCGAGATCCTTGAAGTCCACACCCTCGTACAGCAAAGCGTGGGTGCCCACGACGATGCCGGCGGTCCCGTCGGCGACCTTGGCCAGCGCGGCACGCCGGGCCGCCGCCCCCAGCGAGCCGGTGACCAGGCTCAACTGCGTGCCCTCGGGGTCGCCGTCGAGTTCACCGGCCCGGCCGAGCGCGCCGAGCTGCGCGCTGATCCCGCGGAAGTGCTGGGTGGCGAGCACCTCGGTCGGCGCGAGCAGCGCGGCCTGGCCGCCGGCGTCGACGACCTGCAGCATCGCCCGCACCGAGACCAGCGTCTTGCCCGAGCCGACCTCACCCTGCAACAGCCGGTGCATCGGGTGGGCGCGGCCCAGGTCGGCGGCGATCTCCTCGCCGACCTGGGCCTGGCCCTCGGTCAACTCGTACGGCAGAGCAGCGTCGAACTTGTCCAGCAAACCGCCCGGGACGCGCGGGCGGGCGGTGCCCGGTGCGGCGGCGGCCCGCGCCCGGCGCTGGGCCAGGGTCAGCTGGACGGCGAACGCCTCGTCCCACTTCAGCCGGTGTTTCGCCGAGTAGAGCGCCGCCTCCGAGCTGGGCCGATGAATCTCGCGCAGCGCGGTGGCGATGCCGACCAGGTTCCGTTTCGCCCGGACCTCGGCCGGCATCGGGTCGGCCGGTGGCTCGAAGACGTCCAGCAGGGTCCGGACGCACTTGGTGATCGTCCACGTCGCGACCGCCTGCGCGGCCGGGTAGACCGGGATCAGGGCGCCGGCGAACTCCTCGATCTCCTCGGCCGCCTCGTCCTGCGTCGCATCCGCCTTGAGCAGCTGGTAGGCCGGGTTGTTGAGCTGGCGCTTGCCGCGGAACTCGCTGACCTTGCCGGCGAACAACCCCCAGCGCCCGCGGGTCAGTTCCCGCTCGCGCCACGCCTGGTTGAAGAACGTGCAGGACAGCGTCGCCCCGGAGCCGTCGCCGATGGTCACCTCGAGCATGTTGCCGTGGCGCTGCCGCATGGGCTTGATCCCGATGCCCTGCACCTGGGCCAGCACCGTCACCTGCTCGCCCAGCTCCAGCTCGCGCAGGTCGGTGTGCTCGCCGCGCTCGTCGTAACGCCGCGGGAAGTGGTAGATCAGGTCACCGGCGGTGTGCAGGCCGAGATGTTCGGCCAGGGCCTTCGCCGTCTTGGCGCCCAGCACCTTCGTCAACGGGACATCCGTCGTGACCTTGGTGGCCGCGTTCTCGGTCGTGGTCATTCGACTCCTGCCAACAGGTGGTAGCGCGGCTGGCCGCCGGCGTAGCACTGCAACTCGATGAACGGCCAGGTGCGGTGCACGTGACCGCGCAGGTCCTCCTCCAGGTCGGGCGAGGCGTCCGCGCCCAGGACCAGGGTGACCAGCTCGCCGCCGCCGCCGAGCATCCGGTCGAGCAGGCGGTGGCTGACGTCGGCCAGGTCGGAGCCGATCACGTGCACCTCGCCGTCGACCAGGCCGAGCAGGTCACCGGCGCGGCACTGGCCGGCGACGGTGAGCGCGTCGCGCTGGGCGGTGCAGACCTCCCCGTAGCGGCAGGCACCGGCGGCCTCGGCCATCGCGATCACGTCGTCGGCGAACGGGCGGCTGTGGTCGCGCACCGCGAGAGCGGCCAGGGCCTGCACCGGCGAGCGGGTCGGGACGACGCTGACGTGCACGCCGGTCGCCTCCGCCTCGCGGGCGGCGGAGACCGCGACGGCCTGCGTGTTCGCATCATTCGGCAGCAGGACGACGGTGGAGGCGCCGCACGCGTGCACGGCGGCGAGCATCTCCGCGGTCGACGGATTCCGGTCGACGACCACGGCGCCCTCGGCCTCGAAGAGCGCGGTGAGCCCGTCGCCCGCGGCGACGACCACCGCGCCGCGCGAATCGGCGCCGGGCCGCTTCTCCTCCAGCGGGGTGACATTTATCTTGTACGGCCGTCCGGCCTCGACGCCGGCCTCGATCGCCGGCCCGATCTCGGCGACGTGGACGTGCACGTTCCACGTGCCGTCGCCGGTGCCGACCACGACGAGCGAGTCACCCAGCCCGGCCAGCACCACCCGCAGCCGCTCGACCGCCTCGGCCGTGGCCTCCAGCAGATACTGCACCTCGTAGCCGTACCCCTCGCAGCCGCCGCCGTCGCCGTGCTGGTGGGACACGGCCGGCGCGACCTCGACGACGGGCAGCGGGGCCGGCTCGAACGCGGCGCCCTCGACCGTGTCCACCAGGGCGTCCAGCAGCACGCACAGCCCGCGCCCGCCGGCATCCACCACCCCGGCGCGGGCCAGCACCGGCAGCTGCTGCGGCGTGCGGTCGAGCGCCTCGGCCGCCGCCCGCGCCGCGACCCGGGCCACGGTGACGAGATCGTCGGACTTGATCCGCCCGGCCGCCTCGGCCGCGGCCGCCACCACGGAGAGCACGGTGCCCTCGACCGGGCGGGCCACCGCCGCATAGGCCGCGTCGGTGGCCTGGCGCAGCGCACGGGCCAGCTCCCCGCCCCGGACCGCCACCGCGGACGCGAACGAGTCGGCCATCCCCCGCAGGATCTGCGACACGATCACCCCGGAGTTGCCGCGCGCCCCGAGCAGGGCCCCGCGCGCCATCCGCCCCATCAGGCGGCCGAGCGGTGTGCGCGGCTCCTCGTGCAGGGCGGACTCGACCGCCTCCTGCGCGGCGGTGAGGGTGAGCACCAGGTTCGTCCCGGTGTCGCCGTCGGGCACCGGGTACACGTTCAGCTCGTCGATCTCGCGCTGGTGGGCCCGCAGCGCCTCCAGCCCACCGTCGCACCAGCGGTGCACAGCAGCGGCATCGAGGGTCTCCAGCACGCGAAAATCGTACTAACCACCCCTGACAATCGCAGGCTACGCACCCTGACCGGGGGCGATTGGCTGCCGGGCCGCCTGATCGGGTAGGGTAGCCGGGTTGCCTGGCGAGTCTGTCTCCTGGGCTTTTTCAGATCTTCGAATCAAACCCAGGAGTATCCCGTGGCTAGCGTGTGCGACGTCTGTGGCAAGGGACCGGGCTTCGGCCACAACGTGTCCTTCTCGCACCGGCGGACCAACCGCCGCTGGAACCCGAACATCCAGTCGGTGCGTACTCCGGCCGGTGGCGGGACGACCAAGAAGCTCAAGGTCTGCACCTCGTGCATCAAGGCCGGCAAGGTTTCCCGCGCCTGAGCGTGACGGCTCATGAAAGCCGCCGGGTCCTCGACCCGGCGGCTTTCTGTCGTCCTCAGATCTTTTTGGCGTACGACAACACGCCCGACTGCCCCGCGTAGTAGCCGAAGTCCTCGATCCGCTCATACCCCGCCGACTCGTAGAGCGCGATCGCCTCGGGCTGCTTGTCCCCGGTCTCCAGGATCACGCGCCCGCAGCCGGCCGCCCGCGCCGACTCCTCGATCGCGGCCAGCATCCGCCGAGCCAGGCCCTGCCCGCGCGCCTCGGCCCGGGTGAACATCCGCTTGAGCTCGGCGTCGTTACCGTGCCGGCGCCAGCCCGCGCTGGCCAGCAGACGACCGTCGTCGTCGCGGACCGCCACGAGGAACTCCCCGGCGGGGAGAACGAAGTGGGCCGCGGCGACCGGAGTGTCGTCGCCGCTGCCGCCGTACCGCTCGGAGAGGTCGCGCATGTTCTCCGCGACCAGCTCCACCACCTCCGGCTCGTCGAACCGAGCCGACCTGATCTTGATCTGTCCCACGCCGCCAGCGTAATCAGCGTCAGCGGAAATGGTCCCAGCCCAGTGGTCCCTGCCACGGCTTACGGTCGACGGTGACACCCGAGCCGTCGTGCACCGAGCCGATCTCCACCCACCCCTCGGGCAGGGTCGTCCCGGCGGGGAACGTCGCGGCGAACGGGTGATCGTCGCCACCCGCGAGCACCCACTGGTACGGATCCACCCCGAGCGCCTTGGCCGCGTCCCGCATCTGGTCCGGCACGTCGAACGCCTCCGACCGGATGTCGATCCCGACCACGCTGGCCGTCGCCAGGTGTCCCACGTCCTGCAGCAGCCCGTCCGACACGTCGATCATCGAGGTCGCGCCGGCGCGGGCCGCTTCCGGGCCCGCCGCGTAGCGAACCTCGGGGCGCCGGTACGCCTCCACGAGCATCTTCGGCGTCCGGAACCCCCGGGACAGCACGGTCAGGCCGGCGGCCGCGTACCCGACCCGCCCGCAGAGCGCCAGGAGATCGCCGGGCTGGGCGCCGTTACGACGTACCGGAGCAAGCCCTTGAAGGTCGCCCAGAGCCGTCACAGCGATCGTGAGCGTGGGACTGGACGACGTGTCCCCGCCGACCACGCTCGCCCCGCAGAGGGCCGCCTCGGCGGTCAGCCCGTCGGCCAGGCCCTCGGGCCAGGCGGCGTCGAGGTCGCCGGGCACGCAGAGCGCGACCAGCAGCGCGGTCGGGGTGGCGCCCATCGCGGCGATGTCGGCGAGGTTGGCGGCGGCGGCCCGGTGGCCCACGTCGGCCGGGCCGCACCAGTCGCGGCGGAAGTGCCGGCCCTCGACGAGCACGTCGGTGGAGGCCACCACCCGGCCGTCGGCGGCGCGCACCACGGCGGCGTCGTCGCCCGGTCCGAGCAAGGTGGCCGAACCGTCACCCAGACGTGACAGAATTCGGCCTATCAGTCCGAATTCACCGGACTCTGCGATGCTCACGTGCACGCCCTTCGATGGTGGCGTCCCGCTTCCGGGCCGCTTCGTACGGTAGTTTCACTTTTCGGGGATCACCGACGGTGGCGGATCAGCCGTGGCGGATGGGAGTCGATCGTGGTCCAGGCATACATCCTCATTCAGACGGAGGTCGGGAAGGCCCGTGACGTGGCCGCCGCGATCGAGAAAATACCGGGGGTCGTCCGCGTCGACGCGGTCACCGGCCCCTACGACGTGGTGGTGCTCACCGAGGCACACACCGTGGACGAGTTGGGCAGCCTGATTGTGAGCAAGGTCCAGTACGTGCCGGGCATCACCCGGACCCTCACGTGCTCCGTGGTAAACCTCTGAACATGGTCGACGTCGACACCCCACAGGACACCCCCGCCCAGGGGGCGAAGAAGCCGGACAACACCACCCGCGTCGCCGCGATCTGGGCGACCGTGGTGGCCGTGCCGATGGTCCTGATCGTGGGGTTCGTCGCCTTCACCCAGATCACCAAGGCGTCGGCGCCGGATGCCGCGCCGACGCCGGCCGCGAGCGGCCCGGTCGTGGTGCCCAGCACCCCGGTCGAGCTCGCCGCGCCCGAACTCTCCGCGCGAGCCGCCGAGGTGTGCCTCGCCGTCACCTCGCAGCTGCCCGACCAGGTGCGCAACCTGCCGGCCCGCAAGGTCAGCGCCGGCCCCGAACAGAACGCGGCGTACGGGGAGCCCCCGCTCACCGTCTCCTGCGGCGTCACCCAGCCGAAGATGTGCGAGCAGGTCGACGACACCTCCGGCACGTGCGTGCCGCTGGTCGCCGACCTCCTGCTGATGAACCGCGTCTGCTGGTACTACCAGGACAAGGCCGACCGCACCACGTTCACCACCATGGACCGCGAGGTCCCGGTCCAGGTCGACGTGCCCGCCTCGTTCGAGAACCGGGCCCAGTGGGCGAACGAGTTCTCCGACATCGTGGTCGAGACCGACAAGTCGATCACCGACGGCGTGCCCAGCGGCTGCAACCCCGGCCTGGGTCAGTGAAGCCCGGTCCCCCGGCGTAGCGCGGTGCGGATCAGCCGGTCCACCACCTTCGGGTACTCCAGGCCGGCCGCCGCCCACATCTGCGGGAACATCGACGTCGGCGTCATGCCCGGCATCGTGTTGATCTCGTTCAGGAAGATCTGCCCGTCGGCGGTCACGAAGAAGTCGACCCGGGCCAGGCCGGCGCAGTCCAGCGCGGTGAAGGTCCGCCGGGCGTACTCCCGCACCTGCTTGGTCAGGTCGTCGCCGAGCTCCGCCGGGATCGTGTAACGGCTGCCCACGAGGTACTTGGTCGCGAAGTCGTACCAGTCGGCGTCGTCGACGTGGATCTCGGCGAGCAGCGACGCCTCGGGCGCGCCACCGGCCTCGCTCTCCAGCACCCCGCACTCGATCTCGCGGCCCACGATCGCCGCCTCGACCAGCACCTTCGGGTCGATCTCGCGCGCTTTCGCGACCGCCGCGTCCAGGTCCGCCCAGTCGGTGACCTTGGTGATGCCGGTGGACGAGCCGGCCCGGGACGGCTTCACGAAGACCGGCAGGCCCAGCCGCTCCTTGTCCGCCTCGGCGAGCGACACACCGGCGCGCAGCACCGCGTACGGCCCCACCGGGATGCCCTCGGCGATCGCGAGCTTCTTGGTGAACTCCTTGTCCATGGCCGCGGCCGAGGCGAACACGTTCGCCCCGACATACGGGATCCCGGCCATCTCCAGCATCCCCTGGATCGTGCCGTCCTCCCCGTACGCCCCGTGCAGCACCGGGAAGACCACGTCCACCCCGGCGAGCTCGGACACGCCCTCGACCGCGTCACGCACGATCAGCTCGGTCGCCGTCGGGTCGGCCGCCAGCACCACCGCGTTGCCCGACGAGGCCGTGACCTCCGGCAGTTTCTGATCCGCGATGGCGAGCTGCGACGGGTCGTTGCCGGCCAGCACCCAGCGACCCTCACGGGTGATTCCGACCGGGACGGCCTCGTACTGATCCGGGTCCAGCGCACCCAGGATGGCCCCCGCGCTCACGCAGGAAATGGCGTGCTCAGTGCTGCGCCCGCCGAACACGATCGCGACACGGGTCTTCCGGGGGGTTGTCACTCTTCTCTGCGCCTCTCGCTAGCGGGCATGCCGGGGGTGACCCTACTCTGCGTAAGCCAGATTCACCGACAGCGCCAGCCGCTGCCTTGGCCGGGGAGACGAACAGTTCATGGGACCAGCACTCCACGTGATCGCGGGGCCGGGGCCAGGGCAATTGGCCACCATGGCACACCCCCGCGAGCAACCGTGGTCGCCCGCCGAGATGGGAGCGCTGGCCCGAGCCGGCGTACACATCCTGGTGTGCAGCGCGAGACACCGCCCGGCCGCCGCGGACAGCGCCGGAATCGAACTGGTCGACTACCCCGACCCGGACGAGACGGCCCCCCGCAAAGAAGCCACCGCGATGGTCGCGCTGGCCACCCGGCTCGCGCAGGAAGTCCGTTCCGGCCGTTTCGTGGTCACCCAGTCCAGCGCCGAACTCGGCCGCACCACCCTGCTGGCCACCATGACCCTGGCCCTGCTCGGCATCCGCCCCGGCGAGGCACTGCGGCGGATCGGCGCGGCCCCCACCCAGCCGGTCCCCCAGGACTGGCTGCACGACTTCGTCTCCCGCTGAGAACCAGGCACGCTGCCGCCGGCCAGGCCGTCCGTCTCCAGCAGCTCGCCGCAGTACGGGCCGGGCACCCCGGCAACCACAGGGTCCCGGCCCCGGGCACGCCTCCGCGACCGAGTCCCGGCGCCGGACCGCTCCGGCGCCGCCGTCTTGTCTCACACCAAAACCCCACCCCAACCGGGGGCTTACCGCCCACCGACCATTCTCCTGCCGGCGGCCAGGATCATGCCGACTGCCTGTGGACAGCCGCGCAGTGTGGAAAACCGCTACGCGGCGAACGTCTGTGGTAGGACGCCGGCGTCCCAGAGCTGGTCCAGGTGGGCGAGGAAGCCGGTCAGGCTGCGTTCGAGCTCGCGGCGTTCGCCGGCGGGCAGCGCGGCCAGCGGGTCGGAGAAGATCAGACCCTCGGGGTGCTTGGCGCGCGTCCCGACGAACTTGCCGCAGCCGGTGCACCAGACGTAGCTGACCAGGGTCGGCCGGCGTGCGCCGGGCGGGCTGGTGAAGTACGCCCGGAGCCGCCGCTCGCCGCACCCCGGGCAGTCCCGCTCGCCCGGGGCGAGGAAGAAGCTCTCGCCCCGGGTCAGCGCCGCCACCTCGTCGCCGGTGAAGCTGTTCCAGGCGGTCACGCAGATGCGTCCAGGGCCTGCGTGATGTCGGCGACCAGGTCGCCGGTGTCCTCGATGCCGCAGGAGAACCGGACGAACCCGGGCGCCGTGTCGTCCCCGAACTGCGCGCGCCGGTCGGCGGTCGTGTGCACCCCGCCGAACGACGTCGCGGCGAACACCAGCTTCGCCGCCGTGAGGAAACGGGCGACCCGTTCGGCGCTGCCCAGGTCGAACGAGACGATCCCGGGGATCCGGCGCATCTGCTTACTGGCGACGGCGTACGACGGATCGGCCGGAAGCCCCGGCCACCGCACCCCGGTCACGTCGGATCGGCCGGCGAGCAGTTCGGCGACGGCGGCCGCGTTCTGACTCTGGCGGGCCAGCCGCAGGTCCATCGTCGCGATCGAGCGGTGGGCGAGCCAGCAGTCGAACGCGCCGGGCACTCCGCCGGTCAGCTTCCGCCAGGTCTCGACTTTTTCCAGCAGTGCCGTGTCGCGGGCCGCGACGTACCCCAGAAGCAGGTCGGAGTGGCCGGTCAGCGCTTTCGTGCCGGATGCGACGACCAGGTCGGCCCCGAGGGCGAGCGGGGTCTGCCCGAGCGGCGTGGCGGCGGTGTTGTCGACGGCCAGCAACGCCCCGGCGGCGTGCGCGGCGTCGGCGAGGGCGGCGATGTCGGCGACGTCCAGGCCGGGGTTGGCCGGGGTTTCCAGCATCACCAGCCGCAGGCCGGTGAGGTCCGGGTACGGCCCGGCGGTCGGCACCAGCACGCTCTGGACGCCCAGATCGGCGAGGGCGCCGCGGGCGAAGGCCCGGACCGGGAAATAGCCGTCGCCGGGGAGCGCGACCTTGTCGCCGGTCTTGACCAGGGACAGCAGCATGGCCGTGATGGCGGCCTGGCCGCTCGCGAAGGCCAGCGCGGTGCCGCCTTCCAGCTCACCGATCGCCGCTTCGAGGGCTTCGCGGGTGGGCTGTTCGGTGCGGGCGTAACCGTGGTCGCCGGGCCCGGTCACCGGGTCCAGGTGGTACGGCGCGGCGAACACCGGCCCGGCCAGGAACGGCTGCCCGACCTCGGGCTCGGGCAGGCCGGCATGAACGGATCGGGTGCCATCGGCGTACGTCATGACTCTGGTTTCATCTCTCGGGTCATCAGCAGTTTCACCGCTACCCGCGGGTCGGCGCCCTCGTGACAGACCTTCTCGACCTGCTCGACGATGGGCATCTCGACGCTGTGCGCGCGGGCCAGGTCGCGGATGGACAGGCAGCTCTTCACGCCCTCGGCGGTCTGCCGGGTGGCGATCTGGGCCTGTTCCAGGCTTTCGCCGCGGCCCAGGTGCTCGCCGAACGTCCGGTTCCGGGACAGCCGGGAGGAGCAGGACGCGACCAGGTCACCGAGGCCGGCGAGACCGGCGAAGGTGAGCGGGTCGGCGCCGAGGGCCACGCCGAGGCGGGCCGTCTCGGCCAGCCCGCGGGTGATCAGGGACGCCTTGGTGTTGTCGCCCAGGCCGATCGCCGAGGCCATGCCGTAGGCCAGGGCGATCACGTTCTTCACCGCGCCGCCCAGCTCGCAGCCGAGCACGTCGTCGCTGGTGTAGGGGCGGAAGTACGGCGTGGCGAGCGCGTGCTGGACCTGGCGGGCGCGGTCCTCGTCGGTGCAGGCGACCACGGTGGCGGTGGGCTGCTCGGCGGCGATCTCGGGGGCGAGGTTCGGCCCGGACACGACGACGACCCGGTCCGCCGCGAGGCCGGCGGTCTCCACGATCACCTCGCTCATCCGCTTCAGCGTGCCGAGTTCGATGCCTTTCATCAGCGAGACGACGGTCGCGTCCTTCGGGAAGAAGCCGGCCCAGTCGGCCAGGTTCCCGCGCAGCGTCTGGGAGGGCACCGCGATCGCGATCAGCTCGGCGCCGTCCACCGCCTCGGCGAGGTCGGTCGTGGCGGTGACCCGTTTCGACAGGCGGATGCCGGGCAGCGAGCCCTCGTTGCCGTGCTGCTCGCGGATCTCGGCGGCGACCGTCTCGCGGCGTGCGCGCATGGTCACCTCCGAGCCGGCGTCGCCGAGCACTTTGGCGAACGCCGTGCCCCAGGCCCCCGATCCGATGACGGCCGCCCTCATGACGCGTCCTCCGAGTTCGTGACCCGCCGGGCGGGCCGTACGTAGAGCGCCGGCGGCTCGCCGTCGCGGATCGTGCCGAGCAGGTCACGGATGCCGAGCATGATCTGCTCGGTCATCTCCTCCAGCACCTGGCGGGTCGGTTCGGCGCCGGCCCACCGGCTCAGGTCGATCGGGTCGCCGGTGGTGACCGTCACGTGCGCCCGGGTCATCTTCAGCTTGTTGGTCCGCGGGTCGAAGACCTCCTGGGCGCCCCAGTTCGCGATCGGCACCACGGGGGCGCCGGTCATCAGGGCCAGCCGGGCCGCGCCGGTCTTGCCGCGCATCGGCCACAGGTCGGGCTCGCGGGTGGTGGTGCCTTCCGGGTAGACGACGACGGCGCCGCCCTCGTCGAGCGCGGCGACGAGAGCCTCCAGGGACTTCACCGCTTCCACACTGCCGCGTTCGACCGGCACCTGGAAGGTCTTGACCAGTAACGACCCGATGATCGGCACCCGCCAGAGGCTGGCTTTGCCGAGGAATCGGGGCCAGCGGCCGGCCTTGTAGAGGTAGTGCGCCACGACCAGCGGGTCGAAGTGCGACACGTGGTTGGGGACGAGGATCACCCCACCGGCTTCCGGCAGCTTCTCCCGGCCGAGCCAGGTGCGCTTCGTCCAGAAAGTCATGGTGGGAACCACCAGCATCACCGCGAAGCGCTGCCAGAATGTGAGCCCGCGCTGAGCCACGGCATCCCCCGTCCCTCTCCGTCGGCGATCGCGTCGCCGTTCACCTGCGACGAAATCATGCCCCTTCCCACCCTGCCGTACCAGGCAGGGGTATCAGCAGTCGCGCGGAAAGCGATCTCCATCTCACCGGTCACGGGGGGCCTCGCCGCGGAACGCACCGGCGTCGTACGTGCTGCAAGATTGCTGGGTGGCGACGCGGAAGTGGATGACGGTTATCCCGGTCAAGGAGCTGAGCGCGGCGAAGAGCCGGCTGCGGGGCGCCGTTCCCGTGCAACGGCATCCGGAGCTGGTGCTCGCGATGGTCCGGGACACGGCCGCGGCTGTGTTGAGCGCCACCACCGTCGCCGAGTTGATCGTCGTCACCGACGATCCGGTGGTCGCCGAGGCCGTCCGGGAGATGGGCGCGAAGGTGGCTCCGGATCCGGGCGCCGGGCTGAACGCGGCCCTGCGGTTCGGCGCGGACGAGGTCGCCGGCCCGTCCACGCACCGCGCGGTCCTCACCGGTGACCTGCCGGCGTTGCGCCCGGCGGATCTGGACGCGGCGCTGCGGGCGGCGAGCGGGCGCAGCTTCGTCCCGGACGCGGCCGGCACCGGCACCGTGCTGCTCGCCGTGCCGCCCCGCACACCGCTGGATCCGCGCTTCGGTCCCGGTTCCGCGGCGGCGCATCTGGCCTCCGGCGCGAGCCCGCTGACCGGTGACTGGGCGGGGCTGCGGCAGGACGTGGACACCGCCGCCGACCTGGACTCCGTGCTCGGGCTGGGGGCCGCCACGCGGACCCGATCACTGTTACGTGATCTCGGACTCAGCCAGGCCTGCACACCCGCCGCCTGCGCCGGGTAGCGTCAGGTCCATGCAGGGCACCATCGCCACCTTCGACCCGGGCACCCACAGCGGCACGCTGCTCCTCGACGACGGCTCTGAGCTGGTCTTCGGGGCGGAGGCGTTCGCCCGATCCGGGCTGCGCCTGCTCAGGCTGGGCCAGCGCGTCTCGGTGGAGGCGGAACCGGACGGGCAGGTGCACCGGGTGGCAATTCCGGGAATCGCCTGAATTGATCATCCGGTAGTTCGTTTCACGTTCCGCTCGCAGCGGCAAGAATGAACGCATGAACCCGCCCCGGACCCCCGAGACCCGCCGGCGTGGCCCGAACGGCCGCTTTCTTCCCCGCCCCGAGCCCGCCGACGGCGTCGACGACATTGAACCGGTTCAGTTCGCCCAGCAGGAACCGGAACAGGCCGAACCCGTGGTGGAGGTAGAAGTGAGCAGCACCGAGGTGGCGGAGATCCCGGTCGAGCCCGCGCCGGAGGCGGGCGACGGCGAGGACGAGTACTTCCTGCCCGACGACCGCTTCCTGAACCGGGAGCTGTCCTGGCTGGACTTCAACGCGCGGGTGCTGGCGCTCGCCGAGGACCCGGGCACGCCGCTGCTGGAACGGGCGAAGTTCCTCGCGATCTTCGCCAGCAACCTCGACGAGTTCTACATGGTCCGGGTGGCCGGCCTGAAGCGCCGCCTGAGTGCCGGGCTGCCGATCCGCACCGGTGATCGTTCCCCGCTGCGCCACCAGATCGAGATGATCACCGGCCGCACGGCTGACCTGGTCACCCGGCACGCCGCCTGCTTCGCCGACGAGGTCCGGCCGAAACTGGCGGCGGAGAGCATCGAGCTGGTCAGCTGGCGGGAGCTGGACGCGCCCGAGCAGGGGCGGCTGCGCACGTTCTTCCGCGAGCAGGTCTTCCCGGTGCTGACGCCGTTGGCCGTGGACCCGGCGCACCCGTTCCCGTACATCTCGAGCCGGTCTTTGAACCTGGCCGTTGCCCTTCGGTATCCGGACGGGGACAATCCCGAGTTGTTCGCCCGGATCAAGGTGCCGAACAACGTGCCGCGGTTCGTGACCGTGCAGAACGACAGCCGGGGTGTGCGATTCCTGCCGATCGAGGAGCTGATCGCCAACCACCTCGACCAGCTCTTCCCGGGCATGCAGATCCTGGAGGTGCACGCGTTCCGGGTGACCCGCAACGCCGAGCTGGAGGTCGACGAGGACCGCGACGAGGACCTGCTGCAGGCCCTGGAACGGGAGCTGGCGCAGCGCCGGTTCGGCCCACCGGTGCGTCTGGAGGTGGCCGCCTCGATCAGCGATCACGTGCTCGACCTGCTGGTCCGCGAGCTCGACATGGACAGCCACGACGTGCTGCGGGTGCCCGGCCTGCTCGACCTGTCGGCGCTCTGGCAGGTCTTCGGCGAGTGCGACCGCGACGATCTGAAGGACCGGCCGTTCGTCCCGGCCACGCACCCGCAGCTGGCCGACGGCGAGGTGCCGCGCAGCGTGTTCAACCGGCTGCGCGAGTCGGACATCCTGGTCCACCACCCGTACCACTCGTTCTCGACCAGCGTGCAGCGCTTCATCGAGCAGGCCGCGGCGGACCCGAACGTGCTGGCCATCAAGCAGACGCTGTACCGGACGTCGGGTGACTCCCCGATCGTCGACGCGCTGGTCGACGCGGCCGCCGCGGGCAAGCAGGTCGTCGTGCTGGTCGAGGTCAAGGCCCGTTTCGACGAGGTGGCCAACATCGCCTGGGCACGAACCCTGGAGCGCGCCGGCTGCCATGTCGTCTACGGCCTGGTCGGTCTCAAGACCCACTGCAAAACCGCATTGGTGGTACGCCAGGAGGGCAACCAGATCCGGCGGTACTGCCACATCGGCACGGGCAACTACCACCCCAAGACCGCCCGGCTGTACGAGGACTTCGGCATGCTCACTGCCGATCCTGAGGTCGGGGCGGACGTCACCGACTTGTTCAACGTGCTCACGGGGTACAGCCGGCAGACGACGTACCGTCGCTTGCTCGTCGCTCCTCATGGTGTCCGCAAGGGTCTTCTCGAACGTCTCGAGGAGCAGGCCAAGATCGCCCGCTCGGGCGGTGAGGCTCTCGTCCAGTTCAAGGTGAACTCGCTGGTCGACGAGGAGACGACGGACGCGCTCTACCGCGCCTCGCAGGACGGCGTGAAGATCGACCTGATCATCCGCGGGATGTGCGCGGTGCGCCCGGGCGTGCCCGGCCTGTCGGAGAACATCCGGGTCCGCTCGATCGTCGGCCGGTTCCTGGAGCACTCGCGGATCTTCCGGTTCGGGGCCGGCGACGACGCGGAGTACTGGATGGGTTCGGCCGACCTGATGCACCGCAACCTCGACCGCCGGGTTGAGGCGCTGGTCCGGGTGACCCTGCCGTCGGCCCGCGAGGAGATGCGCTACGTGCTGGAGCTGTCGATGGCCGAGGGCACCGAGGGCTGGGACCTGGACGGCGAGGGCATCTGGCACCGCAACGTCGGCACCCCCGGCAAGCCGCAGCTGCACCTGCAGGAGTCGCTGCTGCGCCGCGTCATCGGCAAGAAGAGCTGATGGCCGACGAGGTGCGCGCCGCGGGCGGGGTCCTCTACCGCTCCGGCGAGGGCGGCGTTCCCGAGGTGTGCCTGGTGCACCGGCCGCGGTACGACGACTGGAGTCTCCCCAAGGGCCACGTCTCCGGTGACGAGCCGGACCTGGCCGCCGCGGTCCGGGAGGTCGCCGAGGAGACGGGTGTGTCCGGCATCCCGGAGTTCGGGCTGCCCGACGTGTCGTACCGGCTGCCCGACGGCCGGCCGAAGACCGTGCGCTACTGGCTGATGCGCGCCGCCGACATCGGCCCGGTCCAGGACACCGACGAGGTGGACAAACTGGCCTGGCTGCCGCTGCCCGAGGCGGCGCTGCGGCTGACCTACGCCGACGAGCGCCGGCTGCTCGACGTGGTGGCCGCGCTGCCGCCGGTGACGTCGGTGGTGGCGCTGGTCCGGCACGCGCACGCCGGCGAGCGCAAGAACTGGTCCGGGCCGGACAACCTGCGCCCGATCAGTCCGAAAGGGTCGCGCCAGTCCGGGCAGGCCGCCGAGCGGCTGGCCACGTTCCGCCCGCACCGGCTGATCGCGGCCACCCCGCTGCGCTGCACGCAGACGCTGCAGCCGCTGGCCAGGGCGACCCGGCTGCCGATCGTGGTGGACAACGCGTTCGCCGAGCCGGAATCCCCGGAGGGCCTGCCGGCGAAGCTGGCCGCGGCGCGTGCCCGGCTGGCCGAGGTGCGTACCGCCGGGCGGGTCGTGGTCTGCAGCCAGGGCAAGATCATGCCGGCGCTGCTGGCGTCGCTGAGGCAGGATCCGGACGTGGACACCTACCACACCCGCAAGGGCGAGGGCTGGCTGCTCACCTGGTCCGGCGAGACGCTGCTAGGGGTCTCCCGCTGGTGACCTGATCGGCCCGCCAGAATCCGATCAGGTCACCGGTGAGCCAGCGGGCCCGCCACAGCTCGTCGCGGCGTGGCTCCCAGTCCCGATGGGGCAGCAGGGCCACCCGCCAGCTCAGCACCCCGGCCAGATACCAGCCGTAGAGCGGGATCGCGCCGGCCCACCCGTCCCGCGCCCGGTAGGACGACCACGGGGCGAGACCGGCGACCGCCAGGCCGGACCAGCCACAGGTGACCAGCCAGTCCAGTTCGGGCCGGCCGGTTGCCTGCTCGGCCAGGTCGCCGAGCGTCCACCCGGGCACGACGGCCACCGCGAAAAGCCCGGCGGCGATGCTCGCCCGGCCCAGAAGACCCCTCGGTCGGTGTCCCATGCCCGGACCGTAGGCCCGGCGGCGCGAGCACCGGCCACAAACGAGAAAGGCGTCCCCCGTACGGGTGGACGCCTTTCTCCGCTTCGTGAAGGGTCAGCGTGCCTTGCGGCTGGACGCCGCCCGTGCACTCGTCGTGCTCTTCGCCCGAGCGGGCGCCGCGGCCGGCGACACGGTCTTGCGAGCCGTGGTCTTCTTCGCCGCCGTGGCCGTCTTCTTCGTGGCCGGGCTCTTGGCCGCCGTGCTCTTGGCCGCCGTGCTCTTGGCGGCGGTCGCCTTGGTCGCGGTCGCCTTGGTCGCGGTGGCGGTCTTCTTCGCCGCCGTGGCCGTGGCCGTGGTCTTCTTGGCGGCCGGCGTGCTCGTGGCCGTCTTCTTCGCGGTGCTCTTCACCGGCGCGGCCTTGGTGGCCGTGGCGGTCTTCTTCACCGCCGCCGTCTTGGCCGGCGCTGCCGCCTTGGTGGCCGCGGTCTTGGTGGCCGCGGTCTTGCGGGCGGTGGTGGTGCTCGCCTTCGCCGGCGCGGCCGCCGCCGACCGGGACGCGGTGGCGGTCTTCTTCGCCGTCGCGGCCTTGGCCGGCTTTCCACTGGCGACCAGTTCCCGGAAGGTGTTGCCGGGCCGGAATGCGGCGACCGCCGTCTTCTTCACCTTCACCGGTTCACCGGTTCGCGGATTCCGTGCGGTGCGCGCATTACGCGTCCGCTTCTCCCAGGATCCGAAGCCGGTGAGGGAGACCTTGTCACCCTTGGCGACGGCGTTCTGCACCTCACTGATGAACGCGTCCAGCGCAGTGGTCGCCGTCTTCCTGTCGCCCAGCTTGACGGCGAGCGCCTCAATGAGCTCGGCCTTGTTCACGGTTTCCTCCCGGACGTGAGAACTGGCCCGTCGCAGGCCATTCTGCGCGCACCGTATGCCCTCTGACCTGGAGACACAAACATTCGTGGCAAAAATCCGTTGTGTCCCAACGAAATTCGCCCCCATCGGCGACACCGATGGGGGCGAATTCAGTCTTCGAGTTAAAGAACGACGACCGGCTTGAAAGACGGGCGGGTCTTCTCGTACGCGGTAATCGCGTCCTCGTGGCGCAACGTCAGTCCGATGTCGTCGAGGCCCTCCATGAGACGCCAGCGACTGAAATCGTCGATCGGGAACGGGTAAGCGGCGTCGTCGACACGCACCACCCGCTCGGCCAGGTCGACCGTGATCTGCTTTTCCGGCTCGCTCTCGGCCAGATCCCAGAGGCTTTCCACGATCTTCTGGTCGAGCTGGACCGGGAGCAGACCCTCCTTGAGCGCATTGCCGCGGAAGATGTCACCGAACCGGGCCGCGATCACCACCTTGAAGCCCCAGTCGCGCAGCGCCCAGACCGCGTGCTGCCGGGACGAGCCGGTGCCGAAGTTCGGCCCCGACACCAGGATGGTGGCGCCGGCGTGGGCCGGGTTGTGCAGCACGAAGCTCGGGTCCTCACGCCAGGCGCTGAAGAGACCGTCCTCGAAGCCGGTCCGGGTGACCCGCTTCAGGTAGACCGCCGGGATGATCTGGTCGGTGTCCACATCGGAACGGCGCAGCGGCATGACCTTGCCGCTGTGGGTGACGAACTTGTCCATGAGTCTTCCCTCGGCTCAGAGGTCGGCGGGGGCGGCCAGCTTGCCGACCACGGCGGTGGCGGCGGCGACCTGCGGCGAGACCAGGTGGGTGCGGCCACCCTTGCCCTGCCGGCCCTCGAAGTTGCGGTTGGAGGTGGACGCCGCGCGCTGCCCGGGCGAGAGGGTGTCCGGGTTCATGCCGAGGCACATCGAGCAGCCGGCGAACCGCCACTCGGCGCCCGCGTCCGTGAAGATCTTGTCCAGGCCCTCGGCCTCGGCCTGCTCGCGCACCACGTACGACCCGGGGACGATCATCATCCGGACGCCGTCGGCGACCTTGCGACCGCGGATCACGTCGGCCGCGGCCCGCAGGTCCTCCAGCCGGCCGTTGGTGCACGAGCCGACGAAGACCACGTCGACCGGGACGTCCCGGAACGGCGTGCCCGGGGTCAGGTCCATGTACGCCAGCGCGCGCTCGGCGGCGCCGCGCTCACTCTCGTCGAGGAAGTCCTCGGGGCGGGGAACCACGCCGTCCAGCGCCGCGCCCTGACCCGGGTTGGTGCCCCAGGTGATGAACGGGCTGATCGCGGCGGCGTCGAGGATGATCTCGGTGTCGTACTCCGCGCCCTCGTCGGTGGGGAGGGTCTTCCAGTACTCGACGGCGGCGTCCCAGTCGGCGCCCTTCGGGGCATGCTCACGACCCTTGAGGTACGCGAACGTGGTCTCGTCCGGCGCGATCATGCCGGCCTTGGCGCCCCACTCGATCGACATGTTGCAGATCGTCATCCGGCCCTCCATGGAGAGCTTGCGGATCGCCTCGCCGCGGTACTCCACGATGTGGCCGTTGCCGCCGCCGGTGCCGGTCTGCGTGATCAGCGCGAGGATCAGGTCCTTCGCACTCGTCCCGGCGGGCAGGTCGCCGACGACCGTGACGGCCATCGTCTTCGGCTTCGACTGCGGCAGCGTCTGGGTCGCGAGCACGTGCTCGACCTCACTGGTGCCGATGCCGAAGGCCAGCGCGCCGAACGCGCCGTGGGTCGCGGTGTGCGAGTCGCCGCAGACGATCGTGGTGCCGGGCTGGGTCAGGCCCAGCTGCGGGCCGATGACGTGCACGATGCCCTGGTTCACGTCACCGAGCGGGCGGATCTGCACCCCGAACTCGGCACAGTTCTTCCGCAGGGTCTCGATCTGCGTCCGGGAGACCGTGTCAGCGATGGTCAGCAGCTCGCCCCGGCGGGTGTTGAACGACGGATCCGCATACCCGGTCGGGGTGTTGTGGTCTTCCGTCGCGAGCGTGAGGTCGGTCCGTCGAACGGGCCGGCCGGCCATCCGCAGGCCGTCGAACGCCTGCGGGCTGGTGACCTCGTGCAGCAGGTGCAGGTCGATGAAGAGCAGGTCCGGCTCGCCTTCGGCCGTGCGCACCACGTGGTCATCCCAGACCTTCTCGGCCAGGGTCCTGGGTTTCCCGCTCCGGGGAGTGACTCCCACCATCTGGACATCCTAAATTCTGGAATGTATGTTTCGGCTTGTGGGACACAGTATGAGCGGCGTAGGCGTTCTCGACAAGGCGGTTGTCATTCTCGCCGCATGTGTCGACGGCGCCAGCCTGGCCGAATTGGTCGAGCGCACCAAGCTTCCCCGGGCGACCGCACATCGCCTGGCACAGGCCCTGGAGATCCATCGGATGCTGGTCCGGGACACGCAGGGAAGGTGGCGTCCGGGCCCCCGCCTGGGCGAGTTGGCGAACGCCGCACCCGACGTTCTGCTGACCGCAGCCGAGCCCCTGCTTTCCGCATTGCGGGACGCGACCGGAGAATCCGCGCAGCTCTACTTGCGCCGCGCCGACGAACGGATCTGCGTCGCCGCCGCCGAACGCGCCAGTGGCCTCCGCGACACCGTGCCGGTCGGATCGGTCCTCCCGATGGTCGCCGGCTCGGCCGCCCAGATCCTGCTCGCATGGGAGCCCCCCGAGGCCGTGATGCCGCTCCTGCCGCGCTGCAAGTTCACCGGCCGCACCCTCGCCGAGGTCCGCCGCCGCGGCTGGGCGCAGAGCGTCGCCGAACGCGAGCCCGGAGTGGCCAGCGTCTCCGCGCCGATCCGCGACCGGACAGGCCGGGTCATCGCGTCCATCTCCATAAGCGGTCCGATCGAACGCCTCGGCCGCCGCCCCGGCGAGCGGCACGCGATGGCCGTGGTCCGCGCTGGTCAGCGGCTCTCCGGTCTCTGACCCACTCCCCCGCATCTCCCGCCCGATGGTTGCCTGCGCACCCATCGGGCGCCTGCGTTGCGCCACTCCAGGCTGCGGCTGCGTCTCCCGGTCCGCTTCCGGCGGCTTCGCCCTTCCCCGTACGCCGTGAGCGCGCCCGCCCCGCGCCCCGCCCCGGGCCCCGCCCCGTAGGGCCGCCCGCGCCGACCCGCGCCTCACGTGCCGCGACCCCCGCACCGCGCACCGCGACCCCCGCACCGCGAGCCCCGCACCGCGAGCCACGCACCGCACACCGCCCACCGCCCACCGCGAGCCACGCACCGCGCACCACGCACCGCCCACCGCGAGCCACGCACCGCGCACCGCGCGCCGGGAGCCCCGCATCGCGACCCCGAACGTCGTGAGCCCGAACGCCGTGAGCCCGAACGCCGTGAGCCCGGCACGGCCCGGACGGCATCAGGCCGTGCGCGGGTGGTCACGGGGTCCAGACGGCGTTGTCGTGGGCGAAACAGGACCCGGCGCGGATCGAGGGCGAAGATCCGGTCCAGCCAGGCCGGCGGCAGTCCCATCCCGGCGCGGCGCGTATCCCATCCCGGCGCGGCGCGTCTCCCATCCCGGTGTCCACCAGGATCGCGCCGTCGGGGTGATCGATCAGATAGCCGGGGACGGGCTCGACGCGGGCTGAACGATTCCGGTCTCCTCCGCGGGCCGCACGAAGTATCCGAAGTCCACCCGCCGCACCGTGAGATCGGTCATCGTCGCAGTATCCCGGCGAACCGCCGCCCCGGCCCCGAACTCCGCTCCCGGCAGAGCCTCCGCAACTCGGAACGAAAATGGCCCGCACCGTAAACGGTGCGGGCCACACATCGTGGTAGTCCCGAAGGGATTCGAACCCTCGCTACCGCCTTGAGAGGGCGGCGTCCTAGGCCGCTAGACGACGGGACCGAGAACTTTTGTTTCACCGCTCTTCCCGAGCGGCGGGCTGAACTCTATCAGCACCTTCACCGAATCCTCGAATCGGTCGACCGCTCACCACCCGCCTCGTGACCACCCCCACAGCCCCATCGGCCGCGCTGCCGAACCAACCGCCGCCAGCCCACCAATCGCCACCAACTCCGACGGCCACGATCAAGTCGCTCATACGCCTCTCCCCACCAGCCGGCCGAACCGAGCCGGCCCCCAGAGGTGGAACCGAACCCTCGGAACACACCTCTTGACCAGCCGATCAACGCGAGCTGGGCGTCGGTGGAGCAACCGAGGCGACGAAGCAGCGCTCGGCGCCGGCCGGGTGGAGCGAGGGGAAGCGGCACGAGCGGACGGGCGCGGCACGAGCGAGCGGACGCAGCACGAGCGAGCGGACGCAGCACGAGCGAGCGGACGCAGCACGAGCGAGCGGACGCAGCACGAGCGAGCGGACGCAGCACGAGCGAGCGGACGCGGGTCGAGAGGGCGCGCAGTGGAGGCGACTCGAGCGGCCGCGGTGTGGAGGCGGCAGGGGAAAGCGAAACGGCCCACATCCAACCGGATGTGAGCCGTTACCCAGAAGTAGTCCCGAAGGGATTCGAACCCTCGCTACCGCCTTGAGAGGGCGGCGTCCTAGGCCGCTAGACGACGGGACCAGAACTGCCGTTGCGCCGAAGCGCTCCAGCGAAGCCAACCAAACCAGCAGTTGACACCGCTGGGGTACCAGGACTCGAACCTAGACTAACTGAACCAGAATCAGTCGGGCTGCCAATTACCCCATACCCCATTTGGCCCGGCTTGCCGAGCCGTTGAGAACTTTACCCGACCCCTCTCCGCCCGCCAAATCGGGTTACCGAAACTGGTCCGCGTGACGTCTCGCCCACTCTCGGTAGCCCATCGCGGGCCGGCCCAGCAGATCGTGCACGGTCGATGTGGCCCGCTGCGGATGGCCGGCCGACCGGGCCAGCCCGTCCAGGTACCACTCCGCGGCGGCCGCGCCCATCGTCGCCGTGAAGTGGTCGCGGGCGGCGTCCCCGGTCAACTCTTCGTAGATCAGTGAACGGCCGAGCGCCGCCCCGATCTCGGCCACCTTCGCCCGCCGGGAGAGCGCCACCGGCCCGGTCAGCTCGTAGGACCGGCCGTGATGTTCCGCGCCGCCGAGCAGCACCCGGGCGGCCACGGCGGCGATGTCCTCCTGGGCGACCGGCGCGTTCACCACGTCCGGGTACGCGTCCCGCACCACGTCACCGGCGCGGATCTGCGCCGCCCAGAGCAGTCCGTTGGAGGTGAACTCGCCCGGCTCCAGATGGGTGAACGGCACCCCGGACGCCTCGACCCCGTCCTCCACGCCCTGCCAGTGGGCGCCTTTGGGTCCGGACATGTCGACGATATGCCGTACGCCCGAATCGGCAGCAAGCTCGGCCACAGCCGAAGCGGAAGGTAGGTGGGGAGCGAGATAGAGCTTGTCGACGCCCGTCAGGGCGGCGGCGACGGAGTCGAGCCGTCCGAAATGTCCGAGCGCCACCTCGACCTCGCCGGGCAACGCGGCCTTGGCCGGGTCGACGGTGAAGGCCCGCACCTCGGTGGCGCCGAGCGCGAGCAACTCGTCGACGACCAGCCGTCCGACGTTGCCGGTGGCACCGGTGACCAGGATCCGCATGTCATGCCTCCCCAAACCGGCCACCGGCCGCCGCCGCGAGAAAAACTGCCGCACGAAAACTGCCGCACGAAAAGCCGCGGCAGGAAAGCCGCCGCGAGAAGCCGCGACAGAAGAGCCGCTGCAGGAAAGCAGGTGCAGCCGCCGCAGAGAACCGCGGCGGATCAGTCCAGCGCCACCACGGTGTTGCGCAGCTCCCCGATCCCCTGCACGCTCACCGACACGGTGTCTCCCGGCTCGATCTTGCTGACCCCGGCCGGCGTGCCGGTCAGGATGACGTCACCGGGCAGCAGCGTCATCACGTGCGAGACGTAGGAGACCAGGCTCGGGATGTCGAAGACCATGTCCTTGGTCCGCCCGATCTGCCGGACCTCCATGTTCTCCGGGTTGCGGCCGACCTCGCACCGCACCTCCAGGTCGCTGACGTCCAGCTCGGTCTCGATCCACGGGCCGAGCGGGCAGAACGAGTCGAAGCCCTTGGCCCGGGTCCACTGCGGATCCTTGCGCTGCAGGTCACGGGCGGTGACGTCGTTGGCGCAGGTGTAGCCGAAGATCGCTTTCTCGGCGCCGGCACGGTCGACGCGGCGGGCTCCGCTGGCGCCGATCACGACGGCGAGCTCGGCCTCCTCCTCGACCTGGGTGGTGACCGACGGGATCCGGATCGCGTCGTTCGGCCCGATCACCGAGGTGGACGGCTTGATGAAGATCAGCGGCTCCTTGGGCACCTCGTTGCCCATCTCGGCCGCGTGGTCGGCGTAGTTGCGACCGATGCCGATCACCTTGCTGGAGAAGATCGGCGCAAGCAGGCGCACGTCCGGAAGCGCCCAGCGCTGCCCGGTGCGGACCACCGTCTCGAACGGCAGACTGCTGATCTCGGCCACTGTGAGGCCGGAGGCGCCGTCACCCTCGACGACGCCGAACGACACTCCAGCGGCATGAACAAAGCGGGCGAAGCGCACGGGAAATCCCCTCTGAAGACGGACTTCCCTGAAATCTACGCCGGATGACTCGCCGCACCGAGCCGCGGGAACGGCTCGAGGGCGAACACCACCTCGACCGGCACCTCGAAGTACTGACAGATGCGCAGGGCCAGGTGGAGGCTGGGGCTGAACTCGCCGCGCTCCAGGTAGCCGACGGTCTGGTAGTGCACGCCCAGCGCGTCGGCCAGCTGCCGCCGGGAGATGCCGCGCTCGGCGCGCAGCATCGCGATCCGGTTGTACGTGATCTCGCTCGCCATCAGCGCCCCACTCGGGACAACGCCCGCTCCCGTCGCGCCGCGACGGCCGAACCGGACTCCCGCGCGGCCATCCGCCGCAGCAGGATCGGGGCCAGCACCAGGCCCAGAACCGCCCAGCCGGCCAGCACCCCGAACGTCTCCGGATGCCGCCAGGAATGCCCGATCTCGGCCGCGGCGAGGGAGTCGGGCAGGAAGACCGAGCGCATGCCCAACCCTAGCCAGTAGAGCGGGAAGACCTGTGCGAGACCCTGCAGCCAGCCGGGGAGGCTCGCGATCGGATAGAAGATGCCGGAGATCGCGATCGTCCCGAAGATCGGCAGCGTCACCAGCGCCATGTTGCGCGGGTCGTCGAAGAGCGAACCGACCGCCGCGCCCAGCGGCAGGGTCGCCACGAAGCCGATCGGGAGCAGCCAGAGCAGGGTCAGCCAGCCGTCGGCGTCCACCGACAGGCCGTCGACCAGGAACAGGCCGGGGATCAACTGGATCAGGAAGCCGATCAGCGTCATGCCGCCGACCAGCACCACCTTGCCGGTCAGATAGCTGGTCATCCCGCTCGGGACGGCCTTGGCCCGCAGCAGCGTGCCGTCTTCCCGGTCGACGATCAACTGTTGCGAGGTGGTCATCAGGCCGCCCATCGCCACGCCCATGCCGAAGACGCCGGGCAGCGTGCGCGAACCGAGCGAGAACGACGTGCCGGGAACTGTCGAGTTCCGCATGAAGTAGACCGTGCCGAGCAGCAGGACGGCCGGGAACAGGTACGACCAGAGGTCGGTCGAGTTGGTGAGCGTGTGCCGGATCTCGATCCAGCCCCGGCGCACCCCCATCACGATCGGGGTCATCGCCGCGCCTCCGCCTCGTGCACCAGTTTCATGTAGGTCTCCTCCAGGCTGGAGCGGCGCACCTCCAGGTCACCGATCGCCTTCCCGTACTGACGGAAGAGCTCCCGCACATACCCCGTGGCATCCGCCGTGGAGTGCACGAAGCGCTGCCCGTCGCGCGTCCACCGGATCTCGGACTCGCCGGCCACCCGCCGTGACAGCTCGTCGGCCGAGCCGCTCGCGATGATCCGCCCGCCGGCCAGGATCAGGATCCGGTCGGCGAGTTTCTCCGCCTCGTCGAGGTCGTGGGTGGTGAGCAGCACCGTGGTGTCGGCCATGTCGGTCAGCTCGTGGATCAGGTCGTGGAACTCACGCCGGGCCGCCGGGTCGAAACCGACCGTCGGCTCGTCGAGGAAGAGCAGCTCGGGGCGGCCGACGATGCCGATCGCCACGTCCAGCCGGCGGCGCTGGCCACCGGAGAGCCGGCTGACGCGGGTGCGCGCGGCGGCGGTCAGGCCGACCGCGTCGAGCAGCTGGTCGACCGGCCAGGGGCGGACGATCCGGTCGGTACTGAACGGGGCGTAGTGCAGGCTGACGTGCTCCAGCAGCTCACGCACATGCCACTTGCCGTGGTCGCGCCAGGACTGCAGGACGACGCCGAGCCGGGCCCGCCAGCGCTCGCCGCCGTGCTCCGGGTCGACGCCGAGCACCCGCACGTGCCCGGCCGAGCGCCGCCGGAACCCTTCGAGGATCTCGATCGTGGTGGTCTTGCCCGCACCGTTCGGCCCGAGGAGTGCGATCACCTCACCGGGACGCGCCGAGAAGCCGATGCCGTCGAGGACCTCTTTCGGCCCGTATCGCATGCGCAGGTCTCGAACCTCGATGACCGGCTCGGCGACCAGCGGCTCCGCGCCGGCGCCCTGCACTACCGCCTCCGTCATGTCCATCAAGCTATCAAAGTCGTAGTAGATGTACTACATTGCTTCGCATGGATTCTGTCGTTGTCCTGACGCTGGGGCTCGGTCCCCGGCTGGGGTTCGCGCTGCCCGGCGCACCCGGGCTCGGCTGGTCGGCGTCGCTCCGAAAACCACCGATATCCGATCAAGACGGGAAAAGCACTCCGGCCGCTCGGAAAGAACACACCGTGGCGGAGCTCATTCGCGCCTAACGGTGATCGTGTTGATCGCTTCGGCTAGATACATTGGTGCGATGGGGATCAAGCAGGTGAGGGCACTCACCACCACGCTGCCCTCGGTCACCTGGATACCCCTCGCCCGGGCGCACGCCGAGCGCGCCGACGAGATGACCGCGGGCCACCGTGCCCGCCGGGCGACGGGTGAGAAACACGCCATCGAGGATTTCCTCTACGACTACTACGGGACCCGTCCGGCGATGCTGCGCCGCTGGCACCCGGGCGTCGGCGCCGGCCTGGCCTCGGCTCCCGACGGCCTGGCCGAGCACGCCGGCTGGAAGTTCTACGCGACCCACGAGGACGGCATCGTCGCCCTCGACGAGGACGCGTTCATGCACGGCCGCGGCGAGAGCGTGCGCTACATCCACGGCCTGCTCACCGCGACCGCGTCGCGCCCGGTCTTCTCCGGCTGCTTCGGCCTGCACGAGTGGGCCATGGTCTACCGCGACCCCGAGCACCGGCACCCGCTGCCGCTGCGGCTCGGCCAGTCCGAGACCGACAAGGTGGTCGAGCAGCACACCATCCGCTGCACGCACTACGACGCGTTCCGCTTCTTCACGCCCGAGGCCGTCGGGCTCAACCGGCTGCAGCCCACCCGCGCGACCCAGGTCGATCTGGACCAGCCGGGCTGCCTGCACGCCGCGATGGACGTGCACAAGTGGGCGCAGAAACTCGGCCCGGCCGTCCCCGGCGCGCTCGCGCTCGACTGCTTCGCCCTGGCCGGCGAGATCCGCCTGCTCGACATGCAGGCCAGCCCCTACGACCTCACGTCCTACGGTCACCCGCCGGTGAAGATCGAGACTCCGGAGGGCAAGGCGGAATACGTCGGCCGTCAGCGCGAGCTGGCCCGTCGCGCCGCCGGTCTGCGCAGCCGCCTGATCCGCGTCTGCGAGGCCCTGCTCGGCGCCGAGGGCGCGGCCCGCAACCGCGAAGCCGTCGCCCCGTACAACCACAGATGACCGCTTGATCCCAGAACCGCCGAAAAAGCCCGATCAACCCCATTTGCGCGTACGCCGTGAACCCGCACCGGTTCCGGTCCGGCCCATGACAGCCCCACGCGATGCCGTCACCGGTTCGGGTCACGCCATCGACGCTCACGCGCGAGGCCCGCACGGGGCCGGTCTCGCAGCGCGCTCCCGGTTCCGGCTGGTCCGCACCGTGGCTATGCGGCACGGACAACCGTGAGAACCAGCCGGGGCCACGAGCCGCGGCCGGACCCCGGCCCACCGCGAAGCACGCGGGCGAGGCTGGTGGTGGGGTCAGTCGGTGGGGTAGTTGCGGCGGTTGCGCTTGGTCTCGGCGCGCTGCTTCTTGGCCGTGATGCGCCGCTCGACCGAGCCCTTCGTCGGGCGGGTCGCGCGGCGGGCGCGGGGCGGGACGGCGATCGCGGAGGCGATCAGGGAGCCGAGGCGGGCCGCGGCGGCCTCACGATTACGCAGCTGGGAGCGGTGTTCGGAGGCGGTGACGGTGAGCACGCCGGCGACCAGGCGGGTGCCGAGTCGCTCGACGGCACGTTCCTTCAGGGACACCGGCAGCAGGTCGGAGCCGAGCAGGTCCCACGAAAGCTCGACCCGGGAGTCGGTGGTGTTCACGCCCTGGCCGCCCGGGCCACCGGAGCGGGAGAAACGCCACGAGAGCTCCGCCGCCGGGATGGTCAGGCGGTCGTTCACCCGTACGTCCTCAAGCACGCCGCCCAGCATGGCACCCGGACCGCCCGGCCGCCATCCGGTTATAGATCGACTCGGCGGGAACGCCCAGAGCGAACGGAGCCTCGCAGCCGGGGCCGAGCACGGCATCACAGGGCATGATGGGTCGGGTGACGTCCCCAACCGCACCGGTCGCCACGACCGGTTATCCGTGGCCCATCGAAACCACGCGGCTGGCGAACGGCCTGCGCGTCGTCGTCAGCGAGGACCGGACCGCTCCGGTCGTCTGCGTCAATCTCTGGTATGACGTCGGCTCCCGGCACGAACCGCCCGGTCAGACCGGTTTCGCGCACCTCTTCGAGCACCTGATGTTCGAGGGTTCGCAGCACGTGAAGAAGACCGAGCACATGAAGCTCGTACAGGGCAACGGCGGTTCGCTGAACGCCACGACGAACCCGGACCGGACGAACTATTTCGAGTCCATGCCGTCGGAGCACCTGGAGCTGGCGCTCTGGCTGGAGGCGGACCGGATGGGCGGCCTGGTTCCGGCGCTGACCCAGGAAACGCTGGACAATCAGCGCGAGGTGGTGAAGAACGAGCGCCGCCAGCGGTACGACAACGTGCCGTACGGGGATGCCTGGTTGCGTCTCCTGCCGCTGCTCTACCCGGAGGGCCACCCGTATCACCATTCCACGATCGGGTCGATGGAGGATCTGAACGGCGCGGCGCTGGACACGTTCAAGGCGTTCCACGCGCAGTACTACGCGCCGAACAACTGCGTGCTCACGGTTGCCGGAGACGCGTCGCCGGCCGAGGTGTTCGCGCTGGCGGAGAAGTATTTCGGGCCGATCGAGCCGGTTCCGGCCATCCCGCCCGCGCCGAACGGGCACCTGCCCGGCCCGGCCACCGAGGCCGTGCGCGAGACCGTGACCGCGGCCGTCCCCGCCCCGCGCATCTACCTGTCCCACCGGACGTACCCGTTCGGGACGGCCGGGTACGACGCGATCACCGTGCTCGCCACGGTGCTGGGCAGCGGCCGGGGCAGCCGGCTCTACCAGCGCCTGGCCGACGGCAAGCGGATCGCCCAGCCCGACTACATCGGGTCGTACGGGGTGGATCTCGCGCACGCCCCGGCCCCGCTGATCATCACGGCCACCGCGAAGGACGGTGTGGACGTGGCGACGCTGGAGGCCGGGCTCGACGAGGTGGTGCAGAGCCTGATCGACGAGCCGGTGACGGACGAGGAGCTGAACCGGGCGAAGGCGCTGCTGACCACGAGCTGGTGGCGGCAGGTGTCCACGGTCGGCGGCCGGGCGGACACGCTGGGGCGTTACACCACCCAGTTCGGTGACCCGGCGACCGCCGGTTACCGGCTCCCGGCGTGGCAGGCGGTGACCGCCGACGACATCACCGAGGCGGCCACGCGGACGCTGCAGAAGGACTCCCGCGTCACGTTGACGTACCTGCCCGAGGAAGGTCCAGCCTGATGACGCTGATCACCACGCGCCCCGAGCCCGGCACCGCCCGGCCGTACGCGTTCCCGGCTCTGCGCCGGGTCACCGCGCACGGCGGCACGGTCGTCGCCGCGCACCTGCCCGGTCAGGTCCTGGCCACGGCGGTGCTGCTGCTCGACGCGAGTGCCGCCCGTGAGTCCGAGGGCCGCGAGGGCACCGCCACCGTCCTGGCGAAATCGCTGGAGGAGGGCACGAAGAAGAGGGATTCCGCGGCGTACGCGCTGGCTCTGGAAGGTCTCGGCGCCGAGCTCTCGCCGTCGGTCGACTGGGACGCGTTCCGGATCGGCGTCTCCGCCCCGGCCCCGCAGCTGGCCGGTGCGGTCCGGCTGGCCGCCGAGGCCGCCCGGACGCCGAAACTGGACCCGGAGGACGTGGTCCGGGTCCGTGACGACGAGGTGACCGCGCTGCGGATGGACTGGGCGCAGCCCGGCCCGCGGGCGGACGCGGCACTGCGCGGTGCCCTGTTCGCCGCCGAGGGCCGGTACCGCAAGCCGCTGCACGGCGACCCGTCGTCGGTGGCGGCGGTGACCGTGGACGACGTGGTCGCGTTCCACCAGGAGTGGATGCTGCGGCCGGGTGTGCTGCTGGTCGCCGGCGACCTGGACGGGCTGGACCTGTCCGAGCTGGCCGAGGCCGCGTTCAGCGGCACCGGGGGGCAGGCACTGTCGCCGTCGGCGCCGCTGGGTCTGACGATCCCGGCGAAACCGCACGTGATCCTGGTCGACCGGCCCGGTTCGGTGCAGTCGACACTGCGGCTCGGTCACCGGGCGCCGGAGCGGGCCACCCCCGACTACGTGCCGATGACGCTGGCCGCGACGGTGCTGGGCGGGGCGTTCACGTCCCGGCTGAACCACCTGATCCGCGAGGTCAAGGGCTACACGTACGGGATTCGCGGCTCCTACGCGATGACCCGCCGGGCCGGCCGGTTCGAGGTGGCGGCCGGGGTGCAGACGGCGGTGACCGGCCCGGCGATCAAGGACACGCTCGGCGAGATCCGGCGCACCCAGGAGGAGGGCGTCACCGAGGCCGAACTGGCGGTGGCGCGCTCGTGGCGGGCCGGTCAGCTGTCGGTGGAGATGCAGACGCCGGGGGCGATCGCCGGGGCGCTGGCCAGCCTGGTCGTGCACGGGCTGCCGGACGACTACTACGAGACGCTGCGCCAGGAGTACCTGGAGGCGACCGTCGAGACGGTGTCCGAGGCCGCTCGGCGGCACCTCGCGGTGGACGGGTTGACGCTGGTCGTCGAGGGTGACGGCGAGAAGATCCGCGAGGATCTGGCCGCCTTCGGCGACGTGAACGAAGCCTGATTGCTCGCTTCGCTCCGCGGTGAAACGCCTTGTAACCGGTGAGGAGGCAGTTGATTTCCCGCCGCCCGCGAACCCCGCGGGCGTGGAAAAATCAGCTGTCGCCTCACCGGCGGCGTTTTGCGGTGGTTGGAGTCGGATAACGTCGCGCCCATGACGATCACCGACGCGCCGGTGAAGGCGCGCCAGGCTCGCAGCAAAGTGCTCACGGTCCTGCTGTGGATCCTGTTGACGCCGGGACTGGTGTGGACGGTGATCCGGGTCGGCGGCTGGGAGCCGGGCCGGCTGATTCAACTGCTGGCTTTCACGCCGTACGTGGCGATCGGGTCTTTGATCTTGGCGGTTGTGACCCTGGTCCTCAGGCGGCGCGTGGCCGGCCTGGTGGCGTCGTTGATCGCGGTCGTGCTGGCGGCGTGTGTCGTGCCGCGGGCGCTGCCCGATCTCGACAAAGGACCGGGCCAGGGCGTGGTGCTGCGGGTGATGACGGCGAACATGCTGCTCGGCGGCGCGGACACGGCCGACGTCGTCCGCCTGGTCAAGGAGAATCGCGTCGACGTGCTGGCGTTGCAGGAGTTCGCGCCGAAGACGCTGGCCGGGCTGACCGCGGCCGGGCTGGACGAGCTTCTGCCCTACCGTTCGCCGGCGGCCGAGCCGGGGGCCAGCGGCTCCGGGCTGTATTCGCGTTATCCGCTGGCCGAGCCGAACTCGCAGCGCAACCACGGTGGCTTCCTTCAGGCGTCCGGGACGCTCCTGGCGCCCGGGGCCGCGCCGGTCGTCGTCGAGTCGGTGCATCCGTCGGCGCCGGCCCTGCCGCAGTGGTTCGGGGACTGGCGGACGGACCTGGCGAACGAGCCGCGCTCGGACGGCGACAACCCGCGGCGGATCCTGCTCGGCGACTTCAACTCGACGCTCGACCACAGCGCGTTGCGCACGCTGATCGCCCACGGTTACCGGGACGCGGCGGACACCGTCGGTCAGGGATGGGTCGGCACCTGGGGGCCGTATGACGGGGATCTCATCCCACCGGTCATGATCGATCATGTTCTGGTCGACCAGCAGATCGGAGTACGTGACGTGTCCGTGCACGGCGTGAAGGACTCGGACCACCGCTCGGTGGTCGCCGAGCTGACCCTCCCGGCGGCGTCATGAGCGTCGCCGTCCGCCCTCTGGCCCTGGCCGACGTACCCGAGTTGACCACGGTGCTGAATGCCAGCCGCGAGCACCTCGCGCCGTGGGACCCGATCCGCGACGAGAGTTTCTGGACCGAGGACGGGCAGCGGCAGGTCGTCGCCGACGTGCTGCGCGGCCCCGCCCTGCCGTACGTGATCGTGGTCGACGGTGCGATCGCCGGGCGGGTGAACCTGAACAACCTGGTCCGCGGCCCGTTCCAGTCCTGCAGCCTCGGCTACTGGGTGTCACCGGTACACACGGGCAAGGGCGTCGCGTCACAGGCGGTGGCCCAGCTCCTGCGCCTGGCGTTCACCGAGCACGAGCTGCACCGGGTCGAGGCAGGCACGCTGCTGCACAACGAACGGTCGCAACGGGTGCTGGTCAAGAACGGTTTCGAACGGTTCGGCCTGGCGCCGCGATATCTGAAGATCGCCGGTGAGTGGCAGGACCACTACCTGTTCCAGATCACCGTGGAGAATTGGCTGGAGCGGCAGGCGCCTTCCGCATAGGGTCGGCACCATGCTTTTCGACGCGATCACGACCACGCCGGGACCACCCGGCGTCGAATCGCGCTGACGAATCGGCCTCGGGCAACCTGCCCGAGGCCTTTTTCGTGCGGGTTGCCCTTCCCCAGAAGGAGACCCGTGATGATCGACCACCGTAAACTCGGCCGCGAGCTGGACCTTTTCGACTCCGACCCGCTGATCGGGGCCGGGCTGCCGTTCTGGCTCCCGGCCGGCGCGGCGGCACGGCGTGAGGTGGAGAACTACCTCCACGACCTCGAACGGCGCCACGGCTACCAGCACGTCTACTCCCCCGCGCTGGGCAAACGCGCGATGTACGAGCTGTCCGGGCACTTGGCGAACTTCGCCGGCGACATGTTTCCGCCGATGCCGGCCGGTGAGGACGAACTGATGCTGCGACCCAGTTTGTGCCCCCATCACGCACTGATCTTCAAGGCGCGGCAACGGTCGTACCGGGAAATGCCCTTGCGAATCGCCGAACTGGGGCAGATGTATCGCCAGGAACGCTCCGGCGTGCTCGGCGGCCTTTCCCGGGTGCGGTCGATCGCGCTGAACGACGCGCACATCTTCTGCCCGGAGGAAAAAGCGGCGGGCGAGGTGGCCGGTGTGCTGCGGCTGATGCGTGAATCGCATGCGGCGCTCGGCCTGCGGCCCGCGAACTATCAGCTCTCGCTGCGCGGGCCGGGCAAGAAATACGGCGGCGACGACGAGAGCTGGGCGCGCTCGGAGGCCTTGCTGCGGGGCGCGCTTTCCGACGCTTCCATCGAGTACGCCGGGAAAGCCGGAGAAGCCGCGTTCTACGGCCCGAAGATCGACGTGCAGGTGGTGGATGCGGCCGGCCGTGAATGGACCGTCGCCACCGTCCAGATCGACTTCCACCAGCCGGAGCGGTTCGACCTGTCCTACGTCGGCGCGTCCGGCGCCCGCGCCCGCCCGGTGATGATCCACCGCAGTCTGGCCGGGTCGATGGAGCGGCTGTTCGGGCAGCTCATCGAGGAGCACGAAGGCGCGTTCCCGGTCTGGTACGCCCCGGTCCAGCTCGCCGTCCTGCCCGTCGGAGTCGACTCGTCGTTCGCGGCCTCGGCGGTCGCCGCCGGGCTGCGCGCCGTCGAGATCCGGGACGGTTCGCTCGGGGCGCGGATCCGGGCCGCCTCCAAAGTGCCGTACATCGCGGTGGTCGGCGCCCGGGACGAAGGGCTCGTCTCACTCCGGCTGCGGGGCGGGCGGCAACTCGACCCGATGCCCGGCGCGGAGGCGATCGCCCTGATCCGCGCCGCCGCCACCATCCGGTGATCGCCGCCGGTGAGGAGGCAGCTGGTTTTCCGCCACCCGCACACCCCGCGGGCGTCGGAAAACCAGCTGCCTCCTCACCGGTTACCAGGCGATCACCCGCGGAGCGAAGCGGAGCAATCAGACTCAGCAATCAGCTCTTGGCCAGGCCGTAGGTGAGGGCGTCGACCAGGGCGGTCCAGCTCGCCTCGACGATGTTCTCGTGCACGCCGACCGTGGTCCAATCGCGCTGGTGGTCGCCCGTGTCCAGCAGGACGCGGGTGATCGCGTTGGTGCCGTGGGTGCCTTCCAGGATCCGTACCTTGAAATCGGTCAGTTCGAACGACTTCAGGGCGGGGAAGTGGTTGGAGAGCGCGGTGCGCAACGCCTCGTCGAGCGCGTTGACCGGGCCGTTGCCCTCGGCGGTCGCGATCACACGCTCGCCCTTGACGCGCACCTTCACCGTCGCCTCGGAGATCACCTTGCCGTCCTCGCGGTGCTCGACCAGCACCCGGTAGGACTCCAGGGTGAACGGCGCGGAGACGTCGTCGCCCGGCAGCTCCCCGCGGACCAGCAGCTCGAACGAGGCGTCGGCGGCCTCGAACGACCAGCCGACGGCCTCCAGGTCCTTCACCTTCTGAGTGACCGTGGACAGGGTTTCCGGATGGCCGGCCAGGTCGATGCCGAGCTCGCGGGCCTTGAGCTCGATGCTGGCCCGGCCGGCCATCTCGGTCACCAGGATCCGCATGTCGTTGCCGACAACCGACGGGTCGACGTGGTTGTAGAGCAGCGGATCCACCTTGATCGCACTCGCGTGCAGGCCCGCCTTGTGAGCGAACGCGGCGGCCCCGACATAGGCCTGGTGGGTGTCGGGGGCGATGTTGGCGATCTCGGCGAGCGCGGTGGAGACCCGCGTCGCCTTCTCCAGGCATCCGTCCGGTAGGACCTTCAGCCCGAGCTTGAGTTGCAGGTTGCTGACCACGGCGAACAGGTCAGCGTTGCCGGGGCGTTCGCCGTAGCCGTTCGCGGTGCACTGGAAGTGCTTCACCCCGGCCTCGACCGCGGCGATCGTGTTCGCCACCGCGCAGGCGGTGTCGTTCTGGCAGTGGATGCCGAGCCGGTCGGCGCTCACCCCGGTGCGCTCGACCACCTCGGTGACCGCTTTCGTGATCATCGAGGGGAGCATGCCGCCGTTGGTGTCGCACATGACCACGCGCTCGGCGCCGGCGTCGATCGCGGTCTTCACCACCGACGCGGTGTACTCCGGGTCGAAGCGGAAGCCGTCGAAGAAGTGCTCACAGTCCACGAACGCGCGGCGGCCGTTCGCGACCAGGTGCTGGACGGTGTCCCGGACCATCGCCAGGTTCTCCTCCGGCGTGGTGCGCAGCGCCCGCTCCACGTGCCGGACATCCGACTTGGCCACCACGCAGACCACCGGGGTCTCGGCGTCCAGCAGCGCCTTGACCTGCGCGTCCGCGGCCACGTCGACACCGGCCTTGCGGGTCGCGCCGAACGCCACCAGCACCGCGTTCTTCAACTCCAGCTCGGTCTTCGCCCGTTCGAAGAACTCGGTGTCCTTCGGCATGGCGCCCGGCCAGCCGCCCTCGATGAAACCCACGCCGAACTCGTCCAGCAGCCGCGCGACGGCGAGTTTGTCGGCGACCGTGTAGCTGATTCCCTCGCGCTGCCCGCCGTCGCGCAGCGTCGTGTCGAACACCTGGTAGTCCATCGGGGAGGTCCTTTCAGTCGGCACCCATACACCCACAACAAAAAGACCCCCCGCGGATGCGGGAGGTCTGCGCGTCGGCGAAGTCGTCAGCCGGCGCGCTAGGTGCGAATAATCAGCACGAGGTGGGTCACGCCATGCAGCATGTCACGCGGTGCGACGGATGGGACTACAAATCCACAAGTTGGGACGGCCGCGCCGCCCGGACGTCAGCACCGACGTGGTCGCCCCGCGCGGCGTCGTCTGGTCGCCCGACGCCGACCCGCCCGTACGTGGTCACGCGACCGCCCGCCGGCGGGCCGCCCACTCTGCACGTGATCGGCCTCTGAGACGGCTGCCCTCCGGGGTCAGGCCATCGACCCCGGAGGATAGGTTGGGCACGTGGTTGCTGAACAGTACTCGCGAAATCTCGGCTTCTCCGCGACCTACAACTTCCGCGATGTCGGTGGTTACACCGGCCTCGACGGCCGGACGGTGCGATGGCGGCGGCTCTTCCGGGCCGACTCGCTGCACCGGATCGGCGACGAGGACACTGCGGCCTTCACCGCCCTCGGCATCCGCACGGTCATCGACCTGCGCCGCCCGTTCGAGGTGGAGAAGTTCGGCCGCGTCCACCAGAGGTATGGGCTCGACTACCGCAACCTGGTCATCAAGCACATCGACTGGGACGAGGTCGGGCACCCCGAAGGCACGGTCCACGAGCGCTGGCTCGCCGACCGGTACCTGAACTTCGCCGAGGACGGCCGCGAGGGCATCCTCGAATCGCTGCGCCTGATCGCCGACCCGGCCGCCGCGCCGGTCGTCGTGCACTGCATGGCCGGCAAGGACCGGACCGGCACGATCTGCGCCCTCACCCTGTCCCTGCTCGGCGTCTCGGACACGGACATCGCCGAGGACTACGCGCTCACCACCGACGCGATGGCGCCCCTGACCGAATACCTTTTGAGAACCGACCCCGATGCCGTACGGGGTAATGAGCACATGTTCGACTCCCCGGCCGCCGCGATGCAGCTGTTCCTCGACGACCTTCGTGCCCTGCACGGCTCCGTCGAGGGTTACGTACGCGACCTCGGCCTCACCGGCACCGAGATCACCTCCATGCGCCGCCACCTGCTTCAGGACTGATCATCCGGCCGCCTGCGCTCCGGATCCGGAGCGCAGGCGACCGCGATCTCCCAGCTGTCGAGGTCGTCCTGGAAAGCCAGGTCGTCCGCGAAGTCCAGGTCGTCGAGCTCGTCAGCCGCGGCGGGCGGCTGACTCAGCCGGGCCCATCGTTCCCGCTCAGACGGGTCAGGCGACGCGGTGGACCCAGCCGAACGTGTCCTCGGCGCGGCCGCGCTGGATGTCGACGAGTTCCTTGCGCAGGCCCATCGTGACCTCGCCCGGGCCGCCGTCGGCGACGGTGAAGTCGCCGTCCAGGCTCCGGATCGTGCCGATCGGGGTGACCACCGCGGCGGTGCCGCAGGCGAAGGCCTCGCGGACCCGGCCGGAGGCGGCGCCGTCGCGCCACTCCTGCAGGCTGATGGCGCGTTCCTCGACGCGGCGGCCGGCCCGCTCGGCCAGTTTGATCACCGAGTCGCGGGTGATGCCGGGCAGGATCGTGCCGGTCAGCGGCGGGGTGACCAGGGTGCCGTCGTCGAGGACGAGGAACACGTTCATGCCGCCGAGCTCGTCGATGTACTTGCGCTCCACCGCGTCCAGGTAGACGACCTGGTCGCAGCCGTGCTCGATGGCCTCGGCCTGGGCGGAGAGGCCGGCCGCGTAGTTGCCGCCGCACTTGGCCGCGCCGGTGCCACCGGGGGCCGCGCGGGTGTAGTCCGGGGTGACCCAGACCGAGACCGGCTTGACACCACCGGAGAAGTACGGCCCGACCGGGGACGCGATGACCAGGTAGAGGTATTCCAGGGAGGGGCGCACGCCGAGGAAGACCTCGCTGGCGTAGGCGAACGGCCGCAGGTAGAGGCTGCCGTCCTCCCCCTCGGGGATCCACTTCCGGTCGATCGCGATGATCTCGTGCAGCGACTTGAGGAAGATCTCCTCGGGGAGTGCCGGCATCGCCATCCGCTGAGCGGACTGGGCGAAACGGGCGGCGTTCGCCTCGGGGCGGAACATCGCGACGCCGCCGTCGGGCAGCGTGTACGCCTTCAGGCCCTCGAAGATCTCCTGCGCGTAGTGCAGCACGGCACTGGCCGGATCCATCGGGATCGGCGCGCGCGCCTCGACGCGGGGCTCATACCACCCCTTGCCGTCGGCGTAGCGCACGGTGACCATGTGGTCCGTGAAGATCCGGCCGAATCCGGGGTTGGCCAGCAGCGCGGCACGCTCGGCGTCCGTTACGGGCGCCGGGTTCGGACGGATCTCGAAGTCGAGGCTGTCACCACCGCTCATGGCAAAGGGACCTGCTTTCTGGCAGAAAATAAGCATGCGAGGGGCACCCGTGGTGCGCCCATGAATCTACCTCGAACGCTCGTTAAAACAACGACCGCCGAGGCTTCGTGAACCGAACCGATGTGCCGGTCAGACGGCTACCGACCGGTAGCCGATCATGGCAGTGGCGTGGCCGTCGGTCAGACGGCGGCGGCGACGCGGTCGCCGACCTCGGCGGTACGCAGCGGCGCGCCCGGCGTGCGGGACGCGACCTCGGCCGCGACCGCCTCGGTTACTCGCCCGGCCTCGGCGTGCTTGCCCAGGTGCTCCAGCAGCAGCGCCGCGGAGAGGATGGCCGCGGCGGGGTCGGCGATGCCCTGGCCGGCGATGTCCGGCGCGGAACCGTGGACCGGCTCGAAGGTCGACGGGAACCTGCGCTCCGGGTTGACCGAGCCGCTGGCGGCCATGCCGATGCCACCGGTGACGGCGGCGGCGATGTCGGTGAGGATGTCGCCGAACAGGTTGTCGGTGACGACCACGTCGAAGCGCTGCGGGTTGCTGACCATGAACATGCTGGCCGCATCGATGTGCTGGTATTCCGTGGTCACGTCGGGGAACTCGGCGGCGACCGCGTTGAAGGTGCGCGACCACAGGTTGCCGGCGTGGGTGAGCACGTTCGTCTTGTGGACCAGGGTCACGTGGCGGCGGTCGCGGCGCTGGGCGCGGTCGAACGCGTCCCGGATGACCCGCTCGACGCCGTGCCGGGTGTTCAGGCTCTCCTCGGTGGCGATCTCGGCCGGGGTGTCCTTGTGCAGGACGCCACCGGCACCGACGTAGAGACCCTCGGTGCCCTCGCGGACCACGACCATGTCGATCTCGCCGGGCTTGACGCCGGCGAGCGGGCTGGTGGTGCCGGGCCACAGCTTCGACGGGCGCAGGTTCACATACTGATCGAAGTCGAAGCGGAGCTTCAGCAGCAGGCCGCGCTCGAGAACGCCCGGCGGCACGCTCGGGTCACCGATCGCGCCCAGCAGGATCGCGTCGTGGCCGGCCAGCTCGGTCTGGACCGAGGCCGGGAGGACCTCGCCGGTGCGGTTGTAGAGGCGGGCGCCCAGGTCGTACTCGTTGTAGTCGACACCGGGGAGAACCGCGTCGATCACCTTGCGCGCCTGCGCGGTCACCTCGGTTCCGATGCCGTCGCCGGCCACCACCGCGATCCGCGCCACGCTCACGATTCGACTCCCCTGCCCTGTCCGGATGAACAACACACACCGTAACGCGGCTTCCCGAAGCCCGGAACGCCGGTCTCAAAGTTTGAACCTTGTTACTTCTCGGCCGGCGATTCCTCCGGCCGGCCGGGCCGATGCGCGGAACATCTCCACAAACGAACAGCCCCCGGATCGCGGCAAACGATCACGGGGGCTGCTGCGACGAGTACGCGTGGCTCGGTCCCGCCGAATTCTTACCGCGCGACCCCCGGCGAACTCCGTCACCCGAAGACGAGTCCACCCAAGAACGTGCGGCTGGGACCAACGCTAGCGATGCGGACTAAAGACGCGCAAGACGCATCCCCGCGTGTCGGCCCACGGGTTCGGTGAACTGACGCCTCGGTGATGGCACCATGCGCCGGTGAGTTTCGACCTAGTGGTGTGGGCGATGGACCCCGCGACGGCCCCGGACGAGGTGCGCGCCGCCAATGCCCGGTGTGCCGAGGGCGTACACCCGCAACGTCCGGCCGACCCGCGCGTCGTCGCCTTCTACGATGCCCTGACCAGTAGTTATCCCGATCGCGGGCCGCGCGCGACGGCGCCCGGGTCGCCCTGGGCCAGCTCGCCGCTGCACGCCGCGGCCGACCACATCCAGATGCGCCTGGACGAGAACTGCCCGGACGCGGTGCTGGAGACGATCGAGCGACTGGCGGCCGAGCTGAAACTGGACCTCTTGGATCTTCAGGACGGCACGGTCTACCCAGCTGTGTCTACCGGCGTCGCCGCCGGCTCGCAGGCCTCGCGCCCCTGACAGCCGACGTCGAGAGGCCCGAGAACGACCACGGCTTCGCCTAGCCGTTCTCGGGCCTCGCGACGTCGGCGGGCGCGACGCGGTCAGTCGGCGCGCAGGTCGACGACGGCCGAATTCGACGAGCCGATCTCGTCGGCGACGCGGGCCAGCAGGTCGGGGTCGATCGACGAGTCGACGGTCAGCGTCATCAGCGCCTCCCCGCCGGCCACCCGCCGGGCCACCTGCATCGCCGCGATGTTCACGCCGGCGCGGCCCAGCGTCGTGCCGATCCGCCCGACCACCCCGGGCCGGTCCCGGTAGCGGAAGAACAGCAGCACCCCTTCGGCCGGCAGGTCCAGCTCGAACCCGTCGACCTCGACGAGTTTCCCGCCGGCCCCGGCCACCGAGATCGTGCGCCCGTCGGCGAGCGCGCCGCGGACCGCGATCAGGCTCTCGTGCTCGCCGGCGTCCTCCGACGTCGCCAGCTCCACCGCGACACCCCGGCCGGCGGCCAGTTGCGGCGCGTTCACGTAGGTGACCCGCTCCTCCACGACCGAGGTGAACAGCCCCTTCGTCGTGGCCAGGCCGAGCACGCCGACGTCGTGGGTGGCGACCTCACCGCGGACCTCGACGGTGATGCGGGCGGCGACCCCACCGGCGACCGCGGTGAACACACGCCCGAGCTTCTCCGCCAACGGCAGCAGCGGCCGTACGTCCTCGTCCACCGCCCCGCCGGCCCGCACGTTGACCGCCTCGGGCACGAACTCGCCGCGCAACGCCTGCCGCACACTGCGCGCCACGGCCAGCCCGGCCTTGTCCTGCGCCTCGACCGTCGACGCGCCCAAATGCGGGGTCACCGTCACGGTGTCGAAGGCGAACAGCGGCGAGTCGGTCAGCGGTTCGGTCTCGAAGACGTCCAGCCCGGCCCCGGCGACCCGGCCGTCGGCGATCGCGGCGGCCAGCGCACGCTCGTCGACGAGGCCACCACGGGCGGCGTTGACGATGCGGACGCCCGGTTTGACGACGGCCAGTTCCTTCTCGCCGATCAGGCCGAGCGTCTCCGGGGTACGCGGCAGGTGCACCGAGATGAAGTCGCTCTCCCGGATCAGCTCGTCCAGGGTGACCAACCGGACGCCGAGTTGGGCGGCGCGGGCCGGCTGCACGTACGGGTCGTACGCGATCAGGTTCGTCCCGAAGGCGGCCATCCGCTGGGCGACGAGCACGCCGATACGACCCAGACCGACCACGCCGACGGTCTTGCCGTGCACTTCGACACCGGTGTACGCCGAGCGTCTCCACCGGCCGGCCTTGAGCGCGGCGCTGGCGCCGGCGGTGTGCCGCGCGGTGGCCAGCAGCAGCGCCACCGCCTGTTCCGCGGCCGAGATGATGTTGCTGGTGGGCGCGTTCACCACCAGCACCCCGCGCGCGGTCGCCGCGGGGATGTCGACGTTGTCGAGCCCGACCCCGGCCCGCGCCACGACGCGCAGGTGAGGGGCGGAGCTCAGGGCCTCGGCGTCGATCCGGGTGGCACTCCGGACGATCACCGCCTCGGCCTCGGTCAGGGCGTTCAGCAGCGCGGGCCGGTCGGTGCCGTCCACCGTGCGGACCTCGAAGTCCGTGGTGAGCACATCGATCGCGGCGGGCGCCAATTCCTCGGTTACCAGGACGACGCAAGTCATGGACTCTCCATCCGGGTTCGTCGGCATTGACGGACTCAAATGGTACGGACGTTGTCGCGCGCGAGTTCAGTTCACTCACGACGGGGTCCGGGCCGCGTCCGGTCTTGATCTCCGGAACCACCCACGGACAGTGAACGGGCCGGGCGGGAGCATGCGGCCTGGACCACGCCGGGCCGGCGTGGATGAATTCCCTGATCTTGAATGCGGGCATGAAAAAGCGCCCGGCCGGAATCGACCGGGCGCTTTTCCACCGAACTATGCGGTTTCGGTGATCGGGCGGTCGACCCAGCTCATCATGCCGCGCAGCTTCTTGCCGGTGACCTCGATCGGGTGCTCGGCGCCCTGCTCACGGAACTTCTTGAGCTCGGCGCCGCCGTTCTCGTCGTCGGCGATCAGGCGGCGGGTGAACTCGCCGGACTGGATGTCGGCGAGGATCCGCTTCATCTCCTGCTTGGTCTCCGCGTTGATGACGCGAGGGCCGGAGACGTAGTCGCCGAACTCGGCGGTGTCCGAGACGCTGTAGCGCATCCGGGAAATGCCGCCCTCATACATCAGGTCGACGATCAGCTTCAGCTCGTGAAGGCACTCGAAGTACGCGATCTCCGGGGCGTAACCGGCCTCGGTGAGCACCTCGAAACCGGTCTGGACCAGCGCCGAGGTACCGCCGCAGAGAACGGCCTGCTCGCCGAAGAGATCGGTCTCGGTCTCCTCCTTGAACGTCGTCTTGATGACGCCGGCGCGGGTGCCGCCGATCGCCTTCGCGTACGACAGGGCGAGCGCCTGACCGTTGCCGTCCGGGTCCTGCTCGACCGCGATCAGGGCGGGCACGCCCTTGCCGTCCACGTACTGCCGGCGGACCAGGTGGCCGGGGCCCTTCGGGGCGACCATCGCCACGGTCACGTCGGCCGGGGGCTTGATCAGCTCGAAGCGGATGTTCAGGCCGTGGCCGAAGAACAGCGCCTTGCCGGCGGACAGGTGGGGGGCGATCGACTCGGCGTAGATCTTGCGCTGGGCGGTGTCCGGCGCCAGCACCATGATCACGTCGGCCCAGGCCGACGCCTCGGCCGGGGTCTTCACGGTCAGGCCCTGCTCCTCGGCCTTCGGACGGCTCTTGGAGCCCTCCTGCAGGCCGACCACGACCTCGACGCCCGAGTCACGCAGCGACAGCGAGTGGGCGTGGCCCTGGCTGCCGTAGCCGATGACGGCCACCTTCTTGCCCTGGATGATCGACAGGTCGGCGTCGTCGTCATAGAAAACTTCGGCGGTCATTACAAACCTTTCAAGGTCGGCTTCTCATCCGTTCAGGGTGGCAGCCGGGGTGGTTGGACGGGCTTTCTAGGCGGCGCGGAGCGCCGGGCCGGTGGTGATGGAACGAGAGCCACGGCCGATGGCGACCAGGCCCGACTGGACCATCTCCTTGATGCCGTACGGCTCGAGGTCGCGCAGCAGCGCATCCAGTTTGTCGGGGTTGCCGGTGGCCTCGATCGTCAGGGTGTCCGGAGCGACGTCGATCACTCGCGCCCGGAACAACTCGACGGTCTCCAGCACCTGGCCACGCTGCGCCCGGTCGGCGCGCACCTTGACCAGAAGGAGTTCACGCTGGACCGACTGCGCCGGATCCAGCTCCACGATCTTCAGGACGTTCACCAGCTTGTTGAGCTGCTTGGTGACCTGTTCGAGCGGGGACGACTCGGCGTCGACCACGATCGTGATGCGGCTGACGTCCGGGTTCTCCGTCTCGCCGACCGCCAAGGAGTCGATGTTGAAGCTGCGCCGCGAGAACAGCCCGCTGACCCGGGCGAGCACACCGGGCTTGTTCTCGACCAGCACGCTCAGCGTGTGCTTGGTGGTCACTGTGCCTCCTCGGTCATGCCCGCCCGGCCCTCGCCTGCGAGATCGTCGTCAGGTGCGGCTTGCGGCCGCTCGGTGCAGTTGGTCATGACTAAAGGTCGTCCTCTTCGAAGGCGGGGCGCACGTCCCGGGCGAACATGATCTCGTCGTTGCTGGTGCCGGCCGCGACCATCGGCCACACCATGGCGTCCTTGCCGACCGTGAAGTCGATGACCACCGGCGCGTCGTTGATCTCCATGGCCTGCTTGATGACCTTGTCGACGTCGTCCTTCGACTCGCAACGCAGGCCGACGCAGCCGAGCGCCTCGGCCAGCTTCACGAAGTCCGGGATCCGGTGCTTGTGCGTGCCCAGCTCGGTGTTGGAGTACCGGCCGTCGTAGAACAGGGTCTGCCACTGCCGGACCATGCCCAGGTTGCCGTTGTTGATGACGGCGATCTTGACCGGGATGCCCTCCAGCGCGCAGGTGGCCAGCTCCTGGTTGGTCATCTGGAAGCAGCCGTCGCCGTCGACCGCCCAGACCTGGACGTCCGGCCGGCCGACCTTCGCGCCCATGGCCGCCGGGACGGCGTACCCCATGGTTCCGGCGCCGCCGGAGTTGAGCCAGGTGCCCGGCTTCTCGTACTTGATGAACTGCGAGGCCCACATCTGGTGCTGACCGACACCGGCGCAGTAGATCGCGTCCGGGCCGACCAGCTCACCGATCCGCTCGATCACGTACTGCGGGGCGAGGGTGCCGTCGGTCGGCTCCTCGTAGCCCAGCGGGTACCGCTCGCGCAGGTCGTTCAGCGTGTTCCACCAGGGTGCGTACTGGTCGGCGCCGGCGGCGGTCGCGGAGACCGCGGCGATCAGCTCGTCGATCACGTGCCGGGCGTCGCCGACGATCGGGACGTCCGCGTGCCGGTTCTTGCCGATCTCGGCCGGGTCGATGTCGGCGTGCACGATCTTGGCGTCCGGCGCGAACGAGTCCAGCTGGCCGGTGACCCGGTCGTCGAACCGGGCGCCGAGGGTGATCAGCAGGTCCGACTTCTGCAGCGCGTAGACCGCCGGGACGGTGCCGTGCATGCCGGGCATGCCCAGGTGCTGCGGGTGCGAGTCGGGGAACGCGCCGAGCGCCATCAGCGTGGTGACCACCGGGATGCCGGTCAGCTCGGCCAGCTTGCGCAGCCCCTCGGTGGCGCCGGCCTTCAGCACGCCGCCACCGACGTACAGCACCGGGCGCTTGGCCGCCGCGATCAGCCGGGCCGCCTCCCGGATCTGCTTGCCGTGCGGGTGCAGGGTCGGGCGGTAGCCGGGCAGGTCCAGGGTCGGCGGCCAGGCGAACGTGGTCTGCGCCTGCTGCACGTCCTTGGGGATGTCGACCAGGACCGGGCCGGGCCGGCCGGTGGCCGCCAGGTGGAACGCCTCGGCCATGATCCGGGGCAGTTCCTCCGGCGTCTGGACCAGGAAGTTGTGCTTGGTGATGGGCAGCGTGATGCCCTGGATGTCCGCCTCCTGGAAGGCGTCCGTCCCGATCGCCGCCCGCGACACCTGACCGGTGATCGCGACGATCGGCACCGAGTCCATGTACGCGTCGGCGATCGCGGTGACCAGGTTCGTCGCGCCCGGGCCACTGGTCGCCATGCAGACCCCGACCTTGCCGGTGGCCTGCGCGTACCCGGTGGCGGCGTGCCCCGCGCCCTGCTCGTGCCGGACCAGGATGTGCCGGACCTTCGAGTCGAACAGCGGGTCGTACGCCGGGAGGATGGTCCCCCCGGGAATGCCGAACACGACCTCAACGCCGAGCGCCTCGAGCGACCGGACGAGCGCGCCGGCGCCCGTGGTGGCTACCGGAGTCGTGACGGCCGGTGCGGTGTTCACGGCCGCCGCGACGGTGGCCGGAGTGGCTCGATGGGCAAGTGATTCAGGCGTGGGTCTCGTCATGGCAGTTCAGACCTTTTCGGTGAGGCGTCCGGCACTCGAGCAACAAAAAAGGCCCACGTGCGAATGCACGGGACCTAGCGCACCCTCCTCGGTGAGGAGCGGTGCGCTCAGATAAGTACTCGGGACGCGAAGCACATGCGGCTAACCTTGCCCCATCTCACGGCCTGAGTCAACTGATCCCACATTTTGATCAACGGCCGGCGCCAGGAATTCCGGATCGGTCGGCAACAACGCTCTGAGCTGCCGCATTCCGGGACCGAGGCGTACCACCTGGCTGCGCGCCGGCGCGTTCGCCGGCGGTCCCGAACGCACCGCGGGAAGCGGTCGCGGGCCGACCGGGCGCAGCGATTCCAGGCGCGACTCGAAGTGCTCGGCCGGCACTCCCCACCCGAACAACGAGCCCTGGCCGAGCCGGCAACCGGCCTCCTCGACCACCTCGCGCTGGGCCGGCGTGCCGATCCCCTCGGCCAGCACCTCCAGCCCGAGCCGGTGCCCGAGCCGGACCACCACGTCGACCAGCGGCGCGGCGGTGCCGGTCCGCGACTCCGGCTCGGCCACCAGCGCGTGATCGATCTTGAGAATGTCCACCGGAAGAGTGCGCAGCTGGGTGAGCGACGAATAGCCGGCGCCGAAATCGTCCAGCGCGATCCGCACCCCGGTCTCGCGCAGCTCGGCCAGCCGCCGGACCAGCTCCTCCATGTCGGTGGCGACCGCGTGCTCGGTCACCTCCAGCACCAGCCGCTGCGGCGGGACACCCAGCTCGGCCAGGATGTCGGCGACCTGCGCGGCGTAGTCGGCGTTGTGCAGCTCCTTCGGCGACAGGTTCACCGACATCCAGATGTCGTGACCGTCGGCCAGCCAGTCGGCGAGCTGGCGGCACGCGTTCTCCAGCACCCAGGCGCCGATGCGGTTGATCAGCCCGGACTCCTCGGCGACCGGGATGAACTCGTCCGGCCGGACCGCCCCCAGCTCCGGGTGGGTCCAGCGGAGCAGCGCCTCGGCGCCCACCGGCCGCATCGACGGGAGCGCCACCACCGGCTGGAACACCAGGCGCAGCTGGTCCCGGTCGATCGCGTGCCGCAGCTCGCCGGTCAGCGTGCCACGGCGGCGCAGCAGCTCGTCATACCCGGCCTGGTAGCGCTCGACCCGGTTCTTGCCGCGCTGCTTGGCGTAACGCAACGCCAGGTCGGCATCGTGCAACAGCTCACCGGTGGAGGCCACGCCGACACTGGCGGAGAGGTAGATCTGACCGCCGTCCACCTCGTAGGGCTCGCCGAGCACCGCGAGCAGCCGGTGCGCCGCGAGCACGGCCTCCTCGGCGTCACCGTGCATCAGCACCGCGAACTCGTCGCCGCCGAGCCGGGCCGCCACGTCGCCGTCCAGCAGATTCCGCGACAGGCGGGCGCCGACCTCGGCCAGCACCGCGTCACCGACGTCGTGCCCGCGCAGGTCGTTGACGGTCTTGAACCCGTCCATGTCGATGCCGATCAGCGCCTTCTGCGTCTCGCCGGCCTCCCGCAGCGCCAGCTGGAGACCGCGACGGTTGGCCAGCCCGGTGAGCGGATCGGTGTGGGCCAGGTCGCGGAAGTGCTTCTCGCGCTGGCGCAACTGGACGGTGTAGCGCCGGACGTCGTCGAGCGCGAGGTACTGCCGGGCGACCAGGGCGAGGCCCTCCACGCTGATCCCGAAATACCCGTACACGTCCAGGGTGCCGCCGCGCGACAGGTGATATCCCAGCGCGGCGACCACCAGGAGCATCGGAACCACCGCGTACGCCCCGCCGCGCTCCAGCACGTCGCCGGTGACCCGGACCGGGCGGTCGGCGGCCCGCACCGCCCACGCCACCAGGATCAGCCCGGCGCTGAGCAGCAGCACCGACGTCAGCACCTGCTCGTCCCCGCGCCGGCAGATGCCGCTGGACACCCCGGCCGACGCGATCGCGGTCAGGCTCACCCCGAGACCGACCCGGACGGTGTGCCGCCGCGGCCGGTGCGCGTGCAACGCCAGCACACCGGTCAGGCCCAGCGCGATCACGGCCAGCACCGCGGGCAGGATCACCGCGGCGCACCGGTACGGCGTGGCCCCGCCGAGCAGATGTGTGGGCCGCGCCACCAGCACCCACCCGACGAACCAGACCGACGCGGCGATGACCAGCCCGTCGAGGACGTGCCGGAGCGCGGCGGCCGGCCCGCGGGCGGCCCCGGGCAGGGCGACCGTACCGGCCAGCAGCGTGAGTGTGCCGGACGCCATACCGATCGCCATCAGCGTCGCAAGCGTCTTGCCGCCGGACCCGCCGTCGTGGTGGGCAGTGAGCAGCGCGGTGGCCAGACCGGCCAGGGCCGCCCCGGTGACCAGCGCCCCACCGGCGGCGAGCAGCAGATGAGCCCGGCGGGCCACGCCGGTGTGCCGGCGACCCGAGCGCCCGAGCAGCGCGACCGCCGGGACCGCGGCGAGCAGGCCGGCCAGGCCCGCAAGCTCCATACCGGACGGTGAGTGCACGCACACACTCTGCCGGATCTTCATCGATAGGGAAAGGCTCCCCCGGCTGTGAGGCGTCCCGCGCTGTGGACGTCACTGGCCATCGACGTCCTGGCCGGTGGCACTATGGGGAAATGCCTGAGCTGCGCTCCCGGACCTCGACCCACGGTCGAACGATGGCCGGCGCCCGCGCCCTGTGGCGGGCCACCGGCATGACAGACGACGACTTCGGCAAGCCGATCGTCGCCATCGCCAACAGCTACACCCAGTTCGTACCGGGGCATGTGCACCTCAAGGACCTCGGCGGCCTGGTCGCCGACTCGATCGCCGCGGCCGGCGGCGTCGGGCGCGAGTTCAACACGATCGCGGTCGACGACGGCATCGCGATGGGCCACGGCGGCATGCTCTACTCGCTGCCCAGCCGCGAGCTGATCGCCGACGCGGTGGAGTACATGGTGAACGCGCACTGCGCCGACGCCCTGGTCTGCATCTCGAACTGCGACAAGATCACCCCCGGCATGCTGATCGCCGCGCTGCGGCTCAACATCCCGACGGTCTTCGTCTCCGGCGGCCCGATGGAGGCCGGCAAGACGGTCGCCATCGAGGGCATCGTCCACGAGAAGCTCGACCTGGTCGACGCGATGAGCGCCGCCGCCAACGACAACGTCACCGACGCCCAGCTCGACACCATCGAGCGCTCGGCCTGCCCGACCTGCGGCTCGTGCTCCGGCATGTTCACCGCCAACTCGATGAACTGCCTGACCGAGGCGATCGGCCTGTCACTGCCGGGCAACGGCTCGACGCTGGCCACGCACGCCTCCCGCAAGGCGCTCTTCGAGGAGGCCGGCCGGCTGATCGTCGAGATCGCCAAGGACTACTACGAGAAGAACGACGAGTCGGTCCTCCCCCGCTCGATCGCCAACCTGAGCGCGTTCGAGAACGCGGTCGCGCTGGACGTGGCGATGGGCGGCTCCACCAACACGGTGCTGCACCTGCTGGCCGCGGCCCGCGAGGCGGAACTCGACTTCAGCGTGTCGGACATCGACGCCATCTCCCGCCGGGTCCCGTGCCTGGCCAAGGTCGCGCCGAACAGCCCGAAGTACCACATGGAGGACGTGCACCGGGCCGGCGGCATCCCCGCGCTGCTCGGCGAGCTGCACCGCGGCGGCGCGCTGAAGACCGACGTGCGGGCCGTGCACTCCCCCTCCCTGTCCGAGTGGCTCGACAAGTGGGACATCCGCGGCGAGTCGCCGTCGGCGGAAGCACTGGAGCTGTTCCACGCCGCGCCCGGCGGGGTCCGCACCACCCAGGCGTTCTCCACGCAGAACCGCTGGGCCAAGCTCGACACCGACGCCGAGGGCGGCTGCATCCGGTCGGTCGAGCACGCGTACACCGTCGACGGGGGTCTGGCGATCCTCTTCGGCAACCTCGCGCCGGACGGGTGCGTCGTCAAGACCGCCGGCGTCGACGAGTCGATCTGGAAGTTCACCGGCCCGGCCCGCGTCTACGAGTCGCAGGACGACGCGGTCACCGGCATCCTCGGCAAAGAGGTCGTCGAGGGCGACGTCGTGATCATCCGCTACGAGGGTCCGAAGGGCGGGCCGGGCATGCAGGAAATGCTCTACCCGACCTCGTTCCTCAAGGGCCGTGGCCTGGGCAAGGCGTGTGCGCTGATCACCGACGGGCGGTTCTCCGGCGGCACCAGCGGGCTGTCCATCGGCCACGTCTCCCCCGAAGCGGCCGGCGGTGGCCTGATCGCCCTGGTCGAGACCGGTGACGAGATCACCATCGACATCCCCGGCCGCAGCATCACGCTCAACGTCCACGACGACGTGCTGGCCCAGCGGCGGCACGAACAGGAGCGGCGGCCGAAGCCGTACACCCCGGCCGACCGTCAGCGCCCCGTCTCCGCGGCGCTGCGCGCCTACGCGTCGATGGCCACCAGCGCGAGCGACGGCGCTTACCGCCGCGTCCCGGAGTAGATCCGATCCACCAGCGCGCCGGCCAGGGAAGTTCCTGGCCGGCGCGTTCTCCTTTTCCCGTACGGTCCGGCACTCCCGATACCACGATTCCGGCTCCCGCGCGGGGCATCCACAGCGTCACGCCGTCCACAGGGCAGCCGCGTGATCTTGGGCGGTTCCGGGACAATGGACGGTGGTGGTGGCTCCCCCCTTTGGGAGGGTGGGCTCTGGCCGGATGGGCTCTGGCCGGATGGGCTCTGGCCGGATGGGCTCTGGCCGGATGGGCTCTGGCCGGATGGGCTCTGGCCGGATGGGCTCCGGCCGCGGGCCGGTCTACGGGGACGGGACTGCCCGGCCGCCGTAGGAGATGGCCAGCGCTTCGGCGACCGTAGCGGCGTCGGCGGCGGCAACGTCGTCGGGGTAGACGGGAAGCAGGTCGTCCCAGACCGGCAGCCACGAACCCCAGAACTGTCCCTGCCCCTCGGGACGCCCGAAGAACCAGAGATGCAGGTGCGCGCCACCGTCCCCGAAACGGTAGACGTGCGCCCGGGCGACATGCGGCAACGCCTGCACGTGACCGGTGAGGTGTTTGGTGAGCACGCCCATCTCGGCGGCCAGCGCGTCGGGCAGATCCGCCAGGTCGTGGTGGTCCCGCGGGAGCAGCATCAGGACCAGCGGCACCCCGCGCTCGGCGATCCGGATCAGCCGCCAGTGGTCGTCCAGCCAGATGCCCTCGTCACGCTTCCCGCAGGCCGAGCACTCCGACGGGTCCTCGCCGTGCCGGGGCGGCTCCGGCAGGACCGGCGGTCGCAGCGGGGTGGTGCGCAGCCCCTCCTGCTCGAACGGGCTGATCTCCCACATCGTCATCCGGGACAGCGGCAGCCGCCGGTCGGCGTCGGTCGCGGCGAGCGCGTGCTCGTGGAACTCATCGGGTCGCAGTGCCATGAGCGCAGGCTAGTCGCCGTCATCGATGGGTGACGGGGGTGGTCCCGGCGAGCGACGTGCCTCGCCGGGACCACCCCGCCGGATGATCAAGCGGCCGGGCGGCCATCCGATCAGGCCTTCCTTCGGTCCGGCTGCCTCCCGGGCGGCGGCCGTGCGACCGGCCGGCTTCCGGCCCGCCCCTTTCCGACCAGCCCTTTCCGACCAGCCCTTTCCGACCGGTCACGTTCCGGTCGGCCGCGTTCCGGTCGGCCATGTTCCGGTCGGCCGGGTTCCGGTTGCGCTGACGGACGGTTGCGCTAACGGACGGTTCCGGTGGCGACACGGGCGGGACCGGCGCCTACCGCGTTGACCGCGCGCAGGGTGAAGCGGTAGCGGGTTCCGGCGGCCATACCACGGGGTGCGGTGAACGTCGCCGTGCGCGCCGACGCCGGGAAAGTGATCACCACGGGTTTGCCTGTCGGGGTTCCCTTGCTGGTCAGGCGCTCGATTGTCAGCCGGTAGCCGGTGATCGGGGCGCCTCCGTCGGCGGCGGGGGCAGTCCAGCGGAGGGCGGCCGTCCGGACTCCTTCGGCAGGGCCGGGGGTGACAGTGAGCGCCCGTGGAACTGACGGGGTCGCGCGCCGGACCACCGGCGGAGTCGTCGGAGTCGAGGGCGGCGTGGTCGGAGAAGTGGGCGACGTCGAAGGAGAAGTGGGCGACGTCGAAGGAGTGGTCGGTGAGGTGGTGGGAGAGCCGGTTGGAAGGCCGGGAGTCGTCCCCGGCTTGCCGGAACCCGGGGACGGTGGGGTGGGGGACGGCGACGGGATGGTGGCGGCGGGGATCACGCGGTTGGAGATCGTGGAGAACTCGCTGGCACCGGCGGCGTTCACGGCGCGGATCCAGAACGAATACGGGCGGCCGTTGGTGAGGTCGGTCATGGTGAGCTCGGTGGCGTCCGGGCCGGTTGCGTCGACTCCGACGACGATGCCGGTTTCGTCGTCGAGCACCTGCACTTCGTAGCCATAAATCGGGCTTCCGCCGTCATTGCCGGGAGCTGTCCATCGAACGATCGCGCTCGCATCGCCGGCCGTGGCGTGGCCGATCACCGGCGCTTCCGGAGCCACCGGAACGGCCGGGCGGGTCGGCACAGTGCCCGTAGGGGCGGTCCCAGGAGCCGCAGTCGTGGGAATGGCGGTCGTAGGAGCCGCAGTCGCAGGAGCCGCAGTCGTAGGAGCCGCAGTCGTGGGAGGGGTGGTCGTGGGAGTGGTGGTCGTGGGAGGGGCGGTGGGTGTGGTCGGCGGGGTGGAGATGTCGACGGTCCGGTCGTCGAACTTCAGGAGTTCGACATTCCGGACCGTGTCCACGCCGTCCGGCCCGCTGACCAGCACTCCCCCGCTGATCTGCGCGATCGTGTACGCCGACCGCGTCCCCGAGAACACCGCCGTGTCGACGTCCCGTGACGACGAGACCGCTATCGCCCGTACCGGATGAAGGTCTTTGATCTTGCCGGCGAGAACGTCGGTCTCGATCTCGGCGGAGGACACGGACCGGATCTCGTCGCCGGCGGCCGAGCGGGCGCCGAGGCGGACGGTCAGGTAGCGGTCGCCGTCGATGACGTCGTCGCCGCCGCGACCCTGGAGCGTGTCGTCGCCCGGCCCGCCGAGCAGCACGTTGCCCGCGCCCCACACGTTCCCGTGCAGGTCACAGTCGCGCCCGGTGTTGTTGGCGACCGCGGTGACCGGTGTCGCCAGCGACGTCACCACCTGGTCGAGTCCAGCGATCCGGGCGATCCCGGCGGCGTCCAGGGCGTCGCAGCCCATCCGTCCGCCGGTGGCCGGGTCGAGGTCGTCGCCGCGCAGCGTGTCGTCGTGCGGGCCGCCGGAGAGTGCCTCGACCTCGCGGTAGCGGTCCATGGTCTCGCCCGCCGTCCCGGTCACCGGGAGCCGGGCCAGGTCGGCGTCCATCGGCTGGTCGTCACCGCCCTGACCGTTCTCGGACGCGATCGACCAGTCGTAGCCGGATCCGCCGTCGTAGCGGTCGACGCCCGGTCCCTGGACGCCGATGTCGTCGCCGCCCTCCAGGTCGTAGTCGTCGTCGCCGCCCTGCCCGATCAGCACGTCGGGCCCGGGCCGGTTCGCGTCGTCGAGGACGTACGGGTTGCCGCTGTCGCCCTGCAGGACGTCCGGCCCGTCGCCGCCTTCCTCCCAGTCGTCGCCGGCGTCGCCGAGAACCGTGTCGGCGCCGTCCCCGGCGCTCACCACGTCGTCGCCCTCGCCGCCGAACACGTCGTCGGCGCCGGTCCCGGCTTCGACGAAGTCCTGGTCGTCGCCGCCGAGGGCCACGTCGGCGCCCGGTCCGGCGTCGATCGCGTCGTTGCCGGGGCCGCCGCGGAGCATGTCGGCGCCGCCGGAATCGGTCAGGATGTCGTCGCCTTCGCCGCCGGTCACCGCGTCGTCGCCGGTGCCGCCTTCGAGGATGTCGTCGCCTTCGGCGCCCCACACGCTGTCGTCGTCGCGGCCGGCGCTGATCCGGTCCCGGTCCTCGCCGCCGATCCAGACGGCCTGCGCGGTGGCCTGCCCGCGCTGCTTGATCGTGCCGTCGGGCTGGCGCAGCAGCATCGCCGACTCGTCGCAGGCCGAGGCCGGGTCGTCGAGGACGCGGGTGCCGGAGTACGTGATCCGGGTCAGGTCGTAGGCGCAGTCGGTGGTGGCGAAGACGTCGGCCGGCAGGCCCTGGGCGCTGGTGTTGCGCTCGATCAGTTCGGCGAAGCTGTTGCCTTCGAGCTGGCTGCGCAGGTTCATTCCGGGGGTGCGGTTCAAATAGTAGAGGCGGTCGCCGTTCTGCAGCGCGGTCAGCTGCCGGGTGAACACGAGGTCGAAGGTGCTGCCGAGCAGGCCACCGAACGGTTCGGCCGCCTCGGCCAGCCCGCCGATCCACAGGTCCACGTCGTCGAGCCCGGACTCGGCGGCCGGCGCGTAGAGGAAGTCCGGCGAGTCCATCAGCGCCTGCGCGGCCGCGCGCTTCGCGGTGACCGTGGTCGCGGACCGCAGGGACGGGTCCGTGCCGTACGCGGCAATGAAGTTGACCAAGGATTCCGGGTGCCTCAGGTGTTCACCGAAGTCGACCCAGTTCAGGTACGGCGTGAGCCGCACCCCGCGGCGGAACGCGTTCAGCGGCGGCACCCCTTCGGACCGCCCCCGCGCGATGTTGATCGCGGCCAGGTCGTTCGGCAGTCCGAGCAGCCGGTTGCGCAGGGTGTCGGTCACGAACTCGTCGATCTCGTTGCCGGCCTGCCCGGACATCCCGGTCACGATTTCCCCGGCGGCCTGTTCGGGGCCGAGCGTGCCGCCGTCGGTGAACGCGTCCGGGTTGAGGAACCCGTCGAGCAGCGGAAGGGAGTCGATGCTGGTCCGGGCGATCGTCTCGGTCAGCATCGAGTGCCCGAAGCGGTAGACGGCGTGCGCGAACTCCGCGTAGATCGCCGGGTTGATCTCCTGCTGGTAGGCGGCGAACGGTTCGATCGCCGGCTGGATCTTGCGGGCGAACTCCTCGAAGACGAGGTGCTGGTACTCCATCTCGTCGATGAACCGGGCGGCCTGGAAGATCCGGGTCCCGGTCCAGTCGGTGGAGTCGCCGACGATCCGCCGGATGTCGCCGACCAGCCGGTTGTGCTCGAAGTGGAAGATCTGATGAATCGCGGTCAGCCCGATGTTCTCGTTGACCCGGGCATCCCCGGCCACGTAGTGCCGGCCCAGCAGGCCAGCGTCGTAACCGGGCCGGGACGGGTCGGCGGCATGGGCGACGTCGGACAGGAACGGGGTACCGACGCGCAGCACGTCCGACGGCACGGCGACCGGCGCGGACGTGTCGCCCTCGACCAGGCCGGTGCTGGTGACGTACTGCGGAAGGCTCCTCGCCGGACCGGGGACGTAATTGCCGTACGTGTCGGCGAGGACCACCGGCACGTTCAGCGCGTCGGCGTCGGTCAGCTCCAGCCCGAGCGTGCCGCTGCTCCGGCGCTTCACGTCGGCCCAGGTCGGCAGGCCGCCCGCGGCGCCGGTGAGCAGGCGGCCGGTGTCGCGCCCGCGGTCGTCGTACTCGCGGAGAAAGACCTGGTGGGCCGGGTGCGACGTGTAGGTCTGGGAGTTGTCGGCATAGGGCGTGACGGTGTTCCCGGCCGACGCCCGGCTCAGCACCATGAACCGCAGCGACGCCGGTAGGTTCTCGCTGATCACCAGCGGATCGTCGGCCGCGAGCGGCAGGATCACCGTGCCGCCGCCCTTGACCGTCTGGTCCACGCCGTGGTCGAAGAACTGCCCGAAGAGCGTGAACCAGGAGTTGTACGGCGCGGACAGCCCCGCGTCGGGCGTGACGTTCGGAATGCCGTTCGCCGGGTCGTCGCCGCGCGCCGCCGCGACCGCGGCCGGGTTGTGCACGCTCTGGTCGGCGATCAGGTTGCTGATCAGCCGGGGTTCGGCGTCGGTCGCGTTGCGCCCGGTGTAGGCGGGCCGCGTCTGCGCCGGGACGAGCCGCGGGAACGCCTGATCGGCCGCGCCGAACGTGGCCTGACCGGCGCCGAGGTGGTTGCACGAGCCGTCGACGGTCCGCAGGCCGAACGGCTGCGCCGGCCCGATCGCGAGGGCGCCGCACGGGCCGGTCGCACTGGTGGTGTTCGCGACGTGCGCCTCGGCGATCCGGATCTGCTTGAGGATGTAGGCCAGGTCGGCCGCGGTGACGGTGAACCCCTGGCCGACCGGGGCGGCCTGCGCGCCCGGGGCGAACAGGATCGCGGCGGCCAGCACGGCGGCCACGGCGACGACGGAACGGAGCTTCGGCACGGACGCCCTCCCAGGACGATGCCCGAATCACACGGGAATTTCGGTACATGCTGGGATGGACCGCTGAGGTCCGGCTCTAGCCGGGCTGAGGCGGGCCGCCCCAGCCCGGTCCCGAGGGGGGAGCCCCTCAGTGCCCGTGGTGCTCCGCGTTCTCGTCCAGGTCGGGCACGCCGGTGGACAGGTCCACGCCCGGCCCCGGCTCGTTCGCCGAGACCGTCACCCGGTCGGCCGACGTCCCCGCCGCCCGGGCCATCGCCGCCCGCACCGCCGCGACCTGGCCGTCACTGAGCAGCGCCCCGAAGTACCGGACGGTCAGCCCGGCCGGCTGCACGGCGGTCACGTAGTGGTTGAGCGAGTCACTGAGGATCCCTTCGGCGTCCTCGGCCCGCGCCACGCCGGCCGGGTCGATCCCGCCGGTGACCACCCCGAACGTGATGTCGTGCACCAGGACGGTCTGCGCCACGTAGAACGCGACGTCGTCGGGCTGGTGATCGCGCATGAACGCCTCGGCCCGCTGCACGGTCACGCCCTCCGGCAGCACCAGCGTCAGCTCCGGCACCAGGTAGTTCAGCAGGTCGGCGCTGAACACGGCGAACGTCGCGTCGGTCAGCTCGCCGATCCCGGCCGACTTCGCGGCGTCCCGCAACTCGGCAGCGACCCGTGCCCGGTCGGCGTTCCTTCCCGGGTGTACGGCGATCGCCGCCCGCTTGCGCACCATCGCCCCGTCGAACGTGGTGGTGGCGATCTCGTCCCCGGCGTCGTCACCGACCGTGGCGGCGTGCGCCGGCGTACCGGCCGGGGCCGGGGCGAACCACCCGCCCGACCAGGCGGCCAGCGTGAACGCGGCCACGACCAGCGCGACGCTGAACGCCAGCCCGCGAAACTTGGCCGGCATCACGTGCCCAGCGGGTAGCTCGGCGCGTACGTGACCGGCAGTTCCGGCTCGGTCTCGGCCTTCGCCGGGTCCATCGTGATCGGGTTGTTGTTCTCCAGGTCGCCGACCGCGAACTGGATCATCATGTCGCTGTCCTCGTGGACCAGGTTGTGACAGTGCGTCATGTACCGGCCGCCGACGTTGCCGTCCCCGGTGGTGAACTGCATCAGCGCGGTCACCGTCTCGTTCTCGCCCAGGTAGAAGACGTCCTTGCCGCCGCCCTCCCACGGGTGCGCCTTGCCGTCCGCGGTGGTGTTGCGCCCGATGATCTGGGCGTCGATCAGGTGGATGTGGAACGAGTGGAACCAGCCACCGGACTCGTTCACCAGGTCCCAGATCTCCACGTCGTACGGCTTCGGGTTGCCCAGCACCCGCTTGAAGTCGGACGCCTCGACGTCGGCCCAGGTCTCACCGTTGACGGTCCACTCGCTGTGCTTGCGTTCGACCCGCAGGCGGCGGCGCGCGGTGGCCATCTCCGGCTTCAGCTTGTTGACCTCGACGGCGCCCCGGTTCGCGTACGGCTGCGGGCCCAGATCCAGAGAGGAAGGGATCTGGTACGGGTCGGCGGGGCCCGTGTCGGCGACCACCTCGAACTGCATGACCTTGCCGGTGTCGGGGAAGTCGACGTTGTTCTTGTTGCTGAGGTTCTTCAGCTCGATCTTCGTGCCGGCCTTGTACTTGCGGAAGTCGATCAGCACCTCGTAGCGCTCGGCGCCGCCCTGCCGCCACGACGACACCGCGGTCACCTTCGGCGTCATGCCGGCGTCGTTGCCCACGATGTGGAACGGGTCGCCGGTGCTCAGCGCGAACCGCCAGGAACGGGAGATCGTGGCCGAGAGCACCCGGAACCGGTACACCCGCGGCTTGACCTTCATCTTCGGCCACGGCACGCCGTTGACCAGGACAATGTCGCCCATGAAGCCGGCGTTGCCGTCCGGCTCGAACGCGACCGAGCCGTCGGCGTTGAACGCGATGTCGCTGACGACCAGCGGCACGTCGAACTCACCCTGCGGCAACTGGGCCGTTTCGTACGGGTCTTTCAGGTGATATTGGGCGGCCAGACCGGAGTAGACGTTCTGCGCGGTGTCCCCATGGTTGTGGTCGTGATACCAAAGGGTCCGTCCTTGCTGCCAGTTCGGGTACTTGTAGGTCTTCACCTGACCGGGTTTCGTCTGATCATTGGCGTAACCGTCGTACTGCGGCAGGGAGGCGGAACCGTGCAGGTGCGTGACCGTGCTGAACGGTCGCCCGTTGATCGTGTTGAGCTCGGAGAGCGCGTTGCAGATCCGCACCTCGGTGCGGGTCCCCTGCTTCACGCGGATGGTCGGCCCCGGGAAGATCCCGTTGTAACCGGCGATCGTCGTGGTCAGCCCGGGCAGGATGCTCGCCTTGGCGAGCTTCTGGGTGAGCCGGTACTTCTGGAACGGGCCCAGGTCGTCCACGCCCTCCTCGACCGGCATCAGCACCGGCGGACGGCGGAACATGTTCGTGTACGGCGTGGGCATGTTCTTGGACGAAAGCCTGCTGGACGCCGCGACGACCTCGCCGCCGGCCGTCATCACGAGCAGGCCGCCACCACCGAGCGCGAGCGTGCCCTTGAGCAGGTCGCGTCGACTCAGACTCCGGCGTGCCATCGGACACCTCTTCTTCCCAGGATCTTGACAGGGAGCCGAAACCTAGAGAGCCGAACTGAAGTGTTCCGTTGGCGATGCTGAGGTCTTCCGTCACTCAAGTCGGGCGCGATCCGGGCGATTGCCAGAACGTGGGACTGCGGGTCAGCGTGCTGGGACAACTCACCGTCGTCGACGGTGAGAGCGGCGTGCTTCCCGCCGGCGAGCTGCCCCGCCGCGCCCGCCAGGTGCTGGCCGTGCTCGCCGCCCGCCACGACCGGATCCAGTCCAAGGACGCGCTCGCCGACGCGGTGTGGGGCGAGGACCTGCCCGGCAACCACGCGGGGGCGCTGGAGCACTACGTCTCGGTGATCCGCCGGCGACTGCAGCCGACCGGCTCGCCGGCCAACTGGTTCATCGTCACCCGGTCCGGCGGCTATCTCTTCGACACCTCACGCGCCTCGCTCGACCTGGCCCACCTGCGGGCCCTCGTCCGGCAACTGGACGCGCCGGGGCCGGACGGCCTCGCCGTCCACGAGGAGATCCTGGGGCTGGCCCGGCACCTGCCGTTCCCCGAGGACCCGTACGCCGGCTGGGCCGAGCCGATCCGCTCCGAGGTCGCCGTCGTCGCCGTGAACGCCCTGCTGCGGCTGGCCGCGGCGGCCCTGACCGACGACGCTCCACGCTCGTTCCGGCTTGCCTCCGAGGCGATCGAGCTCAACCCGTTCCTGGAGTCCAGCTACCACGCCGCGATGGCCGCCGCGGTCGCGATGGGCCGCCCGGACGACGCGCTGCGCATCTTCGAACGCTGCCGCCAGGTGCTCGACAGCGAGCTCGGGGTCGCGCCGTCGGCCGAACTCGCCATGATCAAGCAGTCGGTGCTGGCCGGCCGCGCGCCCGCCGTGCAGAGCGCACCGGCGCCGGCCCCGGTCACCCCGCCCGCGGTGACCAGGCCCTCCGAGCGGTTCCTGGGGCGGCTCACCGAGATCCGGCTGCTGGTCGAGCCGGGCACCCCGCCGGTCGTGCACATCGTCGGGCCCAGCGGCTCCGGCAAGTCCGCGTTCCTGGCCGAGCTGGGCCGGCACACGCCCGGCCGGATCGGCATCGGCGACGCCGGCCCGGCCGTCGGCGTGCTCCGGCTGGCCTGGCTGCGCAGTGTACTGACCGACCTCGACGCGACGCCCGAGGCGATCGGGGCGGTCGACCGGGCGCTGCCCGACCAGCCGCTGGGTCAGGCCGACCTGGAGCTGATCGCGGCCACGTTCGACCGGCCGGAGCCGGTCTACCTGGCCGTCGACGACGCGATGAACCTGGACGCGGCCAGCGTCGCCGAACTGGCCTGGCTCAGCGGGCACTGCCCCGGCCTGCGGATCGTGCTGACCTACGACTATCCGTCGCAGCTCTCCGGGCGGCCGCTGGCCGGGCTCGGCACGCCCGTGGTGATGCGGCTCAGCCCGCTCACGGCGCAGGAACTGGAACCGCTCGGCGACCCGGCCGTACGCCGGCTCACCGGCGGCATCCCGGCCCTGGTCGCGGTCGCCCGGCGGCCGGCCGAGGTGGCGAGCGCGGTGGCCATGCAGGTCGCCCGGCAGCGCACCGAATGGATGCCGCCGCTCGCCTGGGAGCTGCTGCGGGTCTGCGCGGTCCTCGGCGACCTCGGCGCGGCCGAGCTGGCGGCGCTCACCGCGCAGCCGGTGACCGACGTGCTGAGCTGCGTGGACGCGCTGGTCCACGCCCATCTGCTGCGCGAGTGCCCGGACGGGAAGGTCGGCCACGCCAGCTCCCTGGTGTGCGGCGCGGTCGCCGGCCAGGTCTCCGCCGCCACGGCCCTCTACCTCCGCAAACAACTGGCCGCGGCCTCCTGAGACCCGGCCGGGACCAACCGGCCGGCTCTCCGAGGGTGCTTCGAACTGCTCGAAGCACCCTCGGGAGCCGGCCGGGGCCGGGACGTGCCCGGATTCAGTTGGTGACGGTCACCGGGACGGCGAGCTGGCGGCCACCGACCGTGGTGACCACGCTGATCGTGCGGACCGTGCCCGGCGCCGGGCCGGTGACCCGGATGCTGAACGCGCCGGCCGCGTCGACCGGCGACGTGCCGATCACCCGGCCGGTGAGCGTGTCACCGAGCACCGCGGTGATCCGCTGGCCGGCGAGCAGGCTGCTGGTGCCGCTGATCCGCCATTCGTTGTTGCCGGTCCGGTAGCGCACCGTCACCCCGCCCGGGAACGTCTCCGCCTGCGGCCGGATCGTGACCCGGTCGGTAGCGGTCCCGTTCGGGTTGGTCACGGTCAGCTCGAACACCACGGGGTCGTTGTCGTAGACGAACGACGCGTTCGGTCCGGGCGAGGCCGGCAGGGCCTGCGCCGGGAAGGTGAAGGCCGGTTTCGCGGCCGACGCCCCGGCGAGGGTCACGGCGGGTCCGGAGACCTGCTTCCAGCTGTACGTCTCCACCCCGCTCGACGCCGATCCGTCCAGCGTGACCGCCTTGCCCCGCTGGATCGTCCGGTCCGGTCCCGCCTCGGCGACCGGTTTCGCCGCCGCGACGACGGTGACGGTGACCGGCTCGGACGTCTGCTGCCCGCCGGGCCCGGTCAGGGTCAGCGTGAACGCGTAGGTCCCGGGCGAGGGCGCGACGAACGAGGCCGACGCTGTGGTCCCGCCGGTCACGATCACCTCGGGTCCGGCCGTCTGGGTCCAGCGGTACGAGTCGACCTCGCCCGTGGATCCGGTGCCGTCCAGCTGGACGGTCTGCCCGACCACCGCGGTGGCGTCGGCGGTGGCCGCGGCGACGGGCGGTTCGGGGCCGAGCACCGCGCCGGAGCCCAGCAGCGACGCGGTCGCGGTGCCGCCGCTCGACGACGTCACGGTGACCGTGACCGGGGGCGCGAGCACGTTCGTGAACGGCTGACCGGTGATCGGGCCGTACCCGGTGACGCTCAGCACGCCGGGCGCCGCGTCCTGGTCGCTGCTGGTGGCGGCGACGGTCAGGGTGTGCGCGTCGGCGTCGTACGCGGCCTTGGTGACCTGCACGACGTCGATCAGTTTGCGTGTCTTGCGAGCGACCGGCCGGTCGGAGGCGTTGACGATGTCGACGGTGGCGCCGGCCGGCAGCGGGCCGGTGAGCGCGAACCGGCCGTAGTAGTGACCGTTCTGCCCGTTCAGGCGTGTGGCCCGGATGCCGAGCGCCGGGTTGGCCGCGATCTCGACGGCCTGACCGGGCTCGCTGGTCGCGTAGACCTCGACCACGCCGTTGCCGTCCGCGCCGGTGGTGAACGTGGCCTGGTCGACGTCGACGCCGGCGTTGGACGCGTACCGGCCCTGGATGCTGAACGTGTCGGTGAACCCGACCTGGCCGAGGACCGCCCCGGTCCGCGGGTCCAGTTCCTCGATCCGGACGAAGTTCGTGTCGTACGGGCTGCCCACCACCTTGTGGTCGACCCCCGGATCGCCGGTGTAGCCGGCCGGAGCGGCCGGTGCGACGGCCGGGTCCCACCGCAGGAACGGACCGACCCGCCCGTTGAGCACGCCGCCGAACGCGCCCGGGACGGTGCCGACGTCCTCGGTCATCCGGACGCCCTTGTCGTCAGCGGTGAGGTCGTCGATGCCGTACGGGTGGGTGATCCTGAACCGCCGCCCCGCGGCGGCCGCGAAGCGGATGCGGACGCGACCGAACACCATCTGGTCGCCGTCGATCACCGCGCCGTTGGCCCAGGCGCCCTCGACGTTGAGGCCGATCACCGCCTTGGTGCCGTCGGTGAGCGTCAGCGTGGCGTCGGCCAGCTGGTAGAAGAACTCGCCCGGGAAGTTGTCCGGGTACGAGACGGGCAGGTCCGGGTTGGGGACCTCGTCCGGGAGGACCGCGCAGAGCGGGTCCTCCATGGTGGTGCAGGGTTCCAGCCGCAGCCCGGTGCTGTCCCGGTACCACGACGGGAAACCGATCTCGGCGATCGGGCCGACCTGGGTGAGCCGGCCGTCCCGGGCGGTCGGCGGCGCGACGACGGTGGCGTTCGCGCTGCCCGCGAGCGGCGCGACCACCGCCAGAGTCACGCCCGCGGCGACCGACCATCGAAGGAGAAGTGACTTTCTTCCGCTTTTCGGGTGGCGGGCGGGGCGGTCGGATGGGGTTCTCATCGGACTCCTCGATTGTTTCAGAGTTCCGACAAGATGGCCGCGACCTCGTAGTTCCGGCTCACGGAAACCTGAGCGAAAGCTGAGTCCTGTCTGGCAAATCCCTTGCGGGCCGAGATTCGTATCCCTCCGTCATGTGAACCGGTGACCTCGGGCACCCGCTCCTCGAGATCGATGCAGAGACCGTCACCTCGGGGAGTCACGACCGCATGAGTAGTCCCGGCGGAGAGCCGCTCAGCCATCGCCGGATCCCGCAGGTGCTCTCCGGGCTGATGCCGGGCATGTTCCTGGCCGCGCTGAACCGGACCATCGTCGCCTCGGCGATCCGGACCATCGGCGACGACCTGCACGGGCTCAGCCGCTGACGCCGGCCGCCGCCGGGCGGATCGAGGGCAGCGCGGTCGACCAGCACGAGCAGCCGGTGCCGGCGGCCACCGTCACGCTCACCGACGCCGAGGGCGCGGTGGTGGCAGCGCGGTGACCGGGCCGGACGGCGGGTACGTGCCGGCCGCGAGACGGTTCACGTTTGATCTCCCGATGACTTAACCGGTCAAGTACACTCTGGATGCCGCTGGGGTTACGCCGGACCCACGCCCGATAAACTCACCGGCAAAGTCGCGACAGAGGGGACTGCGTGAAACGGCCCACGATCGCCGACATCGCCCGGCGTGCCGGTGTGTCCAAGGGCGCCGTCTCCTACGCGCTGAACGGTCAGCCCGGCGTCTCCGAGGCGACCCGCAAGCGGATCCTCGCCATCGCGCAGGAGATCGGCTTCAACGCCAACAGCGCCGCTCGCGCCCTCTCCGGCGCCCGCGCCCGCGCCGTCGGCCTCACCCTCTGCCGGCCCGCCCGCATCCTCGGCATCGAGCCCTGGTTCATGGGCCTGATCAGTGGTTTCGAGGCCGAGCTGGGTGCGCAGTCCTACGCGCTGACCCTCCAGGTCGTGGCCAGCCCCGAGCAGGAGGTCGAGGTCTACCGCCGCTGGTGGGGCGAGCGCCGCATCGACGGCGTGATCGTCACCGACCTGCGGGAGAACGACGTCCGCATCCCGGTCCTCCACCAGCTCCAGCTGCCGGCCGTGGTGATCGGCGGCTCCGGCGAGCCCAGCCCGGTCACCCAGATCTGGTCCGACGACGGCGGCGCGATCACCGAGGCCGTGCGCTACCTCGTCGCGCTCGGCCACTCCAGGATCGCCCGGGTCAGCGGTGTGCCCGACCTGCTGCACACCCAGGTCCGGACGAAAGCGTTCAACGAGGTCTGCACGTCACTCGGCCTCGGCGACGCGGTCACCGTGCCCGCCGACTACACCGGCGAGGAGGGCAGCCGCGCCACCCGCCGCCTGCTCATCGGCGGGGACCGGCCGACCGCGATCATCTACGACAACGACGTGATGGCGGTCGCCGGGCTCGCCGTCGCGCAGGAGATGGGCCTCTCCGTCCCCGGCGACCTGTCGATCGTCGCCTGGGACGACTCGCCGCTGTGCAGCCTCGTGCACCCACCGCTGACCGCGCTCAGCCGCGACGTCTCCGGTTACGGCGCGCAGGCCGCTCGTGAGCTGCTCAACGCCGTCGCCGGCAAGAAGGTCGGCAACGTCAAAGCGCAGACCGCGCACCTCACGCCCCGGGGAAGCACCGCGCCGCCCCGCAATTGAAACCCCTCCCTCGGTACGTCGTTCCCGGCGCCCGTCCGCAGGCGACACGACCCGGTGCCCGGCGTGCCCGCGCGACCTCCGCCGTGGGCCGGGCCCGGGCGTGGGTCGTGCCGCCCCGGGGCGGGCGTGGTCATCGACGTACCTGATCAGGGGTTTCGATCGGCTCGGTGGCTTTCGAGGTAGGCCTCGATGCGCTCGGCGGGGGCCGGATGGGCGATGGCCAGGCCCTGGCCGTAACGGCATCCGGCGGCAAGCGCGCGCTCGATGCTCTCCGGGGTCTCCAGACCCTTGGCGACCAGGTCGAGGCCGATCCGGCGGGCGAGACCGACCACCACCTCCAGCGTCGCCGCCTCGGACTCCTGCTGGGCCAGCGCCGCGCTGAGCTTGAGCATGTCGACCGGCAGGCGGCGCAGGTTCGCCAGCGACGTCTGGCTGGAGCCGAAGTCGTCGAGCGCCGCCCGGACGCCGAGTTTGCGCAGGCCGGAGAGGGCGGCGACGATCGCCGGCAGATCCTCGGCGATCCACGTCTCGGCGACCTCGACGACCAGCCGGTCCGGCGCGACGCCGTAACGCCGCAGGGTGCCGGCGACCTGCTCCGGGAAACGGGCGGTGAGCAGTTCGCGCGGGCCGACGTTGACCGACACCCAGAACTCGCCGTCGTCGCCGGCCCAGTTGCGCAGGTGGCGGCAGGCCTCGTCGAGGGCCCAGTCGTTCAGCTCGGCGATGATGCCCTGCGCCGCGGCGATCGGCAGGAACTCCTCCGGCAGGATCGTGCCGAGCCCCGGGTGCCGCCAGCGCAGCAGCGCCTCGACGCCGGCCGGGCGGTCGTCGCGCAGGGCGGCCACCGGCTGGAAGACCAGGTCCAGCTCACCGCGGCCGGCCGCGTCGGGCAGCCGGCGTTCCAGTTCCATCCGGCGCTGGAGCTGGAGCTCGACGTCCGGGTCGTACCACTCGACGGCGTCCCGCCCGAGCTGGTGGGCGCGCTGTCGGGCCAGGTCGGCATGGCGCAGCACCTCGTCCGGCGTCGCGCCGCCGGCCAGCTCGGCCAGGCCGACACTGGTGTACAGGCGCACCTGCGCCCCCGGCACCTGGAACGGCTCGGACAGGGCGGCCACGATGCGGGTGGCCAGCGCGTACGCCGGAACCGCCGACTGCGGCGTGAGCACCGCGAACTCGTCCCCACCGAGGCGGGCCGGCACGTCGTCGGCACCGGTCAGCGACCGCAGCCGGCGCGCCATCTCGGTCAGCACCGCGTCGCCCACCTCCCGGCCGTGGGTGTCGTTGGCCTCGGCCAGCCCGTGCAGGTCGATCACGAGCAGGGTGCCCTGCGGCCCGGGACGGCGGCGGAAGGCCAGCAGGTCACGCATCAGCGCCTGCCGGTTCGCCAGGCCGGTGAGCTGGTCCAGGTAGGCCAGGCGGTGCAGGGTGCGCTCCAGGTGGCGGCGCTCGCCGACGTCACGCACGTGGACCACGAGCGCGGCCACCTCGGGCACCGCGCGCTGGTCGGAGATGGTCGACTCGGTGTCGCGCCAGAGCTTCGCGCCGTCCCGCATCCGCGCGCTGACCAGCACCGGCGGGCCGCCCTCGTGCTCACCGGCGAGCACCGAACGGATCACCGCGAGCGCGTCGGCGGCGTCCTCCGGGTGGATCATCTCGCCGAACGCGCGGCCCAGCACCTGGTCGTCACGCAGGCCGAACAGGCGGGCCGCGGCCGGCGACTGCCAGCGCACGGTCAGCCGCTCGTCGAGCACCAGGGTCAGGTCGGTGGCGCCGGCGACCAGCGAACGGAAGTGCGCCTCGGTGGTGCGCAGGCGGCCCGCGTACAGCCGGATGTCGCGGACCACCAGCAGCTCCCGCATGACCAGGACACTGATCATGATCACCGCGAAGACGACGCCCTCGGTGTCGAAGCCGGGTGAGGTCAGCAGGTGCCAGACGGCGGCGGCCACACCGACCGCGGCCGGGACCGCGAGCAGCGGGTAACTCGCGAGGTAACGGTCCGGGTTGATCGGCCCGGTGGGCGGGACCGGCAGACCCCGGCGGGAACCGCCCCCGGCCGCCGCGGCCAGGCCGGCCACCATCGGCAGCCCCAGCAGCGGCACCGCCGGACCGGTCACGCCGAGCGCCAGCACCTCGGCCAGCGTCGCCAGCGAGACCGTCACCAGCGCCGCGCCGCACGCGCACCAGACCGCCGGGACCGGCCGGGGCCGGGCCCGCAGCACCACCACGGCGACGACGGAGACGCCACCCGCCGCGATCAGCACGGCCGGCAGCGCGGCCGGGTGGGGCTGCCCGTCCGGCGGGATCAGGTAGGCGGCGAAGCCCGCACTGATGCCCAGGCAGAACCCGTCGAAGCCGCGGCGCAGGCGGATCGGCCAGTTGCGCGCGGCGCCGGGCAGCAGCGAGGCGCCCAGCACGTAGCAGCCGGCGGCCACGCCCAGGCCCACGGTCAGCCAGAGCACCTCGCCCGGCGGGGACCACCAGGGCACCAGCACGGTCAGGGCGCTGGCCAGCGCGCCCATGCCGACGAAACCGGCGCCGCGGCAGGCCACGAACGTGCCGTCGGCGTGGTGGATGTCGAGCGCCGAACGCACCAGGTAGGCGGACGCGCAGAGCGCGGCGGCGCCGACACCGACGGCGAGTGCGACCGGGCCCGGCAGCACGCCGGCGGCACCGAGGAGCAGGATCAGGACGGCCGTCGCGGAGACGGCGAGCAGGACGGTCCGGCCGATGGTGCTGGGCCGGGCCGGCGCGAGGGGCGGCACGGCCACGACTGGGTCCTCTGCGTTCGGGGTGGAACAAGAGGTCGTTGCACCCGGACAACGATCCGGGCCCGGATCGGGTTACGGGCGGCCTCCGCACGGATCGTCGACCATGGACGATCGAGGGTCGACCGGGGCTGTGGACAACCGAGTGGGAAGATGGGTCGGTGAGCAGACGCCGCCCCCTCCTTCGCGTACGCAAGTCCGGCACCGCCCTGGTGGCCTCCGGGATCGCGTTCGTCGGCGCGCTGCCGCTGGCCGGGGTCTCCCCGGCGTGGCTGCCGGTGCTGCTGATCCCGCTCGTCGCGCTCGTCTGGTCCTGGCGGGCCGGCACCGACGTGTTCGACGACGAGGTGCGCGTGCGCGCTCTGATCGGCGGCAACCGGGTGCCGTGGAGCCGGATCACCGGGCTCGCGCCCGACGAGCGGGGCCGCGTCTCCGCGCTGCTGGACAACGGGAACGTGATCCGGCTGACCGGCGTGACCCGGGACAATCTGCCGCTGGTGCTGGCCGCGGTCGGCAACGCCCCGGCCGACGCCGCCATGGAGCAGTGACGACTTCCGAGGGGACTGTCAGACGGCGCGGCTACCCTGATCGGCAGAGAAGCCAGGGAGGTGGTTCAGCCGTGCGTTCCCGCCGGGGCCGTGCCGCGGTCGCGACTCTGACCCTCGTGCTGGGCCTGACCTCGGGCTGCAGCTTCGGGCCGCCGGGGCCGGATCAGGCCGGCAGCGCGCCGAATCTGCCCGGTCCGTCGATCGCCGCCACCGCGAGCGCCGGCGCCGACGACGAGCAGGAGATCGCGGTCACCGTGCTGGCCAAGGGACTCGAGGTGCCGTGGGGCATCGCTTTTCTGCCCGACGGGTCGGCCCTGGTCACCGAGCGCGACACCGGCCGGATCCTGAAGGTCGGGCCGGAGTCGGACGCGGACGGGCTGAAGGTCTCCGAGGCGGCCCGCCTCGCCGAGGTGCGTGCCTCCGATGACGGCGGCCTGCTCGGCATCGCCGTCTCCCCGAAATACGCGTCGGACAAGACGATCTTCGTGTACTACTCGACCGCCTCCGACAACCGGATCGGCAAACTGGTCCTGGGCAAGCCGGTCGAGCCGATCCTCACCGGCATCCCCCGCTCCGCGCAGGAGAACGGGGGCGCACTCGCCTTCGGCCCCGACGGCTACCTCTACGCCGGGACCGGCGACGGCACCGCCACCGGTGCGCAGGCGCAGGATCCGAAGAATCTGGGCGGCAAGATCCTGCGGATGACCACGGAGGGCAAGCCGGCCCCGGGCAACCCGGTGAAGACGTCGCTGGTCTGGTCCTCCGGCCATCGCAACGTGCAGGGCCTGACGTGGGACAAGACGAAGCGCATGTTCGCCACCGACAACTCGCAGCCGAAGTTCTCCGAGCTGAACGTGGTGGAGAAGGGCAAGGACTACGGCTGGCCCAAGGCCGACGGCAAGGCCGGCGACACCGCGTTCACCGACCCGCTCGTGGCCTGGCCGACCGCCGCGTCCTCGTGTGGCGGGGTCGCCACCTTCGAGACCACGGTCGCCACCGCCTGCCTGCTCGGCAAGCGGCTCTACCTGCTCAACGTGACCGGCAACGGCACCGTGCTCGGCACCCCGCAGGAGCTGCTCACCGACAAGTACGGGCGGCTGCGCGCCCTGGTCGCCGCGCCGGACGGGTCGCTCTGGGTGAGCACATCCAACCAGGAGGACGCCGGCGAGCCGGACCCGGAGGACGACCGGCTGATCCGGCTCGTCTTCTCCGACGGTGGCGCCGGCCGGAGTTGATGAGACGGCCATGACTGTTTCGCGGCGATCCCGGCCGGGCAGGTGAGGCGCGATGAGCTCGATGAGTGAGGTCGTGGGTCACCTGCGTTCGGCGGCCGATTTTTCGGTACGGGTGTGGAAGCACCGCTGGTTCCGCAACTCCCGCATCGCCGCGGCGGTCGGCCTGGTCGGTCTCACCGCGGCGGTGATCGGCGTGATGCTGTTCGCGCACACCGAGATCAACGTGGGCCCGTTCCGGGCCGAGATGTCGCTGCGCCCCAGCGTGGTCGGTGGCACCGAGGTGAACATCCCGCCGCTCGGCTCCCTGCACCTGGACAGTCACCGAGGCACGCTGCACCTGAAGGTGGCGCTCGGCTCGCTCGACCAGAACCGGACCGAGGAACTGATCGACAACCCGGCCGCGATCAGCTCGGCCGGTGACCGGGCCGTCGACGAGGTCGTCGCCGGGGTGAGCCGGCTCGCCCTGCGCACGGTCGGGCTGGCCGTGCTCAGCGCGATCCTCGCCGCCGCGCTGATCTTCCGCAACGTACGGCGCACCGCCGCGGCCGGGCTGACCGCGCTGATCACCGCGGCCGGCAGTCTCGGGCTGGCCGCCGCCACCATCCGGCCGAATGCGATCAGTGAGCCGCGCTACGAGGGTCTGCTGGTCAACGCCCCGGCCGTGGTCGGTGACGCCCGGCGCATCGCCGACAACTACGGGCGGTACGCGGAGCAGCTCCAGCAGATCGTCAGCAACGTCAGCCGGATCTACACCACCGTGTCGGCGCTGCCCGTCTACGAGCCGGCCGGCAACACCACGCGCATCCTGCACGTCTCCGACCTGCACCTGAACCCGTCGTCGTGGGGCCTGATCCGCACGGTCGTGCAGACGTTCGACATCGACGCGGTGATCGACACCGGGGACATGGTCGACTGGGGCAGCAGCGCCGAGACGTCGTACGTGTCGTCGATCCCGTCGCTGGGTGTCCCCTACCTCTACGTCCGCGGCAACCACGACTCGGTGGCGATCCAGACCGCGGTCGCCAAGCAGCGCAACGCGGTCGTCCTCGATGACAAGATCGTCCTGCAGAACGGGCTGACCATCGCCGGGATCGGCGACCCCCAGTTCACCCCGGACAAGAGCGAGACGAACAAGGCCGGCGACACCTCCGGCGACGAGATCCTCACCGCCGCCGGGGAACGACTCGCGACCACGATCCGGAACTCGGGCCAGAAGGTCGACCTGGCCCTGGTCCACGACCCGGGGATGGCCCAGCCGCTCTCCGGGGTGGTGCCGCTCGTGTTGTCCGGGCACAAGCACCAGCGGTCGGTGCAGATGCTGCCGGCACCGACGCCGCCCACCCCGGACCCGTCCGCGTCGGCGTCACCCTCGGCGGTGCCGTCCCCGTCAGCCGCGGCGCAGGCACTGATGCCGACCCGGCTGATGATCGAGGGCTCGACCGGCGGCGCCGGGCTGCGCGGGCTCGAAGGCGAGAAGCCGACGCCGCTGTCGTTGTCGGTGCTCTACTTCGACGAGAATCACGACCTGAAGGCGTACGACGACATCGAGCTCGGCGGGACCGGTCAGTCCAACGTCGAGATGCAGCGGAACGTGGTCGGCCTCGACGACGAGAGCCCGCCGGTCACGCCGTCCCCGTCCGCGCCGTCGGGTGCGCCGGCCCCGTCGGGCAGCCCGGCCGTCCGGCCGAGCCGCTGACGCCCGACGCCGGTCGGCGCCGCTCAGGAGTCCGCTGGGGACCGCTCGGCCGGCGGGGACGCGGGTGAAACCGCAGGATCCTGCTGACCGGTGGCGCGGACAGTGGGGGCCGGGGACGCCGCAACCGGGCGGCGGGCCGGGTACGCCGCGCGGTACACGGCGGCTACGGCGAGGATGCCGAGGAGCACGGCGACCAGAACGGCGAAGAGCGCCCCGGCCGGCCGGGTCCCGCTGATCAGCACGGGAATCGCCACACAGGCCGCGGACAGGACCGGCGTCACCGCGAAGGCCACGCGCGGCAGCGGCTGGGCCGGTGTCCGGAGGCGCCCGCTGACGGCGTACCGGACGATCGCGGCGAACGCCGGGAGCAGCGCCATCACCGCGAACCCGGCGTAGATCGGGACGCTGGGCGCATCCGCAAGCGTCAGCGCCAGGACGCCCAGGAGCAGACCGGCCGGAAGCGTGCCCGCGGTGACGAGCGGCATCCAGCGGACGGCCGACGACGAGCTCCGGGAGATGACGTCCAGGGCGGCCACCTGACCGGGAGCCAGGGCCAGGGCGACCCGGGCGGCGGCCAGGGCGTCCTCGGTCCGGCCCAGGCGGGCCAGAGCCTGGGCGAGGAGGGCGTGAGCGTCCGCGACGCTCGGGTCCAGCTGGATCGACCGGGCCGCGGACCGCTCGGCCTCGATGGTCCGGCCCAGGTAGAACAGGGCGAGGCCATGGAAACGGTGCGCCGCCGGCGACTCCGGGTCCAGGGCGACGGACCGCTCGGCGTACGTCAGCGCCAGGTGGTACTGCCCCAGGCCGAGCCGCGCGCCGGCCAGGCGGTGCCAGGCCCGTGAGTCGTCCGGGTGCTCCCCGAGGAACTCCTCCAGCAGCCGGATCGCGTCGGCGAACCGCAGTTGCACCACGGCCACGTGGGCGGCGGCGACCAGAGGCGGTTCCCCTTGGGCGACCAGGTGGGTCTCGTCCGGGTGGCCCGGGGACGGCGCGGCATACGGCACGGGCAGCTCCGTCGCCTCGTCGATCGCGGGGGCCGGGGACAGCGTGGGCGCGCTGGAGGGCAGCGGCCATGCCGAGGCCGGGGCGGGATCGGGTTCGGCGCTGCTGCGGGACGGCGTGGCGTCGGTCATCTGAGGTTCCCCGGGATCGATGTGCTCGGCGGGCGCCGACCGACTGTATCGAACCTCACCGCTGCCCGGAACGGCATCGCCCGGCCTGCCGCAACGGCGGGCCGGGCGAAACGACGTACCGCGGAGATCAGGAAACGCCGAGCCGAGACAAGATCAAGTCGCGGACGGTCTTGGCGTCGGCCTGGCCTCGCGTGGTTTTCATCACCGCGCCGACCAGCGCGCCCGCCGCCGCCACCTTGCCGTCACGGATCTTCGCGGCGATGTCCGGGTTCGCCTCGATCGCCTCGTCGACCGCCTTCTGCAGCGCGCCGGTGTCGGACACGACCTCCAGGCCGCGCGCCGCCATCACCTCGGACGGCGAGCCCTCACCGGCGACGACACCTTCGAGCACCTGGCGGGCCAGCTTGTCGTTGAGCTTGCCGTCGTCGACCAGTTTCTGCAGCTCGGCGACGTGCGCCGGGGTGGCGCCGACCTCGGCCAGCTCGATGCCGAGCTCGTTGGAGCGGCGGGCCAGCTCGCCCAGCCACCACTTGCGGGCACCGGCCGCGGGCGCGCCGGCCGCGATGGTCTCCTCGATCAGCTCGATCGCGCCGGCGTTGACCGCCGACTGCATCTCCACCTCGGAGATGCCCCACTCCTCGCGCAGGCGGGCCCGCTTGACGCTGGGCTTCTCCGGCTGGGACGCGCGCAGTTCCTCGACCCAGGCCGGGTCCGGAGCGATCGGGACCAGGTCGGGCTCGGGGAAGTAGCGGTAGTCGGTCGCGGTCTCCTTGGAGCGGCCCGGGCGGGTGTCGCCGGTCGTCTCCTGGAAGTGGCGGGTCTCCTGGAAGATCCGGGTGCCCTCGTCGAGCAGGGCGGCCTGGCGGACGATCTCGGAGCGGACCGCGCGCTCGACCGAGCGCAGCGAGTTCACGTTCTTCGTCTCGGTGCGGGTGCCCCACTCCTCGCCCGGCTTGTTCAGCGAGGTGTTGACGTCGCAGCGCATCGAGCCCTGCTCCATGCGCACGTCGGAGACGCCGAGGGAGCGGATGATGTCGCGCAGCTCGGCGACGTAGGCCTTGGCGATCTCCGGAGCCTTCGCCCCCAGGCCGGGGACCGGCTTGGTGACGATCTCGACGAGCGGGATGCCGGCCCGGTTGTAGTCGACGAGCGACTCGGTGGCGCCGTGGATGCGACCGGTGGCCCCGCCGACGTGCAGGGTCTTGCCGGTGTCCTCCTCGATGTGCACCCGCTCGATCTCGACCCGGTACTCCGTGCCGTCGACCGTCACGTCGACGTAGCCGTCCACACAGAGCGGCTCGTCGTACTGCGAGGTCTGGAAGTTCTTCGGCATGTCCGGATAGAAGTAGTTCTTCCGGGCCATCCGGCACCACGAGGCAATGTCACAGTTCAGCGCCAAACCGATGCGGATGGTCGCCTCGATCGCGGCCCGGTTCATCACCGGCAGGGCGCCGGGCAGGGCCAGGCAGACCGGGCAGACCTGCGTGTTCGGCTCGGCGCCGAACTCGGTCTTGCAGCCGCAGAACATCTTGGTCTGCGTGCCCAGCTCGACGTGCGTCTCCAGGCCGATGACCGGCTCGTAACGGCTGAGGGCGTCGTCGTAGGACGGCAGCGCGATGGTCGTCATGTGCTTCGGCTCCGGCTCACTGCGGCATCGGGTTAACGGACAGAGGTCAAGCCTAGTCGCCGGGTATGACGCCACGTCGCCGGGTTTCCCGACGACGGATTATTGCCCCCACAGGAAAAGATCTTCGCGATACCGTCCCGTCCATGCGTCGATCTGTCACCGGCGTGGCTCTGGCCGCGACGGTTCTGTGCGCGAGCTGCACAGACAGTCCCTCGGTAACCCCCTCGGCGGCGCCGTCGAGCGCCGCGCCGGCTGCCCCGGCCGTGGACTACACGGCCTGGCAGGCCGGCAAGTCCACCCTGGTCGCCGACCAGCTCTACCCCGAGCACGGCAATGCCGGGCTCGACGTCCTCCAGTACGACCTGAAGCTCGACTGGGACCCCGCCGAGAAGGTCCTCACCGGTACGGCCACCCTGCGCATCCGCCCGACCGCCGCCGCCGGTGAGATCAAGCTGGACTTCGCCACCCTGACCGTCGACAAGGTGACCGTCGACGACAAGCCGGCAACCGGCACCCTGGCCGAGGAGAAGCTCACCGTGCCGGCCACCCTGGTCGCCGACCAGCCGGTCACGCTGGTCGTCGACTACCACGGCGCGCCGAAGCAGGTGGCGTTCCCGTCACACCGCTCCGACGCCAAGGAAGGCAACGGCCTGCGCCCGGCCACGGACGGCGGCGCGTGGACCATGCAGGAGCCGTGGGGCGCCATGACCTGGTACCCGGCCAACGAACTGGTCTCCGACAAAGCCCTGTACGACATCGCCGTCACCGTGCCGAAGGGCTGGGTGGCGGCGGCCGGCGGCACCCCGGGGCCGGTGGAGGGCAACACCTACCGGTACACCTCGGCCGTACCCACGGCGGCTTATCTGACGACGCTCGCCGTCGACAAGTACCAGAAGGTCGAGCAGGCCGGACCGCACGGGATCAAGCTCACCTACTTCGTCGTGCCGAAGACCGACGCCAAGATCCTGCCGTCGCTGAAGAAGTCGCCGCAGATGCTGACCTGGCTGGAGTCGATGCTCGGGCCGTTCCCGTTCGAGACCGGCGGCGCCCTGCTCAACGGCTCGATCTCGGCCATGGAGACGCAGCAGATGGTGAGCATCGGACGCTCGGTCGCCGGCAAGTGGACCAAGGAGGACCAGGCGTACTTCGAGGAAGTCCTGATCCACGAATACGCCCACCAGTGGTTCGGCGACACGGTCACCCCGAGCACCTGGACCGACCTGTGGCTCAACGAGGGTTTCGCGCAGTACATCCAGTACCTGTGGGAGCAGAAGGTCCAGAAGTTCAGCGACGCCGACCTGGAACGCTTCCTCCGCCAGCGCGACGCCGAACTGCGCAAGAAGGTCGGTCCGCCCGGCAAACCCGACGCCGCCGAGTTCGCCGAGAGCAACGTCTACATCTGCGGTGCCGCCATGCTCAAGGAACTCAACGACGCCCTCGGCGACACCAAGTTCTTCGCGCTGATGAAAGCGTGGGTGGCCGAGCACAAGAACACGAACCAGGACCGGGCCGCGTTCATCGCCTTCGTCGACCAGAACACCGGCAAGGACTTCAGCAAGCTGATCAACAACTGGCTGGACTCCAAGATCACTCCGAAGTAAAACCCTTTTCCCGTACGGCGCCGGCTCGCACCCGGCCGGTCGGCGGTTCCCTCCGTCGGCCGGCCGAGGTCAGTCAGCACATCAGGCGTCCAGCGCCTCGCGAACCTCGAACTCGACGATCTCCGCGGTGCTGATCAGACGCTCGTCGGGATCCGGAACATCTCGCTCGGTCAGCGACGGCCGCTCACCGGCCCCGACCAGACGGGGCTGCGTGATGCGAGCACGAGCCCGGCCGGGAAGAATTCGCGAGACCGCGGAAGAGGAACCGGAGTGCGTCGAACAGGCGGGACTTCCCGGCGCCGTCGCGCCCCAGCACCACCAGGAACGGCGGCGGATCCAGGGCGAAATCGCGGAACGTCTTGCACCCGTCGATCTCGATCCGAGTGAGCACTCCGGCCCCTCTCAGCGTTCGACTGTTACAGGGCCGGCGGGGTGAAGGTGCCGACGGCGGACTCCAGCGCACCGGCGACCCGGTACATCCGGTCGTCGGCCATGGTCGGGGCCATGATCTGGAAGCCGACCGGCAGCCCCTCGGAAAGCCCGCACGGCACCGAGATGGCCGGTCCGCCGTACAGGTTCGTCGGGATCGTGAAGAGGTCGGCCAGGTACATCTGGTACGGATCCGACGTGCGCGACCCGAACGGGAACGCCACGAACGGCGTCGTCGGCGAGACGAGCACGTCCACCTTCTCGAACGCGGCCTGGAAGTCGCGGGTGATCAGGGTGCGGACCTTCTGCGCCTGCCCGTAGTACGCGTCGTAGTAGCCACTCGACAGCGCGTACGTACCGAGAATGATCCGTCGTTTGACCTCGGGGCCGAAGCCCTCGTCCCGGGTCAGCGACATGACTTCCTCGAGCGAGCGCGAGCCGTCGTCGCCGGAGCGCAGGCCGTAGCGCACGCCGTCGAAGCGGGCCAGGTTCGACGAGCACTCGCTCGGCGCGATCAGGTAGTACGCCGGCAGCGCGTACTCGAAGTGCGGGCAGGACACCTCGACGACCTCGGCGCCGAGCTTGACCAGCGCCTCCAGCGACTCCCGGAACGCGGCCAGCACGCCCGGCTCGGAGCCGTCCCCGGCGAACTCCTTGACCAGGCCGAGCTTGACGCCGGTCAGGTCACCGAGCAGGCCCTGGCGGGCGGCGGCGACCACGTCCGGCACCGGCTGCTCGATCGAGGTGGAGTCGCGCGGGTCGTGCCCGGCGATGACCGCGTGCAGCAGGGCCGTGTCCTCGACGGTCCGGGCGCAGGGGCCGGGGGTGTCGAGCGAGGACGAGAACGCGATCAGGCCGTAGCGCGAGGTGCCGCCGTAGGTCGGCTTCGCGCCGACCGTGCCGGTGACCGCGCCCGGCTGCCGGATCGAGCCGCCGGTGTCGGTGCCGATCGCGAGCGGGGCCTCGTAGGCCGCGAGGGCCGCGGCCGAGCCACCGCCGGAGCCGCCCGGGATCCGGCCGAGGTCCCACGGGTTGTTCGTCGGCCCGTACGCCGAATACTCCGTCGACGAGCCCATCGCGAACTCGTCCATGTTGGTCTTGCCGAGGATCGGCATGCCCGCGGCCTTGAGACGCTCGACGATCGTCGCGTCGTACGGCGGCTTCCAGCCCTCGAGGATCTTCGAGGCGGCCGTGGTCGGCACGCCCTTGGTGGTCACCACGTCCTTGACGGCGATCGGCACCCCGGCCAGCGGGCCGGTGATCTCGCCCGCGTCCACCCGGCGGGCCACGTCGAGTGCGCCCTCGCGGTCGACGTGCAGGAACGCGTGGACGCGCTCGTCCACGGCGGCGATCCGGTCGAGGTGCGCGGTCGCCACCTCGACGGCCGACACCTCCTTGCTGGTGATCAGCTTGCTGAGGCCGGCCGCGCTGAGCCTGGTCAGGTCGCTCACGATCATTCCTCCTCGTCCAGGATGCGCGGCACCCGGAACCGGCCCTCGTACGCATCGGGCGCGCCGGAGAGGGCGGCGTCCTGCGTCAGGCTCGGCGTCGGAACGTCGTCGCGGTACACGTTGGTCAGCGGCACCGAGTGGGAGGTCGGCGGGATGTCCTCCGCGGCCACCTCACCGACCCGGGCGACCGACTGCAGGATCACGTCGAGCTGACCCGCGAATCGATCGAGCTCCTCTTCGGTCACGGCGAGCCGCGACAGGCGCGCCAGGTGCGCTACCTCTTCGCGGGAGATGGCGGCCATCCTGCCTCCAGTGCTTGACGTAATGCATGCTTTCCCGTGGAGTCTATTTCGCCGGGATCCACGGCCCGCGAAGAACCCCGGGCCGAATGGGCCGATAGCGCGACAGCCACTCGGCCAGCTCCGGAGCGGGCATCGGCCGGGCGTGGAACCAGCCCTGCGCGGCGTGGCAGCCGGCCGCCGCGAGCAGCCGCCACGTCGCCTCGTCCTCGACGCCCTCGGCGACCGCACGCAGGCCGAGCGAGTCGGCCAGCCCGATCACCGACCGGACGATCGCCGCGTCACCGCGGTCGCTCGCCATGCCCAGCACGAACGAGCGGTCGATCTTCACCTCGGTCAGCGGCAGCCGGCGCAGGTGCTGCAGCGAGGAGAAGCCGGTGCCGAAGTCGTCCAGGGAGATCGCCACGCCCATCCGGTCCAGCCGGGTGATGGTGTCCAGCACCCGGTGCGGGTCGGTCATCAGCGCGCTCTCGGTGATCTCCAGTTGCAGCAGGTCGGCCGGGACCTCGTGCTCGCGCAGCAGTGCCCCGATCCGGTCGGCGATGTCCCCGGCGTGCAGGTCGCGGGCGCTCACGTTGACCGCGGCGCGCAGCGGCCGCCCGGCGAACCGCCACCGGGCGAGCTGGGCGACGACCTCCTCCAGCACGTGCGCGGTCAGCAGCCGCATCACCGGCGTCGGCTCGGCCACCCGGAGCAGTTCCTCCGGGCCGACCAGGCCGCGCCGCGGGTGCCGCCAGCGCAGCAGCGCCTCGACGCCGACCACCTCACCGGTCGCGATCGCGATCTGCGGCTGGTAGTAGAGCACTATCCCGTCGCCGGGCGGGTCCCGGCGCAGCGCCGCGCGCAGGTCGGCGAGCAGGGCCAGCCGGTCCGGCGAGACGTGCGGCGCGTCCGGGCCGTGCACCGCGATCTGGTCGCCGCGCTGCTTGGCCTCGTACATCGCGGTCTCGGCCTCGCGCAGCAGCGTCGCCCCGTCACGACGGCCGGACTGCAGCGCGATCCCGATCGAGGCGGTCAGCTCGACCGGTGTGCCGTCCATCGGGAACGGCCGGCTCAGCGCCTCGGTCAGGTGCTCGGCGATCCGCCGAGCCGACGCGGCGCCCTCCACCCGGGTGGCGAGCACCCCGAACTCGTCGCCGCCGAGCCGCACCACCAGGTCGTGCCGGGGCACGGCCGCGGTCAGGCGGTCGGCGACCCGGGCCAGCAGACGGTCCCCGGCGCCATGGCCGAGAGCATCATTGACGGTACGGAAACCGTCCAGGTCCAGCAGGATCAGCGCGCGTTGCCGGTCGGGGCCGCGTTCGGACATCGTGGACTGCAGGGCGCGCCGGTTCGGCAGGCCGGTCAGCGGGTCGACCCGGGTGGCCCGTTCCGACTCGCCGGCCCAGCGGACCATCCGGTGCACGGCGTGCAGCGCCAGCAGGGTCAGCGGGAGCAGGGCCGGGCTGACCCGCGCGGCGAGCAGCAGGATCGGGGCGAGCAGCAGCAGCGCGGCGGTGGCCAGCAGATCCGCGGGGGCACGGCGGCGGCGACGCGTACGCCGTTCCGCCGTGCACCGCCGCACCACGGCCGCCACCGCGTACCGGGCGGCGATCCACGCGGCTGCCGCGGCGCAGGTCAGCGCCGCGTCGCCGAGGTCCGGCCGCGGCCCGATCCGCCCCGAGACGAACCCGGCCACGATCGACGCCGCCCCGAGCCCGGCGGCGTGCTGCAGCGCCAGGTGGACGGTCCGCGGCACGGCGTGGCGCATCCGGATCCCGGCGACCGTCACGGCGATCAGCTGCACCGTCAGCGCCGGCACGAACCCCCAGGCCAGCGCGATGGCGAAGGTGAAGCAGATGGACGGCAGGACCACCCGGCTGACCCGCCGCCCCGGCAGCGGATGCGGCCGTGCGTCGGCCACCACGGCCAGCACCGCCATGATCCAGTAGGCCGGGGGCAGCGCCCGGAACGTCTCCGCGGCGAGCGCCCAGAGCACCAGGTCGGCGACGAGGGTCAGGCCGGTGGTGACGAGGAGGGCACGACGCAGCCGCGGAGCGGAGGCAGCCGTGCGGGGACGAACGGCATCCATGCGACCTCCACGACTGGGCCTCGATCACTTACACGATAGATCCACATGTCGCATTTGCCGCTTATGCACTTACCGGTCATCGTGCCCGCACACGCCGCCACCGCCGCATTTCACCCGCGAGCCTGACAAGCCGCCGGCCGCGGGGCGGTTGCGGCCGGACCAGCCGACCCGTCCACGCACTCGAGCCGGCCGAGCCGTGCCGCCTCCCGCAGCCCGCGGACCTCGCGGGTTCTCAGCCCTCGGGCGTGACCTCGGCGACGGCACGCGCGGCATCCGGGCCGTCGGCGAGCAGCACTCCGAAACCGGCCTCGTCCAGCACCGGAACCTTCAGGCTGAGCGCCTTGTCGTACTTGCTGCCGGGGTTCTCCCCCACCACCACGAAGCCGGTCTTCTTCGACACCGAGCCGCTCACCTTGCCGCCCCGCGACGTGACCGCCTCGGCCGCCTGATCGCGCGTGAACCCGGCCAGCGTCCCGGTGACCACCACGGTCAGCCCGTCCAGCGGCCGCGGACCGGTCTCGACCCGCTCGTCCGCCATCCGCACCCCGGCCGCCCGCCATTTGCGCACGATCTCCCGGTGCCACGGCACGGTGAACCATTCCCGCAGGCTGTCCGCGATGATCGGCCCGACCCCGTCCACCGCCGCGATCGGATCGACGGCCTTGGCCTTCCGCTTGGCCGCCCGCACCGCGGACTCCGCCCCGCCGTCGGCGCTGTCCGCCGCCTCAGCTTCCCCGGGCGGAGCAGCATCACCAGGCACGGTGACACTTCCGGCCTCGGCCTCCTCGTCGGACGCCGGGCCGTTCGCCGCTTCTTCGAGAGCCGCGGCCTCCGCACTGGCCGCCACCGCCTCCGGATCGGCAGCTGTGCGGGCGAGCTCCGCCTCCAGGGCCTTCATCGACCCGTACTCCAGCGCCAGCGCCTCGGCGGCGGTCGGCCCCACGTGCCTGATCGACAGGGCCACCAGGACCCGCGCGAACGGCCGCGACTTCGTGTCCTCCAGAGAGGCCAGCATCTTCCCGGCGTTGGTGCTGAGCTTGCCGTTCTTGTTGACGAAGAACGGGACCCGCAGCAGATCCTCCTCCGTCAGCGTGAACAGATCGCCCTCGTTGTGCAGCACCCCGGAGTCGAGGAGCGCTTTCGCTGATTTCTCCCCCAGCACCTCGATGTCCAGCACGTCCCGGCTGGCCAGCGTCGCCAGCCTCTGCAGCAACTGAGCCGGGCAGGTCTCGCTGTTCGGGCAGCGGATGTCGACGTCGCCCTCCTTGGCCGGCGCCAGGGGCGTGCCGCACGACGGGCACTCGGTCGGCATCACGAACGACCGCGCATCCTCCGGCCGCAGGTCGATGACCGGCCCGAGGATCTCCGGGATCACGTCGCCGGCCTTGCGCAGCACCACGGTGTCGCCGATCAGCACGCCCTTGCGGACCACCTCCTGCGCGTTGTGCAGGGTCGCCTGGGACACCTCGGAGCCGGCCACCTTCACCTTCTCGACGATCGCATACGGCGTGACCCGCCCGGTCCGACCCACGTTCACGGCGATGTCGAGAAGCTTGGTGGTCACCTCCTCCGGCGGGTATTTGAACGCGATCGCCCAGCGCGGCGCCCGGCTCGTCGACCCGAGCCGCCCCTGGATGCCGACCGAGTCGACCTTGACCACGACACCGTCGATCTCATGCTCGACGTCGTGCCGGTGCTCGCCGTAATACGAGATGTACTCCTTGACGCCGGCCATGTCGTCGACCAGTTTCCACCGGGTGCTGGTGGGCAGGCCCCAGGCCTTCAGCGCCTCGTAGGCGTGCGACTGCGACGTCGGGCTGAACCCCTCTCGCGCGCCGATGCCGTGCACCACCATCCGCAGCCCGCGGGAGGCGGTGACCCGCGGATCCTTCTGCCGGAGGCTGCCGGAGGCCGTGTTGCGCGGATTGGCGAACGGTGCCTTGCCCTGCTCGACCAGCGAGGCGTTGAGATCCTCGAACGCCTCACCCGGGAAGTAGATCTCGCCGCGCACCTCGATCAGATCGGGCACGTCGTCGCCGGTCAGCCGTTCCGGGATCTCCCGGATCGTGCGCACGTTGGCCGTCATGTCCTCACCGCTGCGCCCGTCACCGCGGGTCAGTGCGCGGACCAGCCGGCCCTTCTCGTAGAGCAGGTTGATGGCCAGCCCGTCGACCTTCAACTCGCACAGGAACTGGACCGGCCCACCCGCGTCCCGGACGGTCTTCTCCGCCCAGGCGTCGAGCTCGTCGAGGCTGAACACGTTGTCCAGCGACATCATCCGCTCGATGTGCGGGACGGTGACGAACTCCGTGGAGAACGTGCCCCCCACGTTCTGCGTCGGCGAATCCGGCGTCCGCAGCTCGGGGAACTCGGCCTCCAGGGCCTCCAGCTCGCGCAGGAGCACGTCGAACTCGCTGTCGGAGACGATCGGCGCGTCGAGCACGTAGTACCGATACTGATGCCCGCGAATCTCCTCGGCGAGCTCAGCGTGGCGAGCGCTCGCCTCGGCGCTGGGTGAAGTCACCGGAACCTCCGTGTCTCAAGAACCTACGAGGCACGGTAGTCCCCACCCCCGACAATTTCGGGGCTCACACCTCGGAGATCCGCCGCCCGGCTTCGTGAACCGCCTTGAGCAGGGCACGAACGTAACCCGGCGTGGCCCCGGCCAGCCCGCAGGCCGGCGTGATCACCACCTGTTCCGCCAGTCGCGCGGCGGGGAAGCCGAGCCGGCTCCACAGTTTCTGCACGCGTTCGGCGATCCGCTTCGACTCCGGCCGTTCACCGGCGGCCGGCCGGGTCGGCGCCGCGCCCACGAACAGGCCCAGCCCGGCCTCGATCGCCTCGCCCACCGGGTCCAGCTCCTTGAGCAGCGACAGGTCGAAGGCGGCGGCGGTGAACCCGGCGTCCCGGATCACCGGCCACGGCACGTCGGACGCGCAGCAGTGCACCACGACCGGGGTGTCCAGCGCTTCCACCACGGTCCGCAGCCGGGCCGTGGCGTCCGGGCCGTCGACCTTCCGGTACGCGCTGAGCCCGCTCTCGGTCGGCACCCGCCCGGCCAGCACGGCCGGCAGTGACGGCTCGTCCAGCTGCAGCAGCACGGTCGCCCCGGGCAGACGTTTGCGCACGTCGGCCACGTGCCGCCGGAGCCCCTCGACGAGCGAGTCGGTCAGGTCGCGGACCGCGCCCGGGTCGCGCAGCATCCGCCCGCCGATCGGCAGGTCGAGCGACGCGGCGAGGGTCCACGGCCCGGCCGCCTGGATCTTGACGGTCCCGGTGAACCCGTCGGCCTGCTCGGTCAGCTGGTCCAGGTCGCGTTCCAGCAGGTCGGCGGTGCGCCGCAGGTCTTTCCCGGGGCGGCCGGCGATCTGCCAGCGCCCGGCGTAGAGCTGCACCGGCAGCTCGACCAGGAACCCGGCGCCGCGGCCGACGAGGTCCGCCCCCGGGCCGCGCTCGGGCAGCTCGGGAAGGTGCGGCAGGTTCGGCAGCTCGCCGATCACGATGCGCTGCGCCTCGGCGACGTCGGTGCCGGGCAGGGAGCCGATGCCGGTGGCGGACCCGGCCGGCCACGGGAAGTCAGGCATGCGCCGACTCCCGGGCGCCGGTGGACCGGGTGCCCGCCGTGATCGTGGCCGACCCGAGCACGATGTCCCCGTCCGGGTCCGGCTTGTACGCCACGATGGCCTGACCTGCGGCGACTCCCCGAGCCGGCGCCTCCAGGGTCGCGGTCAGCCCGCCGTCGGCGACGACCACGGAGGCCGGAACCACCTCACCGTGAGCCCGCAGCTGCACCTCGCACCGAACGTTTCCCGAGATTTCGTGCCAGACGGGCCGGGTCGCGGTCACCGTGTCGACCTCGAGATCCTCGCGCGGCCCGACCGTCACCGTGTTCGTCACCGGAGTGATCGAAAGGACATACCGCGGCCGCCCGTCCGCCGCGGGAACCCGCAGGTTGAGGCCCTTCCGCTGGCCGATCGTGTACCCGTAGGCCCCGTTGTGCGTGCCCAGCTTCTCCCCGCTGCGCCCGTCGACGATGTCCCCGGGCGCGGACCCGAGCCGCCCCTCCAGGAACCCGCGGGTGTCCCCGTCCGCGATGAAGCAGATGTCGTGCGAGTCCGGCTTGTCGGCCACGGCCAGCCCGCGCTCGGCCGCCTCGGCCCGCACGCGCTCCTTGGTCCAGTCGCCGAGCGGGAACATCGCCCGGTCCAGCTGCGCGCGGGTCAGCACGGCCAGCACATACGACTGGTCCTTGGCCAGGTCGACGCTGCGCCGCAGCAGGCCGTCGGCCCCGAGCCGCGCGTGGTGCCCGGTGACGACCGCGTCGAACCCGAGCGCCACGGCCCGGTCCAGCACGGCCTCGAACTTGATCTTCTCGTTGCAGCGCAGGCACGGGTTCGGCGTGCGGCCGGCCGCGTACTCCTCGACGAAGTCGTCGACGACGCTCGCGTGGAACTCGTCGGCCATGTCCCACACGTAGAACGGGATGCCGATCACGTCGGCGGCCCGCCGCGCGTCGCGCGAGTCCTCCAGCGTGCAGCAGCCGCGCGCGCCGGTCCGATACGTCTGTGGGTTACGCGCCAGCGCCAGGTGCACGCCGGTCACGTCGTGCCCGGCCTCCTTGGCACGGGCCGCGGCGACCGCGGAGTCGACACCGCCGGACATGGCCGCAAGAACTCGCATGAAGCCAGCCTATCTGGGTGTCTTCCAGGCGCCCGCCCGGCGGGCGCGCTCGACCACGCCCGGCAGCGCGGCCAGCAGCGCGTCCAGATCCGCCTCGGTGCTGTCGTGCCCCAGCGAGAACCGCAGCGACGACCGCGCCCGGGCGTCGTCGGCGCCCATCGCCAGCAGCACGTGGCTGGGCTGCGCGACCCCGGCCGAGCAGGCCGAGCCGGTCGAGCAGTAGATCCCCTGCGCGTCCAGGAGCAGCAGCAACGCGTCTCCCTCGCAGCCGGGGAAGGAGAAGTGGGCGTTGCCGGGCAGCCGTCGCTCCGGGTCGCCGTTGTAGATCGCGTCCGGCACCGCCGCGAGCACCCGCCGGACCATCTCGTCGCGCAGGACGGCGACGCGGTCCGCATACTCCAGGCGGGCCCGCACGGTCGCCTCGACCGCCACCGCGAACGCCACCACGCCGGGAGTGTCCAGCGTCCCGGACCGCACGTCGCGTTCCTGGCCACCGCCGTGCAGCAGCGGGGTGCAGCGCACGTCACGCCCCAGCACCAGCGCGCCGGTCCCGACCGGTCCACCCAGTTTGTGCCCGGTCAGTGTGAGAGCCGCCACGCCACTCCCGGCGAAGTCGACCGGCACCTGCCCGACCGCCTGCACCGCGTCGGTGTGGAACGGGACGCCGGCCTCGCCGGCCAGCGCGGCCAGCTCCGGAACCGGCTGCACCGTGCCGACCTCGTTGTTCGCCCACTGCACGCTGACCACCGCCAGCTCGTCGCCGTGGGCGCGGACCAGCTCGGCGAACCCGTCCGGGTCGACCCGCCCGGCGGCGTCCACCGGCAGGTAGCTCACGGTCGCGTGCTCGTGCCGCCCCAGCCAGTCGACCGCGTCCAGCACCGCGTGGTGCTCCACCGCCGACGCCACGACGCGCAACCGCCTGGGATCCTCGTCCCGCCGCGCCCAGAAGATGCCCTTGGTGGCGAGATTGTCCGCTTCGGTCCCTCCGCCGGTGAAGATCACCTCGGAGGGCCGCGCGCCGATCACCGCGGCGATCCGCTCCCGCGACTCCTCGACCATCCGCCGGGCGCCGCGCCCGGCCGCGTGCAGGGACGACGGGTTGCCGATCGCCCGCGCGGCGGCCGCGTAGGCGTCCAGCGCGGCGGGCAGCATCGGCGTGGTAGCCGCATGATCGAGGTAGGCCATTGTTCCCACTCTAGAACCTGTTTCTCGAAGCAACCTTCGCCGTCCCGCCCCGCATTCCCCGGCCTGCACAACGTAGAACAGGACCAATACAGAAGATCAAATTCTTTGTTGCCTGTCTCCGCTGTGGTCCCTCTTCGCCGCTCCCGCGGGGACCCTTCCGGGCCGAGCAGGGCGCAGGGCGCCCAGAACGCTCAGCCCTCCAGGGCGACGTCCGTGGGTGGTCCCGCTCACAGCACGAACCCGACGACGGGTTCTGATTGTTCCCGGCCCACGGGTGCGCACGATCACTCCGCACCCGAGGTCCGCCGTGGGCACGGACGGGCCGGGGCCGGGTCGCCTGACGGCGGGCGCCGGCAATGTCGTACGGGAAAACGGAAACGGCCCGGCGGAGGACCGCCGGGCCGTGACCAGAAGCGTGGTCCTACTTCCGCTTGCGGATCTCGTCGGCCGCCTGCGGGACGACCTTGAACAGGTCGCCGACGACACCGAAGTCGGCGAGCTCGAAGATCGGCGCCTCGCCGTCCTTGTTGACCGCGACGATCGTCTTCGAGGTCTGCATGCCGGCCCGGTGCTGGATCGCGCCGGAGATGCCCAGAGCCACGTAGAGCTGCGGGGACACCGTCTTGCCGGTCTGGCCGACCTGGAACTGGTGCGGGTAGTAGCCCGAGTCGACGGCCGCACGCGACGCGCCGACGGCGCCGCCGAGCAGGTCGGCCAGCTCCTCGACCAGCTTGAAGTTGTCGGCGTTGCCCACGCCGCGACCGCCGGAGACGACGATGCCGGCCTCGGTCAGCTCCGGGCGCGAGCCCTTCTGCTCGGCGACGCGCTGCGTGACCGTGGCCAGCTTGTCCGCGTCGCTGACGGCGACCGTCAGTTCCTCGACGGCCGGGGTGGCCGCGGCGGCGACCGGCGTGGTCGAGTTCGGACGGACGGTCACGATCGGCAGGCCCTTGGTGACCTTGGACTTGACGATCGTGGAGCCGGCGAAGACCACCTGCGTGGCAGTGCCGTCGGCGGCCACGTCGACCGCGTCGGTGAGCAGGCCGTTGTCCAGCTTGACGGCCAGCCGACCGGCGATCTCCTTGCCCTCCTGGGTGGAGGCGAGCAGCACGGCGGCCGGGGAGACGCGCTTGACCAGCTCGGCCACGGCGGTCGCCTTGGGGGCGGCACCGTGGTCCAGCACGTCCGCACCGGACGCGGTGTAGATCTTGGCCGCGCCGAACTCGGCGAGCTTGGCCTGGTCGGCCTCGCCGAACACGACCGCGGACACCTCGCCGAGCCCACGAGCGATCGTGAGCATCTCGAGCGTGACCTTCTTGACGCCGGCCTCGACGACAACGAGTACTTCAGCCATGACGAGACCCCTTCTCAGACGAACTTCTCGGTGGCGAGGTACGCGACGAGCTGCTCGCCGCCGTTGCCCTCGTCGGTGACCTTCGCGCCGCCGGAGCGGGCCGGACGCTTGGTCCACTCCAGGACCTGGCTGGTGGCGCCGGCGAAGCCGACCTCGTCACCGGCCACGCCCAGGTCACCCAGGGACAGGCTCTGCAGCGGCTTCTTCTTGGCGGCCATGATGCCCTTGAAGGACGGGTACCGCGGCTCGTTGATGGTGTCCCAGACGCTGACGATCGCGGGCGTGGCGGCGGTGACCACCTCGTACCCCTCGTCGGTCTGCCGCTCGATGGTCAGCTGCGAACCGTCGACCGTGAGCTTGCGCGCGCCGGTCAGCGCGGCCACGCCCAGGCGCTCGGCCAGCATGTGCGGGAGGACCTGGACCCGGCCGTCGGTGGACTCGGCGCCACACAGGATCAGGTCGGCGTTCAGCGTGCCGAGGGCGGCGGCGAGCACCTTGGAGGTGGCCACCGCGCAGGAGCCGTGCAGGGCGTCGTCCGCGACGTGGACGGCCTTGTCGGGGCCCATGGAGAGCGCCTTGCGGATCGAGTCGGTCGCGCCGGCCGGGCCGACCGTCAGCACGGTCACCTCGCCGCCGTGCGCCTCTTTGATCTTCAACGCCTCCTCGATGGCGTACTCGTCCATCTCGTTGATGACGTTGCTCGCCGAGCCGCGCTCGACGGTGTTGTCGCTCGCGCTCAGGGTGCGCTCGGCACCGGAGTCGGGCACCTGCTTCACCAGTACGACGATATTCATCGCGCTATTGACCCTCCTGTATTGAACGCACCGTTGCGGTCGAGCCGGTCTGTCGGCCGGCCCAGCCCGGCCGCGCGCGGCCCGACTGGAACCGTGTCGGCAAGGTTACCCGCCAGTAGCTTTGCTGTTGCCAGCCACCCGGAGTGACCCACCTCACTAGCATCGCCAGGAGGAGGTTTCATGACATGTCCGGCCGCAACGCAACACTCTTGGATGCTGTGAACCTGCCCGGCTCTCATCTTCTCCCAAACGCGAAGAGCGCGGAGCCGCAGTCCCATGGCCGGTCCGGTCCCGACTCTCCCTGGTGCCGCTGCGGGCGTCCACGGGAAGCGTGTGTGAGTGACGAAGTACGCAATCTGTGGCACCCGCCTTCTTGACCGATCGGGTCAATAATCGGCACGTGTTCGGTGGCCTGACCCAATGGTTCGACCCGGAGAGCGCCCATTCCGAGGGCACTACTCCGGACTATCGGTTCTCCCTGGCCAACGAGCGGACGTTCCTGGCCTGGATCCGGACCGGTCTGGCCCTGATCGCCGGCGGCCTGGCCTGCGCGCAGTTCCTGCCGCCGCTGCCGATCGCCCGGCTGCGCGAGATCATCGCGATCACACTGCTGGTTCTCGGCGGGATGGTGGCGCTGCGTGCTGTCGATCACTGGGCGCGGGCCGAGCGGGCGATGCGGCTCGGGCGCGACCTTCCGCGGTCCCGGTTCCCGGCGGTCCTGTCGATCGTCGTCGCACTCGGTGCGCTGGTGCTGGTCGTCACCGTGATCTACCGGATGGTGGCCTGACCCCGTGCCCCGTGACCCGGGCGCCGCCCCGGAACGTACCCGGCTGGCCTGGCGCCGCACCGGCCTGTCCGCGGCCGTCGTGGCCCTGCTCGCCGCCCGTCCCGCCTTCCACCCCGATGCCGGCCCGGCGCAGTGGCTGATCGCGGCCGCCGCGATGGCCGGCTGGGCCGCGCTGATCGGGCTCGCCCTGCACCGCGCACCGGGGCTGCGGGTGCGTCCGCCCCGGCCCGCGGCCCGCACGATTCGCGCCTACGCGCTGATCACCGCGGCCTTCGCGGTCATCGGTGGTTTGGTTGTCATGCTCTGATCGTCGCCGGGCGGCCGCGGGCGGGGCATCATTGCCCCATGGTCCGGTTGTTGATCCTCGTCGCCGCGGTCGCGCTCGTGCTGCTGATCCTGGCGCTCATCGGGTCCCTGTCGGCGGAGCGCGTGCATGCCCTGCCGCGGGCGCTCTGGGTGCTGATCGTGGTGCTCGTCCCGCTGGCCGGGCCGATCGCCTATTTCCTGTGGGGCCGCCCGGTCGACCGGACTGCCCGGCGACCCGCCGCCCGGCCGTCCTCGCCCGACGACGACCCGGAGTTCCTGCGGTCGATGAACACCGAGCAGTCCCGCCGCGACCGGGAGCTGCTCGCCCAGTGGGAGCGCGAGCTGCGCCGGGACGAGGAGCCACCGGCCCCGCCGGCCCACGACGACAAGCCTCAGGCCAGGGACGAGGACCGGGGGTAAGCGTCGGCCGGGTCGGTCAGCACGTTCACCAGGTAAGGCACGCCGGCGTCGAACGCGCGCCGCAACGCCGGGCCGAGCCCGTCCGCCCTCGTCACCGTCTCGCCCGCGCCGCCGAGCGCCCGGACCACGTCGTCGTAGCGCAGGCCCGGCTGCAGGTCGGCGGCCACGTCGAAGCCGTACATGGCCCGCATCGGATGTTTCTCCAGCCCCCACATCCCGTTGTTGCCGACCACGATCACCACGGGCAGCCGCTGCCGGGCCAGTGATTCCGCGTCCATCAGTGAGAACCCGGCCGCGCCGTCCCCCATCAGCACGCAGATCTGCCGGTCGGGGTAGGTGACCCGGGCCCCCATGGCGTATCCGAGACCGGTGCCGAGGCATCCGTACGGCCCCGGGTCGAGCCAGGTGCCGGGCTGCGACGGCTCCAGGAACCGCCCGGCGTACGACACGAAGTCCCCACCGTCCCCGATCGTCACCGCGTCCGGGGCGAGCACTTTCCGCAGTTCCCCGTAGACCCGCGCCGGCGCGATCGGGTCCGTCCCGGCGCTCGTCGCCTCGGCGTCGCGCGCCCGGGCGGCATCCTCGGCCGCCCGCAGCCCGGCGATCCACTCCGCGTGGTCCGCGGTCCGCGCGGCCAGCCCGGCGAGGATCAGCCGCAGGTCCCCGGCGGGCGAGACGGCCGGGGTGACGTGCGTCGCCCGCCCGGCCGGCGAGTCGACGACGTGGACGATCCGGGTTTCCGCGCCGAAGTCGCCGAAGCCCAGCCGGAAGTCCAGCGCCGTCCCGATCACGGCGACGACGTCGGCCGCGTCGAGCGCGACCCGCCGCGCCCGCGAGAACGCCAGCGGATGCCCCGGCGGCAGTGCGCCCCGTCCCATCCCGTTGGTGAAGACCGGCACCCGCAACGCCTCGGCCGCGGCCCGCAGCTCGTCGATCGCGTCGCCGGCCCAGACGTCGGAACCGGCCACGATCACCGGCCGTTCCGCCTCCCGCAGCAGCCGGGCGGCCCGATCGACCAGGTCGGGGTCCGGTTCGAGGACCGGGATCACGGGCGCGACGGGCTCGGCCGCCGCACCGGACGAGAAGATCACGTCCAGCGGGAGGTCGAGGAAGACCGGCCCGCGGTGCGGGGTCAGCGCCGTGGTCAGGGCCGCGGTGATCGCGCCGGGGATCCCGCCGGTGTCGCGGACGGTCGCCGCGTGCCTGGTCACCGGCGCGACCAGCGGCACGTGGTCAAGCTCCTGCAGGCTGCCCGCACCCCAGCGGAACTCGGGTGCGCGACCGCCCAGCACCAGCACCGGCGAGCCGTTGAAGTGGGCACTGGTCAGAGCGGAGATGCCGTTCGTCACACCGGGACCGGCGGTGAGCACGGCCACTCCGGGGCGGCGCCGCAACTTGGCGACCGCCTCGGCGGCGAAGACCGCGGACTGCTCGTGCCGCACGTCGTAGAGCCCGAAGCCGGACTCGTGGGCGGCCGCGTAGAGCGGGAACACGTGCCCGCCGGAGAGCGTGAACATCTCGGTCACGCCGGCCGCGCGCAACGCGGCCAGCGCCAGCTCGCCACCGTGCCCCTCGATCGGCATGCCCCGGATCACCCCTGGATGTGCAGCAACTTCGCGATGTCGGTGAAGACGTCGACGGCGTCCTTCTGCCACGGCTCACCGTTGCCGTACCCGTACGCCAGGATCAGCGCGGCCAGCGGGACGCAGATCATCGTCAGCAGGCTGAGCAGCACCTGCAGGAACCGCAGGAACGGGTTCCGCCGCCGGGCCGGCCGCGGCGCGGCCGCCTTGCGCTTCTTCTCCGCCTTCGGCGCCGGGCGCGGTGGCGCGACCACGGCCCGGCCGGAGACCGGCGTGGCCTGCGGAACCGGGCGGGACTGCGGAACCGGACGCGGCTGCGGAATCGGGCGGGACTGCGGCATCACCGGGTGGGTCGGCCGCGCCGGGGCCGGCTTCGTCTTCTTCGGTACGGCATCCGTCCGCGGCGGCAGCGGCGTGCGCCCCTCCAGCGGTGGCGGGCTGGTCGGCACCGTCGCGTCCGGGTCCGGCCGCCAGTGCGGCGGGTCCGCGTCCGGCCACGGGTCGACCGGCGGCCGCATGTGCAGCGGGACGACGAGCTCGGGCCGGATCTCGGTCTCCCGGTTGTCGACCGGTGCCGCCTCGGCGACGGCCGCCCCGGGCTTGCGGACCGGCAGGCTCACGGCGGGCACCGGGGTCTCCCCGGTCGGCTCGGAGAAGGTGTCGCCCAGCGGCGCGTCCTCGACCACCCCGGCCGCCTCCGGGATCGACGTCGCCGGCACCGGCTGGGTCGCGACCGGCGGGTCGTCGGGAACCGGCTCCGGGCCGGGCGCCTCCGCCGGCATGGTCTGCGAGGGCAGCCGCAGCATCGCGGTCGGGCCGGGCGCGGCCGGCTCGGAGGTCAGCAGCGCCGCCTCGGCCAGGATGCTGCCCTCGGCGACGACCAGCTCGGGCTGCTCGATGACGACCGGCGGCTCGCCCAGCTCGCGGTGCAGCAGGGTGGCCATCAGCGGGATCCGGCTGGCCCCGCCGACCAGGAACACCCCGGCCAGCCGGCCCGCCGGCAGGTCGGCGAACTTCAGCAGGTTCCGCGTGATCCGGACGGTCTGCTCCAGCACCGGGCGGGCGACCTCCTCCAGCTCGTCGCGGGTGAGGTGCACCTCGGCGTCGAGCAGCGGCACCACGAAGTCCGCCGACTGGGCGCGGGAGAGCCGCTCCTTGGCGATCCGCACGTCGTCCCAGAGCGCGCGGCGGGCCCGGCGTTCCTCGACCGTGGACGGCTCCAGCAGGCGCTGCCACGCGTCGGTCTGCAGGTGCTCGACGAGTGCCGCGTCCACGTCGAGGCCACCGATGTCGTCGCGCCCGTCGACGGCGAGCACCTCGAAGCCGGTCGCGGTCCGCGAGACGAGGCTGGCGTCGAACGTGCCGGCCCCGAAGTCGTGCACCATCAGCACCGAACCGATCGGCACGTCGCGCCCGAGCACCTCGGCGAAGTAGGTGGCGGCGGCGACCGGCTCGGCGACCAGCCGCGCACCGGAGAGACCGGCCCGGGCGGCCGCCTCGGCGAGCAGGGTCCGCCGGGCCGCGCCCCAGGTCGCCGGGCAGGTGAGCGTGGTCTCCGGCCGGTACGGCCCGACCGCGCGATGCCACTCCTCGACCACCCGGGCGAGCACCCCGGCGATCAGGTCGACCACCTCGAACTCGCGCTCGCCGAGCAGGACCAGGCCGTCGTCGACGCGACGTTTCGGGTTCGGCTCGAAGCGGGCCGGCTCGAGCCGGGCGCTGTGCACCGCATCCCGGCCGACCAGCAGGTTCCCGTCGGCGTCGGCGTAGACCGCGGACGGCAGCAGCGGGGAGCCGTCGACCAGGATCGGCCGGGCCCGCCCGTCCGGCCACCGCGCGACGGCGACGGTGTTCGAGGTGCCGAAGTCGATGCCGAGGGCGTACTTCGGACCACCCTGGTCGATGGACATGTGCGCAGTCTAGGCGGTGCCTGTGACGGGTAGAGGGCGTGACTACTGTCCGGTGAACTTCGGCTTGCGCTTCTCGACGAAAGCGGTGGTTCCCTCCACCCGATCGTCGGTGGCGAACAGGCCCGCGAACAGGTGCGACTCCAGCGCCAGACCGGCCGCGAGGTCCATGCTCAGGCCCGCGTCGACGGCCTGCTTGGCGGCACGCAGTGCGAGGGCCGGACCGGTCACGTACGGCCGGACCAGGTCGGTGGCGGTCGCGTACACCCGGTCGGCCGGGACCACCCGGTCGGCCAGGCCGATCCGCAGGGCTTCGTCGGCCTCGACCATCCGGCCCGAGAAGATCAGCTCCTTGGCGCGGGCCGGGCCGATCAGCCGGGCCAGTCGCTGCGTACCACCGGCGCCCGGGATGATGCCGAGCCTGATCTCCGGCTGGCCGAGCTTCGCGTCGTCGGCGACGACCCGCCAGTCGCAGGCCAGGGCTAGCTCGCAGCCGCCGCCCAGGGCGAACCCGGTGACCGCCGCGACCACCGGCTTGGGGATCCGCGCGACCGCGTCGAACGCCCCGGAGAGGGCCGCGGCCCGGCCCACCATGTGCTGATAGCTGACAGTCGTGAATTCCGTGATGTCGGCGCCGGCGGCGAACACCTTCTCCCCGCCCCAGACGATCACGGCGCGCACCGCCGGGTCGCCGCCCGCGGTCGTCGCCGCTTCCCGCAGTTCCTCCTGGACCTGCGTGTTCAGCGCGTTCATCGGCGGCCGTTCGAGCCGGATCGTGCCGATCCCGTCCGCGATCTCCAGCCGTACGAACTCGCCCACGCCAACCTCCGCCGGTAGCCGTTTGGGCGCCAGCCTACGACGGGTACCGGATAAATTGGGTTCCCGGGGAGGAGAGATGACCACGTACTACCGGGATCCGGACGTGCTGATCACTTCGTCCGGGGTCCGTATGAACGGGCGGGAGTTCCGCCTGCCCGAGCTGATCCGGGTGTGGCACACCCGGGGCAGCCGCTCCTGGTCGGTGATCGCCAAGCGGGGCGCGCTCGGCCTGGCGATCCTGATCCCGGTGGCGGTCGGTGCCCTGGCGATCGGCATCGCGCTGCTCGTGCACCTGAGCGCGGTGCACACGGTCGCGCTGGTCCTGGGCGGGGTGCTGGTCGGGCTGGCCGTCGTGCCGGTCGCCGACCTGCTCCTGGAGCGGGTCGACCGCTCCTACGATCACGGCAGCCGCACGATGGAGATCTGGGGCCGGGTCCGCGGCGGTGACGTGCTGCTGCTGCGCACGACGAACGCGCAACGGTTCGGCCGCGTCTACCGAGCCCTGCAACGAGCATTGGAGCCGGCGGTACATCGATGAACAAAGACGAGGCTGGATTGGCAGCACTCCTCGCGACCACGGGGGTGCTGCATTTCGTGGCGCCGAAACCGTTCGACGCGATCGTTCCGGGCGGGTTGCCGGGAACGGCGCGGCAATGGACGTACATAAGTGGGGTCTGTGAATTGGCAGTGGCCGCGAGCATCGCGCATCCCCGGACCAGAAAGGCCGGCGGCCTGGCCGCCGCGGCCCTGTTCGCGGCGGTCTTCCCGGCCAACGTGAAGATGGCCTGGGACTGGCGGCACGCGTCGCCGGCGAAACGCGCGATCGCTCTCGGACGGTTGCCGCTGCAGATTCCGCTGATCGCGTGGGGCTTGCGGATTTCTCGCTGATTCGTCGTAAAAGCCGGACCGGAACCGGCACCATCGAGACATCATGAGAACGACGCGGATACGGCCCACCGGGATCGAGCGCACCTTCGGCGATCACGAGATGATCGTGACGAAGACCGATCCGCGCGGCGTGATCACCTACGCGAACGACGTGTTCCTGCGGGTCTCCGCGCTGGCCGAGCACGAGGCGGTCGGCCGGCCCCACAACCTGATCCGGCATCCGGACATGCCGCGCGCCGTCTTCAAGCTGCTCTGGGACACCCTCGAAGAACAGAAAGAAATTTTCGCGTACGTCCTGAACCTCGCCGCCGACGGAGCGCACTACTGGGTCCTGGCCCACGTCACGCCCTCCTACGGCGCCGGCGCCCGCGTCGTCGGCTACCACTCGAACCGCCGCCGCCCCACGCCCGCCGCGGTCGCCGCGGTCAGCGACCTCTACGCGGGGATCCGCGCCGCCGAGTCCCGGCAGACCCACACCCCGGACGCGGTCGCCGCCGGTCACCGAGCATTGCAGGACGCCCTGGCCGAGCGCGGCATGGACTACGACGAGCTGGTCTGGTCGCTGACGAACGGCCCGGGCCGATGAGGAGGGTGGAGCCCCGGGACGAGTCCGCGCTGGCCGCCATCGCCGGCACCTGCCGCCGGATGACCGAAGGTGACTTCGAGGCGCGACTGGAACCGATCGGTGACTCGGAGGTCGCGCTGGCCGCTCGCAGCGCGCTGAACGACCTGCTGGACCGGCTGGACGCGTTCGCCCGGGAGGCCGGCGCCGCCTCCGCCGCGGCCGCCGAGGGACGCTTCCACCGCCGGTTCCTGACCACCGGGTTGCAGGGCACGTTCAAGTCCTCGGCCGAGCAGATCAACGCGTCGGTGACCGCGATGCGCCGCAACGCCGACCGGATCGCCGCCGCCGACCGGGCCCGGCTGCAACTCGCCGACGAGCTGGAGTCGGCCGTGCTCACCGTCTCGGAACAGGTGGCGACCGCGGCGACCGAGATGGGGGCGTCCGCGAACGACCTGGCCCGGTTCGCCCGTGGCGCGGTCAGTGACGCCGAGCGCGGCATGGGCACGGTCACCTCGCTGCGCAGCGCCTCCGAGGAGATCCGGCACGCCGTCGACCTGATCAACCAGGTGGCCTCGCAGACCCGGCTGCTGGCGCTGAACGCGACGATCGAGGCCGCTCGGGCCGGTGAGGCCGGGCGCGGCTTCGCCGTCGTCGCCAACGAGGTGAAGGAACTCGCGAACGAGAGCAGCGCCTCCAGCGAGAAGATCATGGGCCAGGTCAACACGGTCCAGAGTGCGGCGGCCGAAGCGGTCGGCGTCCTCGAGGCGGTCAGCGCCAGCTTCCGCGAGATCAACCAACTGATCGACGGGATCGCGGTGGCGGTCGACGGCGGCGGCGCGACCGGCACGACCGGGTTGTCCCAGCTCGCCGAGGTGCTGCGTGCCGAGGTCACCCGGTTCCTGCACACCGCCCGGGAGTATTAGAGCTGGGTTGGACGGCCTCGCTCCGCTCGGCGGCATTTCGCCCGTCGATGACGAGAGCGTGGCAGGTGGCCTCAGGCTCGGTAGAGGGCTTCGATCTCGGCGCGCTCGGGCAACGCGTTGCTGGCGCCGACCTTGCGGACCGAGGCCGCGCCGGCCGCGTTCGCCCAGCGCACGGCCTCGACCAGGTCCCGGCCCTCGGCCCAGGCGACGGCGAGCGCACCGCAGAACGCGTCACCCGCGGCCGTGGTGTCGGCCACCTCGACGGAGAACGCCGGCACGTGCACGTCCTGCCCGTCCCGGTCGGCGTAACGCGAACCGTTGCCGCTGAGCGTCAGCACCACCCGCGGCACCAGCGCGAGCAGCGCACCCATGTCCGACGCCGAGCCGCCGGTGATCGCCCGGGCCTCGGTCTCGTTCACCACCAGCAGGTCGACCTGGTCGAGCAGGCCGGCCGGCAGGTCCCGGGCCGGCGCCGCGTTCAGGATCGTGCGCGTGCCCGCGGCCCGGCCGGCGGTCAGCGCCTCGGCGACCGTGGCCAGCGGGATCTCCTGCTGGCAGAGCAGGACGTCGGCGCCGGCGACGCAGGCGCGCTCCTCCTCGGTCAGGCCCAGGAACGTGCGGTTGGCGCCCGGGCTGACCAGGATCGCGTTCTCCCCGGCCCGGTCCACCATGATCACCGCAACGCCGGACGAGCCGTAACTGGTGCGCAGGTAGGTGGTGTCGACGCCGGTCGCGGCCAGCCGCGCGCTCAGGGTGACCCCGAACGAGTCCGACCCGATCGCGCCCAGGAACGTGGTGGTGCCACCGGCCCGGGCGGCCGCGATCGCCTGGTTGGCGCCCTTACCGCCCGGCGTCATCATGAAGTCGTCGCCGAGCACGGTCTCGCCCGGCCGGGGCAGGTGCCCGGCCAGCCCGACCAGGTCCATGTTGGCGCTGCCGACGACCGCGACCCGTTTCGTCATCTCACGCGGCCCGCGCCGTGTACCGATCGCCGAACCGGTCCACGACCAGCGGCAGGCCGAACGTCTTGGTCAGGTTCTCCGCGGTCATCACCTCGCCGAGCAGCCCGGCCGCGACGACACTGCCCTCGCGCAGCAGCAGCGCGTGGGTGAAGCCCGGCGGGATCTCCTCGACGTGGTGCGTGACCAGCACCATCGCCGGCGCGTCGGGGTCCAGCGCCAGCTCGGTCAGGTGCCCGATCAGCGTTTCCCGCCCGCCCAGGTCGAGGCCGGCGGTCGGCTCGTCGAGCAGCATCAGCTCGGGGTCGGTCATCAGCGCGCGGGCGATCTGGGTGCGCTTGCGCTCGCCCTCGGAGAGGGTGCCGAACTCACGGTCCTCGAACGCGCTCATGCCGAGCTGGGCGAGCAGCTGCCTGGCGCGCTGGACGTCCAGCGGGTCGTACTCCTCCCGCCAGCGGCCGACGACCGACCAGGCCGCGGTGACGACGACGTCGAGCACCTTCTCGTCCGGCGGGATCCGGTCGGCGAGCCGGCCGGTGGTGATCCCGACCCGGGTGCGCAGCTCGTTGACGTCGACGCGGCCCAGCCGGTCACCCAGGACCCAGGCCTGGCCGCGGGTCGGGTGCAGCCGGCCGGACGCGATGTTGAGCAGGGTGGTCTTGCCGGCGCCGTTCGGCCCCAGCACCACCCATCGCTCGTCCAGCTCGACCTGCCAGGACAGGCTGTTGATCAGGTGATTCCCGCTGCGGACGACCGTGACGCGGTCGAACGCGATGACGGTGTCCTCGTCGGGCGGAACGGTTACGGCAGCTTCCGGCACGCCGTCCATCCAACCATGTGCACGGGCCGCCAAATCGGCGGCGTGCCGGTGTCCGGCACGCGTCAGTCCGTCGTGGAGCCGAAGACCTCGTCGCGGACCGCGTCCAGCGCGGTGTGCAGCGCGCCGTGCAGCACCGGCTCGGCCGCCACCCCGGTCACCACCACCTTCGGCGAGACCAGTGTTATCGCGGCCACCTCCCGCTCCACCCGGTCGGCCAGCGCCGGCCCACCGGCCCGGCCGACCTCACCGGCCAGCACCACCAGCGGCGGGTCCAGCACCAGGCAGGTCGCGGCGACACCGAGCGCCAGGCGGCGGGCCAGCTCGTCGAGCACCGGTTCTCCGGCCTCGCCGGCGGCGACCGCGGCGCTCACCACGTCGGCGGCCTCGGCGCCCTTGAACCCGTGCTGCTTGCCGATCGCCTTGACCGCCTCGGCCGCCGCCAACGTCTGGAACGCGCCCTTCACGCCGCGCTTCGACGCGTTGTGCGGCACCTCGGCGCCACCGACCGGCAGGTAGCCGATCTCGCCCGCGGCACCGGTCGCGCCCTGGTGCAGGCGGCCGGCGATGACGCTGGCCAGACCGACGCCGCGACCGATCCAGACCAGCGCGAAGTCGGACACGCCGGTGGCCGCGCCGCTGATCGACTCGGCGACGGCGGCGAGGTTCACGTCGTTGCCGAACACGACCGGGGTGCTCAGGTCACGCCGCAGGTCGGCCAGCAGGCCCCGGTGCCAGCGCGGCAGGTCCCAGGCGAAGGAGATCTCGCCGGACTGCGGGTCGACGAGGCCCGGGGTGCCGAGCACGACCCGGCGTACCGAGGTGATGTCGGTCCCGGCGTCACTCGCGGCCTGGACCACGGCCTGGTGCACGACGCCGACCGGGTCGTCGGTGTCCTTGGTGCTCAGCTCGGAACGGCCGATCACCGCGCCGGTGATGTCGGCGCAGGCGGCGATCACCGAGTCCGGCCCGACGTCGACGCCGATCACGTGCGCGCTGCTCGGGGTGACCGCGTAGAGCTGCGCGTTGGGCCCGCGGCCACCGGCCTGCTCGCCGACGCGCCGGACCAGGCCGCGCTCCTCCAGCCGCTCGACCAGCTGCGAGGCGGTGACCTTGCTGAGGCCGGTCATCTCGCCGAGCTGGGCCCGGGTCAACGGCCCTCGGGAGAGCAGCAGGTCGAGCGCCGCGCGGTCGTTGAGGGCGCGCAGCAACCGGGGCGTGCCCGGAAGGCGAGTGGCGGCCATGGTCGTACCCCTAATAATAAAGATTGTTTCCTGTTACAGTGGCGGCGCTCGGCATGCAGCCGCAGCGTAACGGTCGGCAATGTTGCCCGTCCGTACGGTGGCTATCGACTCCGAGCGATCATGGCAGCTCGCGGCCTCCGGTGGCCAGAGCAACGTCACCGGAAGGACACCATGACCGTCGACCCCGGGCTCCGCCGGCTCGCCCTGCGCACCCTGCTCGCCGCGTTCCCCGGGGCGTCCGCGCCGGACTGGGCACTCGACCTGCTCGCCGACGGGCTGGCCGGGTTCACGCTGTTCGGCACGAACGTCCCCTCGGTTCCCGAACTGACGCGGCTCACCGCGCGACTGCGGTCCGTGCGCTCCGACGTGCTCGTCGCCATCGACGAGGAGGGCGGCGACGTCACCCGGCTGGGTCATCGCACCGGCAGCCCGTACCCCGGAAATTCCGCTCTCGGAGCGGTCGACGACGTCGAACTCACCCGCCAGGTGTACGCCGCCATGGGCCACGACCTGGCCGCGGCCGGCGTCAACCTGGACCTGGCCCCCACGGTCGACGTGAACACCGCCGCCGAGAACCCGATCATCGGAACCCGTTCGTTCGGCGCGGACCCGGCGCTGGTGGCACGGCACAGCGCGGCCGCGATCGAGGGACTGCAGTCGGCCGGCGTCGCCGCGTGCGCCAAGCACTTCCCCGGTCACGGCGGCACCGTGACCGACTCCCACCTGGAACTTCCCACGATCGACGAGCCACTCGCGGTGCTCCGGGAGCGTGACCTGCCCCCGTTCGCGGCGGCCGTCGCGGCCGGGACACGCGCGGTGATGAGCGCGCACATCCGCGTGCCGGCGCTGACCGGTGACGGACCGGCCACCTTCAGCCGGGCCGCGCTGGAGGATCTGCTGCGGACCGCATACGGCTTCGGCGGCGTGATCGTCACCGACGCGCTGGAGATGCGCGGGGCGGCGGGCGCGGCGGGCGGCATCCCGCAGGCCGCCGTCGCGGCGCTGGCCGCGGGCGCCGACCTGCTCTGCATCGGCGCACTGGTGGATCGGGAGCTGGTGGTCGCGGTCGCCGACCACGTCGCCCTCGCGGTGACGGAGAAGCAACTTCCGCGCGTACGTCTCGAGCAGGCGGCCGAGCGCAACGCCGAGCTCGCCGGGTGGGTGGCTCGCGCCCGCATCACCGGCCCCGTCGCCACCTCGGTCTCCGGCCGTGAACTGGGGATCGCCGCGGCTCGGCGCGCACTTCTCGTCGAGGGCGAACCGGGGGCACTCGCCGATCCCCTGGTGGTGCAGCTCGTGACCGGACACTCGATCGCCGAGGGCAAGATTCCGTGGGGTCTGCGTCCGTTCCTCGGCAGAATCGAGCAAATCGACGTTCTCGCCGCGGAAGTCACCGCCGACGAACTCGTCTCGCGTGCCGCCGGGCGGCCGATCGTGCTGGTCGGACGCCGGGTCCACCAGGCGGCGGCCAGCCGGGACCTGGCCGAGAAGCTTTCCGCGGCCTGGCCCACCGCCGTCGTCGAGATGGGGTGGCCGTCGTCCTGGCGGCCGGAGGGGGTGCGGGCCTTCCTGGTCACCCACGGGGCGAGCCTGGCCAGTGCCGGGGTGGCGGCCGACGCGCTGGGATTCTCCCGACCCTGATCACCGAACGTTACGCTGATTGTCAGTTACGCGGAGTAGTTGATATCCGATAAAGGGGACAAGTAGCCGATAAATCGGCTCATACTAACGTCCAGAGCTTACGTTCAGCGCTTCCTTCAGCCAGCGGTCATCACGTAGCGTCATGCCCGCAGGTGGATCTGGGGAGCCGTCGCGGGATACGCCATCGGGAAAATGCGCGTCCGCGACGCATCAGGTGAGCCGGGCCCGGCGGGACTTCGGGAGCAGTCTCCCGCCGCCCGGCTCACCAGCACCTTCTCTTCTTGCGCTCGCCGGCTCAGTTCTTGCGGTCGATCGTGGCTCACCTACCGCTGCCGCCTCTCCGCGCTTTTTCGCTCCGACCTGCGGATCCGCGGCCCGGAGTTATCCACACCGGGTGTCTGTCCACAGGGCTCGGTGCGAGCGACCCGCGCGGGCGGCACAGTGCAGGCCATGACTCAACTGGACGCGATCGGCCGGCGCCAGCGCGGAGCGGTGACCCGCCCGCAAGCCCTGCAGCACGGGCTCTCCCCCACCGACCTGCACGAGCTGATCCGGGCCGGCCACTGGCAGCGGCTGCTGCCCGGGATCTACGCGACGTTCACCGGCCGGCCACCACCGGCCACGATGCGCTGGGCGGCGGTCCTCTACTCCGGCGCCGGGGCCATGCTCTGCCACCGGTCGGCCGCCGAGGAGACCGGCCTCGCCACCACCGTCCCCGGCGTGATCCACATCCTCATCCCGGAGAATCGCCGGGTCCGGCCCCACCCCGCCATGGCGGTCCACCGCTCCCGGCACGCGGCGTCCCGCCGCGACCCCCGGCGGCGGCCACCCCAGACCCGCGTCGAGGACACCGTCCTGGACCTGGCCTCCCTCGCGACCGACGCCGAGGAGGCCCGGCGCTGGATCACCACGGCCTGCACCCGGCGGCTCACCACCCCGGACCGGCTGGCCGACGCCCTCACCCGTCGCCCCCGCCTGATCCGCCGCCACGAGATCGCCGCCCTGCTGGCCGGCGCCATCAGCCGGACCGCGGGCCTGCCACCCTGGCCACCCGCCTGACAGCCGCAGCATTCGCACCCTCGCCCGTCGCGCTCACCATCCCCGCCGCGCGGCTCCCCCCGGCGCGAGACCGCCAACCGGCCCTGCCCCGCGAAACCCCACTGACCGGCCGCGCGGACCCATCGTCCCGCCCACCGCGCGGCCTGTTCCCGAAGTCTCGAGAGAGGAGCAGCACCAGGACTGATCAAACGGAGGACATGGCTGCCGGCGGCAACCGGCAGACCCGGCAGGCGTGTGCCGGGAACACTCCGGGACGGGACGATCCCGGACGGTCGGCCGGGGTGCTGCCCCGGCCGACCACCAACCCTGTCCGAGCGGACCTCAGCCGGCCGAGGAGGTCTTGACCAGCGTGCGGATCTGGCGGAGCAGCACCGACAGCGCCGCCAGGTCGGCCGGGGACTCGTCCACGTCGCCCATCGCGTTGGACGCCCGGGCGATGGACGCCGCGTTGACCTGCTCCCACTCGGAGACGCGGTCCTCGGGGGTCGCGGACTCCGGCGTGGACTGCAGGACTTCGGCGGTCAGGGCGGCCAGCGCGGCGTACAGGTCGTAGCGCAGGGCCATCCGGGCGAGCGTCTGCCAGCGGTCCCCGCGCGGGAGACGGGAGATGTGCGACAGCAGCGCGTCCACGCCGAAGCGTTCGGAGAGCACGAAGTAGACCTGGGCCACCTCGGTGACGTCCCGGTCGATCGAGGTCGCCGTCTCCAGGATGTCCAGCAGGCCGAAGCCGTAGAACACCCGGGCCACCTTGTCGGCCAGGTCCTCCGGCATGTCCTTGGCGGCCAGCGTCGCGACGCGTTCCTCGAAGGCACGACGTTCGGCGCCGACGATCACGTTCGGGAGCTGCGGCAGCAGGGTCGCGACGCCGGGCCGGAGTTTGGCGATCTCGCCGGCCACGTCGATCGGCGACCGGCGGGTGCTGACCAGCCAGCGGACGGCCCGGTCGAGCAGCCGGCGGGTCTCCAGGAACGTCAGCGTCTGCGCGGGCGTGGGCACCTTGTTGTCCAGCGCCTCGGCCGCGGCCCAGATGTCGCGCAGGCCGTAGACGTCGCGGATCACGACGTACGCGCGAATGACGTCGGCCGCCGAAGCGCCGCTCTCCTCCATGGCGCGGAAGACGAACGACGTGCCGCCCCGGTTGACCACCTCGTTGACCAGCGACGTCGAGATGATCTCCCGGCGCAGCCGGTGGCCGGTCATCCGGTTGGCGTACCGCTCGCGCAACGGCGTCGGGAAGTAGCGGTGCAGCACCTCGGCGGTCCACGCCTCGTCGACCAGCTCGTCGGCGAGCACCTCGCGCTCCAGGCTGATCTTGACGTAGGCCAGCAGCACCGCGAACTCGGGTGCTGAGAGCCCTTCGCCGTTCTCGTAGCGGAGCGCCAGCTCCTTGTCCGTCGGCAGCGCTTCCAGCTCACGGTTCAGCTCGCCGCGCTGTTCGAGGGCGATCAGCATCCGCCGGTGCACCGGCAGCAACGAGTGCGCCTGGGCCCGGGCGTTGCCCAGCGCGGTCGCCTGCTCGTAGTTGTCCCGCAGCACGAGCGCCCCGACCTCGTCGGTCATCGCCGCGAGCAGCTCGTCCCGCTCGGGCATGGTCAACTCGCCGTCGGTGACCGCCCCGCCGAGCAGGATCTTGATGTTGACCTCGTGGTCCGAGCAGTCGACGCCGGCCGAGTTGTCGATGAAGTCGGTGAACACCCGGCCACCGGCGCGGGCGAACTCGATGCGCCCGCGCTGGGTCAGACCGAGGTTGCCGCCCTCGCCCACGACCTTCACGCGCAGTTCGGAGCCGTTGACCCGGATCGCGTCGTTCCCCTTGTCACCGACGTCCGCGTGCGACTCGGAGCCCGCCTTCACGTACGTACCGATGCCGCCGTTGAAGAACAGATCCACGGGCGCCTTCATGATGGCGCGCATCAGCTCGCCCGGGCTGACCGCGGTCACCGTCTCCGGCAGGCCGAGGACCGACCGCACCTCGGGCGTGACCGGGATCGACTTGGCGCTGCGCGGGTAGACGCCGCCGCCCGGCGAGATCAGCTCGGCCGAGTAGTCCGCCCAGGACGAGCGCGGCAGGTCGAAGAGGCGCCGGCGCTCGGCGAACGACACCGCCGCGTCCGGCGACGGGTCGAGGAAGATGTGCCGGTGGTCGAACGCGGCGACCAGCCGGATGTGCTCGGAGAGCAGCATCCCGTTGCCGAAGACGTCACCGGACATGTCACCGACGCCGACCACCGTGAAGTCCTCGGTCTGGGTGTCCTTGCCCAGGTCCCGGAAGTGCTTCTTGACCGATTCCCAGGCGCCCCGGGCGGTGATCCCCATCTTCTTGTGGTCGTAGCCGGCCGAGCCGCCGCTGGCGAACGCGTCGCCGAGCCAGAACTCCTTGCCGACCGAGATCTCGTTGGCGATGTCGCTGAACGTCGCGGTGCCCTTGTCCGCGGCGACCACCAGGTACGGGTCGTCGCCGTCGTGGCGGACCACGTCCCGCGGCGGCACGATCTTGCCGCTGAGGATGTTGTCGGTGACGTCCATCAGCGCGGTGACGAAACGCTTGTAGCACTCGACGGCCTCGTCCCGGTCGCCCGGCTTCTGCTTGAGCACGAAGCCGCCCTTGGCACCGACCGGCACGATCACCGAGTTCTTCACCATCTGCGCCTTGACCAGGCCGAGCACCTCGGTGCGGAAGTCCTCCCGGCGGTCCGACCAGCGCAGACCACCGCGGGCGACCGCGCCGAACCGCAGGTGCACCCCCTCGAAGCGCGGGGAGTAGACGAAGATCTCGTACTTCGGGCGGGGCTGCGGCAGGTCCGGGATCGCCTCCGGGTTCAGCTTGAAGGCCACGTACGACTTGGGCCGCCCGTCCGCCCCGCGCTGGAAGAAGCTGGTCCGCAGCGTCGCCTCGATCAGCGTCAGGTAGGAGCGGAGGATCCGGTCCTGATCCAGGCTCTCCACCTGGTCGAGCAGCTCGGTGACGCGACCCGCGACCTCACCCGAGCGCCGTGCCCGCTCCGACTCGCCGATCGGCAGCGCCGGGGCGAACCGGACCTCGAAGAGCTCCAGGAGCAGTCGCGCGATCTCCGGGTAGGCGATGAACGTCGACTCGACGTACCGCTGGGAGAAGACGTTCCCGGCCTGGCGCAGATACTTCGCGTACGCCCGCAGCACCACCACCTGCCGCCAGGTGAGCCCGGCCCGGAGCACCAGCTCGTTGAACCCGTCCACCTCGGCCTCGCCGCGCCAGGTGGCCGCGAACGCGTTCTCCACCTGCGGACGCACCTCGGACAGGTCGCGGTGCACCTTGGGCGGTGTCAGCCCGAAGTCGTACAGGTAGACCAGGCCGTCCTCGCGGCGGATCTCGTATGGCCGTTCGTCGCTGACCTGCACCCCGAGCGAGTGCAGCACGGGCAGCACCGCGGAGAGCATCATCGGCTCGCCGAACCGGTAGACCTTGAACCGGATGTCGTGATCGTCCGGCTCGGGCGCCCCGTCCGCGCCGAGCTTGCGCCGCCGGTAGAGGTGCATCTCCAGCTGACCCGGCTCCTCGAGCAGTTCCAGCTTGGCCAGGTCCTGCATTCCCTCGTACGGCGTGTGGCCGTTCTTGTAGCTCTCCGGGTAGGCGTGCGCGTACCGCCCGAACAGGTCCTTCGCCGGCTCGTCGCCGAGTTTGCGTTCGAGCACGAGGCTGAAGTCGTCGTCCCACATCCGGGTGGCGTCGGCGAGCAGCTCGGCCAGCACGTTCGGGTCGAGGTTGCCGGGCGGCGCGGCCGGGTCGGTACGGACGATGAAGTGCACCCGGGCGAGCATCCGCTCGGTGACCCGGGTGGTGTAGTCGACGCCGACACCGTTCAGCTCGCGCAGCAGGATCTCCTGCATGCGCAGCCGGTTGCCGGTGGTGAACCGGTCGCGCGGCAGGTAGATCAGACACGAGATGAACCGGCCGTACCCGTCGCGGCGCAGGAACAGCCGCAGCTGGCGGCGCCCGGCCATCCGGAGCACGCCGATGACCGCCTCGTACAGGTCGTCGGTCTTGATCTGGAACAGCTCGTCCCGCGGGTACGTCTCCAGGATCTGCAGCAGGTCCTTGCCGGAATGGCCGCGCGGCGACAGGCCGGACCGGTCCATCACCTCGGTGACCTTGCGCTTGACCACCGGCAGCTCGCGGACGCTGGTCCGGTACGCCGAGCTGGAGAACAGGCCCAGGAACCGCTTCTCCCCGGCCACGTTGCCGTCGGCGTCGAACGACTTGACGCTGATGTAGTCCAGGTAGGCCGAGCGGTGCACGGTGGCTCGCGAGTTCGCCTTGGTGATCACCAGCAGGCGCTTCTCCATGGCCCGCCGGTACGCCTCGGGCGCCATGCTCTCGAGCCTGCGCGGCTTGCTGTCGCCGCGCAGGATGCCCAGGCCGGTCCCGTGCACCGTGTGGAGGACCCCGTCGTCGTCCAGCCGGTACTCCCGGTAGCCCAGGAACGTGAAGTGGTCGTTGGCGAGCCACTTGAGCAGCTCGATCGAGTCGGTGACGTCCTTCTCCGGGACCGGCAGCTTGCGCTCCGAGCCGCGGGCGGCGGCCAGCTCGTCGGAGATGACCAGGGCACGCTGGCGCATCCGCGGCCAGTCCTCGACGGCCTCGCGCACGTCGGTCAGCACCCGGCGGACCTCGTTGAGCAGCTGCTCGCGGGCGTCGGCGCGGCGGACCGGGTCGATCTCGATCCGGATCCAGCTCTCGACCAGGTCGCCCTCGATGGCGTCGTCCGGCTCGACCTCCGCCTCCAGCTCGCTGAGCGCGCCCAGCGGCTCCCGGCGGACCACGATCAGCGGGTGCACCATCAGGTAGACCTGCAGGTTGTGCGCGGTCAGCAGGGCTATCACCGAGTCGACCAGGAACGGCATGTCGTCGGTGACGATCTGCAGCACGGTGTGCGCCTGCGAGCCCTGCGGCTCGGTCAGATCCAGCTTCAGCTCACCGGGCAGCCGGTTGCGGGCCAGCTCGCGGTGCTCGACCGCGGCGGAGAACATCTCCTCCGGCGTGTAGCCCACCAGTTCCTCGTCCGGCGCGAACCGCCAGAAGCGGCTCACCAGAGAGGCGGTGCTGTGATCCTCGCCCGCTCGCTCCACCGCCTGAGCAACGAGTCGCTCGGCGTTCGGGAGCGGCTCGTCGAGCTCCCCGTCATCGCTGGACGCATCGAGCCGGCCGGTCAAGGCCAACCCGGGACCAACCCCTGGCGAATCGGGGATGGTCTGATCAGAATCGGTCGCTGCCTCGTCGGCGACAGGCATGTCCGGCGCTCCCCTCACCCACGACACTGTGGGTTCGAACGTGTCGGGCACAGCCTAGAACGACCGGGCGCGACTGCTTCACACCCAGGGTGTGCCAGCCCGACGGGTGGGCTGATATGCGAGATTTCGCACGGTGCGGGGCGGCACGAACCGGCGTTCGGCGGCTACCGTGCGATCAGCCCAGCAAGACGTACCCACAGGGGGAAACCTCATGCGCCGCGCCTCAATCGGATTGACGACCCTGCTCGTGCTGGTCACGAGCGGTCTGGCCGGATGCTCCGGGGACGAGCCACAGGACACCGTTGTCGACTTTCTCAACGGCTGGAAGAACGGCGACCTGAGCAAAGTGGGCTTCGTCACGGCAGAGGGCGGGAAAATTCCCGCGGCCGACGTGCTCACCGGTATCAAGGATTTCTACGGCGACCTCAAGGACCAGCCGCTCGACGTCTCGGTGGCCGGTGACCCGGTCGAGTCCGGCGACATCGCGACCACCCCGATCGACCTGAAGTGGACCCTGCCCGGCAACGTGCCCTGGGAGTACAAGTCCAGCGTCCGGATGACCAAACGCAGCGGCGACGGCTGGCAGGTCATCTGGGAGCCGGCCGTGCTACAGGCCGACCTCGAGCAGGGCGAGAAGTTCCGGCTCAAACGGATCGCCGCGCAGCGCGGCACGATCCTCGACGCGAGCGGCAAAGCCCTGGTCGGCCCGCAGAAAGTGGTCGTCATCGGGGTCAGCCCGGAGAAGATCAAGGACCTGACGTCGCTCGGCAAGTCGCTGACCACCGCGTTCAAGAAGGTCCAGGTCGACCTCGACGTCGCCGGGCTGAAGGCGCGCGTCGACAAGGCCGACCCCGGAGCGTTCCTGGACCTGGTCACGCTCCGCCGGGCCGACTACGACAAAATTCGCGATGAGGTACGGCCATTGCCGGGCACCGTCTTCCGGGAGGAAACCCGTCAGCTCGCCCCCACCCGCGTTTTCGCCCGCGCCCTGCTCGGCACCGTCGACGCGGCCACCAAGGACGACCTCGACAAACGCCCGGCCGAGCTGACCGTCGGTGACCAGGTCGGGCACGGCGGCCTGCAGGAGAAGTACGACAAGGAGCTCCGGGGCACCGCCGGCTTGTCCGTCGTGGCATCCGCCGAAGCCGCCGACGAGACCACCACCGACAAGCCGATCTTCACGTCCGAGCCGGTCAAGGGCAAAGACATCAAGATCAGTATCGACACCGCCACGCAGAACGCGGCCGACACCGCGATCGGCGCGCAGAAACTCCCCAGCTCGCTGGTCGCGATCCGGATCAGCGACGGCTCGGTGCTCGCCGTCGCCAACGGGCCCGACGCCGGCGGGGTCGACACGGCACTGACCGGGCAGGTGCCGCCCGGGTCGACGTACAAAATGATCTCTGCTTATGGGTTGTTGCAATCCGGCGCGGTAACCACCGACACCGCCGTCGAGTGCCCGAAAACCGCCACCGTCGAAGGCCGCGAGTTCAAGAACTCGGCCGGCGAGGTGCTCGGCAAAGTGCCCTTCCACGTCGACTTCGCGAAATCCTGCAACACCGCGTTCGTCGGACTCGCCCCAAAACTCGGCGCCGACGGACTGAAGAACGCGTCGAGCGCCCTCGGCATCGGCGGCAACTGGAACATCGGCATCGACGCGTTCACCGGCAAGGTCTCGGACGGCGCGACCCCGACCGAGCTGGCCGCCGCCACGTTCGGCCAGGGCAGCACCGCGGTCAGCCCGATCGCGATGGCCGCCGCCACGGCCGCCGTCGCCAAGGGCGGATTCCAGCCGCCGAAACTCGTCCTCGACCCCGCCCCGGCAGCGGCCGCCGCGCCCGGAACACTGGACGCGAAAGCGCTCGAAGGACTGCGGTCGATGATGCGCGAAGTGGTCACCGGCGGCACCGGCACCGGACTGAAGGGCGTCCCCGGCAAACCGGTGTACGGCAAGACCGGCACGGCCGAGTTCGCCGACAACTCGGACGACACGCACTCCTGGTTCATCGGCTACCAGGACGACATCGCCTTCGCCGTGATGGTCCAGAAGGGCGGCGCCGGCGCCACCGCCGCCGTTCCCATCGTCAAGTCGTTCCTGACCACCCTCAACAAGTAGCCCCACCCGCCCGGGCCGCCAAGCCCGCGCCCACGTCCGCGAACAACGCCGCCCGCGCGGGGCGGCCCGGCGGAGGCGGCCCGGCAAGGCGGCCCGGCGGAGGCGGCCCGGCAAGGCGGCCCGGCGGAGGCGGCCCGGCAAGGCGGCCCGGCAAGGCGGCCCGGCAAGGCGGCCCGGCGGGAGTGGCCCGCGCGGGGCCGCCCGGCGGAGGCGGCCCGGCGGAGGCGGCCCAGCGGAGGCGGCCCGGCGGAGGCCGCCCATGCCAGCAGTGCCCCCGGCTCGGCGCAGGCGGCCCGGCGCAGCGTGCGTTGGTGGCGCCGGACGGCGTGGCGCGCGGCCGGGCTCAGCTTCAGGCAACGCCTGGCGGGAACTTCCCGAATCGGGGCGTGTGCGGAGTCAGCGCACCATCGGCCGGTGGATCCGCCGGTGGTCGAGGGCGCAGCATCCCGGGACGAGTCGCCGGCAACGGCTCGGAATCCAGCAGCGGGGCGGACCCCAGCGGTCTCGACAGAAACCGCACCTCCGGAGCTACCGTGATGGGCTGCTTCTCCGGCTCGGTCGGAGACTCGGCGTCGGGCTCAGCCTCCGCGTTCACTTCGTCGGGAAGGTCGTCCTCGCCCACAACCGCCGCAGAGTCACCGTCGTCGGACGCGGCATCCGCGAAGCCACGGTCGCCGGACACCGCATCCGGGGAGCCACTGTCTTCGGACACCGCATCCGGGGAGCCACCGTCTTCGGACACCGCATCCGCAGAGCCACCGTCTTCGGACACCGCATCCGCAGAGCCACCGTCTTCGGACACCGCATCCGCAGAGCCACCGTCTTCGGACACCGCATCCGCAGAGCCACCGCCATCGAAAACGTCATCCCCGGAGTCCCCGTCGAGAACGCCATCCGCGGGGCCGGCGTCAACCGAAGTGGCTTCCACGGACTCCAGGTCCGCGGAACGGGCATCCACGGAGTCAGCATCGGCCGAGTCGGTGTCCGCGGAAACGGCATCCACAGAGGTGGTGCCGGTAAGAACGGCATCCGCAGGGTCGGTGTCCGGGACTGCCCTGAGCCCTGCGTCCTCGTCGCCGACGATCGCTGGGGCCGGATCCACATCGTCCACCACGGCGAGGCCCGGATCGCCATCCCCGTCGATCGCGGCCTCGGCATCGACGTCTTCGCTGATCGAGTCGGCCGGGTCGAGACCGCCGGTGATCGCGACGGCGGGATCGACCGATTCGGCAATCGAGGCGGCGGGAGCGGCCGAGAAAGTCGGGTCAGCCGGGGCGATCGGATCGGCAACCGCCGCAGCCGCCGGGACGGTGGGGCCGGCAGCCGTCGCAGCGGCTGGGACGGTGCGGTCGAGAGCCGTGGCAGCTGCAAGGGGCGCCGACGCATCGGCGGCAGGAGTGGTCGAGGAGGCCGGGGAAGCCGAGGCCGGGGAAGCCGAGGCCGGGGAAGCCGAGGCCGGGGAAGCCGAGGCCGGGGAAGCCGAGGCCGGGGAAGCCGAGG
>NZ_JBIRWQ010000003.1:392953-545076 GCF_044388125.1 Actinoplanes sp. NPDC020271
CGGCCGGAGTAGCTGCGGAGGCCGGAGTAGCTGCGGAGGCCGGAGTAGCTGCGGAGGCCGGAGTAGCTGCGGAGGCCGGAGTAGCTGCGGAGGCCGGAGTAGCTGCGGAGGCCGGGGAAGCCGAGGCCGCTGCGGCTGCGGCTGCGGCTGCGGAGGCCGGGGCAGCAGCGGATGCCGCGGGGTGGCGTCGGGGCTGGGAGGCGAGGTCACGCCGGGCGGCGACCAGGTCGGGCCGGGGCGTGACCGTCCGCACCGGCGCCAGCCCGCTCACCACCGCCGACGTGATCTCCGCGGCGTAACGCCCGTCCGGGTCGTAGTCCGGGTCGAAGACGGTGATCTCCACGCCCAGGCAGTGCGGCGACTCCACCAGGCCGGTGAGCAGCAGTTCCAACTCCGGGAAGGCGATGCCGCCGGGGTCGGGGGCGTCGACCGCGGGCATCACGGCCGGGTCGAGGACGTCCACGTCGACGTGCACCCAGTAGCCCGCGCAGTCGACGAGCTGGTCGCGGGCCCACTGGGCGCTGCGGGCCGCTCCTTCGACGCGGAGCATCGGCACGGGGCGGGTCACTATCCCGGCGGCCTGCAGGTCGAGCCGGTACTCGTCCTGCGCGCGGATGCCCAGCACCACCACGTCGACGTCACGAAAGTACGGCCGGCGGCTCTCGATCGCCGCCAGGTTGGCCTGGCCGCGGCCGGTGACCAGGGCCAGGTCCTCCCCGGCGGCCGCCCCCACGTACGACGCGTTGCCGGGGTGCCGGAAGTCGGAGTGCCCGTCGACGAAGACCAGGCCGATCCGCCCGCCGACGGCCTCGCCGAGCCGGTGCATGGCCAGCCCGGAGCCGATCAGGATCGAGCAGTCCCCGCCGAGCACGACGGGGAACTCCCCGCCGTCGATGATCGCGCCGATCCGGTCGGCGAGGGCGCGCGAGTAGGCGGCGATCTCGGCGGCGTGCGCGACCCCGTCGCCGGGTCGCCAGTCGCCCGGGTCGTAGCGCGGCGGGGTGAGGCAGCCGGCATCCCGGGCGGCGAGCTTGGTCAGCAGACCGTGGTCGCGGAGGGCGCCGGGCGCTTTGGCGCAGCCCGGCACCGACGTGGGCGTCGGCGGGCGCAGGCCGAGGTTGGACGGCGCGTCCAGAACGGCGATGCGTCGCACGACGCCCTCCCGCTGTGTCGAGTTGTCGGTCTAGAAAAGCGCGCTGGCCAGTGCTCTGCGGGCGCCGGCCACCGCCGGGTCGTCCGGCCCGGCGACGGAGAACAGCGACAGCAGGTGCTTGCGCACGGCCTCACGATCCTCTCCGCTGGTCCGCTTGACCAGAGCGACGAGCCGCGCGTACGCGTCGGCGGCCTGCCCGCTGAGCACCTCGACGTCGGCGGCGAGCCGCTGCGCCTCGATGTCGTCGGGGTCGGCCGCGGCCCGGGCCAGCACGGACGCCGGGTCCTCGCCGCCGATCCGCCGGTAGAGCTCGACCTGCGCGAGCCCGGCCTCGGCGGCCGCGTCGGCCGGCGACTCGGCGAGAATTTTCTTGTACGCCGCCTCGGCCGCGTCCAGGTCGCCGACCATCAGCGCGTCGTCGGCGGCGTCGAGCCGCGGGTCCTCCACCGGGGCCGCGCCGGAGTTGACCCCGGCGGCCTTGAGCACCGCGTCGATGTACTGCTTGACCTGGACCTCGGGCAGCACCCCGGTGAAGCCCTCGACCGGCTGGCCGCCGATCACCGCGAGGACCATTGGGATGCCCTGCACCCGGAAGACCTGGGCGAGCCGCGGGTTCGCGTCGACGTCGACCTTGCCGAGCACCCAGGCGCCCTGGCCCTCGACGGCCAGTTTCTCCAGGATCGGCGAGAGTTGTTTGCACGGCCCGCACCAGTCGGCCCAGAAGTCGAGGATCACCGGGGTGGTGAGCGACCGCTCCAGCACGGTGCTCTGGAAGTTGGTCTCGGTGACGTCGATGATGGTCTCTGGGCTCAGCCCCGGCAGGGTGCCGGGAACCCCGCCGGTCGGCTCGCCGTCGGTGTCGGCGGGACGGCTCGGCGCGGCGGGTTTGGCCGGTGCCGGGCTACGCAGCGCGCTGAGATCGACCGCGCCGCGGGTGAAGATCGACGGAGTGGTCCGTGGGTCGCTCATGGTTACCTAGTCTCGCACGCAGCCGGGCCTGTTCGCCCCGCCGCCGGGCGGGCGATATCCGACGTCACAACACTCCCGCCCGGCCCGTCCCCACCTGCCACTTTCCGTATCGATTCGTACTCGTGCCGATCAGAACCGGGCGGGCTCCCGGTAGACGCCCCACTCGCCGCGCAGGGCGTCGCAGATCTCGCCCAGGGTCGCCTCGGCCCGCGCCGCTTCGAGCATGGCCGGGATCATGTTCTGCGACGTGCGGGAGACGCCCACCAGCTCGGCGAGCGCGGCTTTCACCCGTACCGGATCGCGGTCCTCTTTGCGGGTCTTCAACGCTCGTTTCTGCTCGACCTCGACCTCGTGCGAGACGCGGAGGATCTCCAGTTCCTTGGCGACTGTTCCGGTGTGGGCGTTGACGCCGACGATCCGCTTCTCGTTCTTCTCCAGCGCCTGCTGGTAGACGAAGGCGGCCTCGGCGATGTGCGCGGTGAACCAGCCGTCCTCGATGCCGCGCAGGATGCCCGCGGTGATGCTGCCGTCGTGCCCGAGCCCGCGGATCCGCTCGAAGATCTCCTCGGCCTCGGCTTCGATGCGGTCGGTGAGGGCCTCCACGTACCAGGAACCGCCGAGCGGGTCGGCCACGTTGACCACGCCGGTCTCCTCCATCAGCACCTGCTGGGTACGCAACGCGATCTCGGCCGACTCGTCGGTCGGCAACGCGAGCGTCTCGTCGAGGGCGTTGGTGTGCAGCGAGTTCGTCCCGCCGAGGACCGCGGCGAGCGCTTCCACGGCCGTACGCACCACGTTGTTGACCGGCTGCTGGGCGGTGAGCGACACCCCGGCGGTCTGCGTGTGGAACTTCAGCCACAGCGCTTTCTCGCTGGTCGCGCCGTAGTCGTCGCGCAGGTGCCGGGCCCAGATGCGCCGGGCCGCGCGGAACTTCGCGATCTCCTCGAAGAAGTCGAGGTGCGAGTCGAAGAAGAAGCTGAGCCCGGGCGCGAACTGGTTGACGTCGAGCCCGCGGGACAGGCCGAGCTCGACGTAGCCGAAGCCGTCGGCGAGGGTGTACGCCAACTCCTGCGCGGCGGTCGCCCCGGCCTCGCGGATGTGGTAGCCACTGACCGAGAGCGGCTTGTACTTCGGGATCTCGGCCGCGCAGTACTCCATGAGGTCGCCGATCAGCCGCAGGTGCGGCTCGGGGGCGAAGAGCCACTCCTTCTGCGCGATGTACTCCTTGAAGATGTCGGTCTGCAGGGTGCCGTCGAGCTTGCCGAGGTCGGCCCCCTGCCGCTCGGCGGCCACCAGGTACATCACGAAGACCGGGACGGCCGGGCCGGAGATCGTCATGCTGGTCGTCACGTCCTGCAGCGGGATGCCCTCGAACAGCACGTCCATGTCGGCGGCCGAGTCGATCGCCACCCCGCAGTGGCCGACCTCGCCGAGCGAGTGCGCGTCGTCCGAGTCGCGGCCCATCAGGGTCGGCATGTCGAACGCGACGCTGAGCCCGCCACCGCCGGCGGCCAGGATCATCTTGTAGCGCTCGTTGGTCTGCCGCGCGTTGCCGAACCCCGCGAACTGCCGGATGGTCCAGGTCCGGCCGCGGTAACCGGTCGGATAGAGACCGCGAGTGTACGGGAACTCGCCCGGCCAGCCGATCCGCTCGAACCCGGGGTACGGCGTGCCGGCGGGCGGCCCGTAGACCGGCTCCACCGTGTTACCGGAGAGCGTGGTGAAGTCGGCGTCCCGCTTGCGGGCCGCGTCGTAGCGGCGCTGCCAGCGCTCCCGCCCGGCGTCGATCTCGGCTGCGTCCATGCGGCCATCCTAAGGGCTCGACTGAACGATTACTAAGGCTGAGCCTGATGGCGTCGCCTTCGGCGCCGCGGCATCGGCGGGCGCAATGCGTGCTGGTGGCGGTCAGGACGGCAGGTGGTCGAGGCGATGGTTCAGGATCCAGGCCTGGGGGTCGCCCTTGCGCATCAGCAGGCGGAACATGGCCGGCATCAGGGCGTCGCGGATCGCCGCGCCGACGGGACCCTGCACCTTGCTGCTGTTGCCACGGCGCCCGTGGGCGGCGACCTTCTCGACGCGGGGCCGGCGCGTGGCCTCGTACGCCCGCAATCCGGTTTTGATCTCGGGGTTCTGCCGCAGGCTGTGACCGAGGACGACCGCGTCCTCCAGGGCCTGTGACGCGCCCTGCCCGGAGGTCGGCGCGAGCGCGTGGGCGGCGTCGCCGACCAGCACGATCCGGTCGTCGTGCCAGACCCGGATCGGCCCGAGGTCCTCGGTGCTCCACGGGCCGACGATCTCGCCGCCGGCCCGGACGATCTCCGCGGCCGGTTCCCCCTCGAAGAGTTCCAGCAGGTGCGCCCGCCACGACTCCGGCGTGAACGAGCGCGCGTCGACCGGCCGCTTGCTCGGCGGGTTCGCGAACCACCAGATCGTGCCGTCGGGCGCCGTCGCCCAGCCGAAGAACGCCCGCCGGCCGAACGACATCCGCATCACCCCCGGTGGCGGGCCGTCCATCGGCCCGGCGGTGAACCCTCCGGCGTTCAGCAGCCCGAGATAGTGCGGTTCGGGCGCGGAAGGATCAAGAGATTTGCGCGTACGGGACCGAAGCCCGTCCGCCCCCACGAGAAGATCCGCCGACACGCGCCGCCCGTCGGCGAATTCCGCCTCGACCGCGTCCCGCCCGGTGACCGCCCTGGTCAGCGACGCCCCGTAGACGACCGGAACACCACGCGCCTCGGCCTCGGCGCGCAGCGACGCGTAGAGCTCCGACCGGCGGATCGTCGTGGTGACCGTCCCGTCCGCCTCCGGCCCGCCCAGGGGCAGCCTGACGAGCCGCTGCCCGGCCCGGCCGAACAGCTCCATGGTCGACGTCGGAAACCCCTTGGCCAGCACTTTCGCCGGATCGAGGCCGAGCGAGCGCAACGCGTTCAGCCCGTTCACCGCGACGGTGAGGAACGCGCCGCGCTCGTCGGCGACACCCCGCTCGGACCGTTCGTGGATCACCGGATCGAACCCGGCGCTCTGCAGGGCGATGGCCGCGGCAGTGCCGGCGACGCCACCACCGATCACGACAGCTTTTTTAGTCATGCCATGACTATCCATAAAATGACTAAGGAACGTCAAGGGACCGTACGCTGCTTGGCATGAAACGCTCCCCACTTGCGATGCTGCTGCTGGCGCTGCTGGTGGAAGCGCCCATGCACCCGTACCGGATGCAGCAGGTGATCAAGGAGCGCGGGCAGGACCAACTCGTCAACGTCGCCCAGCGCAACAGCGTCTACCAGGCACTCGACCGCCTCGTCCGGGAAGGACTCGCCCGCGCCGGAGAAACCACCCGCGAAGCCGGACGACCCGAACGGACCGTCTACGAAATCACCGACGAAGGCGAAGCGACCCTCCGCCGATGGCTGCTGGAAATGCTGCCCGCACCGGCCCGCGAATTCCCCGAGTTCCCGGTCGCGCTCGCCTTCCTCGCCCTGATCAGCCCGGCCCAAACCCGCGAACTGCTCAACCAGCGGGCCGAGACGCTCACCGAACGGATCGCCGCCCTGGCCGCCCAGGCGCCACCCGGCCTGCCACGGCTGTTCCTGCTGGAGGACGAATACCGGGCGGCGGTGCTGCGAGCCGAACTGAGCTGGTTGCGCGGCGTCGTGGCGGACCTGGACAACGGCACGCTGACCTGGGACTGGGCCATGATTCAGACCACGATGGCCCAGTTCCCCGCGTGAGCAGGCCCACCTGAACAGCCCGCACCTGAACAGCCCCCACCCACCACCGGGGGGCGATCCCAACGCCATTATCCCGCGCTGGGCGGATCTTGGCAGGCTGCCCTGTGGACAACCCACCGTTGTGGACAACGCCCGGACGCCCCGCCGAGGTGATAAGCCCGCAGGCCTCCGGCCGGCGCTCACCGTGCTTGTCCAGGCCCGGCAAAAACAGCCACGACCAGCCGGCGGCTCCCGGCCGGCGCCCGGCGTGATTGTCCAGGCCTGACGACAACGCTGACGACCAGCCGGTGGATCTACCTGACGGGGCTACAGGCCGGCGAGCAGTTCGTCGGCCGCGGCGTACGGATCCAGCGCCCCGTCCGCCACCCGAGCGGCGAGGGAGCCCAACGCCGTACCCCCGGAAAGGTCTCCGATCCTGGCCCGCAACGTGCCGAGCGCCAGCGCCGAGATCTCCGCCGCCGCCCGCCGCTCCTGACGGGTGCGCAGTTCACCGCTGTCGGTCAGCCAGGCGCGGTGTTTCTCGATCGCGGCGACCACGTCGTCCACGCCTTCGCCCTTGACGGCGACGGCCCGGACCACCTGCGGCCGCCAGTCCCCCGCGGCCCGTTCGCCGAGCGCGAGCATGCCCTGGATGTCGCGGTAGGTGTTGTCCGCCCCCGGCCGGTCCGCCTTGTTGATCACGAACACGTCGGCGATCTCCAGCACCCCGGCCTTGACCGCCTGGATCGCGTCGCCCATCCCGGGTGCGAGCAGTACGAGGGTGGTGTCGGCGAGCGAGGCGATCTCTACCTCGGCCTGTCCGACGCCGACCGTCTCGACCAGTACGACGTCGCAGCCGGCGCCTTCGAGGACCCGGACGGCCTGCGGGGTGGCGGCGGAGAGCCCGCCGAGCTGACCGCGACTGGACATCGAGCGGATGTAGACGCCCCGGTCGGCGGTGTGTTCCTGCATGCGGACCCGGTCGCCGAGGATCGCGCCGCCGGTGAACGGGCTGGACGGGTCGACGGCGAGCACGCCGACCCGGCGGCCGGCCAGGCGCAGGGCCTTGACCAGTTCGTTCGTGGTGGTGGACTTGCCGACCCCGGGTGCGCCGGTGAGGCCGACGACCTGGGCGCGGCCGGCGTAGGGGGCCATCGCGGCGGCGACCTCGGGCAGCGCCGGGTCACCGTTCTCCACCAGGGTGATCAGGCGGGCGACGGACCGGGGGTCGCCCTCCCGGGCCTTGACGACGAGGGAGGGCACGTCACGGGAGCGACTCACGAGGAGCCCCCGCGGGAACAGCGCACGGAACCAGCGATCACGCGGCCACCCGGACGAAGCACGGAACCAGCGATCACGCGGCCACCCGGACGAAGCGTGGAACCAGCGATCACGCGGCCACCTTGATGATCAGCGCGTCGCCCTGCCCACCTCCGCCGCACAGCGACGCCGCCCCGGTCCCGCCGCCGCGCCGCTTGAGTTCCAGCGCCAGCGTCAGCACCAGCCGAGCCCCGGACATCCCGATCGGGTGGCCGAGAGCGATCGCCCCGCCGTTCACGTTGACCTTGGTCTCGTCGACCTTCAGCTCGCGCATCGACTGGATCGCCACCTGCGCGAACGCCTCGTTGATCTCAATCAGGTCGAGGTCGTCGACGGTGAGCCGGGCCTTGTCCAGCGCGTGCCGGATGGCATTGGCCGGCTGGGACTGCAGCGAGCTGTCCGGCCCGGCCACGTTGCCGTGGGAGACGATCTCGGCGATCCAGGTCAGCCCCAGTTCCTCGGCCTTGGCCCGGCTCATCACGACGACGGCGGCGGCGCCGTCGGAGATCGGCGAGGAGCTGGCCGCGGTGATCGTGCCGTCGGGGCTGAACGCGGGCCGCAGCTTGGCCAGCGACTCGGCGGTGGTGTCGGGCCGGACGCCTTCGTCGGTGTCGATCGGGCCGGGGCTCTTCCGGTCGCCGGAGGGCAGCGGCGCGATCTCCTCGGCGAACCGGCCTTCGCGCTGGGCGGCGGCGGCCCGCTGGTGGCTGAGCGCGGCGAACGCGTCCTGTTCGGCGCGGCTGATGTTCAGCCGGGTGCCGGCTTCCTCGGTGGACGCGCCCATGGAGATGCCGGCCCATGGGTCGGTCAGCCCGTCGAGGGCCATGTGGTCCTTGACCACGGTGTCGCCGAACTTGACGCCCCGGCGCTGGTCCATCAGCAGGTGCGGGGCGTTGGTCATGGACTCCATGCCGCCGGCGACCACGATGTCGAACTCGCCGGCCCGGATCAGCTGGTCGGCCAGGGCGATCGCGTCGAGCCCGGAGAGGCACACCTTGTTCACCGTGACGGCCGGCACGCTCATCGGGATGCCGGCGCCGACGGCGGCCTGGCGGGCGGTGATCTGCCCGGCGCCGGCCTGCAGCACCTGGCCCATGATCACGTACTGCACCTGGTCGGGGGCGACGCCGCCGCGCTCCAGGGCGGCGGCGATGGCGTGCGCGCCGAGGGCGGTGCCGCTCAGGTGCTTGAGGTTGCCGAGCAGCCGCCCCATCGGGGTGCGGGCGCCACTGATGATCACGGAGCTGGTCACGGTCACGTCCGATCTGCGACGGCGACGGGTGGGGTGGATCACCCGGCCGGGACTTAACGATGAGTCAGGTCAGAGACTAATGGCATGACTGAGCACACATCGAGTACCGGCCGTTCCGAGAATGTCACACTCGCGGGCCTCGAACTGCTGCGGATCGACCACGTCGGCATCGCGGTGGCGGACCTCGACGAGGCCATCGACTTTTATGCCGATAAGTTCGGTTTGCGGTGTGTGCACCAAGAGACCAATGACGAACAGGGCGTACGGGAGGCCATGCTCGCGGTCGGCGACGGCACCGGTCCCCGGATCCAGCTGCTCGCCCCTGCCCGCCCCGACTCGGCGATCGCCAAGTTCCTCGACCGCAGCGGCCCCGGCCTGCAACAACTGGCGTACACGGTGGCCGACGTGGAGGCTGCCGCGGCCACCCTGCGGTCCCGCGGCATGCGGCTTCTCTACGACGCCCCGAAACGGGGTACGGCCGGGTCGAGGATCAATTTCGTCCATCCGAAGGACGCCGGCGGGGTGCTCGTCGAGCTGGTCGAGCCGGCCGGGGGCGTACCCCGGGCGGGTGAATCGGCCTGACGTGAGCCCGGCCGGCTGGCAGGATCGGTGCCATTGAGCAGGTCCGACGACCTCATCGGCCGGGTGACGATCACCCGAAGCCCCGAGTCAGCAGGTAGCGACGGGACGACGCGGGACCGCCCGGCGAGTGACGGTCGTCCCCCGAACGGCCCGGCACCCGCCCGCGCACCAGCTCAAAGCTGATCTACATTGGGGTCCGAGAGACACTCCGCCCTTGCATGTCCGCCCCCTTCTCGCCAGGATGGCGCAATGCCCCAGCAGCAGGATCAGTCCGTGGACTTCTTCGAAACCGCGAATACCCAGCACGACTTCACCGTCGTCCTGCGTGGTTACGACCGGCAGCAGGTGGACGGCCACATCGGCCGTCTGCTGGCCGCGCTGAACCAGGCCTATCAGGCCCGGGGCGAGGCCGAGCAGCGCATGAACGACGCCCAGCGCCGGCTCCGTCAGGCCGAGCAGCGGCTGAACGTGCTGGAGCAGAAGCTCGCCGACAGCAACAAACTGCTGGAGGAGAACAACCGGCCGACGCTCTCCGGGCTGGGCACCCGGGTCGAGCAGATCCTCCGGCTCGCCGAGGAGCAGGCCAACGACCACCGCAGCGAGGCCAAGCGGGAGAGTGAGGGCATCCTCTCCGCCGCGCGCCTCGAGGCTCGTGAGATCACCGACAAGGCCCGCGCCGAGGCCGCCGCGATGAAGGCGACCGCCGAGCGCGAGGCCGGCCAGGTGCGCACCCACGCCGAGCGGGAGGCCGCGGAGACCCGGGTCCAGGCCCGGCGCGAGGCCGACACCCTCCGGTCGGACGCGGACCGCGAGACCAAGCAGCTGCGCACGGTCACCGCGCACGAGGTCGCCGAGCTCAAGTCGACCGTCGAGCGCGAGGTCTCCTCGCTGCGGGCGACCGCCGAGCGGGAGATCACCCAGGCTCGCGCCAAGGCCGGCCGGGAGGCCGAGGAGAAGCGCGCCGAGGCCACCAAGATGCTCGCCGACGCCCGTGACAAGCGCGACAAGGACCTGCAGGCCCTGGCGCTGGAGATCGCCGAGCGCCGGGAGAAGGCGGAGACCGAGGAGTCGCAGCGGCACGCCGCTCAGCTCCAGGCCACCCAGAAGATGGTGTCCGAGGGCGAGGAGCGGGCCCGCGCCGCGGAGGACCGGGCGAAGGAGATCGAGCAGCGCGCCGAGAGCCGCCGCATCGAGTCCGAGCGCAGCGCCGCCGAGGCGGTGGAGAAGGCCCGCGCCCTGGCCGACAAGACCGTGTCGGAGGCTCGCTCCGAGGCCAACCGTCTGCTCAGCGAGGCCCGCACCGAGGCCGAGCTGACCACTCAGGCCGCCCGCCGCGAGGTCGAGGACCTCACCCGCCAGAAGGACGCGGTCACCAACCAGCTGGGGCAGATGCTCTCCGGCCTTTCCGGTCTGGTGCCCGGCGTGGGTGGTGCTCCGGCGGCGGCCGCTGTCGCCGCGGCGGCTGCTCCGAAGCAGGCCGAGGCCCCGAAGCAGAGCCAGCCGGCCGAGCAGCCCGAGCCGGAGGAGGCCGACGCCGGCGACGAGCCGGTGGCCGCCAAGACGAATTCGTAAGCTTTCCGTCCCGGTCGCTCCGGTTGCGTACTCCTCGGGAGTACGCAACGGTGAGACCGGTCGGTGGCTTTTGTGACGCAGGCCGTACCGGAGTTTCTCCGGCACGGCCTGATTCGTTTTGGCGCGTAGCCTGGGTTCCGCACGGCACCCGGTCGGACAATTCGCAACTACCCGCACAGTCCCGCTCAAGCCGGTGTGTAACCACATGCCGCAGGACTAGGCGTATGTGAGGATGGAAAGCATGTCGCACGGCGGTGAAATCTTCGGCCTCGGCGGGGACTCGGCCACCGAGCCGAGCTTCGAGACCGCTCTGCGAGGTTATGAGCGGAAGCAGGTCGAGAGATACGTCGCCCGTGCCGAGAACGAGATCTCCGCGCTGGCCGCCGAACGTGAGCAGGCATATTCGCAGATCCAGGCGATGGCCGCGCAGATCGAGCGCCTCCAGCAGGAGATCACCGCCGCCCGGCGCAACAACGGCATGAGCGGCGAGGTCTCCTTCCGGCACCTCGGTCCCCGGGTCGAGCAGATCCTCGCGCTCGCCGAGGAGCAGGCTGAGGTGATCAAGGCCTCGGCCACCGACGACATCGCCGGCCGGCTCGCCGAGGCGGAACGGATCCGGGCCGAGGCCGAGGCGCACGCGCACGACGCGGTCCGCGACTTCGAGGTGGCGCTGGCCGCCCGCCGCTCCGAGGAGGAGAAGGTCGACGCGGCCAAGCGCGCCGCGGCGGAGAAGGCGGTCGCCACCGCCCGGCAGACCGCCGAGCAGATCCGCACCGAGAGCGAGGCGCTGCTGGCCCGCGCCCGCGCCGAGGCGCAGCACCTGGGCGACAAGGCCGCGCAGGAGGCCCAGCGGGCCCGCGCCGAGGTGGACGGTTACGTGCAGTCCACCCGGGTGCAGGCCGACCAGGAGATCAAGGCGCTCCGCGAGAAGAACAACCAGGAGATCAACGCCAGGCGTACGGAGGCGGAGCGCGAGCAGTCCGACCTGAAGGCGGCCGTCGAGCACGAGCTGGCGCTGCGCCGGCACGCGGTGATCGAGGAACTCGGCCAGATGCGCGCCGGTGTCGAGAAGCAGTGCGCCGACCTGCGCAGCGAGGCCGACAAGTATGCGGAGGAGGTGCTGCGCCGCTCCGACGAGCAGGCCACCGCCACCCGTAAGGAACTCACCGCCCAGCAGGAGCGGATCGCCCAGGCCGGCCGTGAGCTGGAGGCCACCCAGGCCAAGATCACGGAGGCCGAGCGGCGTCTGGCCGTCGCGCAGGAGCAGGCGCAGGCGGCGGAGAAGGAGACCGAGCGGGTCCAGCTGGAGCTGACCGCGGCCACCAAGCTGCTGGAGACCGAGCTGGAGCGGGTGGAGGAGGCGAAGCGGGCCGGCGAGGCCGCCGAGCGGCACGCCGCCGACGTGCGCCGCCAGGTCCAGCAGGAGGCGAAGCGGGTGGCCGAGCTGGCCGCCGCCGCGGTGCTGGCCGCCGCCGCCTCGCCGGACGACTCGGAGCCCGAGCCGGTCAAGGCCGCCGCGCACGCCGCGGTCGAGCCGGTCAAGGCCGCCGGGCACGCCGCGGTCGAGCCGGCCAAGGCCGCCGCGCACGCCGCGGTCGAGCCGGCCAAGAGCTCCGAGCCGGTCAAGAGCCCCGGGCACGCCGCCGCCGAGCTGAACGAGAAGCCGGCCACGCCGGCGAAGGTGACCGCTTCGGCCAAGGTGACGGTGCCGCAGGCGAGCCGGGTGCCGGCCGACGCGGAGTAACGCGGCTGGCGGTCGTTGCGCCACAGCGATAACGTCCGGGTCTTCACGTTCCGCTGTGGAGGTCCCGTATGTCATCCGAGCCCGTGGAGGCAGCGGCCACCCCGGAAGAGCCGGTCGCCGAGCCGGAGCCGGAGGTCGGCAAGGGCCGGTTCGGCGCGCCCGGCCAGCCGTTGAACCGGCGCAGCCCGTTCCTGTTCGGCTTCCTGTTCGGGCTGGGCGTCATCGTGGCGTACGCACTGTTCCTGGGCGTCCGCAACGCCGCCTCGATCCTCGTCCTGATCTTCATCGCGCTGTTCCTGGCGATCGGCTTGAACCCGGCCGTGGTCCGGCTGCACCGCTGGGGGGTGCCCCGCGGCCTGGCCGTGGCCATCGTGTCGCTGCTGGTGGTGGCGTTGCTGGCGGGCGGCATCATCGCGCTGATCCCGCCGCTGGTGACCCAGACCACCGAGCTGATCAACAATGCCCCGCAGACCATCGACGACCTGCGCCGCAGTGAGACCGTCAACGAGCTGGTCCAGCGCTACGACATCGTCAACAAGGTGCAGAGCGCGGTGAACGCCGGCACGATCGGCAACGCGCTCGGCGGCGTCGTCGGTGGCGCCAAGCTGATCTTCGGGACGATCTTCAACGTCCTGACCGTGCTGGTGCTGACGATCTACTTCATGGCCTCGTTCGAGCGGATCAAGGAGGCCGGTTACTCGCTGGTCCCGTCGACCCGGCGCGACCGGGTGCGGCTGCTCACCGACGAGATCCTGACCAAGGTCGGGGCGTACATGGTCGGCGCCATCTCGATCGCGGTGCTGGCCGGGCTGAGCACGTTCGTGGCGGCGATGCTGCTCGGTCTGCCGTACCCGTTCGCCCTGGCCGTGGTCGTCGCCGTCTGCGACCTGATCCCGCAGATCGGCGCCACGATCGGCGCGGTGATCGTCAGCCTGGTCGGCCTGGCCTCGTCGGTCACCGACGGCGTGATCTGCATCGTGTTCTTCATCGTCTACCAGCAGGTCGAGAACTATCTGATCTACCCCGGCGTGATGCGGCGCTCGGTCAAGGTCAGCGACGTGGCCGCGGTCGTGGCGGCGTTGCTCGGCGTGGCCCTCTTCGGCGTGGTCGGCGCCCTGGTCGCGATCCCGATGGTCGCCGCCATCCAGCTGATCATGCGCGAGGTCCTGGTCCCCAGCATGGACCAAAGATAGATCAGAACCAATTTCCCGTACGCCCGTGAGCCGCCCGCCCGTCCACAGGCAAGGGTCCGGCCCGGTGCCGGGCACCACGCCCGGCCGGTCCGCGAGCGATCTCCGCCGTGGTCGAGCAGGCAGCGCGCCCCGCTCTCCCGGCCGGAACTCGAGTGGGCCGGGACTCGATCGGGCCGGGACTCGATCGGGCCGGGACTCGATCGGGCCGGGACTCGATCGGGCCGGGACTCGATCGGGCCGGGACTCGAGTGGGCCGGGACTCGAGTGGGCCGGGGCTCGCGGGCGTACGGGAAATCAGTCTTCGAGGGGTTGGGGAACCTCGACGTCGGCGAAGGCGGCAACCGTGCGATCGGCGTAGGCGTTCATGTCGCCCGTCTCCATCGGGCCGTCCCAGGTGCGCGGGAGCGGAGTCGGCACGGACGGCGCGACGCGCGTGACGATCTCGTCGAGGACCTTCTCGGCGTCGCCGACCCACAGGTGCTTGGCGCCGGGCATCGGGACGACCTCGGCCTGCGGGATCGCCGCGAACCGGGTGGCCGCTTCCGCCGGGCGCAGGTAGTCGTCGAACTCGGGGATCAGCGCGGTCAGCGGTTTCCCGTCGGCGGCCCACGCGTCCAGGTGCGCCGGCTGGGAGAAGCGCAACGGTGGGGAGAGCAGGACCGCGCCGGTGACCCCGGGCTCCAGGCCGTACATCAGGGTGAGGTCGGTGCCGAACGACCAGCCGACGAGCCAGATGTCGGGCAGGTCGGCGAACTCCGCGTACTCGATCGCGGCGGCGACGTCGAAGCGCTCGTCGGCCGCGCCGGAGAACGTGCCGCCGCTGGTGCCGCGGACGCTGCTGGTGCCGCGAGTGTTGAAGCGCAGCACCGCGAGCCCGGCCAGCGCCGGGAGCCGCCAGGCGGCCTTGCGGAAGACGTGACTGTCCATCATCCCGCCGTGGGTCGGCAGCGGGTGCAGGCAGACGATGGTGGCCACCGGCTCGCGGTCCAGCGGCACGGCCAGCTCACCGACGAGGGTGACGCCGTCCGCGGTGTGCAGCTCGATGTCCTCGCGTTTCGCGGGGAGGATCGAGTTGGCACGGATGTGGTTGCTCATGTCAGGAGGCCTTTGTTCCGTTTCGGGGGCAGGGGTCGGGGCGGTCGGACGGGTTACCCGTACCTCGGGGCGTTGCGCGAGCGCTCCACCCCTGGGCCGCGCCGGTCGCGGGCCCGCCAGCAGCCGGTGTGCCAGTGCCGCCGGTCCGCGCCGTCGGCGAGGTCGTCGACCGGCCAGGCGACGACGTGCGCGACACCGGGCCGGATGTCCTGCATGCACCCCGGGCACAGGTACGTCTTCACGGCCGCGGCCCCGAAGATGTTGCGCACCATCCAGTCGCCGTCCCGCCACTGCTGGACGCGCTGCTCGGTGATCCCGGGGCGGTCCGGGTTCGATTCCTGCCCCACGGGGCGGCGGGGGCGGTTACGACGGGGGCTCACAAGGTTAAGAGTACGTAGTGACTCATCGGTAACATTCGGCCTAGACTCCGGACATGACGGCGACTCACGTTCCCGGCCTGCCCGTGATCGAGGACGGCCAGCTGATCTCCACGAACCCGGCCACCGGTGAAGAGGCCGGTCGCGTGCCGGCCGCCGACGAGAAAGCGGTGATCGCCGCCGTCGAGCGCGCCCGCGAGGCCGCCGTCTGGTGGCAGAGCCTCGGCTGGGAGGGGCGCAAGACCCGGCTGTTGCGCTGGCGCACCCTGCTGGTCGAGCGGATCGACGAGTTGGCCGAGCTCACGAAACGGGAGAGCGGCAAGCCGATCAACGACGGGCTCATCGAGATCACCGCCGCCGTCGAGCACCTGGACTGGGCCGCCCGGCACGCCAAACGGGTCCTCGGCCCGCGCCGGATGCGCACCCGCCTGCTGCTCGCCGAGCACGTGGGTCACCTGGAGTACCAGCCGTTCGGCGTGGTCGGCGTGATCGGCCCGTGGAACTATCCGATCGTCACCCCGATCGGCCCGATCTCGGGCGCGCTGGCGGCCGGCAACGCGGTGGTCTTCAAGCCCAGTGAGTACACGCCGATCGTCGGCCAGTGGCTGGCCGACTCGTTCGCCCAGGTCGTCCCGGAGCACCCGGTGCTGCAGGCGGTGCACGGGCTCGGCGACGTCGGCGGCGCGCTGTGCCGCTCCGGCGTCGGCAAGGTCAGCTTCACCGGCTCCACCGCCACCGGCAAGAAGGTGATGGCCGCCTGCGCGGAGAACCTGGTGCCGGTGGTGATCGAGGCCGGCGGCAAGGACGCGCTGATCGTGGACGCCGACGCGGACGTCCAGGCCGCCGCCGAGGCCGCGGTCTGGGGCGCGATGACCAATGCCGGTCAGACCTGCATCGGGATCGAGCGGGTCTACGCGGTCGATCCGGTCTACGACCGCTTCGTCGAAGCCGTGGTGGAGAAGGCCGGCAAGCTGCGCACCGGCGAGGAGATCGGCCCGATCACCATGCCCGGACAGCTGGACATCATCCGCGACCACATCGAGGACGCGCTGGCCAAGGGCGGTCGTGCGGTGCTGGGCGGGGCCGAGGCGGTGCAGGCGCCCTACGTCTCGCCGACGGTGCTGGTCGACGTCCCGGAGGACTCGTCGGAGATGCGCGAGGAGACGTTCGGTCCGACGCTGACGATCACCAAGGTTCGCGACGCCGACGAGGCGGTTCAGAAAGCCAACGATTCCCCGTACGGTCTGGGCGGCTCGGTCTTCGGCAAGAAGAACGCGATCCGCATCGCCCGGCGGCTGCGCTCCGGCATGGTCGCCGTCAACGGAACCCTGACGTTCGTCGGGATGGGCAACCTGCCGTTCGGCGGCGTGGGCCAGTCCGGGTTCGGGCGCATCCACGGTGAGGACGGGCTGCGCGAGTTCGCCCGGCCCAAGGCGATCACCGTACGCCGGGCGAAGTCCCTGCTCCCGGCGATGACGTTCGAGCGCACGCCGGCCCAGGTGCGCCAGATCGTAAAGGCCCTGCGTCTGCTGTACGGCCGCAAGCCCTAGGCTGTCGGGGTGTCTGACCACCCCGCGGTTGAGGTAAGCGATCTGTCGGTGAGCTACGGCTCGACCCCGGTCCTGACCGGCGTGGCGCTGACCGTCCCGGCCGGCACGGGCGTCTGTGTGACCGGGGAGAACGGCATCGGCAAGTCCACCCTGCTGCGCTGTGTCAGCGGCCTGCAGCGCCCGGACGACGGCCGGATCCGGGTGTTCGGCGCGAACCCCGGCTCCAGCCCCGAGTTCTGGGCCGCGGTGGTCACCACGGTCGAGCCGCCGACCTGGTACCCGGGGCTGACCACCCGCGAGCACGCCGAGCTGATCTGCCGCGCGCACGGGCAGGACCCGGACGAGGCCGGCGTCGACGAGGCCCTGGAGCGGTTCGGGCTGACCGGGCACGCCGACGCGATCCCGCCGTCGCTCTCGTCGGGCCAGAAACAGCGGCTCACGCTGGCGCTGGCCCTGATCCGGCCCAGTTCGCTGCTGATCCTGGACGAGCCGGAGCAGCGCCTCGACCCGGAGGGCCGGGCCTCGGTCGCCGCGATGCTCGTGGACTACCTGGCCGGTGGCGGTTCGCTGCTGATGGCCAGCCACGACGACAAGTTCTCGGTGGCCTCGGGGGCGGAACTCACCACGATGGAGTCCCTGCACCCATGACCGTCATCGTGCCGCTGCGGCCGGTCCGCCGCTGGATCCACCAGCGCCAGGTGTCCCACCGGGAACGCGGCGCCACGCTGGGCAACCTCTACTTCGCAGCTCTGCTGATCGCGGTCGTCGGCGCGATGACCCACCGGCAACTCGCCAAGATCTTCTGGCCGCCCGCGCCCGACCTGGGCGTGCTGCCGGCCCTCGCGCTGGGCCTGCTCGGCGCCGGTTTCCTGCTGAAGACGATGCGGGCGGTCGGGCCGGTCACGCTCGGGCGGCCCGCGGCGTACTTCTTGCTCACCGCCCCGGTCAGCCGCCGTCGCCTGCTGCTGCCGTCGTTGCGGCTGGCCGCGCTGGCCGCCGCGTTCGTCGCCGCGCTGATCACCACCGCGATCGCCGGCCACGCCGCACCGCACTCACTCGCCGGGCCGCTGATCGGCGGCGGTGCGCTGATCGGAATCGGACTGCTGCTGATCGCCGTGGTCGCCCAGCGGGTCCGGCTCGGCGCCACCGTCACCGACGGGGCCGCGACCCTCGCCGCGGCCGCCGGCCTGATCCTGCTGATCGTCGACAACCTCGCGATCGGCGACCCGCCCGCGACCGGCGGCCGACCCTCCGGCTCCGCTCTGCTCACGCTGGTCCTGGCCCTCGCGGTCGCCGTCGGTCTGGCAACCGCTGTCGTCGTACGGGATCTGGCCCGCACCCCGGACGACCGCATCCTGGAAGCGGCGAAGACCACCGGCACCATCTTCGACACCGCGTTCGGGATGGAGCCGTCGTTCATCACCGACATGGTGGCCCGGCGCTACTGGACCCGGCGTCGGCTGACCAGCACCCGTCCGCCGTCCCGGCTCCCGGTCCTCACCGGGCAGGACTACCTGATGCTGCGCCGCCGGCTCCCCCGGCTCGTGTGGCTGCTGGCCGCCACCCCGATCCCGCTGCTGCTCACCGCCGCGCCGCGCTGGGTCGCCGCGATCGCCGTCCTGCTCGGCGCGATGATCGCCGGCGGCACCACCACCAAGACCGTCAACACCGACGCCGGGAACCCGGTCCTGCTGCGCCTGCTCGGCCTCAGCTCCCGGCAGGCACTGACGCAGCGGCTGTGGATCCCCGGCGTGCTGGCCTTCGCCTGGTCGCTGATCGCGCTGGTCCTGATGCAGCTCGCCGGTGACCTGCCGGCCGGCCCGTGGCCGCTGCTCAGCATCCCGGCCGGCGTGGTCGGCGGGCTGGCCGCGGTCCGCCGGGCCCGGGCCGGTTTCGTCCGCAACGACCTGCTGCCGCTGGACACTCCGATGGGCACGGTCTCGACCGGTCCCCTGGTCTACGCGTTCGCCGGGCCGGACGCCCTGATCCTGGGCATCCCCACGGTGATCGCAATCGGTCAGGGGACGCCGCTGACGCTGACCCTGCTGCTGTTCCAGACAGCGCTGGCCCTGGTCGGCGCCCGCGCCTACCTGGCCGGCACCACCGACCCGGAGCGGGTCGAACTCCAGGCCTGATCAGGAGCAGTCGATCCGGTGATAGGTGGTCGACTGCCCGTCGTCGGCCCAGCGCAGCTCGAACCGGACGCACACGGTCTCGTCCTGCTGACCGTCGGCCCCACCGCGGAGTTCGACGTCGGCCGACGCGTGCAGATTCCTCAGATCCGCGCTGTCGTCGGTCCCTGCGTGGCGGACCGACCCGCCGCGGGCCTCGATCGCCGTGGCCAGCGCCCGGATGCCGGCCCTCGAATACTCTCCCGGGCTGACGTCCGCCACCGCCAGGTCGACCTGACGGGCGACGGTCGCGGCGGTCGTGTCGACGGCGTTCCAGGCCGGATCGTCGGTGCCGAGCCGGTACAGCAACCAGGCCACGCCACCGGCCAGGATCACCAGCGCCACCGCGACGAGCCCGCCGAGGACCTTGAGCACCTTCACGGCCGCAGTGTGTCCGCAGCCCGCAAGTCAGAAGAGCGTGAGCTCGTTGCGTTCCATCCCGCGGAGCTTGTCGTAGTCGACGACGACGCAGCGGATGCCGCGGTCGGTGGCCAGGACGCGGGCCTGCGGCTTGATCTCCTGCGCGGCGAAGACGCCGTGGACCGGGGCGAGCAGCGGGTCCCGGTTCATCAGTTCGAGGTAGCGGGTGAGCTGCTCGACGCCGTCGATCTCGCCGCGGCGCTTGACCTCGACGGCGACCGACGCGCCGGTCGAGTCCTTGAGGAGCAGGTCGACCGGGCCGATCGCGGTCATGAACTCACGGCGGACCAGCGTGAATCCCTCGCCGAAGGTCTCCGGGTGCTCGGCCAGCAGCTCCTGCAGATGGGCCTCGACACCGTCCTTGACCAGGCCGGGGTCGACCCCCAACTCGTACGAGTAATCCTGGAAGATCTCCTCGAGGGTGATCCGGAGTTCCTCGCCGGCCTTGTTCACCACCTTCCACACGCCGGGCGCCTCCTGCAGCTTGCAGGGCGGGCTCATCCAGTTCAGCGGCTTGTAGGCACGGTCGTCGGCGTGGATCGACACGGATCCGTCGGCCTTGACCATGAGCAGCCGGGTGGCGAGCGGGAGATGGGCGGAGAGCCGGCCGACGTAGTCGACGGAGCATTTCGCGATGACCAGACGCACCGGACGACACTATCGTCAGGCGCCCCGAGGGGAAAATGTCGCACGCCGGTGCCATGCTGACGTCGTGTTAGAAGCATTGACCGGCACCGGTCTCGCGGCATCCGCCGGACTGAATGCCTACATCCCCCTGCTGACGATGGCCCTGCTGGCCCGTTACACCGATGCCATCGACCTGCCGCAGAGCTGGTCGTGGGTCACCAACGGCTGGACGATCCTGATCCTGGCCGTCCTGCTGGCGATCGAGGTCGTGGCCGACAAGGTGCCGGTGGTCGACCACGTCAACGACGTGGTCCAGACGTTCGTCCGGCCCACCGCCGGTGGCCTGGTCTTCGGCGCCGGCTCGGCGTCGCAGACGGTAACCGTCTCCGACCCGGGCACGTTCTTCAGCTCGCACCAGTGGGTGCCGGTCGTGACCGGCACGCTGATCGCGCTCACCGTCCACGGGGTGAAAGCCGCGTCCCGCCCGGTGGTCAATGTCACCACGGCCGGTTTCGGCGCCCCGGTGGCCAGCACGGTGGAGGACATCGGCAGTGTGCTCCTCTCGGTGCTGGCGATTCTCCTGCCCGTGCTGGTTCTCGTCGGGCTCGTTCTGCTGGTCTGGGCCGCGGTCTGGGTCTTCCAGCGCCGCAAGCGCCGGAAGGAAGCGAAACTGGCGGGTGTCGAAACGCGCCGACTGTTTGGTTGACTCTCCGGGTGCTCGCGATCGCCGTCCCCGCCTTCGCCCTCACCTGGTGGCTCGCCGGGTATCTGATCGGCCGTGATCCCGGGCGTCCGGCGCTGCGCTGGGCGGGTGCGGCCCTCGTGGCGTACGCGATCGCGGTGGCGGCCTGGACCATCGCGCCGGGCTCCCGGACAGCGGAGATCCTCATCTGCCTCCCGGCCCTGGCCTGGGCCGGGAGCGTGGTGTCGCTGCTGCCGCTGGCGCCCGCGGAGCGCCGCCCGATCGACATCGGCGCGCTGGTGCTCGGCGTCAGCTTCCAGCTGATGGTGGTGGCGCTGCCCGGCGCGGGGAAACTGGTGGCGCTCACCCCGCTCGCCGGTGCGCTGATCCTGCTCTGGCGCAGCCATGATCAGGTGGTCCCGCGCAGTCTGCCGTTCGCCCTGAGCGCCATCGCCGGGCTGTACGCGGCGAGCCTCGCCCTGGTCCTGATCCCGCTCGACGCCGGCGGCCCGGCCCCGGCGCTCGCCGCGAACGGGCTGGACCTGCTGGTGTTCGGCTATCTGATCGCGGTCGCGCACGCGATGGCCGGCGGCGAGCGGCTCCGGCCGGACCTGCGGCGTTCACTGGTCGCCGGCCTCGGCGTGCTGGTGCTGGTCGGCACCCCGGTGTTGCTGACCATGTCCGAGGTGCGCGGCAACCACCTGGTCATCGTCCTGCAGTTCGTCCCGCTGGCGGTGGCGGCGACCGCGGCCGGCCTGACCGGGCGGCTCAGCCGGCTGATCGACCGGGTCGCGCTGCCGGGCGAGACCCGGCTGCGTCACGAGCGGGCCACGCTGTTCCTGAACGCGGATGCGCTGCTGCGTCTGCGGGAGCGGCGGCGGCTGGCCGAGGTCGGTGAGCCGGAGTTCCTGCGGCTGACCCGGCGGGCGCTGGACGACTTCAACGATCTGAACCGGTTGTCGCGCAGTCCGCTGACCGATCTGCCGGTGGTGGCGCGCCGGGTCGCGGGTCGCGGTGACGACCAGCCGCGGGCCCGGGCGCGGGAGTTGCGGGCGGTGCTGCGCGAGGCGGTGTCGGCGCTGCGCCCGGCCGGGCCGTTCGGCACCACCGAGGACTGGCGGTACTACAGCACGCTGCAGTTCTGCGGGGTGCTGGGGCTGAATCCGTACTCCCGGCGGCAGCGGCTGGACGGGTTGAGCCGCGAGGCGCGGATGGCCGTCGACTGGTTCCGGCGCAACGTTCCGCGCGACACCATGCGGCAGTGGCAGCGGGAGGCGGCGATGGTCGTGGCGGGCCGCCTGTGGACGGAGGCCTTTTCGAGCGACAGATCACGACACGCAACGCCTAATCCGTCATAATGGTGGAAAATCGCTAAAATCCCCCCACATGGATTCCGGGGGGTCGCGTGGTCAGTAACCGCAACGCGCTGGTCGCCGTGGTCCGGCAGGAACTTGCCGAGGCCCGCGGTTCCGCGCGGGCGTTGCTGGCCGCCGCCGAGTCGGCCCGGGGCGAGGCCCAGAACCGCCGCCGCCTGGTCCGGGAGGCCTACGCCACCTGCCTGAGCCAGCTCACCGCCGCACGCGAGGCCGCCCGCAACGACGTGCAGCGCCGCTTCCAGAGCGAGGCCACCCGGCTCGCCGGGCACCTGCGCGGCCTGGCCACCTCCAGCGCCGGCGGCGCGGCCGGCGCACCCTGGCGGCTGTGGTCGCCGAGCGAGCCGGACCCGGGCAGCCGTCCCGGCCTGCTGCGGATCGGCGCGATCACGTTCGAGGAAACCGCCGCGCTGCCCGGTCTGATCCCGCTGCTGGACGCCGTGCACCTGCACGTCTCCGGGCCGTCCCCGCAGGTCGACGACCTGATCACCGGGGTGCTGCTGCGGGCCCTGGGCAGCACCCGGGCCGGGGACGTGCACCTGACCGTCTACGACCCGGAGAACCTGGGCGGCACGCTCGCACCGTTCGCGCCGCTGAACCCGACCTTCGTCGGCCCGGGCGGCCTCGGCTCGCTCCTCGACGACCTGGCCGACCACATCTGCCGGGTCAACGAGTCGCTGGGCGGGCAGTACCCGACGATCGCCGAGCTGGCCGCCGCCCGGCCCGGGCCTCGCCCGGAGCCGTGGAAACTGGTCGTGCTGCTCGCCGACCGCGCCACCTCGGTCGAGATGACGACGGCGCAGCGGGCGCAACTGGACCGGATCGTGCGTACCGGGGTGGCCTGCGGGGTGCACCTGGTCGTCCGCGGGCTGGCGCTGGAGGACGACCCGACCGTCGAGCGGATCGTGGTCCGGGACCGGACCGCCACCTGCGACTCGCTGGGCAGCCTGGAGATCAAGCTGGACCCGCCGCCCCCGCCGGAGCGGATCGCCGCGTTCTGCCGGACCACTGCCGAGCGGCTGCGGGCCGGACCGGACCCGGCCCGGCTGGCCGACCTGGAGCCGGCCGAGTTCTGGTCCGAGTCCTCGATCCACGGCCTGGTCGCGCCGATCGGGGACAGCACCGACGGCACGCTGGTCGAGGTGCCGCTCGGCGACGACCCGCCGCACGCGCTGATCGGCGGGCCGTCCGGCTCGGGCAAGACCAACCTGATCTACACCTGGCTCGGCTCGCTGGCCACCCGGTACGGCCCCGAGGAGTTGGCGCTCTACCTGCTCGACTTCAAGGAGGGCGTCTCCTTCGCGCGCTACGTCCCCGGCCCGCGCGACGCGAGCTGGCTGCCGCAGGTGCGCCTGGCCGGCATCAACGTCAACGGCGACCGCGAGTTCGGCCTGGCCATGCTCCGGCACCTGAGCGAGGAGCTGCGGCTGCGGGCGCAGGCGGCGAAACGGTACGACGCCGGCAAGCTCGCCGAGCTGCGCGCCGAGGACCCGGGTGGGCACTGGCCGCGGATCGTCGCGGTGATCGACGAGTTCCAGGTGCTGCTGGACGGTCGCGACGCGGTCGCCGACGAGGCCGTCACGCTGCTCGAGGACCTCGCCCGGCGGGGCCGCTCGCAGGGCATCCACCTGATCCTCGCCTCCCAGGACGTGGCCGGCATCCAGGCGCTGTGGGGCCGGGCCGGGCTGATCGCCCAGTTCACGCTCCGGATCGCCCTGCCCAAGGCGCGCCGGATCCTGGCCGACGACAACCTGGCCGCCGCGGTCATCCCGCGCTTCCACGCGGTGGTCAACACCGAGTCCGGGATGTCCGGGGCGAACCGGATCGTGCGCTTGCCCGACGCCGGCGACCGCAACGTCTGGCGGGGCCTGCAACGGCGGCTGTGGCGGGACCGGCCGGCCGGCTGCGAGCCGCCCCGGCTCTTCGACGGCGACGCGGTGCCCCGGCTGCCGGAGACGCTGCGGCCGTCCGGCCGGGTGCCGTCCGGCACGGAACCGGTCGGATCGTCACCCGGCGCGGTCCTCGGCGAGCGCATCGACGTGGCCGCCCAGCCCGCGCGGCTGCGGCTCGGACGGATGCCGGGGCGCAATCTCGCGGTGCTCGGAACCCGTACCGGGGAAGCCTGTGATGTTCTCGCGGCCGCCGCGCTGAGCCTGGCCGCGCAGGGACCAGCTCATTTCAGCGTGATGTGCCTGGACGTCGCGGCCGGTCCGGCCGCCGCCCGCCTGGTCGCCGAGCTGCCCTCGGCCGACTGGTACGACGCCGGGGACGTCCACTTCGATCTTGGTCCTCACGACGTCCCGCACTACGTGATCGGCTACGCACTGGACGCCGCGCGGGACGCCGGGCTGCGCAAACTGCTGACCGACGGGCCGGAGCAGCGGACCCACGTGCTCGGCTGGTGGCGGTCCGTGCCACGGCTGCGCGACGACCTGGGCGGCATCGGCGCGCGGTTCGACGCCATCGGCGCCTGGGTCGCCCTCGACGTGCAGGGCGCCGACCTGGCCCCGCTGCACCCCCAGCCGGGCGGGCCGGTCTGGTACCCGCGGCCGCGGCGAGCCCTGTTCTTCGACCGTTCCGTGCACCGCACACCCGAGATCATCATCCCGTACGAGGTGAACAGTGACCACACGTGACCGGCAGCCGCCCTCCCGCGACTACCAGTTGATGGTGAGCGCCCTGGCCGAGGTGACCCGGCGGCGCGACGCCGAACTCGACGACGCGGAACAGGCCTACCAGGACAACGCCGCCCGGGCCGCCGGGGAGCTGGCCCGCGCCGAGAACGACGCGCTCGCCGCCGACCGCTGGGCCGGCGCCGCCGCCGCGCAGGTTCTCGACGTGGACCGGGAGGCGGCCCGGCTCTGGAACCAGCTGCGGCGTGCCCGTGGTCTGCGGGTCCGGGCGCTCGGCGAGATGCCCGACCCCGCGCCGGTCGAGGCGTTGCCGCGGGTCGCCCTGCAGCGCCGGCCCACCTCCGACGACCTGGTCGTCACCGGGCACGGCCGTCAGTCGCCGCGCGCGCTGCTGGCCCGGGCCGCCGACCGCATCGACGACCGGGTCCGCCCCGGCGGCCGTCGTCTGCTGCCGCGCTGGGCGCTCGCGCTGCTCCCGGTGATCGGCGCGATCGCGGCGGCGATGGCCGGGCTGGTCGCCGCCGGGCTGGTCACTTTCGGTCACACGGTGGCCTTCGGAGGGCTGCTGATCCGTGCGATCGGGTGGCTGACGTTCATCGTCGCGCCGTCCGCCGGGATTCCGGCCGCGGCGTTCCTGGCACATCGCCGGCTGCACGCGCGGCTCGACGTCGGCGGGATCGGCCTGACCCTGCTCGGCGGGATGGTCGCGGCCACCCTTCTGTCGCTCTCCTTCGCGGCCCATTGACCCGTTCACGGGTACGCCGCGAGCTCCGCGGCACTGCGGCGAAGCGGCGCGCGTCCCGGTTCCGGCTGGTTCTCACCGTGGTCATCCGCGCCTCATGACCACGGTGAGAACCAGCCGGGAGAGCAGGTCGCGCCTCGGGTCCGGGTGGTGGCGGGCCTCGCGTGCGAGTGCCACGGGACCGGGCTCACGACGTACCGGATCGGGGTCGGGAAAAGCGAGAGCCCCGGCCGGGGGCCGGGGCACTCAAAGCGATCGGGATCGGTCAGTAGCTGTAGAAGCCCTTGCCGGTCTTGCGGCCCAGGTCGCCGGCCGTGACCATGCGCTGCAGCAGCTCCGGCGGGAAGAACTTCTCGTCCTGGGTGTCGCGGTAGATGTTCCCGGCGGCGTTGAGCATGACGTCGAGACCGGTCAGGTCGACCGTGGCGAGCGGGCCCATGGCGTGGCCGAACCCGAGCTTCATCACCGTGTCCAGATCGGCGGCGGAGACGACGCCGGACTCGACCAGCTTGATCGCCTCGACGAGCAGCGCCGAGAAGAGCCGGTTGGAGACGAAGCCGGCGACGTCGCGCTTCACCTCGACGCAGGTCTTGCCGACCTCCTCGGCGAAGTTGCGCGCGGCCGCCATGGTCTCGTCGGACGTCTGATAGCCGCGGACGAGCTCGACCAGCTTCATCATCGGGACCGGTGAGAAGAAGTGGATGCCGACCACCGACTCCGGCCGCGCGGTGATCGCGGCGATCTGGGTGATCGGGATGGCCGAGGTGTTGGTCCCGAGGATCGCGCCGGCCTTGCAGATCTTGTCGAGCTGCTTGAAGACGTCGTGCTTGGCCTCGACCTTCTCGAAGATCGCCTCGACGACGACATCGGCCTCGGCGACCGCGTCCAGGTCGGTGGTCGGGGTGATGCGCTGCAGGGTGGCCTCGACGTCCGCCTCGGCGATCTTGCCCTTGGCGGCGAAACGGGTCAGCGAGTCACGGATCGCGCCGAGACCCCGCTTGAGCGAGGCGTCGTCGACATCCCGCATCGTGACCTGCCAGCCGGCCTGCGCCGAGACCTGAGCGATGCCGGAACCCATCAGTCCGGACCCGATGACCGCGAGACGACCCGCCATGCTGCACTCCTTTGTCAGATGGGGCCACAGTGTAGCGGGGTTACTTAACGGAAACTTAGGCCCATTCTCGTTCGGGGCAAAGCGCCAGAAAAAGGTGCGTCACGGTGCCAGACTGTGCGCATGGCCACGAGCGACGGCTGGTACCTCATCGGACCGTTGATCGCCGTCGGTCTGGTCGGCTTTCTCGGCGCGGTCTTCTGGCGGATGGGCCTGCAACCCACCGGCGCCGTCGACGGATGCACGGACGGCCTCGCCATCTTCGGCGAACAGGAGGACTACGGGCTCCTGTCGCCGGCCGCGGTCACCGACGAGCCCAAGACAGCCGACGAGATCAGGCGGTTGCTCTCGGACGCCGGGATCCGCGCCACGAGCGCGACCCGGCGCGACGGCCGGGTCTGCGTGCTCGTCTTCGCCGAAGAGGTCGAGGAAGCCCGGCGTCTGGTCGGCTCCGCTTAGGTTCTGTCCGCGGATCACGGGGGGAGCGAGACGAGGTCCAGGTGGTGGCCTGCGTCGGCTGGGCCACGTCGCAGCCCCGCGTGCTCCGCGGGGCGGAGCCTGACCCGTCAGAAGTCGAAGGTCGGCTCCGGCACGTCGGTCCGCTCCACCTCGACGCCCAGACGGGCCAGGTCGGCCACGAAGTCCGGGTAGCCGCGGTCGATGTGGTGCACCTCACCGACCTCGGTCACCCCGTCCGCGCACAGACCGGCGATGACCAGCCCGGCCCCGGCCCGGATGTCGGTGGCCCGCACCGGGGCACCCGACAGCCGCGCGCGCCCGTTGACCACCGCGTGGTGCCCGTCGGTGCGGATGTCGGCGCCCAGCCGGACCATCTCGTTCACGAACATGAACCGGCCGTCGAAGATGTTCTCGGTGATCAGTGACGCGCCCTCGGCCACCGCCGCGAGACCGATCGCCATCGGCAGCAGGTCGGTGGCGAACCCCGGGTAGGGCAGCGTGACGATGTCGACGTGCTTCGGGCGCTCCGCCATCCGTACGCGGAACCGGTTGTCACCCGGATCGACGGTCGCGCCGGCCGACACCAGTTTGTCCAGCGCGATGTCGAGGAACTCGGGACGCACGCCGTGGATCGTGACGTCGCCACGGGTCATCGCCGCACCGTAGGCCCAGGTGCCGCCGACGATCCGGTCACCGATCGTGGTGTGCCGCACCGGCTTGAGCGGCCCGTCCACCCCCTCGATGATCAGCGTCGACGTGCCGGCGCCCTCGATCCGCGCGCCCATCGCGGTGAGCATGTCGCAGATGTCGACGATCTCCGGCTCGCGGGCCGCATTGTCGATCTCCGTGACGCCCTTGGCCAGGACCGCCGCCATCAGCAGGTTCTCGGTGGCACCGACGCTCGGGAAGTCCAGCCAGATCTTCGAACCGCGTAGGCCGGCCGGAGCCGAGGCGATCACGAAACCGTGCTCGTTGGAGATCTCCGCGCCCATCCGGGCCAGGCCGGAGATGTGCATGTCCAGACCCCGGGAGCCGATCATGTCGCCGCCCGGGAGCGCCACCCGCACGTAACCGCGGCGGGCCAGCAGCGGGCCGAGCACACAGATCGACGCGCGCAGCCGCCGGACCAGGTCGTAATCCGCCTCGGCGCCCGGCTCCAGCGGCACGTCGATGATCGCCTCGGTGCCGTCCAGCACGACGTCACAACCGAGCCGGCGCAGCACCTCGGCCATGATCGCGATATCGGTGATCCGCGGGACGTTGGAGACCACGCTGCGGCCCTCGCCGAGCAGGGCGACCGCCATCAGCTTGAGCGCTGAGTTCTTCGCGCCACCGACCGTGACATCACCGGTGAGCGGGGCACCGCCCTTGACCCTGATCACATCCACGCGGGCCATCGTATGGGCCGCATCCCCGCCTGCACGCATAGGGTGTTGGCATGGCTGTGCATCTCACCCGGATCTACACCCGTACCGGCGACGGCGGGCAGACCCGTCTGGTCAACAACGAGGTGGCCGCGAAGACCGATCCCCGGATCGCGGCCTACGCCGACGCGGACGAATGCAACGCGGCACTGGGCGCGGCCCTGGCTCTCGGTTCACTTCCCGAGGACGTACGGGCGGTGCTGGGCCGCATCCAGAACGACCTCTTCGACCTCGGGGCGGATCTCGGCAACCCACTCGACGCGAACCCGCCGTACCCGCCGCTGCGGATCACCGAGGAGTACGTGACCCGGCTCGAGGGCTGGTGCGACGAGTTCAACGAACGTCTCGCCGCGCTCGACAGTTTCATCCTGCCGGGTGGGACCCCCGGCGCGGCCCTGCTGCATGTGGCGCGGACCGTCGCGCGGCGGGCCGAGCGGTCGGCGTGGGCGCTGATCGAGGCGGACGCGGAACGTACCTCGGTGCTGCCGGCGAAATACCTGAACCGGCTCTCCGACCTGCTCTTCATCCTGTCCCGGGTGGCGAACCCGGACGGCGACGTGAAGTGGGTCCCCGGCGGGTCCCGCTGAGCCGATTGAACTGAGCCGGTTCGGCTGAGCCGGTTTGGCTGAGCCGGTTCGGCTGAGCCGGTTCGGCTGAGCGATTTCGGCCGGGCGGCTTCGGCTCATCGCCGGCGGACCCGAGCGCGGTTCAGGCGGCCGGGACGTCCACCTGGAGTTCGCCGTCGATCGTGGTGACCGCATAGCCGCCGAGCAGCGTGCGGTCACCCCGGAGAGCCACCTTGACCAGCCCGCCGCGGGCCGACGCCTGATAGCCGGTCAGCTCGTCCCGGCCCAGCCGCGCGGTCCAGAACGGCGTCAGCGACGTGTGCGCGGAACCGGTCACCGGGTCCTCCGCCACCCCGACCGCCGGGGCGAAGAAACGAGACACGAAGTCGTACCCGCCCGCCGGGTCGTCGGCCGCCGCGGTGACCAGCACGCCGCGACGGGTCAGCTTGGCGAGCACGCTCACATCCGGGGTCAGGCCCCGGACGGTCTTCTCGTCCGCGACCTCGACCAGCACGTCGTCGGTGATCGGCCCGGTCCAGTGGGTGGCCAGCGCCTCCGCGCCGAGGGCCGCGAGCAGGGCCGGGTCGGCGTCGAGCGGGCTCAGCGGCGAAGCCGGGAAGTCGAGCGTGATCAGCCCGTCCTCGGCCACGTCGGCGGTGAGGACGCCACTGCGGACGGTCCGGAACCGGATCCGCCCGGCAGCCGGCCCAGCCCGATGCAGCACGTGGGCACTGGCGAGGGTGGCGTGCCCGCAGAGGGCGACCTCGGCGGCCGGGGTGAACCAGCGCAGCGCCCAGTCGGCGTCGCCGCCCTCGGGCAGGCGGTGCAGGAACGCGGTCTCGGAGTGGTTGACCTCGATGGCGATCCGCTGCAGCCAGTCGTCGGCGGGGAAGGTGTCCCCGTCGAGGATCAGGACGCCGGCCGGGTTGCCGGCGAAGGCCCGGTCGGTGAAGGCGTCGACGATTCGAATCCGCATGAAGCTGACGTTATTCGCATGAGCATCCGCGGGCGACGGCCAATCCAGAAGCGGTGGAGCCTTCAGCTCGTCCCCCGGCGCAGACTTCAGCTTTCCAGCCGGCGCAGACTTCAGCTGGCCGGTCGGCGACGCCCTCAGTTCTCCAGCCGGCGACGCCCTCAGTTCTCCAGCCGGCGCAGACTTCAGCTGGCCGGTCGGGGACGCCCTCAGTTCTCCAACCGGCGACGCCCTCAGTTCTCCAGCTGGCGCGGCCCGAAGATGGAACGGCCCGGAGCACTGCCCGGATCGCGCGGCGGCCCGGCCTCGAGCCAGGACAGGAACCCGGTCACCGTCGTCTCGGCCATGGCGATCTCCAACTGGGTGTCGCCCGTCGCGCAGCGCAACACGACCCAGTGGCCGGGCATGGTCAGCCGTTCCGGCCCGGTCGGCAGACGACGCTCGGCGATCGTCAGGAGCCGCCGGTCGAGCACTCGTTTGGGCCGGATCGCCAGGCTGAACATCTTGTGGAAGCGGAGCTCGTCACCGACGAACTGGCCCAGCCCGGGCGACCACCCGCGGCCCGGCACCATCGTGCTGGTGCGGACCTGCAGGCGGATGGTGCCGCCGCCGAGCATCAGCAGGCGGCGGCGGAAGAAGATGGCGAAGAGAAGCGCGAGCAGCGCGACGACGCAGATTCCGAAGACTTCCAGAACCCGCATCGGCGGCGTCAGTGCTGCTCGGGCGTGGCGGGCGTCGCGCTCTCGGCGAGCACCGTGACGCCGTTCGCGTCGATGGAGAGGAAGCCCCCGGCGACGTCGTAGGTCAGCTGCTCGCCACCGGCGAGTTTCACCCGGACCTGGGACGGCTCCTTGAGCAGGCCGAGCAGCGGAGAGTGGCCCGGCAGCACACCGATCTCACCCTCGGTGGTGCGCGCGACGAGCATCTCGGCCTCACCGGCCCAGACCTTCTCCTCGACGGCGACAACCTCGACGTGAAGCTGGTTGGCCACGCTGTCTCCCTCTGACGTTGCGAACCGATTGGGTGAAAGTCTAATCGCCGCTCGCCCGAGCCGTTCGCCCGGGGTTAGGCGTCCTTGTTCACGAATTCCGGGTGGGCCAGCAGAAACGCCTGGATCCGGTCTTCCCGGACCGCGGTGAAGAACTCGTCGGACCCCGGGGCCAGCTTCTCCCCCACGTACCGGTTGCCGTCGTAGAGCCCGCCGCCGGACAACTTGATCGAGACCATGTTGTCGGTGTTCAGGCCCTTGAGCGCGAGCCCCCAGTCCAGCACGCTGTGCCCGTTGCCGTCGAAGGTGAGCGCGTCGCCGGCCGAGCCCAGGATCTTCGTCATCCGGGCCGGGCTGGTGATCACGCCCTTGCTCATCACTTCCTTGGCCATCGCCTTGATGAACTGCTGCTGGTGCCGCTGCCGGTCGTAGTCGCTGTTCGGCAGGCCGTAGCGCTGCCGCACGTAGTCCAGCGCCTCCCAGGCCTGCAGGTGGTAGGTCCCGGGTCGGTAGCTCTTCTGCGGCCCGATGTACGGGTGGGAGCACGAGTTGTCCGCGCACGACGCCCGCCGGTGCCGCGGGGTGCCGTCCGGCTGGAGATGCTCGGACTTCACCCGCATGTCGATCCTCATCGTGACGCCGCCCATCGCCTCGACGATGTTCTTGAAGCCGCCGAAGTTGATGATCGCCCCGGCGTCGAACGCCGGGATGCCGGTCAGCTGCGTGACCGTCTTCGCCAGCAACTGGAAGCCCTGCTTGACGTCGTGTCTGCCATCACCCACCGAGCTCCCGTACGACATGGCGGCGTTGATCTTCGATTTGCCGCCCGCGAAGCCGGTCGGGGCGAAGGCCGGAATGTCCACGTAGAGGTCCCGCGGCACGGAGAACAGGTAGACCTGATCCATGCCGGCCGGGATGTGCGCCACGATGATCGAGTCGGAGCGCGGCGCGGTGTGATCGTCCCGCGGGTCGATGCCGGCCAGCAGGATGTTGAGTGGTCCGCGGAGGTCGCCCGGGTGCGTCCGGGGCGCGCCGGCCGCCGGTCCGCCGATCAGGCTGCCGTCCGCGTCGATCGACCCCGTGTACCGGGTGATCAGGGTCGAGCCCGTGACCAGCAACCCGCCGCTGACCACCATCAGCACGGCGCCGAGGATGCCGGACAGACGCGCCCACAACGGCGCCCGGCGTTTCGCAGACTGAGTCACCCGATGATCCCCAAACCCCAGTAAAGCCGTTCCCCCCGCGTTTCACTGCAGGAACAACGAAAAGCCGTGCCGGTGGACACCGGCACGGCTTTTCGTTCGTCGCAGTTGGCGAAGAGGCTGGGGTCAGCCCTTCATCAGCTCGTGCGCGTTCTTCTCCAGGTCCTCGAGACCGCCGCACATGAAGAAGGCCTGCTCCGGGTAGTTGTCGTACTCACCCTCGGAGATCTTCTTGAACGCCTCGATGGTCTCCTTCAGCGGGACCGTCGAGCCGGCGACGCCGGTGAACTGCTCCGCCGCGTAGGTGTTCTGCGACAGGAACCGCTCGATACGACGGGCCCGGGCGACCGTGACCTTGTCCTCCTCGGACAGCTCGTCCATACCGAGGATGGCGATGATGTCCTGCAGGTCCTTGTACTTCTGGAGGATCCGCTGGACCTCACGGGCCACCGCGTAGTGCTCGGCGCCGACGAACTCCGGGGCCAGGATCCGCGAGCTGGAGGCCAGCGGGTCCACCGCGGGGTAGATGCCCTTGTCGGAGATCGACCGCTCGAGGTTCGTGGTCGCGTCCAGGTGGGCGAAGGTGGTGGCCGGCGCCGGGTCGGTGTAGTCGTCGGCGGGCACGTAGATCGCCTGCAGCGAGGTGATCGCCTTGCCCCGGACCGACGTGATCCGCTCCTGCAGCTCACCCATCTCGTCCGCCAGGGTGGGCTGGTAACCCACGGCCGACGGCATACGCCCGAGCAGGGTGGAGACCTCGGAACCGGCCTGGGTGAACCGGAAGATGTTGTCGATGAAGAGCAGCACCTCCTGGTTCTGGACGTCCCGGAAGTACTCCGCCATGGTGAGGGCGGTCAGGGCGACCCGCAGACGGGTGCCCGGCGGCTCGTCCATCTGGCCGAAGACCAGAGCGGTCTTGTCCAGAACGCCACCCTCGTCCATCTCCAGGATGAGGTCGTTGCCCTCACGGGTGCGCTCGCCGACGCCGGCGAACACCGAGGTGCCACCGAAGTTACGGGCGACCCGGATGATCATCTCCTGGATCAGAACGGTCTTGCCGACGCCCGCGCCGCCGAACAGGCCGATCTTGCCACCGCGCACGTACGGCGCGAGCAGGTCGAGCACCTTGATGCCGGTCTCCAGCATCTCGGTCTTCGGCTCGAGGTCCGCGAACGCCGGGGGCTTGCGGTGGATCGACCAGCGCTCCTGGATGTCCAGCGTCGACGGGTCGACGTTGAGCACCTCGCCGAGGGCGTTGAACACGTGGCCCTTGGTCACGTCACCGACCGGCACCGAGATGGGCGCGCCGGTGTTGACGACCTCCTTGCCGCGGACCAGACCGTCCGTCGGCTGCATGGAGATCGCGCGGAGCAGGTTGTCACCCAGGTGCTGGGCGACCTCCAGCGTCAGCTTCTTGGTGCCCTCGGAGAGGGTGACCTCAACGTGCAGCGCGTTGAAGATCGCGGGCATGGCGTCACGGGGAAACTCGACGTCGACGACCGGGCCGATGACCCGGACGACACGGCCGACAGCGGTCTCCGCCTTGGTGGGCTCAGCAACAGCAGTCATCACACATCACTTCCCGCCGCGGCCAGCGCGTTGGCGCCGCCGACGATCTCACTGATTTCCTGGGTGATCGCAGCCTGCCGCGCGGAGTTCATCTCGCGCGTGTACCGCTTGAGGAGGTCGTCGGCGTTGTCCGACGCGCTCTTCATCGCCCGCCGCCGGGAGGCCGACTCGCTGGCCGCCGAGTCCAGCAACGCCGCGTAGATCCGCGTGTTGAGGTACTTCGGCAGCAGCGCGTCGAGCAGCTCGTCGGCGTCCGGCTCGAATTCGTAAGCCGGGCGCAGCCCCCGGGGCTCCTCGTCCTGCCCCTCGACCTGGACCGGCGCGAGCGGCTTGGCCTGCGCGTTCTGGGTCATCAGAGACTTGAACTCGGTGCTCACGAGGTGCAGCTCGTCCACGCCCGGGATGCCCTCGGGACCGAAGGTGCCCTCGGTCTCCGAACCCGCCGCGAACGCCTCGATCAGGGCGTCGCCGACCTTCTTGGCGTCGGCGAACGACGGGCGCTCGGAGAAGCCGGTCCAGCTGGCGGCGATGTCCCGCCCACGGAACCGGTAGTAACCGACGCCTTTGCGGCCCACCACGTACAGCGCCACTTCCTTGCCCTCCGAGCGGAGCTGAGCGATCAGCTGCTCGGCGGTCCGGATGGCGTTGGCGTTGTAGGCGCCGGCCAGGCCCCGGTCACTGGTGATCAGCAGGACACCCGCCCGCCGGACGCGCTCCCGCGCGACCAGCAGCGGGTTGTCCACCGAGGCGTTCGACGCCAGCGCGCCGAGCACCTTGGTGATCGCCACCGAGTACGGCCGGGAGGCGGCGACCCGTTCCTGGGCCTTCGCGATCCGGCTGGTGGCGACGAGCTCCTGCGCCTTGGTGATCTTCTTGGTCGACTTGACGGTGCGAATGCGCCGACGCAGCGCCTGTACCTGACCGGCAGCCATGCCTAGTTACCGCTTTCGCCGGTCGCGCTGCCCTGGAAGACCTTCTTGAACTCGACGACACCGGCCTTCAGGCTCTCAATGTTGTCGTCGCTCAGCAGGTTCGTCGACTCGATCGCGGTGTAGACGTCGCTGTTGTGCTGCTTGAACCACTGCAGGAATTCCTGCTCGAAGCGGCGCACGTCACCGACGGCGATGTCGTCGAGCTGGCCGGTGGTGCCGGCCCAGATCGTGATGACCTGGTCGACCGTCGAGTACGGCGAGTACTGCGGCTGCTTGAGCAGCTCGACCAGGCGAATGCCCTTCTCCAGCTGGGCCCGCGACGCGCGGTCCAGGTCGGAGGCGAAGGCCGAGAAGGCCTCCAGCTCACGGAACTGGGCCAGGTCGAGACGCAGACGGCCGGAGACCGAGCGCATCGCCTTCACCTGCGCCGAGCCACCCACCCGGGACACCGAGGTGCCGACGTTGATCGCCGGGCGGACACCCGAGGCGAACAGGTCGGACTCCAGGAAGATCTGGCCGTCGGTGATCGAGATGACGTTGGTCGGGATGTAGGCCGAGATGTCGTTGGCCTTGGTCTCGATGATCGGCAGACCGGTCATCGAGCCGCCGCCCAGCTCGTCGGAGAGCTTGGCGCAGCGCTCCAGCAGGCGGGAGTGCAAGTAGAAGACGTCGCCCGGGTAGGCCTCGCGGCCCGGCGGGCGGCGCAGCAGCAGCGACACGGCACGGTATGCCTCGGCCTGCTTGGTCAGGTCGTCGAAGACGATCAGGACGTGCTTGCCGTTGTACATCCAGTGCTGTCCGATGGACGAACCGGTGTACGGGGCGATGTACTTGAAGCCGGCCGGGTCGGACGCCGGAGCCGCGACGATCGTCGTGTACTCCAGTGCGCCCTGGGCCTCGAGGACGCCGCGGATGCTGGCGATCGTCGAGGCCTTCTGGCCGATGGCGACGTAGATGCAGCGGACCTGCTTCTGCGGGTCGCCGGACTCCCAGTTCGCCTTCTGGTTGATGATCGTGTCGAGCGCGACCGTGGTCTTGCCGGTCTTGCGGTCACCGATGATCAGCTGGCGCTGGCCGCGGCCGATCGGCGTCATGGCGTCGATCGCCTTGATGCCGGTCTGCAGCGGCTGCTTCACCGGCTGACGGGCCATCACGTTCGGCGCCTGCAGCTCGAGCTCGCGGAAGCCTTCGTTCGCGATCTCGCCACGGTCGTCGATCGGGTTGCCCAGGGCGTCCACGACGCGACCCAGGAAGGCGTCGCCGACGGGCACCGAGAGGACGCGGCCGGTGCGCTTGACCGGCTGGCCCTCCTCGATGGCCGCGTAGTCACCCAGGATCACGGCGCCGATCTCACGGACGTCGAGGTTCAGGGCGACACCCAGCGTGCCGTCGGCGAACTCCAGCAGCTCGTTCGCCATCGTCGAGGGCAGGCCCTCGACGTGCGCGATACCGTCGCCCGCATCGGAGACGATGCCGACCTCCTCGCGGGAGACCTCGGGCGAATAGGACGAGACGTAGCGCTCTAGCGCCCCCCGGATCTCGTCCGAGGAGATGGTCAGCTCGGCCATCCTCTGCCTTCTCTGTCTAGCTCGGGACGTCGCCGCCACCGAGGGGCTTCTCGATCAAAGGATCGAGGGGAAAGGACTATTTAGCGAACGCCTGCTTGGCAGCGTTCAACCGGCGCAGGATCGTGCCGTCGTAGAGGTCGGAGCCGACGCGGACGCTGACGCCGCCGATGATCGCGGGGTTCACGTCCACCTTCAGCGAGACCTCGCGACCGTAGATCGTGGCCAGCTTGGCGGCCAGCGCGGTCTCCTCGGCGTCGCTCAGCGGCTTCGCAACCGTCACATACGCCACCTCGCGGTCGCGCCGAGCGGCGGTCGCCTCGACCAGCCGGTTCAGCGAGGCCTCGAAGCCACGGCCACCGAAACCCTCGAGCGCGACCTGGACGAGCCGGACCGTAACCGTCTGGGCCTTGCCGTCGAGAAGATCCCCGACCAGCTTAGCCCGCGGTGCGACCGGAGCGCCGATGTCACTGAGCGTGGCGGCGAGCTGCGGCGTGCCGGCGACGATCTGCGAGAACCGGAAGAGCTCGTCCTCGACCTCCGCCAGCACGCTCTGCTTCTGCGCCGAGGCGAGCAGGGTGTCGACACCCAGCCGCTCCGTCGCGTCCAGCAGGTCACTGGGCTTGGAGAAGCGGCCGGCCACGAGCGTGGCCAGCGCGCCGGCGGTCACCTCGGTGACCTTGCCGGCCAGCAGCGAGTGGAACAGGTCCGAGCGGTCCTCGCCCGGCCGCGACGGGTCGGTCAGCGCCCGGCGCAGCCGCGGCTGTGCCCGCAGCAGGCCGGCCACCGACAGGATCTCGTCGGCGACCGTGGCCAGTTGCGCGGCCGTCGACGCGGCGGTGCCGGCGTTGAGCCGCGCCGCCGCGTCGCCATAGGCCTGGTTGGTGACGCCGGACGCCATCAGCGCCCGCCCGCCGTGCCGGCGGTGTCGAGGTCCGCGATGAAACGCTCGACCGTGCCGCGGGTGCGGGCCTCGTCGGCCAGCGCCTCACCGACGATCTTGCCGGCCAGGTCGACGGCAAGCGTGCCGACCTCGGCGCGGAGCTCCCGGACGATCGACTCGCGCTGCGCGGCGAGCTGCTCGTTGCCGGCCGCGATGATGCGGTCCGACTCCTCGCGAGCCTTGGCGAGCACGTCCTGCCGGATTCCCTCGGCGTCGGCACGAGCCTCGTCACGGATGCGAGCGGCCTCGGTCCGAGCCTCGGCGAGCTGCGCGCGGTACTGCTCGAGCAGCTCGTTCGCCTCCGCCTGGGCGGCCTCGGCACGCTTGATACCGCCCTCGATCGCGTCCACGCGGGCGCGGAACGTCTTCTCCATCTGCGGGAAGACGAACTTCATCAGGACGAAGCAGAGAACCGCGAACGCGACGGTCCCGACCACGATCTCTTCCCAGGCGGGAATGATCGGGTTGTGACCCTTTTCCGCGGCCTCAGCAGCCAGATAAGTGAGCATTGAGACCTCCCAACGAGGGCTGAGGGAGATTAGCTGGCAGCCCAGACGAAGCCGAACGCGATACCCAGCAGGGCCAGCGCCTCGACGACGGCGAAGCCGATCCAGACGTACGGCAGGGTCAGGCGGGACGACTCCGGCTGACGGGCGGTGGACTGGATGTAAGCAGAGAAGACCAGACCAACACCGATGCCGGGGCCGATCGCGGCGAGGCCGTAACCGATGGCGGCGGTGCTACCAACAACTTCGGCGAGTGGCATTTCTCAGTTCCTCCTGGTATCTCGCGTGACTGCCACGCGGGACGACAAACGGGGTGTTACTCGAACAGGTGGAGCAAAATCAGTGCTCGTCGGCGAGCGCGCCCTGGACGTAGCTCGCCGTCAGCACCGTGAAGACGTAGGCCTGGAGACAGATCACCAGGAACTCGAGGAAGGTCAGCGCGATGCTCAGCGCCCAGGACAGCAGCGACACCGGGGCGAGCAACGGGGTTGCGCTGATCATCGCGAATCCACCCAGCGTGAACACCAGCAGCAGGATGTGCCCGGCGAACATGTTGGCGAAGAGACGCACGGCCAGCGAGAACGGCCGGACCAGGAAGTTGGAGAAGAACTCGATCGGGATCAGCAGCGGCAGGATGAACAGCGGCGCCGGCGGGATCAGAGCGTGCTTGAAGTACTTGAAGAAACCGTGCTTGCGGATACCGACGTAGATGAACATCACGTAGCTGATGACCGCGAGAACTGCCGGGAAAGCGATGTGCGAGTTCGGCGAGAGCTGCACGAACGGCACGATGCCCCAGAAGTTGTTCAGGATGACGAACATGAACAACGTCGTCAGGTACGGCGCGAAGGCCACACCCTTCGGCCCGATCATCTCGACCGCGATGTTGTTGCGCACGAAGCCGTAGATGCTCTCGGCGATCCACTGCTTCTTGGTCGGGACGAGTTCCGGCTTCCGGTACGAGACCAGGAAGAAGATGATAATCGCCGCGACCGCCACCCACACCAGGAACGTGATCTTGGTGAACCAGTAATTGTCGTGAACGTTCCACGGCAGGATGCTGGGCAGGTAGAAGTCCTCGACGCTGGGCGGGAACTCCGCCGCGAGGACCACCGACTGAGCGATCACCAGGGCCCTTCCTGTCAGGCGCCGAGACGGCGCACGATGAGGTACACACCTAGGCCGATACCGAGCACCGAGCCGATGCCGGTAAAGATGCCCGGGGTGCCGACGTAGTGGTCGACCAGCCAACCGATCCCGCCCCACACCAACATGCCCGCGATGAGGTAGGTGACCGCCGTCATGCCCGCACCGGTATCGGGCGGGGGAGGGCCTTCGTCACCGCGGTTGTCGTGGGGGGGTTCTTGGCCGGTCATGACGGCCCGAACGATATCAGCCGGAAATACGAGGATGAGCGGGACCCCCCGCACAACCGCAGTTGTCCAGGCGTCAGGGGTCTCGCAACTGAGTGGACACGGTACTCCTGTCGCGCCAAAACGGAACACGGCACGAGCGGACACATCACCGAATCGTGGTAGTTGAGCAGTCAAACCTCCGCTGAGCAGGAGCGATGCCCGTGCGTCAGATCACTTCCGGAGAGTCCGGCGAGTCACCCACCAGGCTTGAACCGCGGTCCAGACCACCACACCCGCGACGACCCCGAGGCCCAGCGCTTTCTTTCCCGACCAATCCGACGAGACACCAACCGCCAGGATAATTCCCAGCAAAGAATATTTGACGACATACGTCAACATTCCTAACGGCATGACCAGAGCCGGGCGTGCCGTGTCGGCCCAGGCGACCACCAGCGTGGTCAGGGTGTGACTGACCAGGACGATCATCACGCCGGCAGCCGCGGCGAATGCCGCGGTCGGGCCGCTGACCAGGAAACCCACCGACGCGGCACAGAGCAGCAGCGCGAACGAGACCGCGGTCATGAAGCCGAGGTGCTCGACCTTCCAGCGCGGATCCTTCGGCAGAGGCGGCAGGTCCGGCAGCGGAGGATCGAAATCTTTCTCGGGTACGCCGGGAAGCTCCCCGAACGCACCGGGCTGTGCCGCCGACGGGGCACCAGTCACGCCATGACCTCCTGGTCAACGTAGAAAGGGAAGCGCCGCACCAGGCCGGTCACCTCCTCACGGACAGCGGCCAGCCGGGACATCCCGGCAGCCGTCTCCGGATCGCACCGCACCGCCACGCCGATCAGCTCCGCGACCCGGCGCATCTCGGCCTCCCGCAGCCCCTGCGAGGTGACACTCGGCGCGCCGACCCGGATCCCGGACGCCACAGCGGGACGCTCCGGATCGTACGGAATGGCGTTCTTGTTCAATGCGATCCCGGCGGCCGCACACCGTGCCTCCGCCTCCCGGCCGCTGACCCCCAGCTCGCGCAGATCCAGCACGGCGAGATGGGTGTCGGTGCCACCGGTCACCGGGCGCATCCCCTCGGCGGTCAGCCAGGAGGCGAGCGCCTGCGCGTTGCGCACGGTCTGCGAAGCGTACCCCCGGAACTCCGGCGAGCCCGCCTCGCGGAGGGCCACCGCCTTGGCCGCGACCGCGTGCATCATCGGGCCGCCCTGCGCGAACGGGAAGACCGCCTTGTCGACGCGCTGCGCCAGGTCCGTACGGCAGAGGATCATGCCGCCCCGGGGACCGCGCAACGCCTTGTGGGTGGTGCAGGTGACCACGTCGGCCCAGGGCACCGGGGACGGGATCGCCCGCCCGGCCACCAGCCCGATCACGTGCGCCGCGTCGACCAGCAGATAGGCGCCGACCTCGTCGGCGATCTCCCGGAACCGGGCGAAGTCGATCAGACGGGGGTACGACGTCGCCCCGCAGATGATGAGTTTCGGACGGTGGGCGAGCGCGAGGTCGCGTACCTCGTCGTAATCGATCAATTCGGTGAGCGGGTCCACCCGGTAGGAGATCGGATGGAACCACTTCCCGGAGAAGTTCGCCCGGCTCCCGTGGGTCAGGTGCCCGCCGTGCGGCAGGCCCATGGCCAGCACCGGATCACCCGGCTCGGCCAGCGCCGCGTAGGCCGCGAGGTTCGCCGACGCCCCGGAGTGCGGCTGCACGTTCGCGTGGTCGGCGCCGAACAGCTCCTTCGCCCGCGCGACGGCCAGCTCCTCGGCCCGGTCGGCCTGCGCGCACCCGCCGTAGTAGCGGTTGCCGGGATAACCCTCGGCATACTTGTTCGCCAGCGTCGAACCGAGCGCGGCCAGCACCGCCGGTGAGGTGAAACTCTCGCCGGCGATCAGGTTCAACGTGTCCCGCTGCCGGGCAAGCTCGTCGAGGAGCACGGCGGCGATCTCCGGGTCGTCGCGCTCGAGCGCGGCGAAGTCCGGTCCCCAGAAGGTGCTCACCTGGGCCTCCCCGAGCTCGGTGAACGCGGCCTGATCGAGCATATGGCTGAAGTGGAGCAATTCGGGGCACAGTCTTGAACTAGGTTCTGTCTCACGTGATCCGCGGGACAGAACCTCACGGGTTCACTCCGGTCATCCGCCGCGGAAAGGCTCAGCATGCGCTGTCTCGTCACGGGAGCAACCGGGTACATCGGCGGGCGACTGGCGCCGCGACTGGTCGAATCCGGTCATCAGGTGCGCTGTCTCACCCGCAGCGCCGTCCGGCTCCGGGACGTGCCCTGGGCCAACCAGGTGGAGATCGTCGAAGCCGACCTCGGTGACCCGGCCACCCTGCCGGCCGCCTTCGAGGGCATCGAGGTGGCGTACTTCCTGATGCATTCGCTCGGGCAGCGCGACTTCGAACGCCGCGACCGGGAGGCCGCCGCGAACTTCGCCGCCGCGGCCCGGGCAGCCGGGGTCCGCCGGATCATCTACCTGGGCGGCCCCGAACCCCCGCCCGGCGACCGGCCCTCCCCGCACCTGCGGTCCCGCGCCGAGGTGGCCCGCATCCTGCTGGCCGGCGGCGTGCCGACCGCGGTGCTGCGCGCCCCGGTGATCATCGGGTCCGGCTCGGCGTCGTTCGAGATGCTGCGCTACCTGACCGAACGGCTGCCGGCCATGGTCTGCCCACGCTGGGTCGACAACCGGATCCAGCCGATCGCGGTCCGCGACGTGCTCCGCTACCTGATCGGCGCGGCCGGACTGCCGCCCGAGGTGCACCGCGGCTTCGACATCGGCGGCGCCGACGTGCTCACCTACGCCCAGATGATGCGCCACTACGCCCGGGTCGCCGGCCTGCGCCGCCGGATCATCGTGCCCACCCGGGTGCTCAGCCCGTGGCTCTCCGCCCACTGGGTCGGCCTGGTCACCCCCGTGCCGAACGCGATCGCCCGCCCCCTCGTCGCCAGCCTCGTCCACGAAGCGGTCGCCCGCGAGAACGACCTCGCCGGACTCCTGCCCGGGCCCCCTCCCCTGGGCTTCGACGAATCCGTGCGCCTGGCCCTCGGCAAGATCCGCGACGCGAACGTGGAAACCCGCTGGTCCAGCGCGTCCGGCCGGGACGCCGACGCCGAACCGCTGCCCAGCGACCCGGACTGGTCCGGCGGCAGCGTCTACACCGACGAACGCCGGCGGGCGGTGCACGCCCCGGCCGACCGGCTGTGGCGGGTCATCGAAGGCGTCGGTGGTGAGAACGGCTGGTACTCGTTCCCGCTCGCCTGGTCCGTCCGCGGCTGGCTGGACCGCCTCGTCGGCGGCGTCGGTCTGCGGCGCGGCCGGCGGGACAAACAACGGCTGCGGGTCGGCGAGGCCCTGGACTGGTGGCGGGTCGAGGAAATCGTGCCCGGCTCGCTGCTGCGGTTGCGGGCCGAGATGCGCGTGCCGGGACGCGCCTGGCTGGAGATGTGCGCCGAACCGGACGGGGACGGGGCCTCGGTCTACCGGCAGCGGGCGGTCTTCCTGCCGCGGGGGCTGGCCGGGCATCTTTACTGGGCGTCGGTGTGGCCGTTCCACGGCATCGTCTTCAACGGCATGGCCCGCAACATCGCCCGCGGTGCCGAAGAATAGCCCGCCCCGCCGCCTACCGCCGCCGCACGTCTGCCTCGCGAACGCACGACGAACGCCCGCTTCCCCCGCCGACGCCTGCCACGCGCCGGAGGCCGACCACCTCCACGAGGCGAAGTTCAGGGCACGATTGCACGATCGTCTTGGGGGCTGTGGACAGCGGCGCGGTGTGGATGACTTCGGGTCAGGCCGCCGCGCGTGACAACCGGTCGCGTACCGCCAGCCAGTCCTCCGCTTCCGGCGGCTCCTGGATCAGGATCGTGCCCGCTCCGGCGTCGTCCAATCGGTGCAGCGCCGCGTACAGGTCCGCCGCATACTCCCGCGGGTTTCCGGAGAGGACTTCGACCGTTTCGCCGTACGACGGAACGGGCGCTCCTTCGTACGTCAGGATCGCCGTAGGCGCCGGCAGGCCGGACCGGTCCGCATCGCTCAAGTCCCGCAGGAGCAGGGTTTTCGCGCGCGGCGCATAGTGTCGCCGGCTCATTCCGGGTGATGGCCGCGCTGTCCCGTCGGCGGTTTCCGTGTCGCGGAGGGCGATGGCCCCGGTCACGTCCCGCAGTGCGCGCAGCGGCAGTGCTCCGGGCCGCAGCAGGGTCGGCACGGCCGTGGTCAGGTCGAGGACCGTCGATTCGATGCCCCAGGAGCAGGGGCCGCCGTCGAGGACCAGCGGCACGTCGGGCAGGCTGCGGATGACGTGCTCGGCGGTGGTCGGGGAGATCGACTCGGAGCGATTGGCGCTGGGCGCGGCGAGTGGCAGCCCGGATGCTTCGAGCAGGCGTAGGGCGACCGGGTGGGCGGGGATCCGGATGGCGATGGTGTCGTTGTCGGCGCCGACTCCGGCCAGGTGTGCCGCCCGGCGCACGACGAGTGTCAGCGGGCCGGGCCAGAAGGCTCCGGCGAGCGCGTCCGCGCCGGCGGGCCATTCGGCGGCCAGGTCGCGCGCGGCGCCGATGGTGGCGACGTGCACGATCAGCGGGTTCCAGCTGGGGCGGTTCTTCAGGCGGTAGATCTCGCTGATGGCCTGCTTGGAGAAGGCGTTGGCGCCGAGGCCGTAGACGGTTTCGGTGGGAAACGCGACGACCGAGTCGGCGCGCAGGATCTCGACCGCCCGGCGCAGCCCTTCGGCGCCGGGCGGAACGACACGGTCGCTCACGGGAGCAATAACGCCACGAACGGCTGCGTGGTGTCCTCGATTTCGTCGCCGACCCGCTGGAACGTCTGGTCGCCGCGGCCCCACGGGTCGTCCAGGTCGTCGGTGAGCAGCGGGGTCTCGCCGCCGCGGAGCCGGTGCACGGCTTCCACGATTGCCGCGCCGCGCTGGTGCACCGCTTCGGGTTTCGCCTCGGCCGGGGGCAGTGCCGCCTTGTCCACGCCGGCCAGCAGGCGGCCGAACTCGCCGAGCACGAAGGTGCGGGCGGCCGCGCCGGGGCGCAGCGCGACCACGTAGTCGAACTGGTCGGCGGTCGCGGTGAGGATCAGATCGGCCTCGTCGATGAAGTCGCCGCGCAGTTTGCGGGCCGTGAAACCGTCGGCCGAGCCGCGCCGGGCCCGGACCTGGCGGGCGGCCGGCGGGTTCATCTCCTCGCCCTCGTGCCAGCCGCCGGTGCCGGCGCTGACGCTGCGGAGCAGTTGCTCGTCGCTCCCGGCCCGGTCCCGGACGGCCCGGGCGAGCAGGCGCTCGGCCATCGGGGAGCGGCAGATGTTTCCCATGCAGACGTGCAGGACGGTGAACGGCGCCACCTCAGGCCTCGCCCTCGACGATCTCGGGCACCACGTCGCGCAGTTTTTCGGTGGGGACGGAGCCGACCCGTAGGACGCGGGGCACGTCGCCGGTCACATCCACGACCGTGCTCGGCCACGGGTCGACCGCGGGACCGGCCTCGAGGTAGACGCGCACCGAGTATTCCAGCTGCTCGCGGGCTTCCTCAGCGGTCAGCGGGGCGGGCGAGCCGAGCTTGTTGGCCGTGGTCACCGCCATCGGGCCGACCTCGCGCAGCACTTCGAGCGCGACCGGGTGCAGCGGCATCCGGACCGCGACCACGCCGCCGGTGTCGCCGAGGTCCCACTGCAGGCTCGGAGAGTGCTCGACGATGATCGTCAGCGCGCCCGGCCAGAACGCGTCGGCGAGGTCCCGCGCGGCCCGGGGCAGGGAGTAGACCAGGCCGTCGAGGGTGTGGCGGGAACCGACCAGCACCGGTGGCGGCACCCGACGGTCCGACCCGCGGGCGTGGTGCAGCTGGGTGATCGCGTGCGCGGTGAACGCGTCCGCGCCGACGCCGTAGACCGTGTCGGTGGGCAGGACCACGAGCTCACCGCTCTTGGCCGCCTCGACGGCCGCGGCGATGCCGCGATCACGATCAGCGATGGCAGCGCAGTCGTAGAGCATCACGACGTGCAGTCTGCCATGCCGTCACCCGCGACGGGCGGTCGCGTATCGCGGGCGGCCGGTGAGATCGTCGTGGGCTGTCACCTCGGTGAACCGGCCGTCGGCCCGGAGCAACTCGGGGACCGCCGCCCCGTGCACGTCGTCGTGCTCGATCCCGACCCATCCGCCCTTTCCGAGAAGCACGGCGGCGAGGGCGATCACCGGCCGGATCACGCTGAGCCCGTCGGCCCCGCCGAACACCGCCTCGGCCGGGTCGTGATCGGACACCTCGGGCGGCACCGGAGTCCCCTCGGGCACGTAGGGCGGGTTGCAGAGCAGCACATCCACCTGACCGTGCAGATCGGACAGCAGATCCGGATCGGTCACATCACCTTCGAGAACCACGATTTCCCGGTACGGCGAGGCGTTGCGCCGCAGCCACGGAAGAGCCTCCGCCGAGCGTTCGACCGCGATCACCCGCCCGGCCGGGGACTCGTCGGCGACCGACACCGCGATCGCCCCGCTGCCGCTGCACAGGTCCACGACGGTCGCCCCGGGCGCGACCCGCTCGATGCCCCAGCCGGCCAGCAGCTCGGTCTCCGGGCGCGGCACGAACACCCCGTCGCCGACCGCGAGTTCCACATGGCGGAACGCGGCCGTGCCGAGCAGGTGCTGCAGCGGGACCCGTCCCGCCCGCTCGGCGACGAGGGCGCGCAGCCGGACGGCCTCGTCCTCACGCATGCTGTCGGTCAATACGAGCCGCCCACGGGACACGTCCAGGACGTGTGCGGCCAGCAGCTCGGCATCGACGCGGGGCGAGGACACCCCGGCCGCGGAGAGTTCGGCGGTCGCCGATGCAAGCTCGGGTGCCAGACGGATCCGGCGGGGGTGTTCGTCAGGCGGCGTCACGGCATAATCATGGGACGTCGCGCACGCCGGGGATCGGCCGGGTCGCCCAGCACCGCGCCGAGGCCCTGGGAGGCGCCTGGTGGGTTGGTTGGACCAGCTCGCGGAACATGTCGAAGACCTGCGCCGGGCCGGTGACCTGCAGCAGAACGGCCGCTCGGCCCAGGCCCTGCCGATCCTGGACGCGGTGCTGGCCACGAGCACCGACCCCATCACCCGGGCGTATGCGTTGATCCAGCGCTTCGGCGCCCTGATCAACCTGGGCCGGGTCGCCGAGCTGGCCGCCGCGATGGCCGCGGCCGCCGAGGCCGTCCGCGAGGTGCCGGATCCTTACCTGCGCGGCCAGATGCACGCGTTCGCCGCGCTCGGCGCCCACCTGCAGAGCAATCTGGACCGTGGCGTCACCCACCTGGTGCAGGCTTCCCGGGCGCTGGCCGCCGTGCCGGAGCACGACCAGGAGACCGCCTGGGGCTGGCACGACCTGGCCATGGCGTATTCCTATCTGGGCTTTCACGGCCAGGCGCTGACCGCGATCGAGCAGGCCCGTGAGGTGGGCGCGAGCGCCGGCCTGGCCCCGGAGGTGTTCGCCGCTCCCGGCATCCGGCTGCGCAACGCGGTCTCCCTGGATCACTGGGGCGACACCGACGGCTGCCTGCGCGTGCTGCGCGACATCGACGCCGAGCTCTCGCGGTACGTGGCCACCGACCAGCTGCGCCCGGGCAGCCGCGCGGTCTACGGGTACGCGCTGGCCCGCCGCGCCGCGCTGGGTGAGCCGACCGAGGAGGGCGCGGCCCGGTGGCTGACCGGCGGCGGGGACAGCGCCCGTACCCGTGACCTGCGGCATCTCGGCTCGGTCTGTCTGACCATCGCGGCCGGCAAGCCGGAGCGGGCGCTGACCATGCTGGAGGCGATCCCGGTCTCGGCCGAGGTGCTCGGCGCCCCGGAGCCGGCCCGGTTACGCAGCATCTGTCACGCCAGCGCCGGTGATCATGCTGCCGCGCACACCGCCGACCGGTACGCGTTCCGCCTCGCCTCCCAGCGCATCGATCAGCTCCGGGACGGGTATCTGGACGGCGTGGCCGCCCGTCTGGACGCTCAGGAGACGCAGCGCGACCCGCACCGTTACGGGGACGAGACGCTCACCGATCCGCTGACCGGCCTGCCCAACCGCCGCCAGCTGGAGCACTACGTGGACGCGTTGCTGGCCCGGGGCGAGCGGGCCGCGGTCGGGGTCTGCGACATCGTCGGTTTCACCACCGTCAACATGCGGCACGGCCGGCACTGCGGTGACCTGGTGCTGCAGCGCATCGCCGGCGTGCTGGCCCGGGTGATGCGCCGCGGCGACTTCGCGGCCCGGTTCGCCGGGGACGAGTTCGTCCTGGTCCTGCCGGGCGCCGGCCCGCATCACGCGGCCGACGTGTCACGCCGGATCAGCGCCGCCGCCGCCGCGGAGAACTGGCAGGTCCTGGTGCCCGGCACCCCGATCGGGCTGGCCGCCGGCTGGTCCGAGGTGGGGACGAACGGCCGCGGGCTCAGCGCCGCTCTGGCCGCGGCCGCGGCGAGCCGGAAACCCACCTGAGATGTCCGTGATCGAGCTGGGCGATCTCAGCTCACCACCGGCCGGGCCGTCGGCGTCACGGCCGCCGATGCGGTTCCGGGGCCGGCTCGCGATCGTCGCGCTGATCTGCGCGTTGGTGCTGGCCGCGTCGGGCGGGCCGCCGGTGGCGCCGGTGCGGCGGCTGTGGGAGACCGGCCTGACCGAGCGGGACAGTGTGGCGCTCACGGCCGACGCCGTCTATGTCGTACGGCGAAACGGAATGACCGCGTACGACTTGGCGACCGGCGCCGTCCGGTGGCGCCGCGACCTGCCTCTGCCCTACAGCGACGTGACGTCGATGCAGGTCAGCGACGGTATGGTGTTGCTCGGTGGCCCACCCGAGTTCGTCACCGCGCCGGGCTATCCGTCGGCCGCGATGGCCTTCCCGACCGAGCTGATCGTGCTGGACGCCGCCACCGGCGCCGACCGCTGGCGCTCACCCGGTGAGGTGGTCGACGCCACCGCCGACGCGGTGCTGCTGGCCGACCGGGACGCGCACGGCGAGCTGCACACGATGCGGATGGTCGGCACGCGGGACGGCGTGGTCCGCTGGACCCGGCCCCTGGCCCGCGCGCTCGACGTGCAGACCGGCCCGGCGCGGATCGTCGCGACGACCGCCGGGACGGTCACGACGTACCGCTACGACGACGGCACCCCTTTGGCCAGCCGGCCCGTCGCCACCGGCCAGGACTGGTTCAACAGCGCCACCATGGTCGCCGGCGGCCGGCTCTTCGTGACCCGGGCCGACCAGCGCGGGGCGACGGTCACGGCGTACCGGCTGGACGACCTGGCCGAGCTCTGGAACCGGCGGACGCTGCGCGGCGCGTACGTGACCCCGTGCGGCCCGGTCGTCTGCCTCTCCAGTGGCGCCGAGCTGTCCGGGCTGAACCCGGCGACCGGCACGCCCCTCTGGTCGACGAGCGGGTGGGCCGGCGTCAACGTGGCCGGAGCCGGGCGCCTGCTCGCCTACAGCACCGCCGAGCAGCCCGAGCACGTCCTGATGGACGCGGCCACCGGCCGGGTGCTGGGCCGTCCCAGCCCCGGGTGGCCCACCCCGGCCGGCGGCCCCGACGGCCCGCGCACCCTGATCCGGGCCAGCGCCGCCGACCCGGACCGCAGCGTCGTGAGCCGGATCGACCCGGTCGCCGGGCGCATCGTCCCGATCGGCACGGTCGCGTCACCCGCCGTCGGCCCGTGCTCGGGCGGTGGCCGGTTCCTGCTCTGCCGCGGCTCCGACGACATCGTGGTGAACGCACTGAGCTGATCGGCACGTGCCCCGGCCGCATAGGATCGGCGTCACCATGGCCATCATCGATCTGGGCGACGTCAGCGCGCCGGACTTCCCGGAGGAACCGCCCGAGCCGGCGCGTCCGCTGACCCGCCGCGGCATCGTCCGGGTGGTCGCGGCCGTGCTGGCCGGGGCCTGCGCGCTCGCCCTGAACGGCGCCGGACGCCCCGCGCCGCCCGCCGTCACCGAGACCTGGTCCACGCCGATCGGCGCGCAGAACTGGCCCCACACGATGAACGACACCGTGCTGGTCATTCACGGCGACCCCGGGACCGAGCAGGAGACGACCGCCTACGACCTGGTCACCGGGCAGGTGCGCTGGACCGCCGACGATCCGACGCTCACCTCGTGGCTCAACCCCGACCCGGACAGCAACCAGCTCTACGCCCCGGCGAGGATCCGCAGCTACGAGGCCGCCGACGGACCGGCCTACATCGGTGCCGACACCCGCGCGGTCGACGTCCGTACCGGGAAGGTCCGGTGGGATAGTTCCGGCGACGAACTGGCGGCCACCGCGGACGAGGTACTGCTCGGCAGCCGCGACGACAGAGGCCGGGTCACCGCGCTGCACCTGGTCCGGACCACCGACGGCACCGCGGTGTGGGACCGTCCGATCGCGGCCACGGACTACCTGGTGGTCTCCGAGGAGCCGGGCGACTCCACCCGGATCGTCGCCAAGAGCACGAACGGTGAGCTGACCACGCTGCGCTGGGCCGACGGTGTCCCGCTCGCCTCGCGCCGGGTCACTCCGCCCACCGCCTACGGCTGGGGCCCGCAGGTGCTCGGCGGGCAGTTCTACGACATCCTGACCGGGACACCGGACAGCACCGTGGTGGCGTATGCGACGGACACCCTGACCGAGCTGTGGCGCTTCCCGACCAGCGGCGAAACCTCCGTGCAGGACTGCGGGCCGGTGGTCTGCGTCAGCGACACCCACCTGACCAGCGGCCTCGACCCGGTCACCGGGGAACGCCGGTGGAAACTGCCCAGCGGCAACACCACCGAGCTGCCCGGCGGCCGGCTGCTGCTCACCGGCAGCCGCGGGATGGCCGACGCCCAGTCGGTGCTCGACGCGGCCACCGGCCGGACCATCCGCGTCGCGCCGGCCGGCAAGCAGGTGGTCCCGCTCGACGACGGGCGCCTGCTCGCACTCGGCGACACGAGGAGCGCGCCCTACCGCGTGACGATCTCCGAGTGGGACCCGGACACCGGCCGGGCCACGCTGATCGGCGCGGTCCCCGGCCGCTCCGACACCTGCCAGGCCGTCGGGCAGCGGCTGCTCTGCACCGGCTCGGGCCGGCTCGGCGTCACCGACCTCGGCCCGCGCTCGCGCTGAGGCGGCGTCAGCGCTGGCGGCTCAGCTCCGTGTCACCGGCCAGCCGCGCCTCGCGGTCCGCGGCGGCCAGCGCGTCCAGCACGCCGTCCAGCTCACCGCCGAGCACCAGGTCGAGGTTGTACGCGGTGAAACCGATCCGATGGTCGGTGATGCGGTTCTGCGGGAAGTTGTACGTGCGTACGCGCTCGGACCGGTCGACCGTGCGCACCTGCGCCTTGCGGGCGTCGCCGGCCGCCGCGTCCGCCGCCTCCTGGGCCTGCGCGAGCAGCCGGGAACGCAGGATGCGCATCGCCGACTCCTTGTTCTGCAGCTGGCTCTTCTCGTTCTGGCAGCTCACCACGGTCCCGGTGGGCAGGTGCGTGATCCGCACGGCCGAGTCGGTGGTGTTGACCGACTGGCCACCCGGACCCGACGACCGGTACACGTCGATGCGCAGGTCACCGGGCTCGATCTGGACGTCGACGTCCTCCGCCTCGGGCAGCACCAGCACGCCGGCCGCCGAGGTGTGGATCCGCCCCTGCGACTCGGTGACCGGGACGCGCTGCACCCGGTGCACGCCGCCCTCCCACTTCATCCGGGACCAGACGCCGTGACCGCCCTCCGGCATGCCCTTCGTCTTCACCGCGACCGAGATGTCCTTGACGCCGCCGAGGTCCGACTCCTGCGAGTCGATCACCTCGACCGTCCAGCCGCGGCGCTCCGCGTACCGGGTGTACATGCGCAGCAGGTCGCCGGCGAACAGCGCGGACTCCTGACCGCCCTCACCCGCCTTGATCTCGATGATCACGTCCTTGGCGTCGCTCGGGTCGCGCGGCATCAGCATCTCGCCGAGCTTCTCCTCCAGCGCCGGCAGCGTGGCGGAGATCGCCTCGGCCTCGGCCGCGAACGCCGAGTCCTCGGCCGCGAGTTCCTTCGCCGCGACCAGGTCCTCGCGGGCCGCCTCCAGCTCCGCGTTCGCCGTGTAGATCGGCGCCAGCTCGGCGAAGCGACGGCCGACCCGGCGGACCAGCGCCTGGTCCGAGTGGATGGACGGATCCTCCATGCGCTTCTCGAGGTCCGCGTACTCGGCGAGAAGCATGTTCAAACGGTCGTTGCTCATCGAAATCTCCCACGCTCTCCCGCCGGCGGACGCACATGCGAACGGCGCCCGCCCCGGAATCCGGGACGGGCGCCGTTGAAGCAGTTACTTCTTCTTCGCGGCGTTGACCTTGGCGTACTTCGCCTGGAACTTCGCGACCCGGCCCGCGGTGTCGAGGACGCGCTGCTTGCCGGTGTAGAACGGGTGGCAGGCGCTGCAGGTCTCGACGCGGATCTCGCCGCCCTTGGCGGTGCTGCGGGTGGTGAAGGTCTCGCCGCAGGAGCAGATGACCTCGGTGGTCGTGTACTCCGGGTGGATGCCGCTCTTCATGTCTTCTCGGTCCCTCTCGATGATGCGGGTCGCCGGGTCGTCCTGTGATGAATGAGGACGGGAACCGGAACCCTCTACTGGCCGATGTACCAGTCTGCCAGATCTCGGTAGCTGCCGGAAATCCGGAGGTGCAACTGGTTTCGGTCTTCGTAACGTGAGCGCCCCTCCGGTAATTCCCGCTCACGAAGGAGCCCGTCCATGACGCTGCTCCACGACGTCCTCGATCCGGTCGAACTGACCGAAGCGGTCGGCACCGGCCTGATCCGGACGCAGCGTCACCCCCGGCTGCCGTTCACGATCTACCACTGCACCGAGGCGCGCCGGTACAGCGGCGCCTGGTCGCCGGTCACGCCCGCGTACCGCGGGTTGATCGTCTCTTCCGGCGGCCGGATCGTCGCGCGTACCGTCTGGGCGGTCCTCGCCACCGGCGGGAGCCGGGACGTACTGCTGGAGCCGCTGCCGGACGAGTTCCACGTGTGGGCCCGGGGCGTCGCCGAGCGGCTGACGACCGAGGTCGACTCGCGCGCCGCGGCGGTCGAGGCGGCCTACGACGAGCTGGTCGCGGGCCTGCCGGCGGGGTGGGGGCGCAAGAAGTTCGCGCTCGCCGCGGTGCGCAGCCCGCACCGGGGTGAGTTGTTCCAGCGTCTGGACGGGCACGACTACCGGCCCGGCCTGTGGCAGCGGGCCCGTCCGCCGGTGGACGTGGCCGTACGAGGAGCCGGGGAATGACACGACTGCTGATCACGCGGGGTCTGCCCGCGTCCGGGAAGACCACGTTCGCCCGCAAGCTGCAGCCGGGTGTGGTCCGGGTCAACCGGGACGACCTGCGGCGGATGCTGCACGGGCAGCGCCTGTTCACCCAGCACGCCGAGGCGCAGGTCACGCACGCGCAGCGGGCCGCGGTGGAGGCGCTGCTGCGGGCCCGGGCGAGCGTGATCGTCGACGACACCAACCTGCGGTCCCGGACCGTACGGGAGTGGGCCGAGCTGGCCGTCCGCTACGGCGCGTCGTTCGAGGTGCACGACTTCACCGAGGTCCCGCTGGCGGAGTGTCTCCGGCGGGACGCCGCCCGGCCGGAGGACGACCGGGTCGGTGCGGGCGCGATCCGCCGGATGCACGAGCGTTTCCTGGCCGGGCGCAACGTGCCGCTGCCGGTGCCGTACGTCGACCCGGGCGGCCCGGGACTGTCCTACGACCCGGATCCGGAGTTGCCGCCGGTCGTGCTGGTGGACATCGACGGGACGGTCGCGCTGATGGCCGGCCGCGGCCCGTACGACTGGAGCCGTGTCGGCGAGGACGAGCCGAACCCGTCGGTCATCGCGGCGGTCCGGGCGATGCACGCGGCCGGTCACGCGATCGTCTTCTGCACCGGGCGTGACGAGGTGTGCCGGGCCGAGACGCAGGCGTGGCTCGAGCTGTTCGTGGACGTGCCGTACGAGGCTCTGTTCATGCGCCCGGAGGGTGACAGCCGCAAGGACTCGGTGGTCAAACGCGAGATCTTCGACACCGAGATCCGGGACCGGTGGCGGGTCGTCGGGGTGTTCGACGACCGGGCGCAGGTGGTACGTATGTGGCGTGCGCTCGGCCTGACGGTGTTCCAGGTGGCGGAGGGAGACTTCTGAGGTGCGGAAGTATCCGCGTACGTTCCACTTGCCCGATTCACCTGGTGCGTCCGGTGACGATCGGATCCAGACGGATCTGTCGTGGCTGGACGGTGAGCTCGTGGTGACCGAGAAGATGGACGGCGGGAACCTCACCTTCACCCGCGACGCGATGTATGCGCGCTCGGTCGACTCCGGCACTCAGCCGTGGGATCGGCCGGCGAAGGCGTTGTGGGCGATGACGGCGTACAAGATCCCGGACGAGTGGCGGGTCTGCGGCGAGTCGATGTGGGCGCGCCGCAGCGTCGCGTACACGGATCTGCCCGGCGTGTTCCTGGTCTTCGGCATCTGGGACGAGACGGACACGCTGCTGGGCTGGGACGACACGGTCGACTGGGCGCGCCGCCTGGAGCTGCCGGTCGTCCCGGTCCTCTACCGCGGCGGCAGCCTCTCCGAGGCGCGGGCCGCGTGGTCGCTGCGGCGCTCCCCGGACACCTCGGAGGGGTTCGTGGTCCGCGCGGCCGGGCGCATCCCGGCCGCCGAGTTCCCGCTCAAGCTGCTCAAATGGGTCCGGCCCGACCACGTCCGGACCGATGCCGCCTGGCGCCACCGCGACGACTTCGCCGTCAACGAGTTCGCCTAGCCGCCGGCTCAGCTCCCCCACACCGCACACCATTTGCGCGTACGTCGTGAGCCGCCCGAGATCACACCCAGCCCCGCGGCCCGCCCTCCGCGAGCTTCGTCCCGCGCCGGGCCGCGGCCGCGATCCCGGTGCCGGCCGGTTCTCCCGACCCGGGACCGGCTCGCGTCGGTGTCACCCACACGCGGCTCGGGCGCAGCGGGACCGGCTCGCGTCGGGGCCTCTTGTCCGGGGCGCGGCTGGGGCGTGGTGGAGATCACGTAGCGGGTTTTTCTGAGCGGGACCACCCACGGACGTCGCCCTTCCGGGCTGAGCGTTCAGGGGCGCCCCGCGCCCCTGCTCAGCCCGGAAGGGTCCCCGCGGGAGCGACGATCGGGACCACAGCGGAGATCGGACATGAAGAATTTGATCCTGATCTTTCAGTTCCGGTGGGGACAACGGCGCATGCCCTCACTGGCCAGCATCGCCGCGTCCTCGTCGAGGTAGAAGGCGGGGCGCAGGTCCAGCTCCTCGTAGTAGCGGTGGAAGACCGGGGTGATGCCGCCGGACATCGGCGGGACGATCCACGTCCAATCGGCCGGAACCGGGCGGCCGGCGCGGTGTTCGTTGTCGAGGTGCTTGAGGAAGCGCCGTGACTCCGTGTGATGGTCGCTCATCTTGACGCCGGCCTGTTCGAAGCTGTGCAGGACGGCGAGGTTGAGTTCGAGCAGGGCGCGGTCGCGCCAGAGGGACGACTCGCGGGTGGTGTCGAGGCCGAGTCGTGCGGCGATGACCGGCAACAGGTCGTAACGGTCGGTGTCGGCGAAGTTGCGGGCGCCGATCTCGGTGCCGAGGTACCAGCCGTTGAACGGGGCGAGCGGGTAGTGCACGCCACCGATGGTGAGCCGCATGTTGGAGATCGCCGGGACGGCATGCCAGCGCAGGCCGAGTTCGGTGAACCAGGGGTGTTCGGGGTGCGTGATCGGCACCTCCCGGATGGCGCGTTCGGGCAGCTCGTAGAGGCGGATCCCGTCCGCCGGGGTCTCGATGACCAGCGGCAAGACGTCGAACGCCTCGCCTTTGCCCTGCCAGCCGAACGCGCGCACGGCGGTGGTGAACTCCCGCAGCCGCGGGTCGCCGACGGTCTCCCCGTCCTCGGCTCGGTACCCGGCATAGCGGATCAACTGCTCATTCCACACCCGGGCGTACGGCTGCCCGGGCGCGGCCGGCGCGAAGACGCTGATCACCGGCCGGATCTGCCCGTCCCCGGCGGTCCGCAGGTGCTGCACGAGGAGCGAGAAGATCTCGTCGGCGGTCCGGGCCCGGCGGCGGTCCAGCACCAGCAGGCTGCGCCAGTAGAGCCGGCCGATGCAGCGGCTCGCGTTGCGCCACGCCATCCGCGCGCCGTGGGTCAGCTCGTCGGTGGTGTGCACGTAGGTTCCGGTGGCGGCGATCTGTGCGCGCACGATCGCCAGTCGTGGCTCGACCGGCCCGAGCCGCGGGTTCTCGGTGTAGCACTGCCGCAGGAAGTCCTCGGCCTCGGCCGGGTCGGCGGGCGCGTCCGGATCCCAGGGCTCGGTCGGATGGTCCCGGTAGCCGGGCACGAGCATCGAAGGCCTCCGGAGAATCGAGGGATGGGATACCGGAGGTTCGCACGACCCCGTACGGGGCGAATCAGACAACGTGTGCGATAAACACGACGAGCCCCACCCGATCGGGTGGGGCTCGTCGTGTTTGTACGTTTACTCGCCAGGCGTGGACTTGGCGATCTGCATCAGGAACTCGATGTTGGTCCGGGTCTGCTTGAGCCGGTCCATCAGCAGGTCCAGAGCGGCGCCGGACTCCAGCGAGCTGAGCACCTTGCGGAGCTTGTGGATGATCGCCAGCTCCTCCTTGCCCAGCAGGATCTCTTCCTTACGGGTGCTGGAGGCGGAGACGTCCACGGCCGGGAAGACCCGCTTGTCGGCGATCTTCCGGTCCAGCTTGAGCTCGGCGTTACCGGTGCCCTTGAACTCCTCGAAGATGACCGTGTCCATCATCGACCCGGTCTCGACCAGCGCGGTCGCGAGAATGGTGAGCGAGCCACCGTTCTCGATGTTGCGCGCGGCGCCGAGGAAGCGCTTCGGCGGGTAGAGCGCCGTCGAGTCGATACCACCCGACATGATGCGACCGGAAGCCGGCGCGGCCAGGTTGTACGACCGGCCCAGACGCGTCACCGAGTCGAGCAGCACGACCACGTCGTGGCCCAGCTCGACCAGCCGCTTCGCCCGCTCGATGGCGAGCTCGGCGACCGTGGTGTGGTCCTGCGGCGGACGGTCGAACGTGGCCGCGATGACCTCGCCCTTCACCGTGCGCTGCATGTCCGTGACCTCTTCGGGCCGCTCGTCCACGAGCACGACCATCAGGTGGCACTCGGGGTTGTTGCGGGTGATCGCGTTGGCCAGGGCCTGCAGGACCATCGTCTTACCGGCCTTCGGCGGGGAGACGATGAGCGCGCGCTGGCCCTTACCGATCGGCATCACCAGGTCGATGATGCGCGTGGTGAGGATGTGCGGCTCGGTCTCCAGCCGCAGGCGCTCCTGCGGGTAGAGCGGCGTCAGCTTGTAGAACTCGGGACGCCGGCGGGCCTCGTCCGGCTCCATGCCGTTGATGGTGTCCAGGCGGACCAGCGGGTTGTACTTGTCCCGCCGCTGCCCGTCGCCGTCACGCGGGGCCGAGCGCACGGCGCCGGTGACCGCGTCACCGCGGCGCAGCCCGTACTTCTTGACCTGCGACATCGACACGTAGACGTCGTTCGGCCCGGAGAGGTAACCGGTGGTGCGGACGAACGCGTAGTTGTCCAGCACGTCGAGGATGCCCGCGACCGGGACGAGCACCTCGTCGTCGGCGACGTGCGGCTCGCGGCCACCGCCGTCACGACGGTTGTCCTCGCGGGGGTTGTCGTCGCGGTCCCGGCCACGGCGGCGGTCCCGGAAACGGCTCCGCCGGCTCCGCCGGCCACCCTCGCCGTCGCTGTCGTCGTCGTCGTGACCCTGGTCGACACGCGGGCCCCGGTCGCCGGACCGGTCGTTGTCGCGCTGGACCCGGTCGTTGCGGTCGGTCCGCTCGCCACGCTCCGGGCGCTCCCCGCGCTCGGGACGCTCGGTCCGGTCACTGCGCTCGGTCCGGTCACTGCGCTCGGTCCGGTCACTGCGCTCGGTCCGGTCACTGCGCTCGGTCCGGTCACTGCGCTCGGTCCGGTCACTGCGGTCGCTGCGCTCGGTCCGCTCGCCGCGCTCGGTCCGCTCGCCGTCGCGCTGGTTGCGCTGACGGTCACGGCTGCGCTCGCCGCGCTCCGGGCGCTCGGTGCGCTCGGTGGTGTCGGCGGCCGGGGCGGCCGTGGTCACGGCCGCGGGCTCGGCCACGGCGGGGGTGGCCTCGGCCTGCGCCGGGGCGGTCTCACGGGGCGTCGACTCACGGGCGGCCCGCTCGCGGCTGCGCCGGGACGGGCGCTCCGCGGCCGGGGCCGCCTCGGGGGCCGCAGTGGTCTCGACCGGGGCGGCGGCTGCGGTGCGCGGCGTCTCGGCCGGAGCCTGCTGAGCGGGCGCGGCCTGGGCCGGGGCCGGCTGGGCCGGGGCGACGGCCTCGCTCCGCGGGCGCGGCGCCGGCTCGGCGGCGGACGAGCCACCGCTCTGCCGCTCGGAGATCGCGGTGATCAGCTCACCCTTGCGCATCCGGGCGGTGCCGGAGATGCCCAGGGAGGCGGCGAGGCTCTGCAACTCGGGCAGCAGCATCGCGGACAGCCCGGTGCCGCCGCGGCGGCGCTTCGTGGCGGTCGCGGTGGTGCCGGCGCCGTCAGCGACGTCAGAAACACCCGACGTCACGTCGGTGGTGTCGCTCAATGGATTCCTTCCGTCGGAAAAGCCCGAGTTAACCCGGAACTGCAGCCTGGGCCGGGTGCCCTCGGAACCCGCTTCGCAGCAGCGGCGCGGGGTTTTCTTACTGCACGGCAGCTCGACGGTTTCCCTGCCCGTCATACCTTGACGGGTAGGTCTCGGCGAGTGCAACGATCTATGGCTTGCTGCCCGGCGTATGCCTTGATGAGAAGTGAGACGAGCCTGGACGGCCCAGAAATCTCGGGGGTGCGCCGAACCGCAGAGATCGCTTGCTTCGCGGCTGTGCTAGGTCTAGAGCGTAATCAACTCTTGCGACCTGCGGCAACAGGACCCCGCTCGGCGTGTTCCACCATACCCCCTTTCACAACAGCACCGGCGCCGTCCACGCCCAGCACTTCGCCGTGCCAGTGCGCGCCCGGGTGGAAATCGCCCGGGACCTCGGTCAATGCCAGAACGGTCGGGCCCGCGCCGCTGACCACGGCGGCCACGCCGACCGATCGCAGCGCCGCCACCAGGGACGCGGTGCCCGGCATGCCCGGCGACCGGTAACCCTGGTGCAGCCGGTCCTCGGTGGCCGGGAACAGCAGCGACGGATCACTCGTGAGGGCGTGCGTGAGCAGGGCGGATCGACCCGCGTTGAACGCGGCGTCCCGGTGCGGCACCTCGGACGGCAGGGCGGCGCGCGCGGTCGCCGTATACCCCCGCTCGTCCGGGACGAAAACCGTCGGGCGTACGCCCTCGGCCGGGTCCAGCCGCACGGCCCGCGCGCCGGTCCCCTCCGTCCAGGCCACGGTGAAGCCGCCGAGCAGGCACGGCGCCACGTTGTCGGGGTGGCCCTCGATCTTCGCGGCGATGCGCAGCGCGGCCTCGTCGTCGATCAGGTCGAGCCCGCCCCGGACCAGGCCGCGGGCCAACTGGACGCCGCCCACGATCGCCGCCGAGGAACTGCCCAGGCCGCGGGCCTGCGGAATGCGGTTGACGCAGCGCACGGCCAGGCCGGGCGGGCGCTCGCCGAACTCGTCGAAGGTGCGCAGCATGGCCCGGACGACCAGGTGCTCCTCGTTGCCCGGCAGCTCACCGGCGCCCTGGCCGCTCACCTCGACGGAGAAACCGCCGTCGGTCACCCACGCGGTGAGGTCGTCGTGCAGGGTCAGCGCGAGGCCCAGCGCGTCGAAGCCCGGGCCCAGATTCGCGCTGGTCGCCGGGGTGCTGACGGAAACCGGATCGGTGACGAAGGTCAGGCCCATCGCCACATGCTAGGGCTTGATCATCTCCGGATCGTCGTCGCGGTCACTCTGTGGACTCAGCCGCCGTACGGCGAGCCACCAGCCGGCCGCGTAGACCAGAGTGACCAGGCCGCAGGCGATCAGCACGACGCTCTGGTCGACGCGGTCGACGATCGCGCTCGCACCGAGCTGGCTGATCGCGATGGAGAGCGTGGCCAGCATCAGATCGGTGGCGAAGACCCGGCCCCGCAGGCGGTCCGGCACCTCGGCCTGCAGCACGAAGTTGGAGAGGAACCAGTTGGTGCCGCCGGCGAAGTGCGCGACGAAGACCAGCAGCAACACCACCGGGAACCACGGGCTGAACGCCACCCCGACGTAACCGGCGCCGTAGAGCGCCATCGACAGCGCCAGACCGGGCAGCAGCCACGAACGGCGGGTCAGCACCGGGCGCATCAGGAACGGGCCGAACAGGGCGCCCAGCCCCCGGACGGCGAAGAGCAGCCCGGCACCGAGCGCACCGGCCCCGTGCGCCGCGGCGATCAGCGGGAACACGGTCAGGACACCGTTGCCGAGCCCGACCGCGGACTTGACCGTGACCAGCGCGCGGATCCGCGGGCGGGCGCCGATGTAGCCGAGCGCCTCCCGCAACGCCTGCATCGGCCGGGGGTGCTCGCCGACGGACTCGCGCCCGGCCTGCAACGGGCGGCGGACCAGGGCGGTGAGTAGGGTGCCGGTCAGCAGGCAGACGGCGGTGACGGTGAAACACGCGTACGGCCCGAAGGCGTTGCTGACCACGCCGCCCAGCGACGCGCCGAGCACGGTCATGGTGCCCCACGCCGAGCCGGCGATCGCGTTCGCGGCCGGCAGGTCGGCCGGGTCCACCACGTTCGGCAGCGCGGCCGAGCTGGCCGGCTGGTAGAACGCCTTCGCCACGGCCATCGCCCCGATCGCGACCAGGGCCAGCGGCGCGGTGGCGGCCGAGCGGACCGCGAAGAGCACCAGCACCGCGGCGAACGAGGCGAGGTTCGCACCGATCAGGATCTTCCGGCGGTCCAGGCGGTCGGCGATGGTCCCGGTGTACGGCAGCAGCAGCGCGTTGATCCCGGTGTCCACGGCCAGCACCAGACCGCCCCAGAAACCGTGCCCGGTCAACTCCGGCAGCAACACCAGCAGCGGCACCATGACGAACCAATCGGCACCGAAAACCACCAGCTCAGCGGCGAACAGACGGCGGAAGTCGCGATTGCCGGTAAGGACCGTGAGCGTTGGTGGCACGTACCGGAATCTAGTCGTACCCGGGAAAGGCCGATGCCCGGCCGCCGGGGCCGGGCATCGGTTTCCTTGTCACTCGCTCATTTCTAGGCGGGCTTCTCCGGCCCCTTCGGCATCTTCAGGACCTCGAACTGATCGGTGTAACCGCGCAGCGCGCCGTTCGACTCGGCCGGCGCCGGGCCGTCGTCGGGAACGGTGACCGGCTCGGTGGCCTCCGCGGGGGCCTCGGCCGGCTGCCCCTGCTTGCGGGCCCGCTTCAGCTCCCGCTTCGCGCGGCGCTTCTCCTTCCGCGTCTCCACCATCGTGTAGAGCGTCGGGACCAGCACCAGGGTCAGCAGCGTCGAGCTGACCAGACCACCGATCACCACGATGGCCAGCGGCTGGGAGATGAAGCCACCCTCGCCGGTCAGGCCCAGCGCCATCGGGATGAGCGCGAAGATCGTGGCGATCGCGGTCATCAGGATCGGCCGCAGCCGGTGCCGGCCACCCTCGATCACCGCCTCCTGCACGCCCATGCCGTCGGCCCGGTAATGGTTGATCAGGTCCATCAGCACGATCGCGTTGGTGACCACGATGCCGACCAGCATCAGCACGCCGATCAGGGCCGGCACGCCGAGCGGGGTGCCGGTCGCCAGCAGCAGGCCGATCGCGCCGGTCGCCGCGAACGGGATCGAGACCAGCAGGATGATCGGCTGCACGATGCTGCGGAACGTCGCCACCATGATGATGAAGACGATCGCGATGGCGGCCAGCACGGCCAGACCGAGCTGCTTGAACGCGTCCGCCTGGTCGGCGCTGACGCCACCGACCGTGTAGGAGGCACCGGCCGGCAGGTCGAGCGCCTTCAGCTTGGCGGTCAGGTCCTTGTTGACCTGGCTGAGGTTCGAGCCGGTGACCGAGCCGGTGACCGTGGCGGTGCGGTTGCCGTCCGTCCGGGTCACCTGCTCCGGGCCGTTGACCTGCTTGACCTCGGCGACCGAGCTCAGCGGGACGACACCCTTGGGGGTGGTCAGCGGCAGCGCCTTGAGCGCGGCGGTGTCGGTCGGGGCCGTGCCGAACGAGATCACCACGTCCTGACCGGCGCCGTCGATGCTGATGTGACCGGCCGGGGCCGAGCGGAACGTGCCGGCCACGGTCTGACCGATCTGCGCCTCGGTGAGCCCGGCGGCCGCGGCGGCCTTGCGGTCCACGATCACGTCGAGCCGCGGCACGCTGGCGGCCAGCGTGGTGTCCACGTCGGCGACCCCGGCGATCCCGGTCATCGCGGTCTTGACCTGGTCGGTCGCGCCGGCCAGGACGTCGTTGTCGGCGGCGGTCACCTCGACCGAGAGCTGGCTGCTGCCCAGCCCCGAGCTCTCCTGACCGATCTTGATCTCACCGGCGTCGGTGAGCTTGCCGAACTCCGCGCGCAGCTGGTCGGAGAGCTTCTCCGCGTCGGCGTCCTCGTCCAGCGCCACGTTGAACGTCGCGGTGCCGGCGCCGCCACCCCCGGCGAACGGGTTCGCCGAGTTGCCGCCGACGGTCACCTGGTACGTCTTCACGTCCTCCCGGCCGGCGATGATCGCCTCGACCTTCTTGGCCGCCTCGTCGGTGGCCGCCAGGCTGGTGCCGACCGGCAGCTCCTGGGTGACGGTGATGCTGTCCTGGCCGGACTCGTCCAGGAAGTTCGTCTCCAGACGGGTCGAGAGGGCGAACGTGCCGATCAGCACCACGATGCCGATCAGCACCGTGGTCCAGCGGCGGGTGGTGGCGAACCGGATGACCGGCAGGTAACCGCGCTGCAGCGGGTTGCGCAGTTCCTTCTCCTCGGCCGCCAGGCGAATCGCCTCGGCCTCGGCGGCGCCGCCCTTTGGCGGGCGCAGGAACCAGTACGCCAGGACCGGAACCACGGTCAGCGCCACGAACAGCGACGCGAGCAGGGCGACGGTCACGGTGATCGCGAACGACGAGAAGATCTGCCCGATCAGGCCACCGACCAGGGCGATCGGGGCGAAGACGGCAACCGTGGTGAGCGTGGAGGCGGTGACCGCGCCGGACACCTCGCGAACGGCCGCGAGAATGGCGTGGGACTTCTCCTCGCCGTACTCCAGATGTCTCTTGATGTTCTCGAGGACGACGATCGAGTCGTCGACCACCCGGCCCACCGCGATCGTCAGCGCGCCGAGGGTGAGCAGGTTCAGCGTGTAGTCGCCGACCCAGAGGGCGATCAGCGCGACCAGCACCGACAGCGGGATGGAGACCGCGGTGACCAGCGTCGAGCGGACGCTGAGCAGGAAGATCAGGATGACCACGACGGCCATCGCCAGGCCGAGCAGGCCCTCGGTGGTCAGGCTCTTGATCGAGCGCTCCACGAACGGCGCCTGGTCGGTGATCACGGTCAGCTGGGCGCCGGAGTCCTTCTCCAGGTCGGCCAGCATGTCGCGGACCTGGTGCGAGATCTCCACCGGGTTGCCGTCGGGCCGCGCGGTGACCGCGATGCCCAGGCTGTCCTTGCCGTCGGTGCGCGTGTACGACTCCGCGGCCGGCAGCTTGCTCTCCACGCCGGCGACGTCACCCAGGCGCACCGGGCCCTTGGTGCCGGTCAGGAACACGTCCTGCAACTGCTCGACCGTCGTGATCGGGGTGCCCACCTGCACGGTCAGCGACTTGCTGCCGTCGGTGACCGCACCGGCCGGGATCGAGACGCCGTTGGCCTGCAGCAGCGTGGTCAGCGAGGCCGGGGCGATGCCGGCGGCACCCATCTTCGCCAGGTTCGGCGTGATCACCACCTGCTTGCTGCGGGCGCCGGTGACCTGGGTGTCACGCACCCCGGTGATCCCGTTCAGCTCCGGGACGACGGTCTCGTTCAGCTTGTTGAACAGGTCGCTCTCGTCCGTGCCACCGGAGGCGGCCAGCACGATCGCCGGGATGTCGTCGGTGCCGCCGGCGAAGACCTGCGGGTCGACGTCGTCCGGAAGCTGCGACTGGATCCGGTTGAGCGAGGTGGTGACCTGGTTGACGGCCGATTCGATGTCCGTCCCGTACTCGAAGAGGACGACGACGCTCGTCACGTTCTCCTTCGAGGTCGAGGTGACCGAGTCGATGCCGTCGATGCCCTTGACCGCGTCCTCGATCGGCTTGGTGACCTGCTCCTCGACCGTCTCCGGCGAGGCGCCGGGCAGCACCGCGCTGACGAACGCCGCGGGCAGCTCGATCGACGGGAACAGCTGCTGCTTCAAGGACGGGATCGCAAAGAGGCCGAAGCCGCTGATCACCATCGCGATCAGGGCGACCAGACCTCGATTGGCAAGGCTTAACCGTGTCAGAGCTGACATGGGCGCTCCCCCGAGATAATTTCGTCCGACACTGATAGTTTGCCTGACGCGAACAAATGGTTTTCGATGGGGGTCGCCTGATAGCGTCCGTCATCGGATGGACTCATCACGGCCATCAGCACGTCACAGAGGAGCAGTCGCTGAGCGAGAAAGAACAGCTCATCGCAGACATCATGGGCGCACACATCCGCCTGGAGCAGTTGTTTGCCGATGATCGGTCCCAGCCGCTGTTCGCATCGCACCTGACGATGTCGCAGCTCAAAATCCTGGTCCTGCTCTCCCGCCAGGGGGCGATGCCGGGCGGTGCGCTGGCCCGCATGATGGGCGTCGGCGCCGCCGCGCTGAGCGGCATGATCGACCGGCTCGTGGTGCAGGACCTGGTCACGCGTACGGAAGACCTGAACGACCGGCGCATACGCCGGATCGGCCTGACGAAAGCGGGCACTGAGCTCATCGAGGGCATCATCACCGCGGGCGTGAAAAAACAGCGCGAGCTCCTCAGCCGGCTCACAGCCGAGGAGCTCGCGGTGGTGTCCCGGGCGTCAGCCCTGCTCGTGCGGGAGGCGACGCGGATCGCCGAGAGGAAAGAAGCGCCGTCAGGCGAGGTCTAGCGCCTTCGCCGCGACCAGGGCGTCGTTGGCGATCACGGTCGGCGAGGGCGCGGTCGAGATGGCCCACTCCGGGTCCTTCAGGCCGTGCCCGGTGACCGTGCAGACCACCCGCGAGCCGGCCGGGATCTGGCCCGCCTCGGCCTGCTGGAGCAGACCGGCGACGCTCGCGGCGCTGCCCAGCTCGACGAAGACGCCGACCTCACGGGCGAGCAGACGGTACGCGTTGAGGATGTCCCGATCGGTCACCGCGGAGATCAGCCCGCCCGACGAGTCCCGGGCGTCCAGCGCCTTGGTCCAGCTCGCCGGGTTGCCGATGCGGATGGCCGTCGCGATCGTGGACGGCTGCTCCACCACCTTGCCGTTGACGATCGGCGCGGCGCCGGAGGCCTGGAAGCCGTACATCTTCGGCAGTTGCGTGCTGTTCCCGGCCTCCTTGTCCTCCTGGTAACCCATCCAGTACGCCGAGATGTTGCCGGCGTTGCCGACCGGGAGGCAGTGGATGTCGGGCGCGTCGCCGAGCGCCTCGACGATCTCGAACGCGGCCGTCTTCTGCCCGTGCAGGCGGAAGATGTTCACCGAGTTGACCAGCGCGACCGGGAAATCCTGGGAGAGCTTGGAGGCGAGCGCGAGGCAGTCGTCGAAGTTCCCCTCGACCTGCAGCAGCCTGGCGCCGTGGACCAGGGCCTGGGAGAGCTTGCCGAGCGCGATCTTGCCCTGCGGCACCAGCACCGCGCAGCCGATGCCGGCGCGGGCCGCATACGCCGCGGCGGACGCCGAGGTGTTGCCGGTGGACGCGCAGATGATCGTCTTCGCGCCCTCCTCGACCGCCTTGGAGACGGCCATGGTCATGCCCCGGTCCTTGAACGAGCCGGTCGGGTTGGCGCCCTCCACCTTCAGGTAGACGTCCGCCCCGACCCGCTGCGACAGCACCGGCGCCGGCACCAGCGGCGTGTTGCCCTCGTGCAACGTGACCACCGGGGTGGACTCGGTCACCGGAAGCCGGTCCCGGTATGCCTCGATCAAACCCCGCCACATGGCCGTCACTCCTCACTCAAGCTGGGCATTCGCGCACAGCGTGCCCCACTGATCCGATCTTTGGGACCGGATGTCCACTATTCAGGACGGTGGCTCACGGCCTCGACGTTGTTGCCGTCCGGGTCACGGACGAACGCACCGTAGTAGTGCTCGTGGTACTCCGGGTGCAGCTTCGGCTCGTGCAGCACCTCGGCGCCGGCCGCGACCGCCGCCGCGAAGAACGCGTCGACCTCGGCCCGGTCAGCGGCCGCGAACGCGATGTGCGACTCGCGGAAACCGTCGCCCTCGCTCAGCCCGCCGATCCAGAAGTCGGCGTGGTCGCCGCTCCCGTACCCGATCGCCACCTGGAAATCCATCCGCCGGGACACGCCCAGTGGAGCCAGCGCCGCATCGTAGAACGCGGCGCTGGCAGCCAGATCGGAGCATGGGAGACCCACGTGGTCGAGCACTAGCCCGCACCTCCCTCGACGCGCAGCACGCTGGCGATCGAGCGGACGATGTCCAGGCTCGCCAGTTCCTCGACGGTAGCCGCCAGCGCGGCGTCCGGAGCGCTGTGGGTGACGATGACCAGTTTCGCGTCATCCGCCCGGCCGGACTGGCGGACCGTCGCGATGGAGACCTCGTGCTGGGCGAAGACCCCGGCCACGGTCGCCAGGACGCCCGGCCGCTCGGCCACGTCGAGGCTGATGTGGTAGCGCGTGAGGGATTCGCCGATCGGGCGTACACGCAGCTTGGCGTAGTTGCTCTCACTGGGCGCCCGGGTGCCGGTCAGCCGATTGCGGGCCGCCGCGACGATGTCGCCGAGCACCGCGCTGGCCGTCGGGCGCCCGCCCGCTCCCCGCCCGTAGAACATCAGCGGGCCGGCCGCCTCGGTCTCGACGAAGACGGCGTTGAACGCGTCACCGACGCCGGCGAGTGGGTGGCTCAGCGGGATCATCGCCGGGTGCACCCGGACGGAGACGGAATCGTCGCGCCGCTGAGCGATGCACAGCAGCTTGATCGTGCAGCCCATCTCCTTGGCGCTGGCCATGTCGCCCGCGGTCACGCCGGTCATGCCCTCGCGGAACACGTCGGCCGCGGTGACCCGGGTGTGGAACGCCAGCGAGGCGAGGATCGCGGCCTTCGCGGCGGCGTCGAAGCCCTCCACGTCGGCGGTCGGGTCGGCCTCGGCGTACCCCAGCTCGGTGGCCTCCTCCAGGGCCTCGTTGAAGCCGGCGCCGGTGGACGCCATCGAGGAGAGGATGAAGTTGGTCGTGCCGTTCACGATGCCGGTGACCGCGGTCACCCTGTCGCCGTGCAGCGACTCGCGCAGCGGCCGCAGCAGCGGGATCGCGCCGGCCACCGACGCCTCGTAGTACAGATCGGCGTTGCCCTCGGCGGCCGCGTCGTGCAGGGTGCCGCCGTCCTCGGCGAGCAGCGCCTTGTTCGCGGTGACCACGCTCTTGCCGGCCCGCAGCGCCTCGACCAGCCACGTCCGGGCCGACTCGATGCCACCGACGACCTCGATCACCACGTCCACGTCGTCGCGCTTGACCAGGCCGAGCGCGTCCGTGGTGAACAGCGACGGGTCGACCGGCAGATCACCGCGGTCGCGGCCGAGCCGGCGCACGGCGATGCCGGCGATCTCCAGCGGGGCGCCGATCCGGGCGGTCAGATCGTCGGCCTGCTCGTGCAGCAGCCGGACAACTTCGGTTCCGACGGTGCCGCATCCCAACAGGGCGAGGCGGATCGGCGGCTTCGCTGGGCTCATCCAACATCCAATGCAAGCAGGTCGTCCTCGGTCTCGCGCCGCACGATGACGCGGGCCGCGCCGTCGCGCACTGCCACCACGGGCGGCCGAGGAACGTGGTTGTAGTTGCTGGCCATGCTCCGGCAATAAGCACCGGTGCCCGGAACGGCAACAAGATCTCCGGGCTGCACGTCGGCGGGCAGGAATTCATCCTTCACGAGGATGTCCCCGGACTCACAATGTTTTCCCACAACGCGGGCGAGCATCGGCTCGGCCGTGGAGCTCCGGTTGGCCAGCGTGGCCGAGTACGACGCGTCGTACAGCGCGGTCCGGATGTTGTCGCTCATCCCACCGTCGACGCTCACGTACGTGCGGATGCCGTCGACGTCCTTGACCGTGCCGACCTCGTACAACGTGAAGACCGAAGGTCCGACGACGGCGCGCCCCGGCTCGACGGAGAGCTTGGGAACGCGCAGCGAGGCCAGCTCGCACTCGGACTCGACGATCTTGTTGATCCGCTTGGCCAGGTCGCCCGGCGTGGACGGGTCGTCCTGCGTGGTGTACGCGATGCCGAAGCCGCCGCCCAGGTTCAGGTCGGGCAACTCCACCCCGCGCGAGTCGCGGATCTGCGCCTGCAGCTCCAGGATCCGCCGCGCGGCGACCTCGAACCCGCTGGTGTCGAAGATCTGCGACCCGATGTGCGAGTGCAGCCCGCGCAGGTCCAGCACGCCCTCGTCGAGGATCTGCGCGGCGGCGGCGAACGCCGCGCCACCGGCCAGCGAGAAACCGAACTTCTGGTCCTCGTGCGCGGTCGCGATGAACTCGTGGGTGTGCGCCTCGACGCCGACCGTGACCCGGACCAGCACCTTGGGGCGCTTGTCGAGCTCCCGGGCCAGCTCGGTGAGCCGGGCGATCTCGTGGAACGAGTCGAGGACGATCTTGCCGACCCCGGCCTCCAGGGCGCGCCGCAACTCGGACACCGACTTGTTGTTGCCGTGGAAGCCGAGCCGCTCGGGCGGGAACCCGGCGGCCAGCGCCACCGCCAGCTCGCCGCCGGAGCACACGTCCAGGAACAGGCCCTCCTCCTCGACGATCCGGACGACCGCCTTGCAGAGGAACGACTTGCCGGCGTAGTAGACGTCCGCGCCGGCGAAAGCGGCCGCGAAGTCCCGCAGCCGGGCCCGCAGGTCGTCCTCGTCGAGCAGGTAGGCCGGGGTGCCGTAGTCAGCCGCGAGCTCGGTCACCGGGACACCGCCGACCTGCAAGGCCCCTTCCTCGGTACGAGATACCGTGCGCGACCAGAGGTGCGGCACGAGGGCGTTCACGTCGTCCGGCGTCCGCAGCCAGGCCGGCCCGCGGTTGCCGAGATCGCCGTGCAGCGCCCCGGCCTCGTGTGCGCGCATGCCTTACATCCTCTCCGGCGCGGAGACCCCGAGCAGGTCCAAACCGTTCGCGATCACCGTTCGGGTGGCCTCGGCCAGCCACAGCCGGGCCTGGTTCACGGGCTCGACCGGCTCCTCCGGCTTCGGCACCACCTGGCAGGCGTCGTAGAAGCGGTGCCAGTCGGTGGCGACCCGCTCCTCCAGGTAGACCGCGATCCGGTGCGGCTCGCGCAACTCGGCGGCGGTGGCGACCACGGCGGGGAACTGGCCGAGCGTCTTGAGCAGGTTGTTCTCCCGCTCGTGGGACAGCAGCGACGGGTCGTACGCCTCGCCCTTGCTGATCCCCCGCTCCTGCGCGACCCGCAGGATCGAGCTGATCCGGGCGTGCGCGTACTGCACGTAGAAGACCGGGTTGTCGCTCGAGTGCTTGGTGATCTCCTCGATGTCCAGCGTCAGCATCGAGTCGGTCGAGGAGCGCGCCAGCGAGTACCGCGCGGCGTCCTTGCCGACGGCCTCCAGCAGCTCGTCCAGCGTGATGATGTTGCCGGCCCGCTTCGACAGCCGCACCGGCTGGCCGGCCCGGACCAGGTTCACCAGCTGGCCGATCAGGATCTCGATGTTCTGCTTCGGGTCGTCGCCGGCGCACGCCGCGATCGCCTTGAGCCGGCCGATGTAGCCGTGGTGGTCCGCCCCGAGCAGGTAGATGCACCGGTCGAAGCCGCGCTCGCGCTTGTTGATGTAGTACGCCGCGTCGGCCGCGAAGTAGGTCTTCTCCCCGTTCGACCGGATCAGCACCCGGTCCTTGTCGTCGGTGAAGTCCGTGGTCCGCAGCCAGACCGCGCCCCCGTCCTCGAAGATGTGCCCCTGCTTGCGCAGTTCCTCGATGGCGTGCTCGACCGCGCCGCCGTCGTGCAGCTCCTTCTCCGAGAACCAGACGTCGAAGTGCACCCCGAAGCGCTCGAGGCTCTCCCGGATCTCCTTCAGCATCAGCGCGTAGCCACTGGTCCAGAAGACCGGCAGTGCGGTCTCGGCAGGCCGGCCGGCCAATTCTGGATTCTCGCTGAGAATCTGCTGAGCGATCTCGCCGATGTAGTCGCCGCCGTACCCGTCCTCGGGGGCGGGCTCACCGTTCGCCGCCGCGAACAGCGACCGGGCGAACCGGTCGACCTGCGCGCCGGCGTCGTTGATGTAGTACTCACTGGTCACCTCGGCGCCGGCGGCGGTCAGCACGCGGCGCAGCGAGTCACCGACGGCAGCCCAGCGGGTGTGCCCCAGGTGGATCGGCCCGGTCGGGTTCGCCGAGACGAACTCCAGGTTGATCTTCTGTCCGGTGAGCTGCTCGTTGTGCCCGTAGGCCGCCCCGGCCTCCACCACCGTGCGCGCGATCGTCCCGGTCACGGCGGCGTCCAGCCGGATGTTCAGGAAGCCCGGGCCGGCGATCTCCACGGCCTTGATCCCCTCACGCCGGCCCAGCTCCTCGGCGAGAGCGGCGGCCAGCTCACGCGGCTGCACGCCGACCTTCTTGCCCAGCTGCAGGGCGAGGGTCGAGGCGTAGTCGCCGTGCTCGGGATTGCGCGGGCGCTCCACCGCGGTCGTCGCGGGCAGCGCGGCCGGGTCCAGGCCACGCGTCTCGAATACGGCACGAGCAGCTGAGAGAACGGTGTCAGCAAGGTTGGCGGGAGTCACCCGGCCATGCTATCGGGGGTAGACTTCAGCGTTCGGCGGCCACCCGAGCCCCGCCCTTCCCCTTCTTGACGAATCGACGAGGCACGATGAGCATGAGCACGCCGGGGCCCGAACGGGTCCCGTCCACCGTCAAGGTCGGCAAGACCACCGGCCAGGGTAAGCCGCCGGTCGGCAAGCCGGGGCCCAATCGCCCCAACGCCGGCAAGAAAGGCCGCAAGCCGGTCACCCCGGTCAAGGTGAGCGGTGGCCGCAACTGGGGCCCCATCGCCGTCGCGGGCGTGGTCGTCCTGCTCGCCGTCGGCATCATCGGCTACGGCGTGTTCGCCTCCGTCCAGGGCTCCCGCGACTGGACCGACAAGCTCGCCGACATCCAGGGCGTCGTCAACTACCGCGCGCAGAAGAACGCGACGCTTGACGACCGCACCCACAAGGACGGCGCGCTCACCTACGTGACCAGCCCGCCCGTCGGCGGCGCGCACAACCCGACGTGGCAGAACTGCATGGGTGACGTCTACACCGAGCCGATCGCCAACGAGCACGCGGTGCACAGCCTCGAGCACGGGGCGGTCTGGGTGACGTACAAGCAGGGCCTCGCCGCCGACCAGGTGGCCGTCCTGCAGAAGAAGGTCGAGGGCAAGGACTACATGTTGATGTCGCCCTACGCCGGCCTCGACAAGAACGTGTCCGTCCAGGTCTGGGGCTACCAGTACAAGACCGACGACGTGAACGACAAGGCGATCGACGACTTCATCTCCGCCGCCCGCCTCAAGGCCTCGATGGAGCCCGGCGCGGCCTGCTCCAGCGGCAACACCACGACCGGCCCGGTCACCGCCGCCACCAGCAACGGCGCCAGCATGGACAGCGCCACCACCGGAAGCACCAGCGGTAACTGATGATCTCGGACGTCACCTCCTCGGACGCCGACCCGGCGTCCGAGGAGACACCCGCCCCGAGCCGCCGCCGGTTCGGGTATGCCGCGGTCGCCCTGCTGCTCGCCGGCATCGTCCTCGGCGCCGCGATCGGCCTGGTCATCCCCCGCTTCCGGACCCCGGACACGGACTCCGTCGAAGCCGGCTTCCTCCGCGACATGTCCACCCACCACGCCCAAGCCGTCGCCATGGCGATGATCGCCCACGCCGGCTCGGACACCCCGGGCATCGTCACCCTCGCCGCCGACATCGCCACCACCCAGCAGGCCCAGATCGGCTACATGCAGGCGTGGCTGCGCGACTGGGACCTCGACCCGACCGGCGACCAGCCCGCCATGGCCTGGATGCCCGACGCCGCCGGCTCCGTCGTCAACGGACTGATGCCCGGCATGGCCACCCCGGAACAACTCGCCTCCCTGCGCAAAGCCAGCGGCAAAGACCTCGACGTGCAGTTCCTCACGCTGATGCGGGCACACCACCTCGGCGGCATCCACATGGCCCAGGAAGCCGAAGAACTGTCCGGCAACAAGAATGTGGACTGGCTGGCCGACAGCATGGTCACCGCCCAGCAAGGCGAGATCCAACTGATCGACGACCTGCTCAAGCAGGCCCAGGCGAGCTGACCGGTACCGGTTGGCGGTGGTCTCCGGGAGCCTGCTAGGCTTCTGAACCACTGGGCCCCCGTAGCTCAGGGGATAGAGCGTCGCCCTCCGGAGGCGAAAGCGCAGGTTCGAATCCTGCCGGGGGCACGATGGCAAGCCCCGTATTTCCGCGGAAAGCGCGGAGCGGGGCCATCGTGCTTTCTACCCTGGGGACCTAGCCCCAGACCCCCACGCCGGGGATACCCCGGAGCACCATCAGGCGCTCGGGGAGACGTCGCTCTTGCTGTTCCAGCCGCTCGCCGACGACGATCTCGCTTCGCTCATCGAGAGCCGATTCGGTACGGGGTCAGCGGTGTTCGCGCATGTCGCGCACGGGACCGAGCGGTCGCTGAACCAAGGAAACCGCGCTCCCGGCCGCTGCACGTCGCCGCCCGACACCCGGCCACCGATCTCAGGCCTCCGTCGGCCTCGCCCGGCCGGCGAGGTCAGCGCTGCCAGTGCAGGTAGTCGACCTGCATGGTCTGCGGGAACGGGAGGGTGGGGCTGGGAGGTCCGGGCCAGCCCCCGCCGACCGCGACGTTGAGCAGGACGTAGTACGGCTTGTCGAAGAGCCAGGGGTCGCCCCGGGACAGATCTTCGGGGGCGAACGAGGCGTAGGCCGTGCCGTCGAAGGACATCTGGACGGAGCCCGGCCACCAGTCGAGGGTGTACCGGTGGAAGTCGTCCGACGGCGACTGCCGGGTGGCCGTCGTGACCTCACGCTGCCAGGGACGGCCCGCGGGATCGGGACCGTGGATGGTGGCGTGGACGGTGGAGGGTTCGCGACGACCGAGGCTCTCCATGATGTCGATCTCGCCGCAGCGGGGCCAGGGCATCCGGGCGGCGTCGGCACCGAGCATCCAGAAGGCCGGCAGCAGACCGGCGCCGTCGGGCGTCCGGATGCGGGCCTCCAGGTGGCCGTAGGTGGCGGAGAAACGGCTGTTCAGGCGGCCCGACGTGAATGAGCCGGGTGCGGGCCCGCGGCGGGCGGTGATCGACAGCCGGTCGGCGGCGACGGTGAGGTTGGCCGTCGACGCGGTGTAGTTCTGCAGCTCCCGGTTGCCCCAGCCGTGGTCCCCGGTCTCCGGGCGCCACTTGGTGCGGTCGAGTCGTCGGCCGTCGAAGTCGTCGGCGAAGATCGTCCGGGGTGGATCGGTCCCGCGCCGGGCCAGGGTGAGCGTCACCGAGGTGACGGTGACCGGGCCGGGCAGCGGCTCGATGCCGACTCGCAGACGGCCCTCGGCAGCCGGCACGGTCAGGCTCACCCGCCGCAGGTGGTGGAGGTCGGCGCGCTGCCGGACCGGCCCGGAGGCGCCGTCCGCCGTCAGGGTCAGCGCGGTCGCGGCGCTCTTCCCGAGCCCGAAGGTGACCAGCCAGGTTCCCCGGGCCGGGATCGGCACCGCGTAGCAGGGTGGGGACCCGGTGCCCGCCCAGCGGCGGGACCAGCCGACGGCGATCGGGCTCCGGGTCCCCGGGGCCGCTCCGCCCGCCGTGGAGCAGCCGGGACCGGGTCGGGGAGGGCCGGGCCGGGCCAGGCCCGCGAGCACGCCCACGAGAGCGAGCACGAGGCCGGCTCGGACCGCCCAGGGTGACGGCGAACCCGCCGCCGGCGCGACCCGGGTCACGCCGGCGGCGGGCCGGTGAGGCTCGGTCGTCAGGGCTTGGCTTTCCCGCTCGGCCGCAGGAGCCCGATGATCGCTCCGACGGCGAACGTGATGGTGACGCCCGCCATGATCCATGCGGGGAGGTTGACGAGAGCACCGGCGATCGGGATGGTGCCGCCACCGGCGAGGGCCATTTTGCTTCCGTACATCGTTTGATCTCCTGTTGGGTTCTACGCTGCCGCTTCGGCCGCGTATTGCATGGTCCAGCGGTCCTTACGGCGCCCGGTGATCCGGCTTCGCAGCACTTCGACCCACGCCGCGACGAACCAGCAGGCGCGCATCCACGCGAACGCCTCCTGGGGCAGCAGCAGCGCGGCCAGGATGATGTCCCAGCGGTCGCGGTGCGGGATACGCAGCGCCTGCTTCACGTCGTTGGCGATGAACAGCAGAGGCACGAAGAACCAGACGGGCGCGAAGTGCAGGATCCCCAGCGCGGCGTAGAGCACCGTGAAGAAGATCCAGCCGAACCGGACTCCGGCCGCCAGCAGGCCCGCCGCCTGCTGCCGCCAGTCGAGCCGGGTGTGCTTGTTCCAGCCGAAGCGCAGCAGGTCCTCGACGGTGCCGACCTGCCACTTCATCCGCTGACCCCAGAGCGCGCGGACCGTGACCATGGCGTCGGTGTAGGCCCGGACGGTGGGCGACACCCGGCAGTAGTACCCCAGCTCACGGATACGGTAGGTCAGCTCGAAATCCTCGACCTGGCTGGCGTGCAGCCACGGCCCGTGCCGCTTGTGGGTCCGGGTGACCTCGTGCAGCACCGAGTTGCGGATGGCGCACGCGGTGCCGGCCAGCACCGAGGTCCAGCCGCGGCGCAGCGACGAGTCGGTCCACTTGGCGAACTCGGCCCGTTGCAGCCGGACCAGGAACGCCGTACCGCGCATGGTGAACTTGCTGCTCGACCCGGCCAGCTTCGGGTCCTCGGCGAACTCTTTCACCCAGTCGCCGATGGCGTTCGGTGGGAGCACGGTGTCGGCGTCGAGGCAGACGACGATGTCGGCATCCGTGGCGTACCGCCGCCACGCCGCGTTCAGCCCACCGCACTTCTTGTCACGGTTGTTGACCGTCCGGGTGACCACCAGCACCTGGTTGTGCAGCGCGGACGCCTTCCCCACGGTCTCGTCGGTGCAGTTGTCGGCCACCACCACGATCCGGTCGGGCATCCGCTCCTGGGCGAGCAGCGCCTCCACGGTCGGGCCGATCGAGGCTTCCTCGTTGTGGGCGGGGATCAGCACGACGACCCGCGCCGGCCGGTTCCCGTCAGCGGTCGAGGTCGAGCCGCCGTACAACGCACTCGGCCCGTGCTGGGCGATCCGGCTCGGCCGGGTCAGGATCCGTGTCGGAGCATCAGTGGCAAAGGTGTCACTGGAAAACATCGGGACCTTCTTCAAGCGTCGTGGGGTTACTGCGCGGCCAGGGAATAGTCGTCGGTGACCAGGGTCCCGGTGCCGCTCAGGGCAAGTCCGAAGCTGACCGCGTCGGCGCCGGCGGGCAGCGGCGCGGTCACGTAGCCGGTGAGCTTCCAGGTGTTCGACGGGTCGACGCACGTGCCGGTCTCCCAGTACTGCCAGGTCCCGGTCGCGTCGCGGTAGTACGTGATCACGCAGACGGTCGCCGGGTGGGCGCCGCTCGCCGGCCAGCTGCCCTTGAACCAGACCCAGGTCCCGTACCGGACCCCGGGCCGGGCCACCGCCAGGCAGGAGCTGTCCGCGGTGTTCTGGCTGAGCACGAGCTTCCGGTCCCCGCTCGCCCACCGGGTGACGGTCACCTGGTCGGCGGCGACACCCCGGTGCGCGCCGGTGATCCGGGACCACCGGGCGGTCGTTCCGGCGAGGTCGGCGCCGGCGTGCTGGAAACAGATCGGCTCGGCGGCGAGCCCGGCCCCGCGGCGCTGTTCCAGGGACGGATTGCGCACCAGGTTGAGGGCCGCGGCGGGTTCGGGCAGCGGCGGCGCCGGCACCACCCCGCCGGTGGCGTCGGCCCGGATCGTGGTGGTCGCGCACAGGTGCTGCGCGTTCATGTGGTCGACGATCGGTTGCAGGGCCGCGATCGCGTTGAGGGTCTCCTGTTCGAGCCCGTCGTGCATGAGCACGATGGTCCCGTCCTCGATGCCGTCGTACCTGTTGCCGTCGATCGTGTAGCCGTCGACGACGTTCGACACGATCTGCTCGGTCGAGCTGCCGTCCCAGTCCTTGGAGTCCATGATGTTCGTGCCGGGCATACCCCAGGGCATGACGATCCGGTAACCGAGGCTCCGGGCCAGGGCGTCGGCGTGCGCGTCGATGTCGCCGTAGGGCGGCCGGTACAGCGTCGGCTTCGGTACGCCGGCCGCGACGATCGCCGTGGACGCCCGGGTGAGCTCCTGCTTGATCTGCGTGTCGGTGAGCGGCGCCGTCCCGGTCGACGCCCCGGTGATGGACGCGTGATCGTACGTATGGTTCTGCACCGAATGTCCGTCCGCGACCTCGGCCCGCAGCAGTTCGGCTGCGGCGGCCCCGCCGGTGGCGATGTTCTTGCCGACCACGAAGAAGGTGGCCCTGACGTGCAGTGCGTCGAGCTCGTCGAGCATCGCCCGGGTGTGCGGCCCGGGGCCGTCGTCGAAGGTGAGAGCGACGTTCCCGCCCGAGCAGTCGTTGTCGAGCGGGCGCTTCGGCTCGCTCGCGGACGCCGCCGGTGAAACCGCGACTCCGGCGGCCACGGCCAGGCCGGCCGCGGTCAGAAAGACCAATGGCCACCGCCATTGCCTGCGTGTCATGATTTCTCCATTGCGAGAACGACTCATTCGGGTTTCACGTCGGCGCGCGGCGTCGACCGGCGCGATCGGCACCGGGGAAACCACGAGATCGCTGTTCGGATGCACCGCATCGATCGCCGTAACAGCAGCTAGAAGGGCATGCTTCGCTGCCTGCCCGGCAGGCGGAGTCACGTAATCCGCGCTGTCGAGAAATAGGCTAGGGCACTTGAACTCTTTTTCAAGACACCCAACGGGGGTCGCCCGAAATCCGGTTCACATACCGCTTTCGCCATTGCCGGTCAACCCGGAACGGGGAGGAAAACCAGAAGGACCGCGGCGAGAAACTCGCCGCGGTCCTGGTGTTCGCCGGTAGGTGCCCTACTTGTCGGGGACGCCCTCGAAGGTGGACGGGACCGACAGGCTGGTCCAGTGCGAGACCGGCCAGTAGATCGCGAATGCCCGGCCCGCGACCCGGCCGATCGGGACGGTCCCCAGATCGGAGTCGAGGTGGGCACGGGAGTCGGCGGAGTCCGAGCGATGGTCGCCCATCACGAAGAGCCGCCCGGCCGGAACGGTCACGTCGAACTTGTCGTCCGAGGGCGCGTCGCCGGGGTACAGGTAGTTCTCGTCCAGGGCGTGGCCGTTGACCGTGATCCGGTTCTGCGAGTCGCAGCAGATCACGTGGTCACCGGGGGTGCCGACGATCCGCTTGATGTACTCCTGCTCGCCCGGGCCGGCGCCCCACGTTGCCGGCGGCTCGAAGACGATCACCTCGCCTCGGTGCGGGTCACGGAACCGGTAGAGGAGCTTGTTCACCAGCACCTTGTCGTTCAGGAGCAGGGTGTTCTCCATCGACCCGGACGGGATGTAGAAGGTCTGGAGCAGGTAGGTGCGCACGCCAGCGGCGACGAGCACGCCCACGACGATGAGCACCAGGAGCTCGAAGCCCTTGGAACGGTAAAAGGGACGACCGGTGATCTTGTCCTCGGACACGGGCGGAGCGTACATCAATCGTCACAGCCCGGCAGGAAACAACCGGGCTGTGACCGATCGATCAGGCGAGTTCGATCTCGGCGGTGAGCGGCCCCTCGACCGCCTCGGTCGTGACCGAGCGGATCACGCCGGCGGCCAGGACATCCCGGCTGACCAGCGCGAACGATGCCTCCGGACCGCGCACGACGAGCCGCGCGACCTCGCTGCGCATGGACTGTTTCGCCTCCGACTTGGCCTTGCGGACCAAGCCGAGAACGGTACCGGCCAGAGTGAGCAGACCGGCCGGGAGTCCCGGGTCGAGCGCCGGGGCGAACTCGTCCGCGGACGGCCACGGCGCGCGGTGCACCGAGCCCTCCTGCCACCAGGACCACGCCTCCTCGGTGACGAACGGGAGCATCGGCGCGAACAGCCGCAGCAGCGTGCGCAGGGCCAGCGCCAGGGCGGCGTGCGCGGACCGCGTGGCGGGGTCGTCGGCCGAGCCGTAGGCACGTTCCTTGACGAGCTCCAGGTAGTCGTCGCAGAACGTCCAGAAGAACTGCTCGGTGCGCTCCATCGCGCGGGCGTAGTCGTACGCCTCGAAATGTCTCGTGGCGTCAGCCACGACGGATGCCAGGTCACCCAGCATCGCCCGGTCCAGCGGCTCGGTGACCTCCCCCTCGTGCAGGTCGAAGCGGAGCACGAACTTGGTCGCGTTGAGGATCTTGATGGCGAGCCGCCGGCCGACCTTCATCTGGCCGGTGTCGAACGCCGTGTCGGTGCCCGGCCGCCCGCTGACCGACCAGTAACGGACCGCGTCCGAGCCGAACTCCTCCAGCAGCGCCATCGGGGTGACGGTGTTGCCCTTGGACTTCGACATCTTCTTGCGGTCCGGGTCGAGGATCCAGCCGGAGAGCAGCGTGGTCCGGAACGGGAGGCTGCCGAACTCCTGGTGGGCGCGGAGCACCGTGGCGAACAGCCAGGTCCGGATGATGTCGTGGCCCTGCGGGCGCAGGTCCATCGGGAAGACCCGCTGGAACAGGTCGTCGTCGGTACCCCATCCGCCGGCGATCTCCGGGGTCAGCGACGAGGTGGCCCAGGTGTCCATGATGTCCGGGTCGGCGATGAAGCCGCCGGGCTGGTCGCGCTGGTCCTCGCGGTAGCCGGGCGGGGTGTCGCTGCTCGGGTCGACCGGCAGTGAGGACGGCGTGATCGGGGACGAGTAGTCCGGCTCGCCGGCCGCGTCCAACGGGTACCAGACCGGGATCGGGACACCGAAGAAGCGCTGCCGGCTGATGATCCAGTCGCCGGCCAGGCCCTCCACCCAGTTCTCGAAGCGGCTGCGCATGAAAGCCGGTGACCAGGTCATCTCCCGGCCGCGGTCGATCAGGGCGGAGCGCAGGGCGGCGTCCCGGCCGCCGTTGCGGATGTACCACTGCCGGGTGGTGACGATCTCCAGGGGCTTGTCGCCCTTCTCGTAGAACTTCACCTTCTGAGTGGTCGGCCGGGGCTCCCCGTCCAACGCGCCGGCCTCCCGCAGCAGCGAGACCATGGCCTCCTTGGCCGAGAAGGCCGTCTTCCCGGCCAGAGCCGCGTAGACCCCGGCATCGATGCCCTCGGGCGGCGTCGGCAGGAGCCGGCCGTCACGTCCCATCACCGGCCGCGTCGGCAGGTCCAGCTCCCGCCACCAGATCACGTCGGTCTGGTCGCCGAACGTGCAGATCATCGCGATCCCGGAACCCTTGTCCGGCTGCGCCAGCGGATGCGCCCGGATCGGCACCTCGACGCCGAACACCGGCGTGGTCGCGGTGGTGCCGAACAACTTCTGGTACCGCTCGTCGTCGGGGTGCGCGACCAGCGCCACGCAGGCCGGGAGCAGCTCGGGCCGGGTCGTCTCGATGTGCACGGTCCCGCCGCCGGCCAGCCCGAACGCCAGCCGGTAGTACGCACCCTGCCGCTCCCGGTCCTCCAGCTCGGCCTGCGCCACCGCGGTCCGGAACGAGACGTCCCACAGCGTCGGCGCGTCGGCGACATACGCCTCGCCGCGCTCCAGGTTGCGCAGGAACGCCCGCTGCGACACGGCCCGGCTGACGTCGTTGATCGTGCTGTACTGCAACGACCAGTCGACGGAGAGGCCGAGCTGGCGCCACAGGTCCTCGTACGCCTGCTCGTCGATCGCGGTCAGCCGCTGGCACAGCTCGACGAAGTTGCGCCGGGAGATCGGCAGCGGCCGGCTCGGCGGGTTGTCCGGCGGCTCGAACGTCGGGTCGAACGGCAACGACGGGTCACACTGCACGCCGTAGTAGTTCTGCACCCGCCGCTCGGTCGGCAACCCGTTGTCGTCCCACCCCATCGGGTAGAACACCTCGCGCCCGGTCATCCGCCGGTAGCGCGCGACGGCGTCGGCGTGCGTGTACGAGAACACGTGCCCCACGTGCAGCGAGCCGCTCACCGTCGGCGGTGGCGTGTCGATGGAGAACACCTTTACTCGCGGCGCCGTCCGGTCGAAAGCGTAGGTGCCCTGCTCGGCCCATGTCTCCCGCCACTTCCGCTCGATCCCGTCGAGGGTGGGCTTGTCCGGAACGTTGTTCACGCAGGCGACCATAGCCCGTCGTCCGGCGGCGACGACCAGGGCTGCCGGCTCGGGATCCGGACGACCACCCCGCCGGCGCAGCGGCTTCTCGACGACAACCGATCGCAGGACCTAGCGGCGCGGCGTGCCGATCAGGGCGTTGAGCCCGCCCGTCCGCCGCAGCTTCTGCCACCCCAGCCTGATCCCGCCGAGCGCGGCCAGCACCGACTGGATCAGCACCAGGTACATCAGCTGGCGGTAGACGAACTGCTGCAACGGCACCCGCCACAACGGTTTCAGCGACTCGCCGTCGAGCCGGAACGCGTACCACGTGCTGAACATCTGGACCGCCAGCATCAGGGCCCAGGCGCCCACGGTCCTGACCGGGTCGAGGAAGAACAACCCGTAGACCAGGAACACGTCGATCAACGGTGAGAGCAGTGGCAGCACCGTCTGGAACAGGGCCAGGTTGAGCAGCCCGCGCCGCCCGAACCTGCCGCCCGGGCCTTTCTCGAACAGCGCCCCGCGGTGCTTCCACATCGCCTGCATCGTCCCGTAGCTCCACCGGTACCGCTGCCGCCAGAGCTGCGACATCGTGGACGGCGCCTCGGTCCAGGCGCGCGACCGCTCCTCGTAGACGACCCGCCAGCCGGCCCGGATGATCGCCACGGTCAGGTCGGTGTCCTCGGCCAGGGTGTCCTCGCTCAGCCCGTCGACCTGCCGCAGCGCCTCGCGGCGGAATGCGCCGATCGCGCCCGGCACGGTCGCCATGCAGCGCATCACGTCGTAGGCGCGGCGGTCGATGCTGAACCCGACCACGTATTCGATGTGCTGCCAGATCGCGACCATGCTGTTCCGGTTGGCGACCTTGGCGTTGCCGGCCACCGCCCCGATCTCCGGGTTCGCGAACGGCTGGACGAGCAGGCGGACGGTGTCCGGCTCGAACACGGTGTCGCCGTCCATCATCACGACGACCTCGGTTCTCGCGTGGGCGATGCCGTTGTTCAGCGCGCTGGACTTGCCGCCGTTGGTCTGGCGGACGACTTCGACGTTCGGATGGCCGAGCGCCTCGGCGATCTCGGCGGTGCCGTCGGTCGACCCGTCGTCGACCACCACGATCGCGATCGGGTGCGTGCTCGCGACCAGCGAGCGCAGCGTGTCGGCGATGCATTCCTTCTCGTTGTAGGCCGGCACGATCACGGTCACCGGCTCGGTGTACTCGCCGCCCCACGGATCAGGATTCTTCTTGTACCGGTTGGCATGCCTTCGACCCAGGATCAACATCAGAATCAGCCGTACGACCGTGAGCACGCCCAGCACGAGCAGCAGATACGAGAACCCGATCGTCACACCCGCGGCCAGCCGGATCGCGCCGACCAGCCCCGTGCCGATCGCGCGGTCACGGGTGCTCGCCGCGGGATTGATCGTGCTGTTGCCGGTGAGCGCCGCGACCGTGGTGAACGTGTAGCCCTCTTTCTGCAGGGCCGGGATCACGGTCTTCAGCGCCGTCGCGGTCTTCGACCGGTTACCGCCGCCGTCGTGGAAGAGCAGGATCGCCCCGGCGCCGTCGTCGGGCCGGACCGCGTCCTCGATGTCGGTCATCGTCGCGGCCGACTCCCAGTCCCGGCTGTCCAGGTTGTTCACCACGGTCAGGTAGCCGCGCTCGCCCATGTCGGCCATCACGTTCCAGGTGTTGTCGTCCAGCGCCTCGACCGTGGACGAGTACGGCGGCCGGAAGATCAGGCTGGTTACCCCGGCCGCCCCGGCCAGCGCGAACTGCGTCTCCTGCATTTCCACACCGCGCCGCCACTCGCCCTTGCCGGACATGTCCGGGTGGGTGAACGTGTGGATGCCGATCTCGTGGCCGGCGTCCTTCACCCGCTTGACGAGCGAGGGGTACTGGCTGATCTGCGAGCCGATCATGAAGAAGGTGGCCGGGACGTCGTACTCCTCGAGCACGTCCAGGATCTCCGGCGTGTACGTCGGGGACGGCCCGTCGTCGAAGGTCAGCACGATCCGGTTGTCCGGCACGGTGACCGTGGTGGTGGTCGTCCCGTCGGTCTGGATGATCGGGCCGCCCTCGAGCGCCGCGGCCGGCACCTGATCGGTGTCGTTGGTCGAGGCAGCCGCGCCGTCCTGGGTGAACTCACCCTGCACGACGCCGTTCACCAGCAGGATGCACGCGAACAGGCCGAGTACCACGGTCAGCACGATCCAGCGCGGGCGCGGCACGGGCACCCGGACACGCCGCCGGCGTGCCCCCTCCGACGTCTCGACGGACACCGATTTCCCCCTCGCGCCGCGCTGCGCTGCGCGGCAGAAGTACCTATCGGCCGGAATTCCGCACACGTGAGGCTTTTGCCGGTGAGATAGTCATCGAGTGGCCTCACACCGCTTGGCGTACGCCTCGGCCGCTGCCCTGCTGACCCTCGGCGGCTGCTCCGGGGACGACGACAAGAGCACGACCACCACCCCGTCCGCCTCCACGACCACCTCGGCGAGCGTGTCCGCCCCGGCCACCACCATCCCGGCGACGCTCAAGTCGGCGCCTTATGTCGACATCGTCAGCGGCTCGGTCGACATCTCCGACGTGGCCGCCAAGACCGGGCAGACCGACTTCACGCTGGCGTTCGTGCTGGCCGACAGCACCGGCGCGTGCACACCGACCTGGGGCGGCAAGACCGCGATCGACGACAGCACAGTGGCCGCGTCGATCGGCGGGATCAGCACCGCCGGCGGGAGCGCGATCGTCGCCACCGGTGGCGCGACCGGCACGTACCTGGAGACCGCCTGCACGGAGGACCAGCTGGTCACGGCGTACGAGAAAGCTCTCGACGCGGCCGGCAGCAACCGCCTCGACGTGGACATCGAGCAGTCCGTGACCGTGGAGACGGTCGCCGGGGCGCTGGCCGCGCTGCAGAAGGCCCGCGGCACCGCGATCACGGTGACGCTACCGGTGGCCGGCACCACCCAGGGCCTCGCCGACGCCGGGATCGAGCTGCTCGAGGCGGTCGAGGACACCGGCGCCGAGGTGACCGTCAACGCGATGACGATGAACTTCGACGCGGCCGGCGGCGGCTGGGGTCTGGCGATGACCACGGCGGCCGAGGCGGTGAAGGAGGACCTGGACAGCATCTGGACGGACAAGTCCGACGCGGAACTGTACGCGATGCTCGGCGTCACCCCGATGATCGGCGTGAACAACTCCGGCGGGACGACGAAGACCGCCGACGCGAAATATCTGCTGGACTGGGCCGCCGGGAAGAACGTGGGATTCGTACGCTTCTGGTCGGTGAACCGGGACAACGGCAACTGCACCGACGGCTCGGTGGCCTCGCATTGCAGTGGCATGGCCCAGGCCACATATCAGTTCACCGACCAGTTCCACGATTACGCGGGTTAGCTCGACGCCGAACTCGTCGCGGTGGCACCGACACCGGCACCGGCGGTGGCCGTCGCCGCCGTCGAGACGGTGGCCTTGGTGGTCAGCGCCGAGTCGGCGGCCTGCACCACGCTCGCGCCGACCACACCCATGTAGAGAGCGGCGAACAGGGCGACGAAGAATCCCATGACGGCGAGCAGCCGTTTGCGCCGCCCGGTCGCGTCGACGAAGACCTGGGCGCCTTCCTCGGGGGGCATCACAGGGGTGCGAATCATCGTTTCCGATTCCTTCCGATTGGTCGATCACGACCTTAGGAACGGAATCTACGAATCAGCTTTGTGCCTACCGGACGAATTCTGTCAAAGAAATGCTCACTAATTGCTGGAATTGTCATTACTCGGCGTGTCGATCGACGACGGTGCGCTCAGCGCGTTCAACCGGCCGTAGTCGAGCGCACCGGCGAGCCCGGTGTAGGTGCCGGCGCCGAACGCCTCCCGGGCCGCCCGCTCGACCAGCCCGTACGCCGCCTGCGCCACCGACGAGCCCAGGCTGACCCGGGCCACGCCGAGTTTCGCCAGCTCACCGATCGACGGCGCGCCCGGCCCGGCCATCACGTTCACCGGCCCCGGGACCGCCTCGACCAGTTCGCCGATCGCGGCCGGGTCCGTCACCCCGGGCACGAAGATGCCGTCCGCACCGGCGTCCAGGTACGCCCGCGCCCGCGCGATCGCCTCGGCCACGTCACCGAGGCCGAACAGCAGCGTGTCGATCCGCGCGTTCAGGAAGACGTCCGGCGCGGCCGCGTGTGCCGCCGCGATCCGGGCGACCTGCTCGTCGATCGCGCGGGTGCCGTCCTCCAGGTTCACGCCGGCCACCCCGGCCGCGGCGACCTCGCGCAGGGTGCGGGCCGGGTCGTCGTACCCCGCCTCGACGTCCACCGAGACCGGCACGGACACCGCGGCGACGACCCGGCGGGCGGCCTCGACGGCGAGTGCACGGCCCAGGGCGCCACCGTCCGGCGCGCCCAGGCTCCAGGCCACCCCGGCGCTGGTGGTGGCGACGGCAGCGGCCCCGGCCGCCGCGACGATCCGGGCACTCGCCGCGTCCCAGGCGTTGACCAGGACGAGCGGGGAACCGGGCTGATGCAGGGAACGAAAGTCGGTCACACCGGAAGTCTTCGCGGGCGGCTCGCCCGGCGACAGGTATTTAGCGGAGACTAAAAGCATGGTTGCGATCGCCCTCCCGCCCGGCGCCGCCACCCGCATCCGGTTCGCCGTCTCCTGCCTGTGGGAGGTGCTGGCCAGTCTGCGGGGCGTGTCCTCCGTACATCGGAAATGGGCTCTGAGGGATCGGCCCGGGCCGGGTGGCCTGCTCGCCCGCCTGGTCCCGTCGGCCGGGAGTTACGCACCGGACTTCCTGACCCCGCCGCCCACCGGCCTGACCGCCGACCTCGAGGCCGAACTGACCGTGCTGCGCCGGACCGAGCCGGCGGTCGTCCGGGAGCACCTCGCCCTGATGCCCGGCGGTCGCGACCTCGGCCTGTTCCACGACCCGGCGACCGGTCTCGCGCGGCTCAGCGACGAGATCGCCGCCTACTGGGCCACGGCGATCGAGCCCGACTGGCCCCGGATGCACGCGCTGCTCGACGCCGACGTCCGCCGCCGCGCCCACCACCTCGCCACCGACGGCGCCGCGGCCGTCCTCAACGACCTGCACGACCGGGTCCGCTGGATCGACGGCACGCTCCTGGTCGACCAGCGGCACTGCACCGCACCGGACGTGCCCGACGGCAGCGGCCTGGTCCTGATCCCGTCGGTCTTCGCCTGGCCGTCCGTGCTCACCGTCTCCGCCTGGGGGACGCCGCAGCTCGCCTACCCGGCCGCCGGGGTGGCCACCCTCTGGGAGGAGCCGTCAGCGCCGCCGGACGCGCTGGGCGCGCTGGTCGGCGCCGGGCGGGCCCGGATCCTGGTCGCGCTGGGCAGCCCCCTGTCGACCACCGAGCTGGCGCGGCGGACCGGGATCACAGCCGGCGGGATCTCCCAGCACCTGCGGGTCCTGCGGGCGGCCGGGCTGGTCGCGACGCACCGGGAGGGGCGCTCGCTGCTGAACTCCCGCACCCCGGCGGCGGAGACGCTGCTCGCCGCGGCCCGTCGGCGCCTCGCATGACCTAACCTCGACACTCATGGATTTCGCAGGACGTATCAGGCCGGTGATCGACAGGGTCTACGTCGGAGCGAGGGCGGCCAGCCGCGACCGTGTCCTCGCCGTCTACGCCGAGCTGGGCCTCAGACCCGGCTTCGAGAGCAGCTTCTACTTCGGCCTGCTGGCCCGCCCGATGCCGGCCGACAGTTTCGCCGCCGCGACCGCCTACGGCAGCGGGGACATGACCGCGGAACTGGAACAGGGCATCGCGTCGGTCGACGCCGACGGCACGTGGCGGCTCACCGACCGGGGCCGGGCCGTCGCCGGGGCCGTGCAGCAGGCGATCGGCGAGGGTGCGGCCGAACACTGGAGTCCCGGACCTCCGCTGGACGCCGTGCTGCCCGGCCCGGCCGCCCTCCCCCGCCTCGCCGACCTGGTCGGCCGGCTGCTGGAGGCAGGCCTGGCCACCGGCGGCCCCGCCTTCCGGGCCATGGCGCCGGTGTACGAGCCTGCCGACGCCTCCCCCGCGGTGCGCCTCACCACCCGGCTGGGCGCGCTCCGGCACCACCGGGGTGACGCGCACCGCGCGGCGTGGCAGGCCGCCGGTCTGACCGCGAGCCAGATCATGGCGCTGCCCGCCGGCCCGGAACGGCAGGCGATCGACGCCGCGACCGACCGCCGCGACGAGCCGATCTATCAGGTGCTCGACGATCAGGAACGAGTCGAGCTCCTGGCCGGCCTCGGCGCCCTGCCGTGACGCCCTAGAGCGGCAGGACCACCGCGGACGGCTTGCCGCCGAAGCAGGTGATCGACATGCGGTAGCGGCTGATCCCGTTGGTGAAGACCACCGACGCGGTCAGCCCCGGCCCCGGATCGGCCTGCTCCACCACGAATCCCTCGGCCGGCTCCCAGCTCAGCACCTGAGCGTTCCCGGAGACGCAGACGACGTAGACCGCGCCGCCCCTCGACGACAGCCGGGTGCTCTCCGGGCCGGCCGAGGCGGGCGGCGCGCTCTCGCCCGCGCTCGGCTCCGGCACCGGGGAGGGCGCCGCCGAGGCGGGCGGGGAGACGGCCGCGCTGGCCGGCTGGTTGCTGGGCACCGCGGCGGCGCTGCGGTCGTGGCGGGTGCCGGTCGGGCTCGGCGCGGCACCGGACGACCGCACGACGCCCGGCCGGTCGGCGGGCCGGCTGGCCGGCGGCGCGGCGTTCACCGTGGCCGGGTCGGGATCGTCCTCCCGGGTGACCAGCCAACCGGTGAGGGCGAGCAGCAGCGCGACGAGAGCCGAGCCGGCGATCAGCAGCCGCCGGTTGTCGCGCCGGGGTCGCGCCGGGCGCGCCCCGGAGATCAGCTCGGTCTGCTCGTCGAACCGGGTGCTCGGGAGCGCCGCCGCCCGGCCCGCCTCGAACCCGGGGATCCGTTCCGGGTCCACCGGCCCGGGATCCCGCCCGTCCGCGGACGGCCCGGCCGGCTCGTTCTCCGGTTCCGGCGACAAGGGCCGACCAGCCGGAGGCGACGATCGGGACCCGTCCGGAGGCAACCGGAGCCCGTCCGGAGGCAACGGCTGCCGATCGTCCGGAGGTGACGAGTGCCGGCCCTCCGCGGCCGGCGCGGCGACCAGTACGGGCTTGGTCGCGGCCGCCTCGGCCGCGTCGCCCAGGATCGCCGACACCTCGGCCGCGTCCGGCCGGTCGGCCGGTTCCTTGGCCAGGCAGCGGTCGACCATCTCGGCCACCACCTCGGGCACTCCGGGCAGTTCCGGGAGCGGCGCCGGCTCGGCGTACATGTGCGCCGACAGCATCTGCGTGGTCGTCTCGACCGTCCACGGCGACTCGTCGGCGAGCAGGCGGTACAGCAGCACACCCAGCGCGTACACGTCCGAGGCGGGCTCGATCGTGCCGCCGGTCAGCCGCTCCGGCGCCAGGTAGGCGGGCGTGCCCAGCAGCCCTTCGTCGGGCTCGGCCGGCCCGGCGGCCGCGGCGATCCCGAAGTCCACCACCTTCGCCCCGGCCGGGGTGACCATGACGTTGGCCAGTTTGATGTCGCGGTGCACCAACCCGTCGGCGTGGGCGGCGGCGAGGGCGGCGGCCACCTCGCCGCAGATCCGGAACACCCGCCGGGGCGGCATCGGCGCATCGGCCACACGTTGCTGCAACGTGGGTCCATTGATCAATTCCATGACGACGTACGGCACGGGGGTCCCGTCCTCGCCGGATTCCCCGAAGTCGTAGATCTGGGCGATGTTCGGGTGCGAGAGGGTCGCCGCCGCGCGCGCCTCGTGCAGGATGCGCGAACGGAACCGGTCGTCGCCGGCGTACCGCCCGGCCAGCACCTTCACCGCGACCGGCCGGTTCAGCACCTCGTCGGTGGCCCGCCACACGATGGCCATCCCGCCCCGGCCGAGTTCCTCGTGCAGCCGGTAACGTCCTCCGAGTTTGCGTCCCTCGTCCACTCGTCGCAGTTTGCCGAAATGCTCGCGAATTCGCACATCGGCAATCTGCGAATGCCATTCGTCTTTCATATTCCGCGGTGCGTGGATATCTTCGGAGATCGTGGACAGAGCCTCGAGACGACCCCGGCTGACCGACGCCGTGGTGAGCCGGTTCCTCGGCCTCCCACCGGCTACGCACGGCTACACGACGGAGCAGGTCAGGACCCCGATGCGAGACGGGGTGCACCTGCTCGGTGACCACCTCGCCCCGGATTCCGGTGCGTCCAGGGGGACGGTTCTGATCAGGACGCCGTACGGCCGGAATCTCCCCAATCCGGTGATGGACGGGCGCATTTTCGCGGCGCGCGGCTACCACGTCCTGCTACAGAGCGTGCGCGGCACCTTCGGCTCGGAGGGTGTCTTCCGCCCGATGGCGCAGGAGGTGGAGGACGGTCAGGACACCGTCGCGTGGCTGCGCGAGCAGCCCTGGTTCGACGGGAACCTGGCCACTCTCGGGGCGTCCTACCTGGCCTGGTCGCAGTGGACGTTGCTGCAGGACCCGCCGCCGGAGTTGCGGACCGCGGTGCTCTACGTCGGGCCGCACGACTTCCGCGAGGCGGTCTTCGGGACCGGCGCGTTCACGCTGGGTGACTTCCTGGGCTGGAGTTACCAGATCGCGCATCAGGAGGACGGTCTTGCCGGGCGACTGCTCAGCATGGTCGCGTCGAAGCGCCGGCTGCGGCCCGCGCACGAGGGCCTGCCGCTGGCCGACGCGGCCGAGCCGGTGCTGCTGGGCCGCGCACCCTGGTACCGGGAGTGGCTCGACCATCCGGACGGCGAGGACCCCTGGTGGACGCCGTATCGGGCCGGCGCCGCGCTGGCCGGCCTCGACATCCCGGTGCTCCTGATCGGCGGCTGGCAGGACCTTTTCCTCGATCAGACCATGATTCAGTACGAGGCCCTGCGCGCCCGTGGCGTCGACGTCGCGCTGACCGTCGGCCCGTGGACACATCTGCAGGCCGCGCTGCAGGGCGGCGGGGTTCTCAGCCGGGAGAGCGTCGCCTGGCTGGATCAGCACCTGGCCGACGGGCCCGCGGCCCGCAAATCACCCGTTCGGGCGTTCCGGACGGGTGAACGCGCCTGGCACGAGATGCCCGCGTGGCCACCGCCGTCCGAGCCGGTCACGTTCCACCTCCGCTCCGATCGCCGGCTCACCACCACCGCGCCGGACGGGCCGGAGGGCGTCGCCGAGTTCCGTTACGACCCGGCCGACCCCACCCCGTCGGTGGGCGGGCGGACGCTGACCGGCTCGACGGGCGTGAAGGACAACCGGGCCCTGGAGAGCCGGCGCGACGTGCTGACCTTCACCACCGATCCGCTGCCGACCGCGGTCGACGTCAGCGGCCGCCCGGTGCTGGAGCTGACCGTCACCGTGGACAACCCGCGAGCCGACGTGTTCGTGCGGCTCTGCGACGTGGACGCGCGCGGGCACTCGCGCAACTTCGCCGACCAGTACCGCCGGCTCGACGCGGCGTTACCGGCGGGCGAACCGCAGCGGCTGACGCTGACCCTGGACCCGTGCTTCCACCGGCTGCTCGCCGGGCACCGGCTGCGGTTGCTGATCGCGGGCGGTGCGTTCCCCCGCTTCGACCGCAACCCCGGCACCGACGGCAGGGGCCTGGCCGCGTCCCGGCACACCGTGGCGGTCGCGCAGTCGCGGCTCACTCTTCCGGTGCCGACGGCACCTGCATCCACCATTCGGTGAACTGGCGCGCCTGGCCGATGTGGTTCAGGCGCAGCACCCACATGTTGCGGTACTCCCGGTCCGGGTAGACCGTGCGGCCCTCGATCACCGCGAGCTCCTCGGTGATGATCAGCGGCTGCCAGGTGAACGTGGTGATGCCCGCCTCGTCCCGACGCGCGAGCCAGCCGGCCACGATCGCCTCCCGGCCGACCCACGGCGGCGAGTACGGCTCGGTGAAGTACGCCGCGTCGTCGGCGAACAGATCCCGGATGTCGTCCGGGTCGTTCGACTCCCACGCCCTGCGGTAGCGGTCCACCCACGCGGTCACCGCGTCCAGGCTCGTCATCCTGCCTTCTCTCGTGTCGGCGGCGAATCGGTGTCAAGTGAACAGGTGAATTCCGGAGCCGGATAGGGTCACGTGGTGACCGACACCTGGCGTCATCTGCCGTCCCCGGCCCGCCCGGTCGCGGCGGCCGTCACCGCGGCCGTCGACGCCGTCCGCAAGGGTGAGGCGGAGGCGCTCGACGACGCCGTGGCCGGCCTGGCCGCGCTCGACCCGGCGCACACCGGCCTGATTCTCGGCACGACGGTCCGGTTGCTGCTGGAGGAGGGGCATCCGGACGGGCTGGCCGCCGACGACGTCCGGGACGCGCTCGCCTCCTGCGTCCGCGCCCACCCGGGGGCGGATCCGCAGGTCGTTCTCTGGCTGCTGGCCGGCGCGCTCGGCGTGCTCGACGAGGAGGGCGCCCCGGCCCCGCCGCCGGAGGCCCTGGCCCGCAACGCCGCGCTGCTGCTCACCGACCTGCTGGCCGGGCGCGACCTCGGGGTGTGGCTGACCACGGCGCTGACCGAGATTCAGCACACCCAGCTCAACGACTGACCGCTTGGTTGTCCCGGGCCCAGGCGCAGATCGCGGCCAGAGGTTCGCGCAGGGTGCGGCCCAGCCCGGTCAGCTCGTACTCGACGTGCTGCGGCGGGTCCGACTTGTACACCCGGCGGCTGACCAGGCCGTCGGTCTCCATACCGCGCAGCGTCTCGGTGAGCATCTTCGGCGTGATCCCGGGGATCCGGCGGCGCAGCCGGGCCGGGCGCTGCGGCCCGTCGGCGAGCGCGTAGATCAGCAGCACCCGCCACTTCACGGCGAGCCGCTCCAGCGCCTGCCGGGTGACACAGCTCTCCTCCAGCACGTCCGGTACGACCAGGTCCACATGCCACCCCCGATGGGCACCGCGAAGTGCCCTCTGTCCACCCCGACGGAAGCAGCCTAGCGTCGGGGCGTGACCGAGACAGTGACGTTCCTCAGTGACGGATTTCGCCTCCGAGGGGTGCTGCGCACCGCCCCCGGCAATCGCGCGGCCGTGCTCACCGGCCCGTTCAGCGGCGTGAAGGAGCAGGTGGTGGCCGAGTACGCGGAGCGCCTGACCGCGGCCGGCATCACCACCCTGGCATTCGACCACCGCGGGTTCGGCGCCAGCGAGGGCCGTCGGGGACACGAGGACAGCCAGGGCAAACTGACCGATCTGCGGGCGGCCGTGGGCGTGCTCGACGGGTACGACCGCGCGCTCGTCGGGATCTGCCTGGGCGCCGGGTACGCCATGCGCGCCGCCGCCACGGATCCCCGGGTGAAGGCGGTCGCCGGGATCGCCGGGGCCTACAACAGTCCGGCCTGGTTCGCGGGGCGGATGGGGCTCACGGCGTACCGGGAAGCCTTGGTGGGCATGATCGACGGCTACGACGAGGAGATTCCGGCGGTCGCCCAGGACGGCGAGGCGGCCATGCCCGGCGAGGAGCCGTGGTCGTACTACTCGAAGTGGATCGGGTCCCCGGGCTGGGAGAACCGGGTGACCCGCGGTTCGCTGCACAGCCTGATGACCCTGGATGTGCTCGGCGTGCGCCCGCTGCTGCCGCCGAGCCTGATCGTGCACGGCCGGGTCGACGCGTACTGCTCGCCGGAGCTGGCCGAGGCGATGCGGGCCGACGAGACGCTGTGGCTGGACTCCGACCGGCACGTCGACCTCTACGACGGGGACGAGCACGTCACCCGGGCGGTGCAGCGGACGGTGGAGTTCCTGAACCGCACCCTCTGAAACTTTGCAGAGTCTGCAAAGTTTGACGTAACCTCCCGGGTATGAACCGGGACGACAAGCGGCGGCTCACCCGACGCGCCCTGATCGGCGCCGCGCTCCGGCTCGCCGACGAGCGTGGCGCCGACCGCGTCACGGTGGACGAGATCAGCGAGGCCGCGGGCGTCTCCCCGCGCACGTTCTTCAACTACTTCCCCACCCGGGAGGACGCACTCGTCGGCGACCCCCTGGAAGGCGTCACCGACCCCCGGGAGCTGCTGCTCGGCGCCCCGCCCGGCCCCGCGCTGGCCGCGGTGGAGGCGGCCCTGGCCCCGGCGATCCGGCTGATCCAGGACGATCGTGAGCTGTGGCTGCTCCGGCTCCGCGTGATCATGAACAATCCGCACCTGCTGCCCCGGCTGGCCGCCACGGCCGCGACCGCGGAGCGGGAGATGACCGCCGCGATCGCCGACCGACTCGGCCTGGCCACCGGCCACGCGTTTCCGCCGGTGCTGGCCGCGGTCACGGGCGCGGCTCTGCGGGTCGCGCTGATGCGGTGGGCCGAGGACGCACAGAACGGTCTTCCCGACGTACCGGAGAAAAGCCTTTCTGATCATGTCCACGAGGCCTTCGGCATGGTCGCCGACGGCCTGGCGGACCCCACCCCGCACCTCCGGACAGCCGCCGGCGGCCCGGACCCCACCCCGCACCTCCGGACAGCCGTCGGCGGCCCGGACCCCACCCCGCACCTCCGGACAGCCGTCGGCGAGGCCGCCGGCGGCCCGGACCCCACCCCGACGAACGCACCGAGGAATCGATGACCGCTGTACCCGTCCCCGCCGACTCCGCCGAGGCGAGTGGCCGGATGACCCACCGCGAGGTCGTCCAGGCCCTCTCCGGCCTGATGCTGGGCATGTTCGTCAGCATCCTGGCCTCCACCGTGGTCGCCAACGCCCTGCCGACGATCATCGCCGAGCTGGGCGGCAGCCAGTCCGTCTACACCTGGATCGTCACCACCGAGCTGCTCGCGATGACCGCCACCGTCCCGCTCTGGGGCAAGATGGCCGACCTCTACAGCAAGAAGCTGCTGATCCAGCTCTCACTCGGCCTGTTCGTGGTCGGCTCGCTGATCGCCGGCCTCGCCCCGAACGTGGAGATCCTGCTGGTCAGCCGCATCGCCCAGGGCATCGGCGCGGGCGGCATGTCGGCCCTCGCCATGATCGTCATGGCCGCCATGATCCCGCCGCGTGAGCTGGGCCGTTACTCCGGCCTGTTCGGCGCGGTCTTCGGCGTCGCGACCATCGCCGGTCCGCTGATCGGCGGCGTCCTGGTCGACACGTCCTGGCTGGGCTGGCGCTGGTGCTTCCTGATCGGCGTGCCGTTCTCGGTCGCCGCGATCCTGATGCTGCAGAAGACCCTGCACCTGCCGGTCACCCGTCGCGAGGTGAAGATCGACTGGTTGGGCGCGCTGCTGATCACGGCCGGCGTGAGCACGCTGCTCATCTGGTCGACGCTGGCCGGTCCCCAGCACTTCGCCTGGATCTCCGGGACGAGCGCCGCGTTCGTCGCCGGCGGCGTGGTCCTGCTGGCGCTGGCGGTCTGGGTGGAGTCCCGCGCGGCCGAGCCGATCATCCCGCTGGGCATCTTCCGGCACCGCACCGTCAGCCTCACCGTCATCGCGAGCGTGCTGGTCGGCGTCGCGATGTTCGGCGGCACCGTCTTCCTCTCGCAGTACTTCCAGATCTCGCTGGGCAAGTCGCCGACGGTGGCCGGCCTGATGAGCCTCCCGATGATCTTCGGCCTGCTGGTCTCCTCCACGGTCGCCGGCCAGCTGATCACCAAGTTCGGCCGGTGGAAGATCTTCCTGGTCGCCGGCGCGATCGTGATGACCGGCGGGATGCTGCTGCTGAGCACCATCGGCGCGGACACCTCGGTGCCGCTGATCTCGGTCTACATGGCCGTGCTCGGCATCGGCGTCGGCATGCTCATGCAGAATTTGGTGCTGGCCGCGCAGAACGACGTGCCCGCCGCCGAGCTGGGCGCCACCACCTCGGCGCTCACCTTCTTCCGCAGCATGGGCGGCTCGATCGGGGTCAGTGCGCTCGGCGCCGTCCTGGCCGCCAAGGTCACCTCGCTGGCCACCGAGAAGTTCGGCGCCGCGGCCTCCTCCGGCGGCACGGCCAAGGTGCCCGAGCCGGCCACCCTGCCGCCCCAGGTCCGCGAGATCTTCGAAGACATTTACGGTACGGCCACCGCCCACCTGTTCATGGTCGGCGCCCCGATCGCGTTCCTCGCGGTGATCGCCGTGCTGTTCATCAAGGAGAAGCCGCTCTCGACGCTCACCGGCGACGAGCGCGCGGCGCAGGAGCAGGCCGCCGCGATGCACTGACCCTGCTCTGATCAAACAGTGCGGCCCTCGTTCCCGTCGGGAGCGAGGGCCGCACTGTAGTGAGATCGAAATCGGTCAGCCGTGGCCACCCGCATGGGTGAAACGGCTGTGGGATCGCACGCGGGTCGTCAGGAGGGCCGCAGGCCCACCGAGGTGCGCGGCGAGGGTGGCTCGGCGCAGCCGAGGAGGCCGACCAGGCCGGAAACCCAGAGCTGCCGGTAGACCGTGGCACTGGGGTGGCTCACCACGAGCTTGATGCCGCTTGCCGCCGCGGTGTGGAAACACGCCACCAGGATGCCGATCCCGATGCTGTCGATCAGCATCACGCGCTGGAGATCGAGGCAGATCCGGCTGGGTGTCATGCTCGTCAGGACGTCGTTCACGGCGTCCCGCATGACGTGCGCGTTGTCCAGATCGATCTCGCCGCTCGGGGCGATCTCGACAGTGCCGTCGGCCAGCTGGCGGGTCGTGATCGGCAGATACACAGCTGCCCTCTCTTCTGGCGGCGGGAGGTCCGACGCCGACTTGCCGCGGGACACGGTGGGACGCCCGGGAAAGAGTCATCCACACATGGCGTTCGCTGGGATACGCCGAGCCGAACCCGCGTTCCTACAACAATCCGCTGGTCTGCAAGTTACGCCACGTAGGCGCGGAACGCCAGAGTAGTTCATATGGCCGGAATGTGCTGGAACGGTCACTGCGTGGCGACCACGTTGACTGTCCACTGAATCTGGCCGAATACTCACCGTATGCGATGGAGCACCGGACGGCATGGGTGACGCCGTACCGGGAGCCGGATCCACACCGGCCCCGGGGACCGTCTACTTCGACTGCGTCGACGTCCGTGAGGCCCGTGACGTTCTGAATCGTTTCTACCACCCGGTGTCGCTCGGCGCGCCCGAGAGCACGGACACCAAGGTCGGCGTCGAGGTGATCCAACTCGGACCGCTCACCGTGGGTCATCTCACCTTCGCCGGCCGCGTCACCCTGGCCGCGGCCGAGGCGGACGCGTACCACGTCACCCTCCCGGTGATCGGGCGCGTCCTGGCCCGGCGCAACGGGCGCGACCTCACCGCGGGACCGGCCACCGCGGTCGCCTTCCGGCCCGGCGATCCGGTCTACCTGCGCCCCGAGGCGCCGTCCGCGGAAATCGACGTACGGATCGAACGCTGGGCGCTGGAGAGTGAACTCGCGTCGCTGCTCGGTCACCCGGTCGAGGGACCGATCGACCTGCCGGCCGCGTTCGACCTGACCTCCGGGCCGGCGCACAGCTGGAGTCGGCTCGTCCGACTGCTCCACGACGAACTGGAGCACGCGACCAGCCTGATCTTCCAGCCGTTGATCGCCGAGCAGCTGTGCAGCAGCGTGCTGAGCGGGCTGCTGCTGAGCGTGCCGCACCGCTACCACGACGAGCTGACCACCCCGGCCGGCGCCGGGCCGCCGCGGGCGATGCGGCGGGTGCTGGACGCGATCAACGACGAGCCGGACCGCGCGTTCACCGTCGCCGACCTCGCCCGCATCGCGGGGACGAGCGTGCGCTCGCTGCAGGAGGGATTCCGGCGGCACCTCGGGTGCACGCCGATGGCGTACCTGCAGCAGACCCGGCTGGAACGGGCGCACGACACGCTGCGCGAGGCCGATCCCGGGCTGGTCACGGTGGCCACGGTCGCCAACCGCTGGGGGTTCGCCCACCTGGGACGGTTCGCGTCGGCCTACCGGGCCCGGTTCGGCGTCACGCCGTCGGAGACCCTGCGCGGGCCGGCCTGAGAAGTCGCCGCCGGGGCTCGGCCCCCGAAGCTCGGCTCCCCGGGTCTTACTCCCCCCGGGTCTTACTCCCCCGGATCGCAGCGGCGGGGCTGCGGCACCTCGTTGGTGCGGCGGGCGCCCCGCGTCGCCGGCGCGCGACGCGGGCCGAAGAGCAGCCCGCGCGACGGCGACCAGTCCCGCCACGGGGCCAGCACGGGCGACAACGCGACGGCGTCACCGTCCCCCGGGCCGCGCAGCCGGTGCAGATAACCCTGCATGCGGACGGCCGACGACGCGCCGCTCTCGACGAGCTGGCGCATGATCCGCAGCGTGTCCGCGTCCGGTGGCTCCTCGGTGTCCCGGCCCAGCAGGGCAGCCAGGCCCTTCAAGGCCCGCACCACCTCGCCCGCGTCCCGCTCCGCGTCCCAGAGCCCGGTCATGCCGGGCCTGCTTCCGGCGTTCCCTCCCGGGCGTCACCTGCAATACCGTGCTCGGCGCAGTCCGTCATCGCGGTACCAGTCCCCTCACCCCACGCACGCCGAGGCCGAGCCCGCGGGCCGGCCGCCGGGGACGGTCCGCCCCGCGCGTACATGACAGGCGAAAATGTATTCGGCCCACTACTTTGCGTCCATCCGTAACGCGCAGGTCCTGTCCAGTTAGCGCTCAGTTCGGGCCCCCTTGCCCTCACCCGGCGTACAGAATGGGCTGTGGGTCAGGATTTTCACACGGAGGTGGACGCCATGCACACGATCCGGACAGCCTCGGAGGACACCGCACCGCCCGTCTGGCGGACCGGCGCCGAGCAGCCCTGGGACCCCGAAGATCTGGCCGTGGCCCAGGGTAGGTACCCGACGCCGGAGAACGTCGCCCGGGCCCGCGCCGAACTGGAGCGCGACGGCGCCGCGGCGATCGAACGCACCGTCCCCTAGCAGGGATTATCCGGTTTCCGGCTCAGCCGATCCGGACCGTGCGGCCCTGCGCGATCGCCTCGTCGGCGGCGGCCAGGACCGCCGTCACCCGCTGCCCGAACCGGACGTCGACCGCCGACTTCGGCCCGCCCGCGGCCGCCGCCAGCAGCTGGTCGATGGCGTGGCCGAACATCTCCACGGCGTCGAACTCGACAGCCGGCACCGGCCACACCCCGGCCTCCCCGGCGAACTCGGCCGACTGCCGGGCGGCACCCTCCGGGGCGTCCACCGAAAGGGTGAGCCGGCTGATCGCGCCACGTTCGTGGCGCAGCACCAGCGCGGTCAGGTCGCGCTCGCCGGCCAGCCCGGTCACCTCGGTCACCGGCCCGAGCACCGGCAGCACCAGGGAGAGCGCGTGCGGGCCGACGTCCCAGAGCCCGCCACGCTCCCGCCGCCACGGCGACGCACCGAACGGGTTGTCCGGCGTGAAGATCGAACCAAGGTGGTCGACGCGCGCCTCGGTCCAGCCGCCGGCCGCCACCGCCTCGGCCAGGAACCTCTCCGTCTCCGGCACGAAACGCCGGGTGAAGAAGACCACCGACGCCAGGTCACCCGCCGCGACGGCCGAGGCCAGTGCGGAGGCCTCCGCCGTACGCAACGAGACCGGCTTGTCCAGGATGAGGTGCCGCCCCGCGTGCGCCGCCCGCAGCGCGATCGGCGCCTGAACGTCCGGGGGCAGCGCGATCGCGACCGCGTCCACGTCGGCGATCAGCGCGTCCACGTCGTCGTAGGCACGGCTCCCGTGCTTGGCCGCCAGCTCCTGCGCCTTCGCCGGATTCCGCCCCCACACCCCGGCGAGCTCGGCTCCCGGGTGCCGCGCGAGAGCCTCGGAGTGCACCATGTGAGCCCACGGGCCAGTACCGAACAATCCGAAGCGCACTATTTGCCCACTCTCCGCGAAAGGATCTCCCGGGGCCGGAAGTTACCAGCCCAGAGCCACCTCAGTAACCTGTGCCGGGTGAACGGTCCCCTCTCGGTGGCGACCATCGTCGTCGCTCTCCTCCTCGCGGCGTGGTACTTCCTGCGCAGCGCGCTCGACCGCGCGCCCAGCCGCTTCGACCTGCTGGCCATGGTCGCGTTCAGCGTCCTGGTCGCGGTCCTCGTCGTGGTCGCCGCGATCGGCCTGATCGACGGGCCCCGGCCGTCGGACACCCCCACGTTCGGCGGCTACCTCTTCACCACGTTCTGCTTCGCCCCGGCCGCGGTCTGGCTGGCCAAGCTGGAGCCGACCCGCTGGGGCAGCCTCATCCTCGGCGTCGGCGCCGTCGTCCTGCCCGTCCTAGTGCTGCGCCTGCAGCAGATCGCGTCGGTGACCGGTGCCTGACGAACCCGCCCTCTCCACCCGCCCCCGCGACGCCGCGCTCGGCACCGGGCTCGGCCGGGTCCTGCTGCTCGTCTACGGCACGTTCGCGCTCTCCGCGAGCGCCCGCGCGCTGGTCCAGATCACCACGCACTTCAGCGAGGCACCGCTGGCCTACCTGCTCTCCGCGCTGGCCGGTGTGGTCTACATCGCCGCCACCGTCGGCCTCGCCGTGGGCGGCGCCCGGGGCCGGCTGATCGCCCTGATCAGCTGCAGCATCGAACTGCTGGGCGTGCTGATCGTCGGCACGCTGAGCATCGCCGACGCGGTGGCGTTCCCGGACGACACGGTGTGGTCGCGGTACGGCAGCGGATACGGCTATGTTCCGCTGATCCTGCCGTTCATCGGCCTCTGGTGGATCTGGCGCCACCGCCCCACGCCCGCCGAGCAGGCCTGACCCTTCTCAGGACTTGATCGCTGCCTCAGGTCCGGCGCTGATCGCACCCGCATGACCTCGCTGAGGCTCAGCCCAGCACCCTCAGCTGGGCCTCGGCGTGGTGGCCACCGGCCCTGAATTTCTTCCGGCGTCCGAACGGGTCAACTGGCGAAAGGCCAGATAGCGATCACTTTCGGCCGGGAGAAGTTATCCACACCAGCCGGTCGTCCACAGCCCGTCGACGGAGCCCCACCGATTCGCGTCACACTGATGCCAGCGGAGGTGGCATCCCCAGGGTGGGTGGGACGTGCTCGCCGCGAACGGATCATCTCCGGTCACCCGGGCGCCGTCCATTCTGTCCGGACAAGCACATAGCGCTCATCCAGCCGTTCTGGTCAGCTCGGCGACGGCCGAACAGACGCCGCTCGCCGCTCGCCGGCCTACGGTCACCGGCTTCCGCTCGCCGACCGCCTGACGCCGCGGACGAGGGTCAGTTCTCCGATTCGATGGCGTGCGGCAGGAAGTTGCAGTTGTTCTTGGTGACCAGGCCTTCGACGCCGATGCCCTCGCGGATGCCCATCCCGGCCGGTTCGCCGTCGATCAGCCAGGACCCGATGACCGGGTGCACGGTGCCCTCCAGCCCGTCGAAGGCCGGCAGTTCACACAGCTCCTGCACGATGTAGCGCCCGTCCGACCCGTACTCGGACGGGTTGTCGATGATCGGTTTGCCGTCGCGGACCAGGGTCACTGATCCACCTTCGCGGCCCCAGACCGGCTTTTTCGCGTACGACGTGAGCTCCGCCGCCTTCGATGACTCCGCGAAGTAGGCCGGCAGCAGGTACTTGCCACGCTCGGGGTCGGACCCGAAGAGCTTCCACAGCACCGGGAGCAGCGCCTTGTTGCCGAGCAGTGCGGCCTTGTACGGCGGCTCGATCCACACCGTGCCGCGTTTCGCCGGGTCGGCCATGTTCCGGAAGAAGGCTTTGCCGCCCTCTTCGTGCCAGAACCACTCCCACGGGTAGAGCATGAAGATCACGTCGATGGGCTGGGCCTCGTGCTCGCGGCCGGGGCCCGGCACGAACACGACCCGGTCACCGGCCACGTCCCAGCCGATCTGGCTCATGGCGATGAGTTCGACCGGGAAACCGGCTTCCTCGGCCGTGGCCATCAGGTAGGCCACGTTCATCCGGTCCTCGCCGGATGTGTCCGACGTCTCGTACGCAAAAAAGATCTTGGGCTTTTCCGGCAGCCACGGACGAGCTTCGCGCAGTTTGGCGATGTTGCGCCGCCACGCGCCGAGCTCGGCCGGTTCACCGCCCGGGGTCGCCTCCCAGCCGACGAGCCGGTCGTGGATCGAGTTCCACTGCCGCCACTCGTGCCGGGTGATCCCGGTCTGGTCCATCCAGTGCCACTGGATCACCGCGGCCTCGACCAGCGACGTCGGGGTCTGCGCGTTGAACTCCAGCAGCCGCGGGGTGCTGCCGGCGCCGTGGTACCAGAGGTCGAAGCGGCCGTAGATCGTCGGCGAGAAGTCCGGCGTCTGCATCGGCGTGCGCATGTCCGGGTCTTTGTCGTAGTGCGTCCACGTTTCCGCGTCGCCGTCCAGCCAGGTCCGGATGATCTGCTCGTGCGTGTATTCCGGGATGCCGATGCGGCTCAGGTAACACGCCTCCGGCGTGCAGATCGAGGACATGAAACCCCGCCTGCGGCCTTCGACGGTACGCCGTGGGCACTGCTCGATCATCCAGTCGCCGGCTTCGAGGCACATGTCGTAGAGCGTGGCCGTGGCCGTCTCGAGTTCCTCGATCTCGGCCGCGGTGAAGTCGTAGTACGGCCCCTCCTGCCAGTACGAGTACATCGACCCGTCGGGCAGCACGTCGTCGTTGTACGTCAGCCCGAGACTGAAATTGGTCAGCCGCCAGCCGTCCCGGACCGGGCCGTACGGAATGCGTCGCATCTACTGATCATCCACCCGAGGTGCCGTGACCGGACGAGCCCTTGCCGCCACTGCCACCCTTGCCGACCACGCCCGTCTTGACCGTGCCGTTGCCGACCCGGCCGGTCGACGGCAGCCCGTACGTGCTGCGCGAGGCCGAGTCGTTGTAGGCGAACCGGCTCCCGCCGGACGGCAGTTTCTGCCCGACCGTGTACCCGGACCGGTAGCTCGGCGAGTGGTAGATGTAGTACCCCCCGCCGCCGCGATAGCCGTGGTAGTTGTCGTCGCAGAGGTCCTCGTCGACGATCACACCGTTCTCGTCGGCGCAGTAGAACCCCTCGTTGTGATAGCGGTCGTTGTCACAAGCCGCCGCGCCGCCCGCGGCGAGCAGCAGGAATGTGCTGGTCAGCGACACGCTGCGGGAGCTCATGCGTCGGTTCATCACTTCTTTGTAGCCGCTTTCAGCAAGTTGACAGCATCGGTGGACCAGTCAGATCCGGCACCGGGCCCGGCACCGCCGGACCCGGATCGCCGTGCGGGAACTCAGTCCTTCGGCCCACCGGCCACGTAGATCACCTGTCCGGACACGAATCCGGCGCCCTCGCTCGCCAGGAACGAGACGGTGTTCGCCACATCCTCGGGACGGCCCGCGCGGGCCACCGGGATCTGACCGATCATCGCCTTCTCGAAGTCGGCGAAGTCCGCACCCATCCGCGCCGCGGTCGCGCGGGTCATGTCGGTGACGATGAATCCGGGCGCCACCGCGTTGGCCGTGATGCCGAACTTGCCGAGCTCGATCGCCAGCGTCTTGGTGAAACCCTGGAGACCGGCCTTGGCCGCCGCATAGTTCGCCTGACCGCGATTGCCCAGCGCCGAGGTGCTCGACAGGCTGACGATCCGGCCGAAACCCGCGTCCACCATGTGCTTCTGCACCGCGCGGCTGAACAGGAACGAGCCCTTCAGGTGCACGTTCATCACGATGTCCCAGTCGTCGTCGGACATCTTGAAGAGCAGGTTGTCGCGGAGCACGCCGGCGTTGTTGACCAGGACGGTGGGCGGGCCGAGCTCGGCCACGACCCGCTCCACCGCGGCGGTCACCTGTTCCGGCTTCGACACGTCGGCGCCGATCGCGACCGCGGTGCCGCCGGCGTCGTGGATCGCGGTGACCGTGTTCGCACAGGCGCCCTCGTCGAGGTCGACGACCGCTACGGCGAGGCCGTCGGCGGCGAGCTTGAGTGCGATGGCCTCACCGATGCCGCGCGCGGCCCCGGTGACGATGGCGACCCTCGACGATGCGGACTGCGACACTGCGGCCTCCCGTTGTGATCTTCGCTGCTCTCGCCGCAGCCTAATCCGAGTCAGGCAGTTCTGCGCACGCGGATCCACCGGTATCCGTATCCGGACACCGGGAGGTCGGCGAGTTTGCCGGGATCCGGGTACTCGGCGTCGGCGAGCACGTCGTTGGGCAGCTCCGCGGTCTCACCGATGCTGCTCAGGTCGACGGTCACGTCGTCCGGGCCGAGGTTGTGCAGGAACAGCATGGTGCCGGTGCCGTCGTCGGCGCGGTGCACGAGCAGACCCTTCGGGGCGGGTACGTCGACGTACGCGCAGGCGCCGCTGCCGACCTCGGGTGCCTCGCGCAGCGTGCGGATCATCCGCTCGAACCACGACAGCAGCGAGCTGGCGTCGTGGCGTTGCAGGGTGACGTTGACCTTCTCGTACCCGAAATCGCCCTCGCTGATCACCGGCCGGACCAGGTCACCCGGGTCGGCCGTGGAGAACCCGCCGTTGGGCAGGCCGGACCACTGCATCGGCGTCCGGATCGAGTCCCGGCCCTCGAGCGCCAGGTCGTCGCCCATGCCGATCTCCTCGCCGTACCTCAGCACCGGGGTTCCGCGGAGACTGAACTGCAGCGCGTACGCCAGTTCGAGCCGCCGCCGGTCGTTGCCGAGCATGGGGGCCAGGCGCCGGCGGATGCCCCGGCCGTAGAGCTGCATGTTCTCGTCCGGCCCGAACTTCGCGAACACGTCGGCGCGCTGCTCGGCGGCGAGCCGGGACAGGTCGATCTCGTCGTGGTTGCGCAGGAACGTGGCCCACTGGCCGCCGGCCGGCAGTTTCGGGGTGTCCCGCAGCGCGTCGATGATCGGCTCCGGATTCTCCCGGGCCAGCGCCAGCACCATCTTCGCGTTCAGCATGAAGTCGAAGAGCATGTGGATCCGGTTGCCGGAGCCGCCCTCGTCGCCGAAGTACGTGACCAGCTCCTCCGGTTCCACATTGGCCTCGGCCAGCAGCACCGCGTCGCTCCTGCGCCACTGCACGTGCTGGCGCAGCTCGGTCAGGTACCCGAAGTCCTTGGCCGCGTCCGCCTTGCCGGGGACGGTCTCCTCGATGATGAACGGGACCGCGTCCATCCGGAATCCGGCCACCCCGAGCTGCAGCCAGAACGCGCAGATCTTCTTGATCTCCTCGCGCACCTCGGGGTTCTTGATGTTGAGGTCCGGCTGGAACTTGTAGAACCGGTGGTAGTACCAGAGCTTCGCGGTCCGGTCGTAACTCCAGGTCTCGTCCTGCTCGCCGGGGAAGACCATGCCCTGCTTGCGGTCCGGCGGCGCGGTCTCGCTCCAGACATACCAGTCGCGGTACGGCGAATCGGGCGACGACCGCGCCGAGACGAACCACGGATGCTTGTCCGAGGTGTGGTTGACCACCAGGTCGATGATCACCTTGATGCCCCGGTTACCGGCCTGGTGCAGCAGCTCGGCGAAGTCCCCGAGGGTGCCGAACCGCGGGTCGACGTTGTAGAAGTCGGCCACGTCGTAACCGTCGTCGCGGTCCGGCGAGGGGTGGATCGGGTTCAGCCACAGGCAGGTGACACCCAGCCGGGCCAGGTAGTCGAGGCGGCCGATCAGTCCGGGGATGTCCCCGCAGCCGTCGCCGTTCGAGTCGGCGAAGGTATCGATGTCCAGGCAGTACACGACCGCCTGCTGGTACCACCGGTCACTCATGCACCCTTACTTGACCGCGCGCCCGGACCGCAAAACGTCGGGCGAACCAGAGAGCGGCCACGGCGACGATCGCCAGGGGCGCCAGCGAGAGCGCCACGCCCCGCGGGGTGACCACGTCCGGAACCTCGCCGCCCGAACCGGCCAGGACCGTCGAGTCCCAGGTCTGCAGCAGCACGACCGGCACCAGCAGCATGCCCGGGAACACCAGCGCCGCTCGTCCTCGCACCGGCGGGACGACACCGATCAGCACCCCGGTGAACAGGGCCAGCGGCAACCAGACCGAGAGGTCGTCGAACTCGAGGAACGACACCCGGGTCACCCAGTCGGCGAACGGGGCGACGACGACAGCGGCCAGGACCAGGCCGAGCCCGAGCCGGCCGGTCAGAACCCGGATCGGGCGGGCGGTCAGCGCGGCGACGAACGCGGCGGTCATCACGATGGCCATGCTCGGCGCCCACGCCAGCCGCAGTGCTGCCCACGGGGTCAGACCCAGCCAGAAGCCCAGGGTGCCGAGCTCGACCAGCAGCGTGACGCCGGAGAGCAGCGCCGCGGCCCGGTAGCGCCCGGCGAGCGCGGCGACGGCGACGGACAGCCAGGCGACGGCCCGCAACGCCGGATCGATCAGGCCGTCGGCCCCGCCGAGCCGCACCGGGACGCCGTGCAGCCGATCCGCGATCGCCTCGGTGAACGTGGCCGCGGCGAACCCGCCGATCAGCAGGGCGACGAGGAGCGCGCTGACCGCGGCGGCGTCACGCCAGGCCGTACCGTGATCGGCTTTTGACCTTCTGCCGAAGCGGACCGCGAGACCCGCGCGGAGCAGGTCGAACGCATCGGCCGGGCGAGGGTGACGGCGGCCCGGCGGCGCGTCCGCGAGCAGGACGCCGAGCATCTCCTCCTCGTAGGCGGCCCGGTGAGCGGCCGGGAAGACCCGCAGCAACCGGCGGTAACGAGACTCCAGTGTGGTCACGCGGTGGCTCCCCCGAGGTTGGCGCGACGGATCTTCAGCCGTTTTTCGGCGATGGTGGCCTGCTGGCGCAGGCGGGCGGACTCGGCGGCCAGGCTCTGCTCGCCGGCCCCCGTGAGCCGGTAGTAGCGCCGCAGCCGGGACTGGACGACCTCCTCGCGGTCGACCTCGATCAGCCCGTCGAGGCGGAGCCGGTCGAGGGCCGCGTAGAGCGTCCCGGCGCGCAGCCGAACCCGCCCGCCGGTCATCGTGGCCACGTCCTCGATCACGGCGTAGCCGTGGCGCGGCTCCTCGGCCAAGGCGGTGAGCACCAGAAACGTGGGCTCCCGCAGGGGGACGTCGCTCATGACAGGAGAATATACCGATCATCGGTATATACAAAAGTGGTTGATCGGGAGGCGGCCGGGTACCACTGGTGAATGGCTGAACTGAGTGGGCTGGCGGGCTGGGTCGCCTCGGTCATCGACACGCTCGGCGAGGCCGGCGTCGGCCTGCTCGTCGCGCTGGAGAACGTGGTGCCCCCGATCCCCAGCGAGATCGTGCTCTCCATGGCGGGCTACCTGGCCGGTGAGGGGCGGGTCGACCTCACCCTGGTCTGGCTGGCCGCCACGCTCGGCGCGCTGATCGGGGCGCTGCTGCTCTACTGGCTCGGGCGCGGCCTGGGCGAGGAGCGGCTGCGGCGCCGGCTCGATCGGATCCCGCTCGTCGACGCCGCCGACCTGGACAAGGCGGACCGGTGGTTCGAGCGGCACGCGAGAGCCGCGGTGCTGTTCGGGCGATGCGCCCCGGTGGTCCGGAGCCTGGTCTCGATCCCGGCCGGGGCGAACCGGATGCCACTCGGGCAGTTCGCCCTGTTCACCACGATCGGCAGCGGGGTGTGGAACGCGTTGTTCATCGGGGCGGGATATGGGCTGGGGTCGCGCTGGCAGGACGTGGAGAAGTACAGCCACTGGTTCGACTACGGGGTGTGGGCGTTCTTCGTCGTCACGATCGGCTGGTGGATGGTGAAAAAAGCGCGCGGCCGCTCGGCGAACGAGCGACCGCGCACTGACGATCAGGTCAGAAGCCGGCACTGACCTTGGTGAAGGCCCAGTCGGACTGCGCGATGCCGGAGCAGTCGGAGACCACACCGCCACCGGCGCAACCGCGGTCCCGGTTGACCGACCAGAAGGTGAAGCGGGCCAGGCCGTTGTTCTTGGCGTAGTCCCGGATCCGGGTCCAGGTGTCGACCGTGGTCAGCTCCTGCTGGTCGGAGAGACCGTTCATGCCGGAGATGCCGATGTGCGCGTAAGCCTGCGCGTCGGTGTAGCCGAAGGTGGTCTTGACCAGGTTCTTCAGGCCCTCGGTGGCGCCGACCGTCGCGGCGTACATGTCCGAGCCGCCGCCGAAGTCGAACGGCATCTGGGTGAAGACGTCGATGTTCGCGCCCAGCGCCTTGGCCTGCTGCACCAGCCGGGTGCCGTAGTAGTTCGGGCCGGTCGGCGAGGTGCCGAACGTGACGATGGTCTTCACCGACGGGTTGTTCGCCTTGATGATCTTCAAGGCGCCCAGGATCCGGTCCTGCACCGCGGTGTTCTCGAACTCGTCGGTGTTCTCGATGTCGATGTCGATCGCCTTGAGGCCGAAGGCGTCGATCACCTTCTGGTACGCGCCGGCCAGGGCGTCCGCCGTGGCGCAGTTCGGGCCGAGCTTGTTACCGCTCCAGCCACCGATCGACGGGACGACGTCGGCGCCGGCCGCCTTGATCTGCGAGATGTAGCCGGCGTGCACGCCGCCGGTCAGGCCGGACTCGCCGTCCCACACCGGGTTGCAGCCGTTGGCCAGCACGAACGCCATAGTGAAGGCCTTGATGCCGGTGGCGCTGACGACCGTGGCCGGCGCCGGCGGGTTGCCCCAGCCCGGGTAGACGTACGGCGCCGAGGCCATCTTCGTGCCGGCGGTCGGCGGGTTCGTGGTCGGGCCGGTGGGCGGGGTGGTGGTGGGGGTGGTCGTGCCGCCACAGGCGCCGTTGTCGATCCACACGTCCCACTGACCACTGTGGGTGGACGGCGACTCGTTCTGGGTCCACCACTTCGCGGTGTAGTTGTGCCCGCTCTGCGAGGCGACGTTGTCCTTGACGTAGACCGAGCTGGCGGACCAGGCGGGGGCGCACGCGGTCGCGGCGCTGGCGAACGTCATCGGGAGGACGGCCGCGGCCGTACCGACCGTGGCGACCGACGCCAGAAGCGCGATCTTTCGGCTGAGTTTCATGAGGGGGGAGCTCCTTAGGGCAGGGTGGAGAGGTGGGGGTCGATCGTGTTGACCCAGTTGTTGCCGTTGGTGACGTCCCAGTTGATGGACCAGGTCATGGCGCCGCGGATGCCCGGGTAGGTGGCCGGCGGCTTGAACGTGCCGCAGTTGGTGCCGCGGGCCAGGCAGTCCAGGGCGGCGTTGACCACCGACGGCGCGACGTATCCGCCACCGGCCGCGCTCGGGCCGGCCGGGAGGCCGAGCGAGACCTGGTCGGGTCGCAGGCCGTTCTGGGTCTGGATGCAGGCGAGCGCGGTGAGGAAGTTCTCCGACCCCTGGCTGTACGCGTTCATCCGGTCGCAGCCGAGCATCGCGCCCGAGTTGTAGAACTGGGTGTGGACGACCGTGAGGATGTCCTTGATCGACAGTGCCAGCGCGAAGTAGGACGAGCCGGTGCTCTGCATGTCGATGGTCTGCGGCGCCATCGTGATGATCAGGTTCGCCCCGGCCTTGCTGCGCAGACTCCGCAGCGCGCTCGCCATGTAGGTCGGGTTGAGCCCGTTCTCCAGGTCGATGTCGACGCCGTCGAAGCCGTACGTCTGGATCAGCGAGTAGACCGAGTCGGCGAAGGCCGTGGCCGCCGCGTCACTGGCGACGCCGACCGAGCCCTTCTCCCCGCCGACCGAGATGATCACCTTCTTGCCCCGCGCGTGCAGCGTGGCGATGTCGGCCTTGAACTGGGCGTCGGTGTAGCCGCCGACCGCGCCGGCCAGCCCGCTGTCGAGGGTGAAGCTGACCGCGCCCGGAGTGGCGGTGGCGTCGGCGAAGGCGACCGCGATCAGGTCGTACGTACTGGGGACGGCGGCCAGCTTCAGCGGGGTCGCGCCGTTCACGAAGTTCTGCCAGTAACCGGTGAGGAAGTGCGCCGGAAGGGATCCGGTGCCGGTCGGCTGGGTCGTCGGGGACGTGGTGGGACTCACCGTCGGGCTCGGACCGGTCGTGGGGCTGCTCGTCGGCGAACTGGTCGGCGTCGTCGTCCCGCCGCACGCGCCGTTGTCGATCCACACGTCCCACTGACCACTATGGGTGGCCGGCGACTCGTTCTGGGTCCACCACTTCGCGGTGTAGTTGTGACCACTCTGTGCAGCGACGTTGTCCTTGACGTAGGTGGCGGTCGAGCTCCACGCCGGGGCGCAGGCCGCCGCCGCGGAGGCGTCACCCGCGAACCAGGTGGCCGTGCCGGCGGCGGCCACCGCGGTGACCGTCGCTAGAAGAACCGATCGGGAGCGCTTCATAGCTGTCCTTCCATGCGCCTCCGGTGAGATGCTTCAATCTTTAGGACTGTTAACAGTAAATGTAAAGAGGGTATGAACCTTAAATATCTTTAAATCTCAATCTGTCGTGATGGCACGACGAAGAGCCGTGACCGCAGGTCAGCGGGCACGGCTCATCGAGGTCGACAGTTGTCTCGGCGTCACGGCGTTCGCGACGCCGGTCGTCACTTCCGGAACTGGATCCAGTTGACGTTCACGAAGTCGGCCGGCTGACCGCTGGTGAAGGTCAGGTACACCGTGTGCGTGCCGGTCACACTCGACACGTTTCCCGGGATCGACGTCCAGGTCTGCCAGCCGCCGGTGCTGCTCAACGCGAAACTGCCGATCGGCGCGTTGCTGCGACTGTCGAGCCGCACCTCGACCAGGCCGCTCACGCCGCCCGCCGCACCGGAGGCGACCCGGCCCACGAAATCCTTCACCCCGCCCGACCCGAAGTTCACGTTGTTGAACTGCAGCCAGTCACCGTTGGCGAGGCTGCCGACGTCCTGACCACCCTCCGAACACGTCTCCACCGCCACGCCGTTCGCCGCGTCGTAGGACTCGGCCTGGATCTGCGCGTAGGCGTCCCGCGTCCCGCCGGTCGGCGGCGTGGAGGCCGGCGGACTCGTCGGCGGGGTCGTGGTGGTGCCGCCGGACGACTGGTAGACCGCCACGTAGTCGACGAGCATCGGCACGCCGGACTGCGTCGCCGCGGTCGGGCCGCCCCCGAACGCAGCCGGGAAACCACCGCCCATCGCCACGTTCAGGATCACGAACATGCCGTGGTGTGTGGCGTTGTTCCAGGTGGTCGCGTCGACCTGGGACGAGTTGAGCGTGAAGTAGTTGTTGCCGTCCAGATACCACCGCATCTGCTCGGGCGAGGTGCTGCGGTCGAACTCGACCGCGTAGGTGTGGAAGCCGGTCTGGCAGCCGGAACACGCCCGCTCACCGCTGCCGAGGCCGGTCGTCTCGTTGCAGACGCCGCCCGGGTTCGTCCCGCAGTGCAGCGTCGAGAAGACCGAGGACCGGCCGTTGATGTCCTCCATGATGTCCCACTCGCCGATGCCCGGCCAGTTCGTCGCGCCGACCGGCCGCGCCGCGTCACCCAGCGCCCAGAACGCCGGCCAGTAACCGGCCGCCGCGGCGCCGCTCACGTTCGGTTGCTGCAGGCGCGCTTCGATCCGCACCTTGCCGCCGGACGGGGCCGCGAAATCGGTCCGCTGCGTCTCCACCCGCCCCGACGTCCACTGCCCGGACGAACTACGGATCGGCTTGATCACCAGGTTGCCGCCGCCGTCCTGGTAGACGTTCGCGGTCGAGTCCGTCATCGTCTCGACCTCACCGGTGCCCCAGTTCGCGGCGCCGCCGGGGTAGCTGGTGCCGATGTCGTACAGCCAGTTCGTGCGGTTCAGCCCGGTGCCGGCCGCACCGGTGAAGTCGTCGCTGAACACCAGCGACATGCCGGCCGGCGGCGCGGGCACGGCCGCCTCCGCCGAGTTCACCAGAGCTACGGATGCCAGGACGGTCAGGGTCGCTGCACTGACAGCGAGAAGCCTTCGGGGAGCTGCCATGGGGGACACGCCTTTCCGCGGGGATGCGTGAGAGCGCTCTCACATGTGAAAGATTGCACGCTTGTTTCAGGCTGTTGTCAACGAGTGTCAATTTGTAACTTTTTCCGTCGAGATCAGGGTCAAGACCCCGATGTCCTCCGTCCGCCGTGGTCCTTCTCCGCCGCTCCCGCGGGGACCCTTCCGGGCCGGGCAGGGCGCGGGGCGCCCAGAGCGCTCGGCCCTCCAGGGCGGCCTCCGTGGCGGGGCACGGTCCGAGCAACAAACCCGTCCACACAGTTGACCAGCCCGTCCAGCCCCGCCGCCCGGAGTCCGCGACCCCGCCGCTGATCCCGGTAGCAGCGCGCCCCGCTCCCCCGGCCGGCATCACGCCACGCGAAGTCCGCACAAGCCCGACCAGCAACGCGGCTCCCCGCAGTACCTGGGCCCCCGGAGCACTTCGCCCGGCCTGGAACACCGCTGTGAGCCGGCCGGGCGGTGCGATCGCGCGGGCGGTGGTCAGGCGGGGACGGGGGCCGGGGTGGGAACCAGGCGGCGGCGGACCAGTTGCTCGGCGGCGGTCCAGGCAGAGGACGTGACCAGGTAGAGGGCGCCGGCCAGCGGCAACCAGGCGACGGCCAGGACGCTCAGCCACGGGAGGTACTTGAGCATCCGGGCGGTCAGCGCCGCCGCCTGCTGGTTCGGGTCCGCGCCGGGGGCGACCGGCACGGCGAGCGCGGCGGCCCGGCGGGACGACCACCAGGCGATGCCGGCGGACAGGGCCAGGAGCACGGCGAAGACGGGCAGACCGGCGGAGAGGTGCGCGGTCAGCGGGACGCCGGCGATCGCCCCGGACGGCGGGTTCAGGGCGACCCGGTACATGACCATGAAGAACGGCGCCTGGACCAGCGCGGGCAGGAGCCCGGCGAACGGCCCGATGCCGTGTTCCCGCTGCAACGCGAGCGTGGCGGTGGCCAGTTGCATCGGGTCCTTGTGCTTCTTGCGGAGCTTCTCGATCTCCGGGGCGAGGGCGGCCCGGCGGCGTTCGGTGCGGATCTGCAGGTAGGTGAGCGGGGTCAGGGCGGCCCGGACGAGCAGCGTGAAGACGACGATCGCGACGGCGGCCGCGAGGCTTCCGGCCAGCGGATCCAGATGGTGGGCGAGGCCGGTGATGCCGGTGTGCGCGGCGTTGACGACGGCGTGGAAGAGACCGGTGACAGACATGGACGTACCCCAAGGGTCCGGAACGGAATGGACACCGAGGCGGCAGCCGAGCAGGATCCGGCGGCAACAGGCCGGAAACGGGCTGAGGAAGGAGCTAGGCCACCGCGGGGGACGCGGTCGGCGCTCGAGGACGTGGACGCCCGGCGGCATCCGGGTCGAGCAGGCGCGGGGACGACGCGCGGGAGCGGCGCACGAACGCGCGCATGCCCGGGACGAGGCCCGCGAACAGAACGGGGACGGCGACCGCGGCGACGACCAGAAGTGCGGCGGTGACCAGGGCCAGCGCGAGGACGAGGCGCGGCCCGCTGCTCAGGCCGGGCTCGAGCAGGGCGGTGCCCGCCAGTGCCCAGTACCCGAGTAGCAGCATGGAAGAAAGCTTATCCCGGCTCGGCAATCCGCTGTGAGCTGCGGTTTCTCATTTGTACGCGACGGGTATCCCCTCGCGCATGGAAGCCGCTGCGGAGGGCACGACGACTATTGACCCGCGACTGGCCGCACGCGCGGAGGAGCGGGACCTTCTGACACTCGGGATCGAGGAGGAGTACCTGCTCGTCGACGCGGTGGAGCCCCGCGGGGTGGAGACCGTCGAGGCGGTGCTGGCCGAGGTGCCCGACGACCTGCGACCCAGCGTGCAGCACGAGTATCTGCGCAGCCAGATCGAAGTGGCGAGCCCACCGCAACTGGAGCTGCTCGGGCTCTACGAGGCGATGACGAAACTGCGGACCGGGCTGGCCGACGCCGCCGAACGGGCCGGGTCACGCCTGCTCGCGGTGGGGTGCGGGCCGGCCGCCGGGCCGAACACGCGCCTGGTCGACAAGCCGCGTTACCACCAGATGCGGGAACGGTTCGGTGATCTGTCGCCGGGTCAGGGCTCCTGCGGGACGCACGTGCACGTGAGCATCCCGGATCCGGAGACCGGCGTCCGGGTGCTGAACCACCTGCGCGCCTGGCTGCCCGTGCTGCAGGCGGCGACGGCGAACTCACCGATGTCGGGCGGCCGCGACACCGGGTACGCGAGTTGGCGCTCGATGATGTGGGAGCGCTGGCCCACGGTGGGGCCCACGCCGTACCTCCAATCGCATGACCACTATCTGACCCTGATCGCGGATCTCGAGGCGAGCGGCGCGATGCTCGACGAGGGAATGCTCTACTGGTACGCACGGCTCTCCGCGAACTACCCCACCGTGGAGATCCGGATGGGCGACGTGACGCCCACCCTGGACGACGCGATACTGCTCGCCGCCCTGGCCCGGGGGCTGGTCTCGACCGTGCTGAACGACGTGCGCGACGGGATCGACGCTCCGGACGTGCCGCACCCGTTGCTGATGGCCGCGCACTGGCGGGCCGCCAAGGATGGCCTCGAGGGGCTCGGCCTGGACATGGCGAGTCGCGAGCCGCGGCCGGCCTGGCGGCTGTTGCGTCAGCTCATCGACTACGTCCGGCCGGAACTCGAACGGCACGGCGACGCCGAACTGGTGACGGTCCTGAGCGACCGGTTGCGGGAGCGCGGGACGGGCGCGGCCCGGCAGCGGGCGCTGCTCGCCAAGGGGGTGCCGGTGGCCGGTGTCGTCGACTGGCTGGCCCGGACGACCCGCGGCGAGACGGTCAGCGACGAGAATCTCACTTGAACCGCGACACAGATTGCACACAGCTTTACGGTGAGTGAGCAGCCGAAACGACGATGAGTGACGGCGCGATGACCGATCTGGTATCGCGCCTGATCTTGTGAACCGGTAGGCATGACGAATGCCGCCGTACACCTCGCCGCAATTGACGAGCTCCGGCGACGTAGCCGCGACGGGTGGGCGGCACCGTCGGCCGGACTCCGCCGACGGCTCGGAGACCGTGTCGCGGGTTACGCCCCGCACGGAGATCCTGGGGCCGTCGCTGCGTTCCGCTGTGGACGCACCGACCCGAGCCGCCCGGCATCGCGCGGGTGACACCGGGTCGTACAGCACCGTCCGTACTGCCGAATCGTCATCGTCGCGACGTGACCGGCGCTCCTCGGGCACTCCTCGATCCCGCCGGAAGCAGCCGGTCACCGGCTCGCATCGGGCGCCCGGCACGCTGCCCCTGGAAACGTGGCTGCAGGCGGCCCGGAACCGGCCGACGACCGTGCTCGGCACCCTCGTCGTGGCGGGCCTGCTGATCACCGCGGTGCCGCTGTCGCAGCCGAGCCGCACCGACCCCGGGTCGCTGACCGCGGCCGCGCAGGCGGAAGCGTCGGCGCAGGCGGCGAAACAGCGCGACAAGGCCGGTGACGCCGCCGGAAAGCAGGGCGACCCGCAGGCCGACCCGGTCGCCGGGAGCACCGCCAAGCCCACCCCGGAGGCGACCACCAGCAGCAAGCCCGCCCAGGCCGGCCCGGCCACGGCGGTGCCGCTGGGCGCCGGGCCGGGCAAGTCGCTGCTCACCACGGGCGGCCAGCAGGTCGCGCTGACCTTCGACGACGGGCCCGACCCGGAGCAGACCCCGAAGATCCTCGCCATGCTCCAGCAGTACGGGGTGAAGGCCACCTTCTGCCTGGTCGGCGAGCAGGCCAAACGGCACCCGGAACTGGTGCGGCAGATCGTCGCGGCCGGTCACACGCTCTGCAACCACACGTTCAACCACGACCTGACGATCGCGAAGAAGACGCCGTCGCAGATCCGGGGCGACCTGGCGAAGACGAACGCGGCGATCCGGGCCGCGGTGCCGGACGCGGCGATCCCGTTCTTCCGGGCGCCGGGCGGCAACTTCAACGACAAGCTGGTGACCGTGGCGCACGGTGCCGGGATGGCCTCGCTCTACTGGGAGGTCGACCCGCGCGACTGGGAGCACACCGAGAACGAGAGCGACGCCGAGCACATCAAACGGGTGGTCGCCTCGGTGAAGAAGGGCGTGAAGCCGGGCGCGATCGTGCTGTCGCACGACTTCAACCAGCCGGACACGATCGCGGCGTACAAGGAACTGCTGCCCTGGCTCAAGGAGCACTACGAGCTGGGCGTGCCCTCCGGCACCGGCGAGACGCCGCGCAGCCCGGCCACGCCCGCGCCGACCGCGGCCACGCCCAGCCCGTCGACGAGCACGACGGCGCCGGACCCGGCGGCCACGCCGACGACCAGCACCTCGGCGACGCCGGCCGCTACCGAGTGACCGGCTGGCAGGTCGGACACCAATACAGGTTCCGGCCGGCCAGCGGGCCGATCGCGACGGGCGTGCCGCAGACCAGGCACGGCTGACCGGTGCGGCGGTAGACGTAGACCTCACCGCCGTGCCGGTCGACGCGCGGCGCCCGGCGCATCGCCTCCGGCGTGTGCTGGGTGTGCACGGTGTCGATGCGGCCCCGGGCGACACCTTCCTTCATCAGCGCGCGCAGGTCGTCCCAGAGCGCGGTCCACAGCTCGCGGCCGACCGCGGTGCCCGGGGTGAGCGGTGACAGGCCGGCCCGGAACAGCACCTCGTTGGCGTAGATCAGCCCGCAGCCGGCCACGACCGACTGGTCGAGCAGCAGAGCGAACAGCGGCTTGGTGCTGGACCTGATCTTCTGGTGAGCCCGGGCGGGGTCGGCGTCGTCACGCAGCGGGTCGGCGCCGAGCCGGTCCCGCAGCGCTTCCACCGCGGGCGGCTCGAGCACCTCGCAGGCGGTCGGCCCGCGCAGGTCGAGCCAGTGCGTGAGCCCCCGCATCCGCATCCGGACCTGGCCGACCGGGTCGGGCAACGGCGGCTCGCCCTCGGTGAACTTGCCGTAGAGCCCGAGGTGCACGTGGAGGGTGCGATCGCCCTCGTAGTGGTGCAGCAGATGCTTCCCATACGCCTCGGTGTCGCGCAGCACCCGCCCGTCGAGCAGGACCGCGCCACTGGCGAACCGGCCCTGAGGGCTGGAGACTGCCACCGGATGCCCGGCGAACAGCTCGCGATGGCGGGTGGCGAGGCGGTGAATGGTATGTCCCTCCGGCACCCGCCAAAAGTAGCCGCACCAGGGCGCACCGGCCGATCGCGCGTGATCAGTACCACGCATTCTGCCGACAGCGGATTCGCCCTGAGGGGAATCGCTGGGTTTCGACACGCCCTGTGAGAGAAGGTGTGAGACGTAGAAGAGCGGATGCGAAAGGGTTGACCCCATGAGTGTTGAACCGACCATGCGCGGCGGCGGCGCGTCCTTCGACGATCAGGTCTTCGAGCGTCTGCTCCGGGAGCGGATCATCTTCCTCGGGAGCGAGGTCAACGACGAGGTGACCAACCGCATCTGCGCGCAGATGCTGCTGCTCGCCTCGGAGGACGCCGAACGCGACATCGCGCTGTACATCAACTCCCCCGGTGGCTCGATCAGCGCCGGGATGGCGGTGTACGACACCATGCAGTACATCAAGAACGACGTGGCCACGATCGCGATGGGCATGGCCGCCTCGATGGGCCAGTTCCTGCTCTGCGCCGGCACCGCCGGCAAGCGGTATGCGCTGCCCCACGCCCGGGTGATGATGCACCAGCTCTCCGGTGGCATCGGCGGCACCGCGGCCGACATCGCCATCCAGGCCGAGAGCATGCTGCACATCAAGCAGGTGATGAACGAGCGGATCGCCTTCCACTCGGGCCACACCCCGGAGGAGATCGAGCGGGACTCCGACCGCGACCGCTGGTTCACCGCCCAGCAGGCGAAGGACTACGGGCTCGTCGACCACGTGATCAGCCGGGCCTCCGACGTGAACGCGGTTTCGTCGCTGGTCTGATCTGCGGTTTCGACACGAGGGGCGCACGAAAGGTGCGTCCCTCGTGTCGTTTCCGGGTGCGCCGGGTATAGAGCCGTGTCAGACGACCCCGTTCGAAGGAGGTGCTGACGTGAGGATGCCTACCTTCTCGCGTACGGCCACGACCGATACCGACGAGACGGCCCGGGTCCCGGTGCGGCCCCGCCGGGACGACGACGCCACCACGCAGAACATCACCACGCCGCCGACCGGCGAGGGCACCACGCAGACCATCGTCAAGCCGCGGACCAGCACGGTCACGCCGCCCACCGAGGCCGAGCGCAAGCCGATCGCGATCGGCCGCCCGGTGAGCCCGGCCGCCCCGGCCAAGCCCGCGCCGGTGCGCCGCCCGCGGACCAGTGGGCTCGCCACGCTCGGCCTGATCGTCAGCATCGCCGGGATCGCGCTGGTGCTCTCCGGCCCGCTCGCCGGTTACGGCATCGGGGTGGCCGGCCTCGGCCTGCTGCTCTCGCTGGCCGGGCTGAGCGCCACCCGCAAGCAGCACGTGGCCGGCAAGGGCGACGCGCTGATCGGCATCGCCGTCGCGATCGGCGCGATCGTGCTCGGCATTCTCGCCCTGAACGGGCAGCTCAGCTGGCTCGGCACCGACATGCACCCGGCGTCCGACCTGCGAAAGTGGCTTGACGCACAGTTTGCGAGCAGGTTCTGACGGGTAATTGACATTTACCGGCAGCGATACGCTGACCGACCACCTCTCGGAACCGGGACGACCTCTCGTCGGCCCGCCCCGAATACTCCGGCGGTTCGCCGGGCCCGATCCGGCGGTTCGCCGGTCGACCCGCACGGGCGCCGGGAGCGGCACGAAATTGCCGCTCCCGGCGCCCGTGTGGTTTCTGCACAACGATTCGTCGGCCGCCCCGCTGATCACGCAACGATCAACCACGGTACGCATGGATCGATCAGGGCGTCCGTCGGTCCCGCACCCCTAGCGTGATCTGCATGACGCGTCGCTACCTGATGTGCCGGCCCACCCACTTCGCCGTCACCTACCGGATCAACCCGTGGATGGATCCCACGGCGCCGTACGACAATGCGCTCGCCGTGAGCCAGTGGGAGAACCTGCGCCGGACGTTCCTGGACCTCGGGCACACCGTCGACCTGATCGACCCGCTGCCCGGGCTGCCCGACATGGTCTTCGCCGCGAACGGCGGGACGATCGTCGACGGGCGGGCACTGGGCGTGCAGTTCCGCGACGCCGAGCGGGCCGACGAGGCGCCGGCGTACGCGGACTGGTTCCGGGCCGCGGGCCTCCAGGTGGAGATGCCCAAGCACACCAACGAGGGCGAGGGTGACATCCTGCTCGCCGGGGACGTGCTGCTGGCCGGCACCGGCTTCCGCACCTCGCACGCGTCGCACGCCGAGACGCAGGAGTTCCTGCGCCGGCCGGTTATCACGCTGCAGCTGGTCGACCCGGCGTACTACCACCTGGACACGGCGCTCTGCGTGCTCGACGAGACCAACATCGCGTACCTGCCGTCGGCGTTCTCGCCGGGTTCGCAATCCGTCCTCCGGCAGCTCTTCCCCAATGCGATCATCGCAACGCCCGCCGACGCCGAGGTGCTCGGTCTCAACGCGGTCAGCGACGGTCGCACCGTGGTGCTGCCGGTCCAGGCGACGCACCTGACCGGGGCGCTGCGCAAGGCCGGCTACCACCCGATCGGGGTCGACGTGTCCGAGCTGCGGAAAGCCGGCGGTGGCCCGAAGTGCTGCACGCTGGAGGTGCGTCCATGACGACCGTTGAATTCCGTACGCCTTCGGCCCTGGCCGACGCCGAGCGCTGGACCGCGCACAACTACCACCCGCTGCCCGTCGTCGTCGCCGAGGCCGAGGGCGCCTGGGTCACCGACGTCGACGGCCGGCGCTTCCTCGACATGCTCGCCGGGTACTCGGCGCTGAACTTCGGGCACCGGCACCCCGCACTGATCGCGGCCGCCCACGCCCAGCTCGACCGGCTCACGCTGACCAGCCGGGCCTTCGTGCACGACCAGTTCGCGGCGTTCTGCGGCGGGCTCGCCGAGCTCTGCGGCAAGGACCTGGTGCTGCCGATGAACACCGGCGCCGAGGCCGTGGAGACCGCGATCAAGGTGGCCCGCAAGTGGGGTTACCAGGTCAAGGGCGTACCGGACGGCCAGGCCGAGATCATCGTGGCGGACGGGAACTTCCACGGGCGTACAACGACGATCGTCAGCTTCTCGACCGACCCGGAGGCGCGGGCCGATTTCGGGCCGTACACGCCCGGTTTCGTGGTCGTCCCCTACGGCGACGCGGCCGCGCTGGCCGCCGCGATCACGCCGAACACCGTCGCCGTGCTGGTCGAGCCGATCCAGGGCGAGGGCGGCGTGCTGATCCCGCCGGCCGGTTACTTCACCGCCGTCCGGGAGGCGTGCAGCGCGAACAACGTGCTGCTGATCGCCGACGAGATCCAGTCCGGGCTCGGGCGGACCGGGAAGACCTTCGCCATCGAGCACGAGAACGTCATTCCTGACATGTACGTCCTGGGCAAGGCGCTCGGCGGTGGGATCGTGCCGGTCTCCGCGGTCGCCGCGAACCGTGACGTGCTCGGCGTCCTCAAGCCCGGCGAGCACGGCTCCACGTTCGGCGGGAACGCGCTGGCCTGCGCGGTCGGCAGCGCCGTCGTCGGGCTGCTGCGCACCGGCGAGTTCCAGGAGCGGTCGGCCGAGCTCGGCGCGCGTCTGGAGGCGGGCCTGTCGGGGCTGGTCGGCAAGGGACTCGTCGGCGTCCGCTGCCGCGGCCTGTGGGCCGGGGTGGACATCGACCCGGCGCTGATGACCGGCCGGCAGGCGTGCGAGCGGCTCGCCGAGCGGGGCGTCCTGGCCAAGGACACGCACGGCTCCACGATCCGGCTGGCCCCGCCTCTGGTGATCACCGAGGAGGACCTGGACTACGCCGTGGCCCAGCTCGCCGCCGTCCTGACCGCCTAGCTGCCCGGCTGGTTCTCACGGTGGTATTCCGGTCGGAACAACCACCGTGAGAGCCGGCGGGTGACGCCGCGCCGCGGCCGTGACCCGGTGCCCGGCGGCGCCCGCGCGAGGTGATCCCGGGACCGGGAGCGCCTCGCTTCCGTGCCCGCCCAGGTCGCGGACCCCGGGTGGCGGGACTGGGCGGGCTACTGGAGCGCGCGGGCGGGTCTGCTGCTCAGGACCGTGGCCCCCGCGGGATCGGGAACAGCCACAACCCGTCGTCGGGTCTGAGCTCTGACCGTGCCCACCCACGGACGTCGCCCTTGCGGGCTGAGCGTTCTGGGCGCCCTGCGCCCTGCTCGGCCCGGAAGGGTCCCCGCGGGAGCGACGATCGGGACCACGGCGGACGCAGGCAATGAAGACCTTGAAATTGATCTTGCCGAGTTACCGGCCGACCGGGCGGATCGCCATCGTCGGCGCCTCGGCCATCACCGACTGCGGCTGGACGACGCCGCCGGTCGACCAGAGCTTGGCCCGGCCGACGTGGACGCCGGCGTAGAGCTCGATGATGTCGTCCGGCGCGAGGACGCGCGATTCGTCCCGATGCAGGGTGATCCGGTCCTCGTCGGCGGGGGAGCCGCCGGGACGGACGCCGGTGCCGTTCGTGCTGATGTCCTTGGCCGTGATCTCGCCGGCGCGCAGGGCGAACCGGACGTGACCGCGGCTGATCCACTTGCGCGCGTCGGCGGTCAGCCACTGGCCGAGCATGACGCCGCCGTTGCCCTCGGGGGCGCGGCCGACCACGACCGGCTGGTCCTCGGAGACGGCGAACCGCTGGCGGATCACGCCGTCGATGCGGACCGAGAGCACCTCGGTGGCCGGGCGCGGGCCCGCGTCCTTGAGACGCTCGCCGTGCCGCGGGCAGGTGGGCACGCCGGAGCGCAACGCCGGCGGCGGCTGGGAGACCGGGCTGGTGAACGTGCGCATGTCGGCGAACGGGCTGTCCGAATCGCCGCCCGAGCCGAACGTGGTGCAGTTGAAGTCGGGACACTTCCAGATGCGGGCGAGCAGCCGCTCACCCAGCGGTGACCGCGGCGACGGCTTGACCGCCTCGCCCCGGCCGACCCGGGCCACCAGCGCCGGACCGCCCTGCTGCGACACCAGGGCCAGCAGCCGGCCGGGCTCGGCGACCCACGGACGGGTGGCGCGGAACCGGTCCTCCCGGTCACGGGTGAGCACCGGCAGGCCGAGCATCTCGGCCACCTCCAGCACCCGGTCGTCCATCTGCGGCACGACCTCGACCTTGCCGTCGTCTGCCCAGCGGCGCACCACCATGCGCTCGTTGGAAGTGAGGTCGGTGTCGGAGAGCAGGCCGCGCGGCGCGATCACGTAGACCGGCACGTTCTCCTCGGCGGCGTAGCGGCCGAAGGCGTCGACCAGCAGGCCGAGCCGGACCAGACTGGCCGGGCGGCCCCCGTCGAGGTCGGCGTAACGCACCACCTCCGACAGATCGACCACGGCCCGGGCGAGAGCCGGGTCCGTGGTGAGCCGGGCCTCGATGGCGTCGAGGACCTTGCTGACCTCGAATCTCACGAGTCCTCCCCCTGTCTGAGCAAGTTCGGTTAGCTCCGGTTCATCATGCCCCGGCCACGATCGGATCGGCGAACCGGGCGGAGAGTCGCCGTTTGCCGCCTCCCGCGATCGGGAACTTGCGCCATCGACGGTTCTCACGAAGAAAGGACAGTCATGCGGACTACACGGCTCGCTCTCACCGTGGCCACGGCGGCGTTCGCGGTGGCGGGCTGCACCGCGAACGGGACGTCGGCGACCTCGGCATCGAGCGCCCCCTCGGTGTCAGCAGCGCCCTCCACCAGCGCGGATCCCGCAGCGGTCCAGGCCCTGTCGGGCGCGGCCGCCACCCTCGGCAACAGCAGCTTCAAGATGACCATGACGAACGGCAGCGGCTTCCAGCTGACCGCGAACATCGACGCGCCGCACGGCAACGGCAACGCCGAGGTGACCGCGAAGGGCACCAACACCGCGCTGACGGTCAAGACGCTGCTGTTCGGTCAGGACCTCTACGCGCAGATCCCCGGCATCACGCAGGGTGACACCTGGACGCACGTCGACATGGCCCGGCTGCCCGACGGGGCGAACATCGGCCTCAAGCCCGGCCAGATCGACCCGGCGAACACCGCTGAGCTGCTCAAGTCGACCACCGACGTGACCATGGCCGGGGAGGGTTCCTACGCGGGGACGCTCGACCTGACCAAGGCGGCCGGTGTGGCCGGGATCAGCAAGGTGACCGTCGACGGGTACGGCGCGCAGGCGCAGAAGGTGCCGTTCGAGGCGACTCTCGACCCGCAGGACCGGCTGGACACGCTGACGCTGCGGCTGCCCGCGGTCGACAACCGGGAGGCGCAGCCGCTGGTCGTGAAGTACAGCGACTACGGCCAGACGGTGACCGTCGAGAAGCCGCCGGCCGGCCAGGTCGTCGAGGCGCCGGACAACGTGTACCAGGCGCTGGGCGGTAAGTGATCGTCGTCAGGCGGCGCCGCGGTCCATCCACAAGGGCCGCGGCGCCGGTTTGTTCTCCTCGACCCACGCGTCGATCCGCGCCCACCAGGCGTAGAGCCAGTCGATGCGCTCCTGCTCGCCGGCCGGCACCTCCTCCGGCGGGACACTCCAGAACCGCATCACCAGGCGCTTGTCCATCGGCAGCTCCCGCCACACGTCACCGACCGTGACCATCCGGTCGAGGCCGGTGTGCGCCACGAAGATCACCCCGGCGTCCGGGGCAGCGTCGATCGCGGCGAGCAGACCGCCCGGCTTCGGCGGCAGCAGGTTGCGCAGGTTCTCCGCCTTGACCGCCATCTCGTCCAGACCGCTCGCGCGCAGCCGGGCGATCGCCTTGACCTTGCGGCGGGGCGTGAAGTTGCCCCCCTCCGGGAAGATCACGAACGCGTCGTTGTCGTCGAGCCCGGTGGCGAGCTCGCTGATCTGGTCCTCCAGCGTCTCCGTCGCCGTACGCCCCGGGGTGATGAACCTGTTCGGCAAGCGGTTCAGCAGCACGTCGACGGCCGGGTCCCACTGCAGCGCGGCCTTCAGCACGATCCGCGGCTCCCGCGCGAACCAGTTGACCAGCGCGTGGATCAGCGTGAACGAGTCGCCGGGACCGGCGTGCCGGCTCACCACGATCTCGGGACGGCCCGGCTGCGCGGTGTCCGGATCGGTGCCGACCACGTCGATCGCCAGATGCAAGGACCACCGGGCAAACCAGAAAAGGGTACCGAGGAACCAGCCGGTCACCACGTAATGCGCCCGCTGGAAGCCGGGACCGCGGATCCACCGCCCGCAGCCGGACGCCAGCCAGAGCGCGACCAGCACGACCAGCGCGGCCGCGTCCCAGACGATGTAGACGATCAGCAGGAAAACCAGTCGCGGCACCCGCAGCCGGCCGGGGACCAGCGGCGACACGGCGAGCGCGAGGAACAGCCAGATCGGCAGGGTGGTGAGCAACGTCACGGCCAGCAGCACGACGGCCGGGGCGATCAGCAGCCGGCGAACCCAGATCGGCGGAAGGCTCACGGCAGCGGATTCACATTCGCGGCCAGATAGCGCCGGGAAGCGGTGTAGGCCCGGCTGATCCGGCGGCCGACCCGGGCCATGTCGCGATAGGCCCACGGCGAGTCGTCACCGGACTCGCCATCGCCACTGGGCAGGACGTGCACGCGGACCCCGTCGGGCAGGGTCGCCATGTCCCGCGCGAAACGATGCCGGCGCGCGATCTCGAACGCCACCTGCGCCACCTCCCAGGGTCGTCGGGGGACGCTGAGCTGACGCTCGACCCGGCCCACCTGGAGCACGAAGATCAGCCGGGCGCCGAGCCGGACCGCCTCACTGATCGGGATCGAGTTCACGATCCCGCCGTCCACGAAGTGCTCCCCGTCGATCTCCGTCGGTGGCAGCAGCCCCGGCACGGCCGACGAGGCCAGCACCGCGTCGACCAGCGGGCCACTGTCGAACCAGTGCTCGGCGGCACGCTCGATGCTCGCCGCGCAACAGTGGAACGGCACCTTCAGATCGGCGAACGTGGCCGCCTCGCCCAGCTCCCCCTCCAGCAGCCGGCGCAGCGGCAGCGGCGAGTGCAGATGCGTCCGCGCGGCGAACCGGCGCAGCTGACGGCCGATCGAGTCGCCGTAGACCGCGGCCGCCTCGGGCGACGCCCACAACCGGACCAGCCGATCGGTGACCGCCTCGCCCGGCTCGGCCGCGACCAGCGCGCCGTTGACCGCCCCGATCGACGTGCCGACCACCACATCCGGCCGGAACCCGGCCCGGAAGAGGGCCCGCAGCATGCCCACCTCGACCGCGCCGAGAACACCGCCACCGCCGAGCACGAACGCCACTGGACCGTCGACCATGGTCCCCATCGTTCCATGCTCCCGCGGTCCCGCGGTCTTGCCTTGACGCCGGTGTCAAGCCGTAGCGTCGGCGGCATGCTGATCGGGGAGCTCGCCGAACTGGCCGGGACCAGCCCGCGCACGCTGCGGTACTACGAGCAGCACGGGCTCGTCCGCGCCCGCCGGGACGCCAACGGCTACCGGCAGTACGACGACGCCGAGCTGCGCGTCGTGCACGAGATCCGCACCCGGCTGGCGGCCGGGTTCGGGCTCGACGACATCCGGCCCTTCGTCGACTGCCTGCGGGCCGGCAACAGCGCCGGTCACGTCTGCCCCGACGCGGTCGCGGTGCTGCGTCGCCGGATCGCCGAGGTCGACGACTACCTCGGGCAGCTCACCGAGATCCGCGAGCGGCTGCACGACCAGCTCGGCCAAGCATTGGAGAACCCATGCCGGAGAACACTCTGATCACCCTCACCGACGCCACCTTCGACGAACTGGTCCTGCGGGCCCCGCAGCCGGTGGTCGTCGACTTCTGGGCAACCTGGTGCCCGCCCTGCGGCCCGATGTCACGAGTGCTCGCCGAGCTGGCGCCCGAGTTCGACGGGCGGCTGACGATCGGGACGCTGGACGCCGACGAGAACCCGGTCGCCGCCCGGAACTACCGGGTGCTGGCCATGCCGACGCTGCTGTTCTTCTCGGGCGGGGTGGTGACCTCGTCGATCGTCGGGGCGCGGCCGAAATCGGTGCTGCGGGCGGCGCTGGAGAACGCGGTCGCGCCGTACGTGAACCGTTAGTCGAGTTCGGGTATCGGGACGGGCTGCGGGCGAGGACGGCAGACCCCGCACTGGACGGCGTCCTCCACCACCAGCGCCTCGGCCCGGTCCCGGACCGACGATCGACTGATCTCCAGGACGTACGGGCCGAAGCGCGCATGCTCGACGCACACGCCCCGCCCGCAGAGACGGCAGGTGGCCCGGGCCGCCTCGGCGCAGAACCAGCACAGCATCTAGTCGGTCGTTCCTCCCCCGGCCGCCGACGACGACGTGGACGGCGAACTCGACGGCGCACTGCTGGCTGAGGCCGACGCCGGACTGCTCGGCGCCGACGACGACGGTTTACCGGTCGGCTTCGACGTCGGCGCCTTCGTCGGCGTCCGGCTCGGCGGAACAGTGGTCAGGGTCGGCCTCGGGCTGGCACTGGCACTGGCGCTGGCGCTCGAGGAGGCCGACGCGGACGGGCTCGCGCTGCCGGAGCTCACCACCGCGCTCGGCGAGACACTGGGCACCGGCGCGACCGGCTGCGACGGGAACGGTTCCTCCGACGGCTCCCCGCCCTCGGTGGTCGTCGACGGCTGGGGCACCTTGGCACCGTCCGCACAGCTCAGCTCCCCGCCGACGGGTTTGCCGGCCACGCCGCCGGCGGTCACCGTGCCGGTCGCCACCGAGACCGCCTCGGGCTCGGCCCAGAACCACGCCGTGCCCGTGCTCACCACATCGCCCTGGGCGCGGCCGACGGTCAGGCTCAGCGGCCGGAACGCCCTGCTGGTGCCGGTCGTGTCGGCCAGCACCCGGCCGGCGGCGAGGCTGACCTTGCCGGTCGGTGCCGCCTCCCGCCCATTGGTCACCGTGGCAGTGTCCAGCGTGAGCCGGGCGCCGGGGCACACCAGCAGTGCGCCGCCGCCGGGGAAGGTGAGCCAGGCGCGACCCTTCTTCGACACCTCGACCTGCGTGCCGGTGGCCAGGTAGCGCCGGACACCGGTGGCCAGCGTGTCCTTCGCACCACCGCGCTGCACCGCGGCGCTGCCCGAGTCGACCGTGAGCAGCGCCTTCTCGGCGGGCATCTCGGCCCAGGCCGGGCCGGCGCTGAAGTCCAGGGTGAGACCACCGAGCACGACGACCAGCAGCAGGCCGACGAACGCCCACATCCGCTTCTCGAAATGGCGGTCGATGTCGAACTCCTCGTCCGTGTCCGGCGGACCGGGCGGGACGGCCAGCGGCGGATGCCCGGCACCGGGCCGGACCGCGAGTGGGCTGCCCGGGCGCAGGCTCGGCATCGGCGCGCCCGGACGGGCCTGGCGGCCGATCAGCGGCGGCAGGTCGGACGCGTCCGGGATGACCCAGAGGCGGACCGGCGTACGCGTCTGCGCCACCATGCCCGGGGTGCCGTCGCCGACCGGGCCGACCAGCGTGCCGCGGCGCAACTCGACACCGTCCGGCATGGCGATCACGCCGGACTCGACCACGACCGCGTGGGTCGGGCCGTGCAGCATCACCGGGGCGCCCGGCTCGAGGTCGGCCGGGTGCGCGGCGGCGATCAGCGCGAGCTGCTGATCCTCCTCCAGGCCGGCCAGCGCCGGGGTGTCGGCGAAGAGCGCCTCGGCCTCGGCCCGCTCCCGCGGCGGCGGGCCGGGCAACGGGCCGACCACGGTGGCGACCGTGGAGGCGGGCACGGTCAGCACGGCCGCGCCGGCCGCGGCGTGCCAGTCCAGGGCGGCGTTGCGGCCGGTGAGCACGGCGGCCAGGCCGACCACGCTGCCCGGGCCGGCGTGGTGCCGGATGGTGCCGCCCGGGTCGCCGGGGCGACGGCCGTGCAGGGCGCCCTCGACCACCACGTAGATCGCGTCCTGCGGCTCGCCGGCCAGCACCAGGTGGCGGCCCAGGCGGGGGTGCTCCCAGGTGGCGCGGGCGGCCAGCGACTGCAGGGCCGGCTCGGGCAGCCCGCCCAGGTCGGAGGCGTAGAGGGCGGCCAGCCGGTTCGGCATGTCGATCTCCTGGTCGCGTTGCGCGGCGCGGCGGCGCCACCGGCGCCAGCCCGTCACGAAACGACCGAGCAGGAAGTAGAGCGGCGGAGCGACCAGGCCCAGAACCATCACGGCGAGCAGGAGACGGGCGGTGACGCCCTCGAACCACAGGCCCAGCACCAGGCCGGACACCCGGTCGGTCCACAGCCGGTAGCCCAGCGCCACGGCCGTGGCCAGCCAGAAGAGGGCGAGCAGGCCGTACAGGGCGATCAGCCGGCCCTCCCGGTCCAACGCCGACCAGCGCGGGCCCCGGCGGCGCCACCGGCCGCCGAGCCAGGCCAGGCCGCGGGCCCGCAGGTCGGGGATCTCCAGCCAGTCCATCAGCAGGTACTGCCCGTCCAGCGGCAGCAGCGGGCTCAGGTTGAAGAACGTGTGCAGGTAGAACAGGAACGCCAGCTTGAACGCCACGCCGCCGGCGGCCGGCACGGCCAGGCCGATCAGCTGGAACAACCCGGCCATGGCGAGGCCGGTGGCCGGGCCGGCCGCGGTCACCGCCATCCGGGCGCGCCGGCCGGCCATCCAGACGTCGCTGGTGTCGACGAAGATCGTGGGCAGGCCGAAGTGCAGCATCAGCCCGGCCGACGGCACCTCCCGGCCGACCCGTTTCGCGGCCAGCGCGTGACCGAACTCGTGCAGCCCCAGCGCCACCAGGTTGAGCAGCAGCAGGGACACGGCCCCGAGCAGGTACGAGTCGCCGGCGAGGAACAGCGCATGGCTGCCGCGCTGCCAGCTGAACACGAACAGGACCGCGCCGGCCACCGTCAGCAGGGTGCCGAGCCAGACCGCGGGACGGGTGAAGAGCAGCTTGCCGACGCTGTTGTAGAACCCGGTGAGCGCGCCGTCGACCGGGACCGACAGTGCCCGGCGCCCGCGGGTGGCCGGCTTCGCCGACGGCTCCCGGTTCAGCTCGCGCAGCGGCCGGAACGCGTCCCCGGGCAGGTCCTGCAGCATCCGGTTGCCGGCCAGGTCGGCGACGATCCGGCGGACCTGGTCCGGGGCGAGCCGCCCGGCGATCCGGGCGAACTCGGCGACCAGGCGGGCCACCGTGCAGGTGCCGTCCATCATCAGGGCCAGCTGGTACTCCTCCGGGCTGAGCCGGAGGTAGCAGGTGCGGCCGCCGTCGTCGGGCGAGCGGAGCATCACGTACCGCCCGCCGCGGACCGTGGCACGGTGCCGGACCTCGATCCCGCCGCGCAGCTCGGGGCGGGCGCGAGCCGGGTCGAGCCGGTCGGCGACGGCGTGCCAGAGGCCGGAGTCGGCGGGGCCGGACTCAGCGCCCGAGGCCCGGCCGGCCAGTGCTTCCCAGACGTTGGTCCGGGTCTCGACGTACGTCAACTTGCAGGGCCTCTCACTCCGCCGCGGTGGCGGTCAGAGATTAGAAGGTCCCCTCATCAAACGCGAGCCCCCGACGGCAAAAATTGCCCGTTCGTCGTGAAGGTCCTGAATAGCGGCATAGATAGGAATACGGCGGGTGACGTGCCCACCCCTGGTCACGTCACCCGCCGCAGCGAAAGGAATCAAAGCCTTACTGGGACTCCTGCAGGGTCACGTCGACCTGCTTCTCCGCCCCGTTACGCGTGAAGGTGATGCTCATCTTCTGCCCGACCGTGCCGCCCTGGACCGCGGCCACCAGGTCGTCGGACTCGCTGATGTCCTTGCCGTCGACCTTGGTGATCACGTCACCCTGCTGGATCCCGGCCTTGCCGGCCGCGCTGCTCGCCGTGACCTGGCTGACCAGGGCCCCGCCGTTCTCCGCGGTGGTGACGCTGACGCCGAGCGCCGGGTGGCTGACCTTCTTGCCGGACATCAGGGCCTCGGCGACGGTCTTCGCCTTGTTGCTGGGGATCGCGAAGCCCAGGCCGATGTTGCCGGAGCCGGAGCCGGAGGTGGCGATCGCCGAGTTGATGCCGATCACCTCACCGTTCACGTTCACCAGCGCGCCGCCGGAGTTACCCGGGTTGATCGGGGCGTCGGTCTGCAGCAGGCCGGTCATCGTGGTGCTGCTCGACTGCTGTTGTTGTTGCTGCTGCTGGGACTGGCCGAACGGGTCGGAGCCCTGCCCCTGCTGCTGCTCCTCGCTGCTGGACTCGATCGTGCGGTCCTTCGCGCTGATGATGCCGGCGGTGACCGAGCCCTCCAGGCCGAGCGGGCTGCCGAGCGCGAGCACGGTGTCGCCGACCTGCATCTGCGAGCTGTCACCGAAGGTGGCGGCCTTGAGGCCGGAGACCCCGGTCGCCTTCACCACGGCCAGGTCGGTCCGCGGGTCGGTGCCGACGATGGTCGCGGTGGCCTTCTTCCCGTCCGCGAAGATGATGTTGACGCTGTTGCCGGTGGCCGTCGCGACCACGTGGTTGTTGGTCACGATGTAGCCGTCGGCGCTGAGGACCACGCCGGAGCCCTCACCGGTCTGCGTGGTGATCGAGACGACGCTGTCCTGCACGGCGGAGGCGATCTGGGCCAGCGACGACCGGTCCACCACCCGGCTGACCGCGGTGTTGCCCGACTTCACCGAGGCGGTGGTGCCGTCGTCGTGCACCGCCAGTGCGGTGGCGGCGCCGACCCCGCCGGAGAGCAGCGCGATCAGCACGGCCGCGGCGCCGGCCAGGATGAACTTGCGGCCCCGGCCGTTGCGCGGCGGCTCGTTGCCCGGGCCCTGGGCCCAGACCGGGACGACGCCCTCGGGCGTGGTGTTCTGCTGCCAGCCACCCTCGGCGGTCGGCGTCTGCGTGGTGCCGGGCTGGTGCCAGCCGGGGTGGTAGCCGGGCTGCTGCCCGAACTGCTGCCCGTACTGCGGATAGCCCGCATAGGGGTTGGCGGGGGCCGGCGTGGCCGAGACCGGCGCCTGGGGCTGCTGCCAGGGCGACTGGGGCGCCTGCGGCGGCTGGGGAGCGGCCGGCTGCTGCTGCGCCGGCTGGGCGTGCTGGGCCCACGGGTTGTGGGGCTGCGTGGGGGCCGCGGACTGGTGAGCGGCGAACTGCGGGCCGGCAGGCGGCTGCACCGCAGTCGGCTGCTCAGACTCCACCCGCTCCGTGCTGTTGTCAGCGACGGCGTCCGCGGGCCGCGGGTCGGTCTCGTTCTCGTTCATGTTCCTTACTCTGCCCCGTGCGACTCGTACCGAACTGTGCTAGTCCTGGATGTTTTCTGTGAACCCTTTATCCACATTTATGGTCGGCAGGATCACCCGGAACGTCGCTCCCCGGCCGGGCTCGCTCAGCACATCGACGGATCCGTTGTGGGACCGCACGATGGCCGCCACGATGGCCAGCCCGAGACCGGTCCCGGTGGCTTCGCGATCGGTGTTCCTGGTCCGTGCGCCGTCGGCGCGGTAGAAGCGCTCGAAGACGCGCGCCCGTTGCTCCTCGGCGAGGCCCGGGCCGGTGTCGGACACCTCGACCACGGCCTCGTTCTCCCCGCCGGCGTGCAACCGTAGCGTCACCGTCGCCTCGGGCGGGGTGTGGACCAGCGCGTTGGTCATCAGGTTGCCGATGACCTGGCGGAGACGAGCATCATCCCCGTACGCCACCAACCGCTCCTGATCGTCGTGGATGTCCAGCTCGATCGTGCGATCCGGAGCGGTCGCCCGGGCGGCCTGCACGGCGTCCATCGCGAGGACGGGCAGTTCCACCGGGGCCAGGTTCAGCGGTCGTTCCCGGTCGAGCCGGGCGAGCAGCAGCAGGTCCTCGACGAGCAGGCCCATCCTGGCGGCCTCGTCCTCGATGCGCCGCACCAGCCGGGCCACCGCGTCCGGGTCGGAGACCGCGCCCTGCCGGTAGAGCTCGGCGAAGCCGCGGATCGTGGTCAGCGGCGTCCGCAACTCGTGCGAGGCGTCCGCGACGAACTGCCGCATCTTCTCCTCCGAGCGCACGGCCCGGCCCTCGGAGAGCTGAGCCGACTCGGCGGCGGCCTTGGCCTGCTGCTCGGAGGCGGCGCGGGCGAGGAAGGCCATCTCGATCTGGGCGAGCATCGAGTTCAGCGCGGTGGAGAGCCGGCCCAGCTCGGTGGTCGGCTCGCCGCCGTCCACCTCCGGGTCGGGCACTCGCTGGCTGTAGTCGCCGGCGGCGATCCGGCCGGCCGTGCGCTCGATCTGCAGCAGCGGGACCAGGCTCTGCCGGACCAGGGCGGCGCCGACGATCGCGAGGGCCAGCAGCACGCCGACCCCGACCAGCACGTCCACCCAGACCAGCCGGGCGATCACCGCGTCGACGCCGGCCATCCGCTCGCCGACGGACATCACCGTGCCGTTCTTCAGCACGTCGATCCGGACGCGCCACATGTACTTCCCGTCATACGACCGGGTCGTGTACGTCCGCTCGTTGAGCTCGGCCGTGCGCTGCGCGCCGGTGATCAGGATGGGCAGGCTGTTCGGGTCCATCCGGCTGTTCGCATACGGCTTGGTGACGCCGCTGACCGAGCTGAACGCGATCATGTAGTCCATCGGCATGTAGACCTGGACCACGTCCGCCTCGCGGGTGAGGCCGATCGCGTCGACGGAGAGCTCCTTGAGCTGGTTGTCCAGCCGGGAGATCAGATACGTGTGCAGGGCGATCGTGCTGGCCGAGCTGATCAGGGTGAGCGCGGCGAACACCAGCACCAGCACCGACGCGACCAGTTTGGTCCGCAGGGAGATCTTGCGCAGGTTGGCCTGCGGCGGGAGCGACACGCGCACCCGCTCGGTGATAGTCATGGGAGCCGGGCCTAGACGGCTGGTTTGCGCAGCACGTAGCCCACGCCGCGGAGAGTGTGGATCAGGCGCGGCTGGACGTTGTCCACCTTCCGCCGCAGGTAGGAGATGTACGACTCGACGATGTTGTCGTCACCGCGGAAGTCGTACTTCCAGACGTGGTCGAGGATCTGCGCCTTCGACAGCACCCGGTTCGCATTCAGCATCAGGTAGCGCAGGAGCTTGAACTCGGTCGGCGAGAGCTGCACCCGGCTGCCCGCCCGATAGACCTCATGGGTTTCCTCGTCGAGCTCCAGATCGGCGAAGACCAGCCGGGACGGCTGCTCCTCACCGGCCGTGGTCCGGCGCAGGACCGCGCGGATCCGGGCGGTGAGCTCCTCCAGGCTGAACGGCTTGGTGACATAGTCGTCGCCGCCCAGCGTGAGGCCGCGGATCTTGTCGTCGGTGCCGTCGCGAGCGGTCAGGAAGACCACCGGGGTGCGCTGCCCGCCCTCGCGCATCAGCCGGATGACCTCGAAGCCGTCGAGGTCGGGAAGCATGACGTCGAGCACGACCAGGTCGGGCGCCGCGTTGCGGGCCGCGCTGACCGCGGCGCTGCCGCTGGTCGCGGTGGTGACGTCGAACCCGGCGAAACGCAGGCTGGCGGAGAGGAGCTCGAGGATGTTCGCGTCGTCCTCGACGACGAGCAACTTCGCCTCACTCTGCTTGGGCTGGGTCTGAGCGGCCATGCGGCCATTCTTTCCCTGCCCCCTGCACCCCTGCTGCAGGCTTGCTGAAAATTATCTGTGAGGAGTACTTCAGGCCCGGGAAACCCGCGGCACTCACGCAGCCAGCCGGTAGCCGTGGCCACCCATGCTGCGCTCGGCCGCCCGGGCCAGCGCCTTGCGATCCGCCCCCGGCATCGGCCGCAACGCCGGCGCGGTGATCACGGTGATCGTCAGCCGCCGCACCCGCGCGACCCGCAGCAGCGAGTCGACCAGGGTGTCCTGCCCGATGAACGCGGCCTCGGTGCTGTCGTAGCTGATCGAGGTCGGCACCACCGGCGCACCGGCGTCGATCGCCGCCTGGAACAGCGCGGGCCGGAAGCGCCCGTGCTCGGCCCCGCAGAACGTCGTGCCCTCGGGGAACGCCGCCACCGACCGCCCGGACCGCAGCGCCTCGGCCACCTCACCGACCGTCGCCGGCAGGTGTCGCGGCCGGGTCCGGTCGATGAAGATCGTGCCGCTGCGACCGGCGGTCGTGCCGATCCCCGGCCATCCCCGCACGTCGTGCTTGGCCACCAGCCGGACCGGCGAGACCGCGATCAGCACCAGGATGTCGATCCAGGAGACGTGGTTGGCGACCAGCAGGCTGCCGGGGCGCGGCACCGGGCCACGCTGGACCAGCTTCACCCCGAGGGCCGCGAGCAGGGTGCGGGCCAGCCAGCGGACGGCGGCGCTGCCCAGCAGGGCCACCGCCGGGATGCCGGCCAGCATCACCAGGGCCATCCCGGCGAGGCGGAACCCGGCGGTCCAGGTGCGGGCGCGCGGCCCGTCACCGGGGCGGCACGCGTCGCCGCAGCCGGAGGCCGGCTGCCAGAGAGTGCTGAGCGTGGTCACAGGTCGGCTCCCAGGAAGTGCCGGCGGTACCGGGGGTCGAGCCGGTCCAGCGAGAACAGGACGTAGAAGTCGGCACAGTCGAAAGCGGGGTCGAAGGACGGCTCGCCGCAGACCCAGCTGCCCACCCGCAGATAACCCTTGAGCAGCGGCGGGACCGCGACCTTGGCGTCGGCGACCAGGCCCGCCGGGGGCGTCCACGGGTTGCGCGGGCGCACCCGCAGCGCCGGCGGGGCCAGATGCTTGCCGTTGATCCGCTCGCGGACCCCGGCCGCCGTCACGCCGCCGTCGGCGAGCGGGACCGAGGCGCAGCCGCCGAGCCAGCGCAGGTCGTTCAGGTGCAGGTAACGGGCGATGCCGCTCCACATCAGATTCATCACGGCACCGGAGCGGTGATCCGGGTGCACGCAGGAGCGTCCGATCTCCACCAGCTGGTCACGCAGCGGGCGCAGGGCGCTCAGGTCGAACTCGTCGTCGGCGTACCGGCGGCCGGCCCGCTCGGCGGCGCGCGGCGGGAGCATCCGGTAGGTCCCGGCCACCTCGCCGGTGGAGTCGTCGCGCACGATCAGGTGGTCACAGAACTCGTCGAACTCGTCCACGTCGAGACCGTCGGCCGCGGTCGTGAGGGTCGCCCCGAGCTCGCCGGCGAAGACGTCGTGGCGCAGTCGTTGTGCGGCCTTCACCTGAGCCGCGTCGTCCGCGATGAGAAGCGTGTAGCCGCTGGTCCCGGTGGGTGCGGCGGCTGTCATCAGAACTGCCATGTGACCTGTGTAAGGGTGACAACTGCCGATGGAGTGTCGCGTCAGGTGGCGCTGCGTGTCCGGTGGATGAACGGCTTGTGCGATCGTTCGGGGATGCGAATACCGGCCCGATTCAACGGCCCTCCCGGCACCGGGAACGGCGGATGGTGCGCGGGCGTCCTGGCCACCGCCGCGGGGGTCTCCCAGGTGACCTTGCGCCTGCCTCCACCGCTCGAGACCGACATCCAGATCAAGGGCGATTCGGCGTACGCCGGGGAGAGCCTCGTCGCCACTCTGGAGTCCGGCGACCCGGGTCCGGGCGTCGAGCCGGTCACCTGGGACGCCGCCGCCGACGTCTCGCTCGACTACCCCGGCTTCACCGCGCACCCGTTCCCCACGTGTTTCGTCTGTGGTCCCGACCGGGCCGACGGGCTGCGCATCTTTCCCGGCCGGCTGCCCGACGGCCGTACCGCCGCGCCCTGGTCCGTTCCGGACGAGGTGAGCGTGCCGCTGATGTGGGCGGCGCTCGACTGCCCGGGCGGGTGGGCCGCCATCCGCGAGGACAGCACCTACGTCCTGGGGCGGATCGCGGTCGGCGTCGAGGGGTTGCCGGAGCCGGGCGCCCGGTGCGTGGTGACCGGCGCGGTCGCCGAACTGTCCGGTCGCAAGGCGATCGTCGACTCGGCCGTGCACGGACCGGACGGGCAGCGCCTGGCGGTCGCCCGGGCCACCTGGATCCGCACAGCGTGAGATTCCCGTCACGCACGATCGACGTCTGCAAGCCCTGGTTCGTCACAGAGCGGACGTCCGGGCGGACTGCGCTCGCGCACGGCGTAGCCTGGTTACCGGATCCTAGCCCGTCAGGCGTGACGAGGTAGTCACGTGATGACAAACACGGTGAAAGAGGCGAACGCGGCAGTGTCGACGCAGCAGACTTCGCAGGACAATCCACTCGCGGATTTCGGTCCCAACGAGTGGATCGTCGACGAGATGTATCAGCGGTACCTGGCCGATCCGACCAGCGTCGACCCTGCATGGCACGATTTCTTCGCGGACTACAAACCGGCGAACGCACCGGGCGCGATCGTGACGCCCGACGAGGCGACCGCGGCGAACGCGACCAAGAGCGCGGCCAAGGCCGGCACCGACGCGCCTGCCGCCGCCACCGTGACGCCGGCCAAGCCGGTGACGCCGCCCACTCCGGCGAAGAAGCCCGAGCCCGGCAAGGCCGCTCCGGCGGAGAAGGCCGTGGCCAAGCCGGCGGCGGCCACCGCGGCCCCGGCCGGGGCGAAGACCACGGTCCTGCGCGGCGTGGCCGGCAAGATCGTGCAGAACATGGAGGCCTCGCTCCAGGTCCCGACCGCCACCTCGGTGCGCGCGGTGCCGGCGAAGCTGATGATCGACAACCGCATCGTCATCAACAACCACCTCTCCCGCGGGCGGGGCGGCAAGGTCAGCTTCACGCACCTGATCGGCTGGGCGCTGGTCCGCGCGGTCGTCGCGCACCCGGAGATGAACAACACCTACGCCGAGATCGACGGCAAGCCCACCCTGGTGCAGCCGGAGCACGTGAACCTCGGCATCGCGATCGACCTGGCGAAGAAGGACGGCTCGCGAACGCTTGTCGTCCCATCCATCAAGAACTGTGAACAACTCGACTTCCGGCAGTTCTGGCAGGCGTATGAGGACATCGTCCGCCGCGCCCGCCGCAACGAGCTGACCATGGACGACTACAACGGCACGACCATCTCGCTGACCAACCCAGGCGGCATCGGCACGGTCCACTCGATCCCGCGCCTGATGAACGGGCAGTCGGCGATCATCGGCGTCGGCTCCCTGGAGTACCCGGCGCCCTACGCCGGCATGAGCGACGAGACCCTGACCGACCACGGCGTCTCCAAGGTCACCACGCTGACCAGCACGTATGACCACCGGGTCATCCAGGGCGCGCAGTCCGGCGAGTTCCTCAAGGTGATGCACGAGCTGCTGCTCGGCGGGCGCGACTTCTACGACGAGATCTTCACCTCGCTGCGCATTCCGTACGAGCCGGTCCGCTGGGTGCGGGACGTCGCGCACACCTCCGAGGGCCAGATCGACAAGGCCGCGCGGGTGATCGAGCTGATCCACGCGTACCGGGTGCGCGGTCACCTGATGGCCGACACCGACCCGCTCGAGTTCACCATCCGCAAGCACCCCGACCTGGACGTGCTCCAGCACGGCCTGACCCTGTGGGACCTGGACCGGACGTTCCCGGTCGGCGGCTTCGCCGGCAAGGAGAAGATGCGCCTGCGGGACGTGCTCGGTGTGCTGCGCGACAGCTACTGCCGCCGCATCGGCATCGAGTACATGCACATCCAGGACCCGGAGGAGCGCCGCTGGGTCCAGGAGCGCATCGAGGTCAAGTACGCCAAGCCGGACACCGACGAGCAGAAGCAGATCCTGCTGCGCCTGAACCGGGCCGAGGCGTTCGAGACGTTCCTGCAGACGAAGTACGTGGGTCAGAAGCGGTTCTCGCTCGAGGGCGGCGAGTCGCTGATCCCGCTGCTCGACGCGGTGCTCCAGTCCTCGGCCGAGGCGGGGCTGGACGAGATGGTGATCGGCATGGCCCACCGCGGCCGGCTGAACGTGCTCACCAACATCGTCGGCAAGCCGTACGAGAAGCTCTTCAACGAGTTCGAAGGGTGGATGGACCCGAAGTCGGCGCACGGCTCCGGCGACGTGAAGTACCACCTGGGCCAGACCGGCAAGTACACGACGCCCGACGGTCAGCACTCCACCACGGTCAGCGTGGTCGCGAACCCGTCGCACCTGGAGGCCGTCGACCCGGTCCTGGAGGGCATCGTCCGCGCCAAGCAGGACCGTCTCGACCTGGGCCTGCACGGTTACACGGTGCTCCCGGTGCTGGTGCACGGCGACGCCGCGTTCGCCGGCCAGGGCGTGGTCGCCGAGACGCTGAACCTCTCCCAGCTGCGCGGCTACCGCACCGGCGGCACGGTCCACGTGGTCGTCAACAACCAGGTCGGCTTCACCACGGCCCCGGAGTACAGCCGCTCGTCGATGTACTCGACCGACGTCGCCCGCATGGTCGAGGCCCCGATCTTCCACGTCAACGGGGACGACCCGGAGGCCGTGGTGCGGGTCGCCAAGCTGGCCTTCGAGTACCGGCAGACGTTCAACAAGGACGTCGTGATCGACATGATCTGCTACCGCCGCCGCGGTCACAACGAGGGCGACGACCCGTCGATGACCAACCCGCGGATGTACCAGATCATCGACTCGAAGCGCAGCGTGCGGAAGCTCTACACCGAGGAGCTGATCGGCCGCGGCGACATCACCGTGCAGGACGCGGAGGAGCAGCTGCGCGACTACCAGTCCCGCCTCGAGGAGGTCTTCAAGGCCACCCGGGACGCGGCCGGCAGCCCGCCCAAGCCGCACATCATCGCCGAGGAGCCGGAGCCCGAGGTCGAGTCCGCGATCACGGCCGACGCGGTCCGCGCGGTCGGCCAGGCGCACATCGAGCTGCCCGAGGGCTTCACCGCCCACAAGCGGGTCCAGCAGCTGCTCGACCGGCGCGCCAAGATGTCCACCGACGGCGGCATCGACTGGGGCTTCGGTGAGCTGATCGCGTTCGGCTCGCTGCTCGCCCAGGGCGTGACCGTCCGCCTCGCCGGGCAGGACTCGCGCCGCGGCACGTTCACCTCGCGGCACGCCTCGATCGTCGACTCGAAGACCGGCAAGGACTTCCTGCCGCTGGCCTCGCTGGCCACCGGCACGGCCCGCTTCTTCGTGCACGACTCGCTGCTCAGCGAGTACGCGGCGATGGGCTTCGAGTACGGGTACTCGGTGGAGAACCCGGACGCGCTGGTCCTCTGGGAGGCCCAGTTCGGCGACTTCGTCAACGGCGCCCAGTCGATCGTCGACGAGTTCCTCTCGTCCGGCGAGGTGAAGTGGGGTCAGAAGTCCTCGCTGGTGCTGCTGCTCCCGCACGGCCAGGAGGGCCAGGGGCCGGACCACTCGTCCGGTCGTCCGGAGCGCTTCCTGCAGCTCTGCGCGCAGGACAACATGCGGGTGGCGAACCCGACCACCCCGGCGAACTACTTCCACCTGCTGCGCCGCCAGGCCCTGTCCAGCAAGCGCAAGCCGCTGGTGGTCTTCTCGCCGAAGTCGCTGCTGCGTCACAAGCTCGCGGTCTCGTCGGTCGCCGACTTCACCACGGGCGCGTTCCAGCCGGTCCTCGGCGACGCCGGGGTCAACGGCCAGGCGCTGGACGCCACGTCGGTGAAGCGGGTGCTGTTCTGCTCCGGCAAGGTCTACTACGACCTGTTCCAGGCGCGGGCCGACCGGGGCATCACCGACACCGCGATCATCCGGATGGAGCAGATCTACCCGCTGCCCGTCGATGAACTCAAGGCCGTCCTCGCGCAGTACCCGAACGCCGAGGACTTCGCCTGGGTCCAGGAGGAGCCGGCCAACCAGGGTGCCTGGTCGTTCGTCGCGCTCAACCTGCTGGAGCACCTGGAGGGTGTCCGGCTGCGGCGCATCTCCCGCCCGGCGGCGGCCGCCCCGGCGGTCGGCTCGGCGAAGATGCACGAGGCCGAGCAGCAGGCGCTGATCGAGGCGTCGCTGCCGCGCCCGTAAGGATTGCCTGATGGGGGCGCTCCGCTTCGGCGGGGCGCCCCCTTTTAGGATCCGGGCATGTACTTCACCGATCGAGGCATCGAGGAGCTGGCCCAGCGACGCGGCGAGGAGACCGTGACGCTGGAGTGGCTCGCCGACCAGCTGCGCACCTTCGTCGACATGAACCCGGAGTTCGAGACCCCGATCGAGCGGTTCGCCACCTGGCTCGCCCGTGACGACGAGGACGACGAATGAACCCCTTCGCGCGTACGGCGTGAGCACGCGCCCGTCCGCAGCCGCCACGCGACGCCACCGGCCGGTCCCGGCCGCAAGCGCGCCGCGAGGTCCCGGCTGCTTCTGAGGGGCGTTGCCCGTTCCGCAGAACGCCCCTCGAGACAGCCGGGAAGCCCGGGACCGAAGTTGTCCACAAGCGGGACCTTCGGCCCGGCGGCGTTCATCTCCGGCCGGTAGGTTGAAGGCGTGGCGCGCAGTGTCTATGTAGCGGGCTTGGGCCCGGGTGTCGGTAAGGGCACGGTCGCTCTCGGGATCGTCGAGCTGTTGTCCCGGCAGGTCGCCGGGGTGTCGGTGTTCCGGCCGCTGGTCTCGGCGGTCGATCGCGATCACCTGCTGACCACCCTCCGTGAGCGTTATCAGGGGCCGGTTCCGCCGGCCGACTCGTTCGGGGTCACGGTGGCCGAGGCGTCGGCCCTGATCGCCGACGGCCGGCGCGAGGAGCTGATCGGCCGGATCGTCGAGCGCTATCGCGCGGTCGAGCGGCTCAGCACCTCCGTCGTGATCATCGGCAGCGATTTCGCCGAGTCCGGCGACGAGGCCCGCGACGGGCTGCCCCGGGAGCTGGCCTTCAACGCCCGCCTGGCCACCGAGTTCGGCAGCGTGGTGATCCCGGTGGTCAGCGGCGCCGGCCGCACCGGCGAGTCACTGGCCGCGGCCGCCCGCAGTGCCTACCACTCGCTCGGCGACCTCGGCGCCACGGTCGCCGCGGTGATCGCCAACCGGGTGCCGCCGGGCGCCGCCGACACGCCGGCCCCGGGGCTGCCGGTCCCGTTCTGGGCGATCCCCGAGGTGGCGGCGATCGCGGCGCCCACCGTCGGCGAGGTCGCCGACGCGCTGGACGCGACGGTGCTCTCCGGCACCCCGAGCGCGCTCGACCGCGACGTGCTGGACTACGTCGTCGGCGCCGCGCACGTCCCGACCGTCCTGGAGCACCTGACCGACGGGGCGCTGCTGATCACTCCGGGCGACCGGGCCGACCTGCTGGTCGCCGCGAGCGCCGCGCACGCCGCCGGCACGGTCACCCTGGCCGGTCTCGTGCTGACCCTCGGCGAGCCGCCCGACCCGCGCGTCGTCCAGGTGATCGAGCGGCTCGGCACCGGGCTGGCGATGCTGGTCACCAAGGGTGACAGCTTCCACACCATCGCCCTCTCCGACCGCGTGCAGGCCCGGCTCAGCACCCCGCGCAAGGTGCAGGCCGCGCTCGGCGTCTTCGAGGCGCACGTCGACAGCGCCGAGCTCTCCAAGGTTCTCGACGTCGCCCGGTCGGCCCGGGTCACCCCGCTGATGTTCGAGAACGATCTGATCGACCGGGCCCGCGCCGACCGCCGACACCTGGTCCTGCCCGAGGGCTCCGAGGAGCGGATCCTGCGCGCCGCCGAGACGCTGCTGCGCCGCGGGGTGGCCGACCTGACCCTGCTCGGGGACCCGGCCGAGATCACCCGCCGGGCCCGTGAGCTGGGCGTCGAGATCGGCGACGCGCGCCTGATCGACCCGGCCACCAGCCCGTGGCGCGACGATTTCGCCGCTCGGTACGCGGAGTTGCGCAAGGGCCGGGCGGTGACGCTCGACCTGGCCTACGACGTGGTCCGCGACGTCAACTACTTCGGCACGATGATGGTCGCCTCCGGTTACGCCGACGGCATGGTCTCCGGCTCGGTGCACACCACGGCGGCCACGATCCGGCCCGCCTTCGAGATCATCAAGACCGTGCCCGAGGTCTCGGTCGCGTCCAGCGTGTTCTTCATGCTGCTCGCCGACCGGGTGCTGGTCTACGGCGACTGCGCGGTCAACCCCGACCCGGACGCGGCCCAGCTCGCCGACATCGCGCTCTCCTCGGCGAAGACGGCGGCCGCGTTCGGCATCGAGCCGCGCGTCGCGATGCTCTCCTACTCGACCGGCAAGTCCGGTGCCGGCGCCGACGTGGAGAAGGTCGCGGCCGCCACCGCCCTCGTCCGGGAACGCCGCCCCGACCTCCCGGTCGAAGGCCCGATTCAGTACGACGCGGCGATCGACCCCGCCGTGGCCGCCACCAAGCTGCCCGACAGCGCCGTCGCCGGCCAGGCCACGGTCTTCGTCTTCCCCGACCTGAACACGGGGAACAACACGTACAAGGCGGTCCAGCGCTCGGCCAACGCGGTCGCGGTCGGCCCGGTCATGCAAGGCCTGCGCCGCCCGGTCAACGACCTGTCCCGCGGCGCGACGGTCAAGGACATCATCAACACCGTGGCGATCACGGCGATCCAGGCGGGAGCGAAATGACCCGGGTGCTCGTGCTCAACTGCGGCTCCTCATCGGTGCGGTACCGGCTCTTCGACGGCGACGAGGTGCTGGCCAAGGGCCTCGTCCAGCGCATCGGCGAGTCGGGCGGCGACGCCGCCGACCACCTGTCGGCGCTGCGCGACCTGATGGATCGGCTCGACCTGAGCGACCTCGCCGCGGTCGGGCACCGGGTCGTGCACGGCGGCGAGCGGTTCACCGAGTCCACCGTCGTCACCGACGAGGTCGTGACCGCCGTCGAGGAACTGATCCCGCTGGCGCCGCTGCACAACCCGGGCGCGCTGACCGGCATCCGGGTCGCCCGCAAGCTGCTGCCGGACGTGCCGCAGGTGGCCGTCTTCGACACCGCGTTCCACGCGACGATCCCGGCCGAGGGTGTGCTCTGGGCGGTCGACAAAGACCTTTCCCAGCGGTACGGACTCCGGCGGTACGGATTCCACGGGACGTCCCACGCGTACGTGTCCCGCGAGACCGCCCGGCTCCTCGGCAAGCCGCCCGCCGAGACCAACGTGATCACCCTGCACCTGGGCAACGGCGCCAGCGCCTCCGCGGTCCGCGGCGGCCGGTGCGAGGCCACGTCGATGGGCATGACCCCGCTCAGCGGCCTGGTGATGGGCACCCGCTCCGGCGACATCGACCCGAGCCTGATCTTCCACCTGCACCGGGCCGGTGGGCTGCCGCTCGACGAGATCGAGGAGTCGCTGACCCGGCACGGCGGCCTGGCCGGCCTGGCCGGTGCCAACGACATGCGCGAGGTGCTGGAACGTCGCGCGGCCGGCGACGCGGACGCGACCCTGGCGTTCGACGTCTACATCCGCCGGCTGAAGGAGTACGTCGGCTCCTACCTGGCCGTGCTCGGCCGGCTGGACGCGATCACCTTCACCGCCGGCGTCGGGGAGAACTCGCCGGAGGTGCGGCTGGCCGCCCTGGCCGGCCTGGAGCCCCTGGGCATCTCGGTGGACCCGGCCCGCAACCGCAAGAACGCCTCGATCATCTCCCCGGACGGTGCCGCGGTCACGGTGTGCGTGGTCCCCACCGAGGAGGAGCTGGAGATTGCCCACGAGGCCCGGCGGGCTCTCTCGCTCTAGACCGGATCAAGCCGCCCGGCCCACGGCAGCGGGCCGGGCGGATCGGTGCGCGGAGTTCCTACAGAGCGAGCCAGGCGATCAAGGCGATGACGATCACGGCCGCCACCACGCCGCCGATGATGATGTAGGGCAGCTTGGACGGTGCCGCGGTTTCGGCCTCCGGCTCCCGGCTGAACGCCCGGAACGCCTCGGTGTTCCCGCTCGGGTCGACGCTGTTGTCAGACATGGGCCCGACCCTAGCCAAATAACGCACCCTCCTGCCAAGCCCGTCCCACCCCGACGGACCTCATGTGCGACCCGCCCGGCGAGCCCTCAGCCGGCGCTCACGGCTGTGAATCCACGCGAGCACGGCCCCTCAAGCACCGCACGGCTCCGACCGGCGCTGAGGGGCTGCTCGATCCGGCGGAAGCAGCCCTTCGGGCCGCCTGAGCGGGCGAGCACTCCCGGCCGCCGGCTGCTCGATCCGGCGGAAGCAGCCCGCCGCGCCGCCTGAGCGGGCGAGCACTCCCGGCCGCCGGCTGCTCGATCCGGCGGAAGCAGCCCGCCGCGCCGGCTGAGCGGGCGAGCACTCCCGGCGGCCGGCGAAGCCGGAACGAGTTGGGCTCGGGGTGTGCGGCGTCAGTGGGTGATTACCACCTTGCCGAAGAGGGCGCCCGAGGCGAGGCGGGCGAAGGCGTCCGGGATCGCGTCGAACGGATACTCGGAGTCGATCACCGGGCGGATCCGGCCGGTGGCGCACATCTGGAGGAGTTCGGCGAGTTCGGCGGGGGTGCCCATGCTGCTGCCGAGGATCTCCAGCTGCATGGCGAAGACCCGGCGCAGGTCGACCCGGGCCAGGTGGCCGCCGGTGGCGCCGCAGACGACGATGCGGGCGCCGGGGGCCGCGCACTTCATCGAGTGGTCGAAGGTGGGCTCGCCGACGGACTCGATCACCACGTCGACGCGTTCCGGGAGGCGTGCGCCGGGCTCCACCGCGACCGCGCCGAGCTCGGTGGCCCGCTCGCGTTTGGCCTGGTCACGGCTGGTGGCGTAGACCCGCTTGCCGAGCGCGACCCCGATCGCGACGGCTGCGGTGGCGACCCCGCCGCCGGCGCCCTGGACCAGAACGGCACCCGCGTCGGCGGCGCGGCCCCGGGTCACGAGCATGTGGTACGCCGTCAGCCAGGCGGTGGGCAGGCACGCCGCCTCGGCGAACGAGACGCCGTCGGGGATCGGGATCAGGTTCTCCCGCGGGGCGGCGACCCGCTCGGCGAGCGTGCCCGGGAACCGTTCGGAGAAGAGCGAATAGCCCCGCGGGTCGGCCTTGTCCGGAACCACCGGGTACACCAGGACCGGATCGCCGGCCGGGGTCACGCCGGCCGCGTCACAGCCGAGGATCATCGGGAGCCGGTCGGCGGGCAGGCCCACCCCGCGCAGCGACCAGACGTCGTGCTGGTTGAGGGAGCTGGCCCGGACCTCGACCGGCACCCAGCCCTCCGGCGGGTCGAACGGCAGGTCGCCGACGGTCAGGGCGCTCAGAGGCGCGTCGGGCTGGGTCGAGGAGGCGTAGGCGGCGCGCATGATCCGACCCTAGTCGGCGGCGGCTCCCAGCGCCGCACGTCGATCGACGTCGCCGCTTCTGCCGTCGTGGAGGATTCGCGGACCCCCTCGATCGAGCCGACCGGTTGTGTGCTGTGACCGCCACGCGGGGAGGATCCGCGAACCCACACGAGCGGGCCGACCGGTGTGGTGCCCTGACCGTGCCCACCCACGGAGGTCGCCCTTGCGGTCTGAGCGTTCAGGGGCGCCCCGCGCCCCTGCTCAGGGCGGAAGGGTCCCCGCGGGAGCGACGATCGGGACCACAGCGGAGAGGGGACATGAAGATCTTGAAGTTGATCTTCGAAGAAAGCGCGCCGCCCCACCGAACGGCAGGGCGGCGCGTCGGGAACTGCTGGTCAGGCGGGCTGGCGGGCCGGCGCCGGCGCCGGAGTGCGACGAGCCACCCCGTCACGGATCGCGGCGTCGGCGACCGCGGTGGCGACCGCCGGAGCGACCCGCGGGTCGAGGGGCGACGGGACGATCGCTTCCGGACGCAGGTCGTCGGTGACGATCGCCGCGATGGCGTCGGCCGCGGCGACCTTCATCGCGTCGGTGATCGTCGTGGCCCGGACGTCCAGGGCCCCGCGGAAGATGCCGGGGAACGCGAGCACGTTGTTGATCTGGTTCGGGAAGTCGCTGCGGCCGGTGGCGACGATCGCCGCGTATTTGTGGGCGACCGTCGGGTGGACCTCGGGCGTCGGGTTGGCCAGGGCGAAGATGATCGCGCCCGGCGCCATCCCGGCCAGGGCCTCCTCCGGGATGCTGCCGCCGGAGACGCCGACCAGGACGTCCGCGCCGATCAGCGCCTCGGCGATGCCACCGGTGCGGCCGGAGATGTTGGTGACCGCGCCGAGTTCGGCCTTCATCCCGGACAGGTCGCCGCGCTCGGCGTGGATGATGCCGCGCGAGTCGACGACGATCACGTTGGCGCCCTGGACGCCGGCCGCGATCAGGGTGTTGGTGATGGCGACCCCGGCCGCGCCGGCCCCGCTGATGACCACGCGCAGGTCGGCGAAGTCACGTCCGAGCAGCTTGGCGGCATTGCGCAGCGCCGCGAGCGTGACGACCGCGGTGCCGTGCTGGTCGTCGTGGAAGACCGGGATGTCCAGTTCGGCGTCGAGCCGGCGCTCGATCTCGAAGCAGCGCGGCGCGCTGATGTCCTCCAGGTTGATCCCGCCGAACGACGGTGCCATCGCCTTGACCGTGGCGATGATGCCCTCGACGTCCTGCGTGTCGAGGCAGAGCGGGATCGAGTCGACCCCGCCGAACTGCTTGAACAGGACCGACTTGCCCTCCATGACGGGCATCGCGGCCTTGGGTCCGATGTTGCCCAGCCCGAGCACCGCGGAACCATCGGTGACGACGGCGACGGTGTTCGACGTCCAGGTGTAGTCGGGGTAGAGCGACTCGTCCTCGGCGATGGCCTCGCAGACCCGGGCGACACCGGGGGTGTACGCCAGGGACAGGTCGTCCCGGCTGGCCAGGGGAACGGTCGCGCTCATCGTCATCTTGCCCCGGCGGTGCAGGTCGAAGACCGGATCGGCGGCAAGGGCAGGATCGAGCTCGAAACTGAAGAAAGACACGGTGAACTCCACACGGCATCGACATTGATACGTGGCACCTGACACGACCTGGTCGCGAGTATGCGCCAGGCGGCGGTGCGATGCGGGGGTCACCCGGGAAAGCGACCGCAGCGCGGGTGTGCGCTGGGGATACTGGAGACTAACGTAACCGCCCTGGGCTGGGGTAGTAGCGAAACAACACTCGCCCGATGACATCTGCCACCCCGTACGCCCGTGAGTCGTCCCGGACGAACTCGTTGTCGCCTTCGATCCACCACCCGTCGTCCTGCTCCCGCACTGCCCGCTTAACGACGAGCAGGCCGGGACGGGAACGGAAACGTGCGACCACGATGTCACCGGTCCTTACCCGGCCGTCGCGACGGACGATCAGAGCGTCGCCGTGGCGCAGGGCGGGCACCATCGACGGGCCGCTCACCAATACGGCGAACAGTGGTAAGTGCCACTTCAAGGCATCAAGCCTCCGTCGCGTTAGCCCCTGCATGTAAGGGGTAGTGTCACTCCCGGATCATCGCAAACTCTATGGAGGAGTCCTGATGCGACTTCCGCGTTTCCTCATGCCTCGCACCGTGGTCAGCGCCCACTGCGACCTGCCGTGTGGCGTCTACGACCCGGCCCAGGCCCGGATCGAGGCCGAGTCGGTCAAGGCCATCGCCGAGAAGTACGCGGCGAACACGGACCCCGAGTTCCGCACCCGGGCGATCCTGATCAAGGAGCAGCGCGCCGAGCTGGTCAAGCACCACCTGTGGGTGCTGTGGACCGACTACTTCAAGGCTCCGCACTTCGAGAAGTACCCGCAGCTGCACCAGCTCTTCAACGAGGCCACCAAGCTGGCCGGCGCGTCCGGTGCCAAGGGCTCGGTCGACGTCGCCGTGGCTGACCAGCTGCTCGCCAAGATCGAGGAGATCTCCAAGATCTTCTGGGAGACCAAGCAGGCCTGAGTGCCTCCGGCCGGCGCATTCGCGGGAGTGCGCCGGCCTCTGCAGTAACTCGGTGTAACCGATTAGAGTCTCCACCGACAGGAGGAGGTCGCGGGTGACCCAGCTGACCCACGTGGAGCCGGAAGTCGGAGACGACGTCGTACTCCTGACGGTTCCCGCCGACGGTGGTTACCTCGGCGTGCTCCGGACGGCCACCGCCGGCCTGGCGGCCCGCCTGCACTTCGCCCTCGACGAGATCGAGGATCTGCGCATCGCCGTCGACGAGGCCTGCGCCATGCTGCTGGCGATCGCGACCCGCGGCGCGGAACTGGAGTGCCGCTTCGCGGTCACCGACGACGCACTGACCGTCGAGGTCACCGTCTCCACGGTGCGCGGGGCCCGGCTGCCCTCCGAGTCGTCCTTCGCCTGGAAGGTGCTGACCGCGCTGACCACGTCCGCCTCCGCCGAGGCGAACGGTGAGTCCGCGACGATCCGCCTGCTCACGCGCCGCACGGAGTACTAAGGCCTAGGTCACGACTTCCGCCGTGGCGGGCGTGCCCGCGGCGACCGCGATGTAGTCCAGGTGCCGGGCGGCGGCCAGTCGCGCCGCGTCGGCGTCCTGGGCCACCAGGTGATCCACCAGTTCCCGGTGATCCGCGTCGATCCGCGTCCAGTATTCCGGCGGCAGGTGCGCGACCACCTCCTCACCGTAGGAGGCCTGGTAAAGCGGCCGCCCGACCAGCTCGAACAGCGGATTCCCGGTCGCCTTGGCGATCACTCGGTGGAACGCCGAATGCGCCGACAGCATCGTGTCGAAGTCGTCGATCACCGGGTCGAAGAACGCCGCGCGCAGCTCCGCGAGATGCGCTTCGGCGCGGCGGCCCGCAGCGAGCCCGGCCGCCGGCACCTCGAGTGCCCGCCGCAGCTCGAGCAGGTCGGCGAGACCGACCCCGGCCGAGTGCGTGAGCAGCGCAAACCCGGTCGAGAGCCCATCGGCGAGCTGCCCGGCATCCGGGTGCGCGACGAAACTCCCGCCGGTCACCCCGCGGGTGGTGACGATCAGATGCTGGCTGGCGAGCAGGCGTAACGCCTCGCGCACCGTGCTGCGACTGACGCCGATCTTGACGCACAACTCCGGCTCGGGCGGCAGCCTTTCACCAGGCTGCAGCCGTCCCGAAGTAATCTCCGCACGTAACTCGTCCGCCAGTTGCTGATAGGCGGGCGGGCGCACCGTTGAGCCGGTCACTCGTCCAGGTTAGGCCCTGATCGGCCACACCGAACCAGCTAATCGACACCCAACGCCCGACCACTCTGCGGGAGGAGCACCAGCACGGCGGTGACCGCGGCCAGAACCAGCAGCACGACGCCCAGCCAGAGCGGCCCGACCTGGACCAGGAAACCGCCGGTGGCCAGCAGGAACAGCTGGATCACGACGGCCGGGCCACGAGCGCGCACCTTGCGCCGGCCCAGCGCGCGGGCGACCAGGAAGATCACCACGGCGGCCAGGGCCGCCATCACGGTCAAGGAGGCCGCCACGCCGAGGTTCGCCGTAGAACTGGTCAGATCCAGGACAATCAGGTACGCCGTGAGCCCGGCCATCCCCACGCTTTGCAGATGGAGCAGCCGAACCCCCCAGTCGAGGGGCGCCGAGGTCGAAGTCACGGGATTCTCACCGGTCACGGCTGCACCATACCGACAGCCGGAACCGGTTCGGCCGGGTAAGGTGCCGCCCATGCGTGCGTTGCTGGTGGTCAACCCTCGTGCGACGGCGACCACCGAGCGCAGCCGGGATGTTCTGGTCCGCGCGCTGGAGAGCGCCGTCGACCTGACGGTGCGCTACACCGAGCGTCGCGGGCACGCGACCACACTGGCCCGCGACGCGGCCGAGAGCGGCATCGACGTGGTGGTCACACTCGGCGGCGACGGCACCGTGAACGAGGCGGTGAACGGGTTGATGACCGCGCCGGGCACGCTCGCCGGGCTGACCGGTCCGTCCGCGTACCGGCTGCCGGCGCTCGCCGTGGTCCCCGGCGGTTCCACCAACGTCTTCGCCCGCGCGCTCGGACTCCCCCGCGACTGGGTGGACGGGACGAGCGTGATCCTGGACGGCCTCCGCGACGGCCGGCACCGGGTGATCAATCTCGGTCGCGCCGATGATCGCTTCTTCACCTTCGCCGCCGGCCTCGGCCTGGACGCCGCAGTGATCCGCCGGGTCGAGCAGGCCCGGCTGCGCGGCCGGACGTCGACGCCGGGTCTCTACCTGCGGTCGATGGTCGGCCAGCTCTTCACCGGCATCAAGCGGTCCGATCCGCCGATGGCCCTGGAGCGTCCGGGTGAGCTGCCGGAGACCGGGCTGAGCACGGTGATCATCCAGAACACGGCCCCATGGACGTACGCCGGTGACCGTCCGATGGACCCGAATCCGGACGCTTCGTTCGATCTCGGGCTCGACGTGCTGGCCCTGCGCAAACTCAAGATTTACGCAACAGCGAAGACGGTGACACAAGTCGCGTGGCGATCCGGTGATCCACACGGTAAACAAGTAGTTCGTCTGCACGACCTTGCCGAGTTCACCGTGATCGCGTCCCGACCCCAGGCGTTCCAGCTGGACGGGGACTATCTCGGCGAGCGGCAGAAGGTGCACTTCGTGTCCGTCCCATCAGCGCTGCGTGTGATCTGCTGACTTCGGGGTACGTCTTTCGGGACGTGCTCACGATCCGTTACAGAAACACGGGCAAAAGGTCGGCGAAGTGGGCGAGACCGTACTACATTGATGGGAGCGTTCGTCAACCGGCTCTGGCAACAGCAGCAGAACCGGACATAAGGGTGCGTGAGGCAGCTCACCCGCTGGAAGAAACTTCCAGCGCTACCCTTGACATCGCGAGAGTTCGTGAAAGCATTCACAAGCGATAAGAAGTAACCGGTAGCGGCTTGTGCGCGTTCCTAAACAAGAAGCGCAGAACGGCTACCAAACACAAAGGCTTGCTGACGCTCCGGTGAGTGTACGGGTACAACCCGTCGGCACTGCGGGCGCATGCATATAGGTAAACAGCACTGTTTTCATTACCCCATCCGAAACAAGGAGTTTGCCGCCATGGACTGGCGTCACGATGCGATCTGCCGCGACGAGGACCCGGAGCTGTTCTTCCCGATCGGGACGTCCGGCCCCGCGCTCCTGCAGGTCGAGCAGGCCAAGGCCGTGTGCCGGCGGTGCCCTGTGACCGAGTCTTGCCTTCAGTGGGCGCTCGAGTCCGGTCAGGACGCCGGCGTATGGGGCGGAATGAGCGAAGACGAACGGCGCGCGGTCAAGCGTCGTGGCGGCCTTCGGGTCTCCGCCCCCACTGCCTGAATCAATCCCCCGCACAGCATTTGCGCCCCGGGCCGGAACGGCACCGGGGCGTCTTGCTGTTTCGGTTCGCTTACCCACAGCTCCCATTCCGCTGAGCGTCAATTCGATCACCGTACGTTTGCCCGCACTCCCGAAATGATCTCGAAATTGGCGATCGATCGGTTTCCGTCGTCACTCCGGCACACTCCGTTGTAGATGATCTATTCCCGGCTCCCCTTGTCGCATAGCGCAGAGTGATCATCACTTTGCGTGACCGATCGACGGAGATGGGCTCTGCTGATCGGATGTGGACGGTGCGGTGTCGATACCTCCGGTGCGGGTGGATCGGCGGTCCGCGGGGGCGCTGAGGGCGGTTGCCGGTTGTCCACACTGGCGGGTTGTCCACAGGGCGGCGGCGAGCAGACCCGATTTCACGCGACAATGGTCAGCGGGGCTTCCCCCAGTGGGGTGGGTGGGTTGTGTTGGTCGGTTCCAGCCGCGCAAGCGCCTCCCACAGCCAGCTGCCCGGCCCGGCTGGGCGCCAGAGGTCCTTCCGCAGGCCCGAGACACCCCTCGGGCAGCTTCACGCCGCAGCGAACCCCGGCGCCCCCGCAACCCGCGAGCCCGGCACCTTCAATCCACGACGAGTTCCGGCACGGCACTCCCCCGCCCCGGCGACGGTGAGCCGAGCGGTTTCATGCCGCGACGCAGGCCCGCACGCCCGCACGGCGACCGGCGGCGGGGTGGCTGCCGGCCGGGTGGTTTCAGGCGGCGGCTAGCGCGCGCACTCCGGCGGCCGCCACCCGAGCCGCGATCAGCCCGACCAACTCCGGCGCATCGCCGAGCGGTTCAGCCACCCCCACCGCTCCGGCTTCCACCGCCGACTCCACCGCCAGGTCGTACAGCAGCCCGGGCGCCAGGAAGTACCCGGCCACCGCAACCCGCCGCGCCCCACCTTCCCGTAGTGCCCGCACAGCGTCCCCGGCCCGCGGCCCCACCCCGGACGAGTACGACACCGCGGCCGGCCTCCCGAGCCGTTCTCCGAGCGCCACCGCAGCCTGTTCCACGGTCTTCCGCGCGGCCGCGACCCGGGTTCCCGCCGCGGCGAGCACCACCGCGTCGAACTCTTCCACCGGAAGCCGCCGCACGAGCGCGTCCAGCAGCAGCCGCGGCGTCCCCTGCCCGAGTACGTCGGCCAGCACCACGTCCACCGGCAGTTCGGCTGCCGCGTCGACGACCGCGGGCAGATCCACCCGTCCGTGGTACGCCGCGGTCAGCAGCAAAGGCACCAGCACCGCGCGCCGACGCCCGGCTGCGGCCAGTACGTCCAGCGGCCGCGGCCCGGCATGGTCCAGGTACGCGGCCCGGACCAGCCACTCGGGCCGTGCCTTCCGTACCGCCCGGGCGAGCGCCTCGGTCGACGCGGCTGCCCGCGGGTCCCGGCTGCCGTGGGCCACGAGGACCACGGCGGGGCGGGCCGGGGTCAGACGTGCAGACCGCATTCGGTCTTCTCGAACATGGCCCAGCGGCCGGCGCGCGGGTCTTCCCCGGCTTTGGTGCGCCGGGTGCACGGCCAGCAGCCGATCGACCCGTACCCCTTCTTGAACAGCTCGTTCACCGGCACGTTCCACCGGCTGATGTAGCGGTCCACGTCCGCCTGGGTCCACGCCGCGATCGGATTGACCTTGACTTTGCCCTTCTTGGCGTCGAAGGCGACGACCGGCGTGTTGGCGCGGGTCGGCGATTCGTCGCGGCGCAGGCCGGTGGCCCAGGAGTCGTATTCGGCGAGGGCGCGCTCCAGTGGTTCGACCTTGCGCATGAAGCAGCACTCGTCGGGGCTGCGGGCGAAGAGCCGCGGCCCGTATTCGGCGTCCTGCCGGCCGACCGTCATCCGCGGGCGGATCGAGCGGACGTTGACGTTCATGGTGGCGGCGACCGTGTCCCGGACCTTGAGGGTTTCCGGGAAGTGCAGGCCGGTGTCGAGGAAGACCACGTCCACGCCGGGTGCGACGCGGGAGAAGATGTGCGCGACCACGGCGTCGGCCATCGAGCTGGTGACGCAGAACCGCGCGCCGAAGGTGTCGGTCGCCCACTTGGCGATCTCCTCGGCGGGGCGGCCCTCGAGGTCGCGGGCCGCCGCGAGGGCCAGCTCCCGCAGTTCCTCGGGGCTGCGGCGGGCGGGGTCAGCGGGGGCGGCGGCGGGGGCCGCGCCCAGGTTGATCAGGCCCAGGCCGGCGGCGTTGAGGATGCTCATCGATTAGCTCCCTTGGACGGCAACAACCCGTTGAACTTGACCGTGAAGACTCGGGCGCAGGAGTGGCACTCCCAGGCGCCGTGCGAGGACTCGTTGGGGCGGAGGTCCTCTTCACCGCAGTAAGGGCAGTAGAGCGGGGCGGATCGGGCGTCGCTCATTTGAGAAGCGCCTCTTCCGCCCGCATCACCCAGTTGGCGAACGTCTCACCGTCGGAACGTCCGTCGAGGTAGTTGCGAGCGACCCGTTCGACGTACTCGGGAAGCTCTTCTGCGGTGGCCTTGAGGCCGCGCAGCTTCCGGCCGAAGCCGGCGGTCTCACCCTTGGCCATGCCGAGAGCGCCACCGAGGTGGATCTGGAAGCCCTCGACCTGCTCGCCGTGCGAGTTGAGCATGAGCTGACCCTTGAGCCCGATGTCGGCGACCTGGGTGCGGGCGCAGGCGTTCGGGCAGCCGTTGATGTGTACCGAGATGTCAGCGTCGAAGTCCTTGAGCCGCTCTTCGAGGCGCGCGACCAGTTCCTCGCCGCGGGCCTTGGTCTCGACGATCGCGAGCTTGCAGTACTCGATGCCGGTGCAGGCCATCGTGCCGCGCCGCCACGCCGAGGGCCGCGCCTCCAGGCCGATCCCCCGCAGTCCCGTGATCAGCGATTCCACCTGGTCATCGGCAACATCAAGAACCAGCAATTTCTGGTACGCCGTGAGCCGCACCCGGTCCGACCCGTGCTGCTCGGCCAGGTCGGCCAGGTCGCTGAGCTGCTTGCCGGAGGACCGGCCCACGATCGGGGCCGCGCCGACGTAGTTGCGCCCGTCGTTCTGCTTGTGCACGCCGATGTGGTCGATCGGCTTCTCCGGCAGGTCCGGGGCGGGACCGTCGATCAGCGCGCGACCGAGGTACTCCTTCTCCAGGACCTCGCGGAACTTCTCCACGCCCCAGTCGGCCAGCAGGAACTTCAGGCGGGCGCGGTGCCGCAGCCGGCGGTAGCCGTAGTCGCGGAAGATCCCGACGACGCCTTCCCAGACGTCCGGGATCTCGGCCAGCGGCACCCACACGCCGAGGCGCTCGGCCAGCCGCGGGTTGGTGGAGAGGCCGCCGCCGACCCAGAGGTCGAAGCCGGGGCCGTGGTCCGGGTGGACCGAGCCGACGAAGGAGACGTCGTTGGCCAGGTACGGCCCGTCGGCCAGCCAGGAGATGACGGTCTTGAACTTGCGGGGCAGGTTCGAGTACGCCGGGTCGCCGATGTACCGCGCGAGGATCTCGTCGATCGCCGGGGTCGCGTCGATCACCTCGTCGACCGAGATGCCGGCGACCGGGCTGCCGAGGACGACGCGGGGACAGTCACCGCACGCCTCGGTGGTCTGCAGGCCGACCGCTTCGAGGCGGCGCCAGATCTCCGGCACGTCCTCGACGCGCACCCAGTGCAGTTGGATGTTCTGCCGGTCGGTGATGTCCGCGCTGTCGCGGGCGAACTCGGTGGAGATCTGCGCGATCGTGCGCAGCTGGGCCAGGTTGAGCGCGCCGCCGTCGATGCGGACGCGGAGCATGAAGTACTCGTCCTCGAGCTCTTCCGGCTCCAGCACCGCGGTGCGGCCGCCGTCGATCCCGGCCTTGCGCTGGGTGTAGAGCCCCCACCAGCGGAAACGGCCACGCAGGTCGGCGGGGTCGATGGAGGCGAAGCCCCGGTGGGCGTAGATGTTCTCGATGCGCGCCCGGACGTTGAGCGGGTTGTCGTCCTTCTTGCTGCGCTCGTTCGGGTTGAGCGGCTCGCGGTGTCCGAGCGCCCACTGACCCTCGCCGCGCGCCTTACGGGGGCGAGCGGTCGGCGTTGCGGGAGTGTTGCTGGGCGCCATGGCGGCGGTCCTCCGGGTTTCGTGGGCACCGGAGGACAATCGCGGCCTGGTGGAGGCTCCGCGACTTCAGCGTCGGGAGAGGGCCGGCTTGTCGTCCGCGCCCGGAATAAAGGGGGGCGGCGTCAGGAAGCCGGACACATCGCGCTGAAGACACGGCCGTAGTCGACGTGGCGGCGGGCCACGAAGCGGCGGTCAATTGCAGCGGTCATGCCGGTAAGCCTCTCACGTGAACCGAATGTGGGCCAGTGAGGTCCAGATTTCGGGAGTGTGTCCCACGGCACTTGGCGGAGTTCTCCTACTGCTGTTACAAAAACGTGACATCGCAGGTAGGGTGCCCTCAGCCATCGACCGAGATCCACACCGGGCCGCAGCGCACCGCCGGGTTCCGGGGGGGGGGGGGGGGGGGGCGGGGGGGCCGGGGCCGCCCGGGGGGGGGGGGGGGGGTGGGGGCGGGGGGGGGGGGGCGGGGGGGCGGGGGGGGTGGGGGGGGGGGGGGGGCCCGCGGGCCGGG
>NZ_JBIRWQ010000003.1:545086-564382 GCF_044388125.1 Actinoplanes sp. NPDC020271
ACTCTGGGGGGCGCCGCCCCCCACCCACCCCCCCCCCCCCCCCCCGCCCCCCCCCCCCCCGGGGGCCCCCCCGCCCCCCCCCGGGGCGCCCCCGGCCCCCCCCCCCCCCCCCCCCCCCCCGGCCGGGGCCGCGTCGCTCAGCGCTTGCCGAGCGGCACCACCAGCACGGCCTCGGTACCCCCGCCGGCCCGGTTGCGCAGCTCGATGCTGCCCCGCAGTTCTCCCGTGGCGAGCGCACGCACGATCTGCAGCCCGAGCCGCCCGCCCGCGTCCGGCCGGAAACCCTCCGGCAGCCCGCGCCCGTTGTCGGCCACCGTCACGTGCAACTGCTTGCGGAACTTGTGGGCGGAGACGACGACCTCGGCCCCCTGCTCCGGAGCGACCGCCTCGTCCTCGTCCTCACCCTCGGGGGTGCCGAAGCCGTGCTCGACCGCGTTGATCAGCAACTCGTTCAGCACCATGACCAGCGACGTGGCGATCTCGGCGGGCAGTATCCCGAACGTGCCCTCCCGCCTCATCCGTACCGGGAAACTGGTTGAAGCGACCTCGGTGGCGGCCGTGGCGACCCGGTCGACGATCCCGTCGAACTCGACCGCCTCGTCGCTGGACATCGAGAGGGTCTCGTGGACCAGCGCGATCGAGGCGACCCGGCGCACCGACTCCTCCAGCGCCATCCGGGCCTCGGGCGCGTCGACCCGGCGCGCCTGCAGGCGCAGCAGCGCGGCCACGGTCTGCAGGTTGTTCTTCACCCGGTGGTGGATCTCCCGGATGGTCGCGTCCTTGGTCATCAGCGCGCGGTCCCGCCGGCGGACCTCGGTCACGTCTCGGACCAGCACCAGCCCGCCGATCGGCACGCCGGCCGGCAGCAGCGGCAGCGACCGGGTGAGCACGGTCGCGCCGCGGGCGTCGAACTCCATCCGCGGCGGGAACTCGCCGCGCAACGCGGACCGGATCCGCTCGGCGACGTCGTTGCCCTCCAGCGGGTCGGCGGCCAGCCGGCTGGAGAGGTGGGCCAGTTCCTCGCCGACCAGGTGCGCGTTGAAGCCGAGCCGGCGGTAGGCCGACTGCGCGTTCGGGCTGGCGTAGGTGACCTTGCCGGACGCGTCGAGCCGGATCAGGCCGTCGCCGACGCGGGGCGCCGAGGTGGTCATCTCCCCGGGCTGGCGGGCGGGCGGGAACGTGCCGTCGGCGACCATCTGGGCCAGGTCGTCCGCGGTGGTCAGATAGTTCAGCTCGAGCTGGCTGGGGGTACGCGCGGTGCTCAGGTTGGTGTCGCGGCCGATCACCGCGATCACCTCGCTGTAGCCCTCCTCGTGATCGTTCTCGTCGCGGCGGCGCACCGGGATGGCCTCGTGGCGGGCGGGCGTGTCCCCGTACCAGACCGGGTCGCCCTCCCGCCAGATGCGTTCCTGGGTGAAGGCCACGTCCAGGTGGGCCACCTCGGGACCGCCGAAGATCTTGCCCACCTGGTCGTCCTGGTACGCCGTCGGCGCCGTGGTCGGGCGCACCTGCGCCACGCAGAGGAACCGGCGCGGCTTCTCTCCCTTGATCGGCACCCACAGGAGCAGGTCGGCGAAGGAGAGGTCGGAGAGCAGCTGCCAGTCACCGGCGAGCCGGTGCAGGTGGTCGATGTCGGCGGAACCCAGGTTGGTGTGTTCCTCGACGAGATCGCGCAGGGTGGACACGAGTCCAAGCCTGCCACGGAGATGTTTCCGATCAGAGGGTGCTGGTGACCTTCTTCAGACCGCGCGGCGCGTCCGGGTCCTCGCCCTTGGCCAGCGCGAGCGCGAGCGCGAGCTTCTGCAGCGGCAGGATGTCGAGCAGCGGGCTGTACCGCTCGTCGACGGCCGGGACGACCAGCCGCCCCTCGGGGCCGACGGTCAGCACGTCGGCGTTGCGCTCCCGCAGCCGGGTGAGCACGTCACCCATCGACCGGCCGCCGGGGCCGTTGCCGACCACGGCCAGCACCGGCACGTCGGTGCCGGTCATCGCGAGCGGGCCGTGCAGCAGGTCGGCGCCGGAGAACGCCAGCGTCGGCACGTAGGACGTCTCCATCAGCTTCAGCGCGGCCTCCCGCGCGGTCGGATACGCATACCCCCGCCCGGTCGTGACGATGTGCGGGGCGAACCGGTAGCGCTGGGCGATCTCGTCGGCGGTCCGGTCGGCGAGCACGGTCTCGGCCAGGCCCGGCAGCTCGGCCAGCGCGGCCCGCTCGGCCTCCGGCAGCCGCCCGTCGCCGGCCCGGATGCCCTCGACCAGCAGCAGCAGCGCCAGCAGCTCGGCGGTGTACGACTTGGTCGCCGCGACCGCCCGCTCGTGCCCGGCCGCCACGTCGATCGACAGCTCGGCCGCTTTCGCCAGCGTCGACTCCGGGTTGTTGGTGACCGCGAGGGTCAGCGCGCCGGTCTCCCGCGCGGCGGAGAGGACCCCGGTCAGGTCGGGTGAGCCGCCGCTCTGGCTGACGCCGACGACGAGCGTGCCGGTGAAGTCGGGGCGGGCGCCGTAGAGCGTGATCGCGCTCGGCGAGGCGCTGGCCACCGGGAGGCCGAGCCGGATCTCGATCAGGTACGCCCCGTAGAGCGCCGCGTGGTCGGAGGTGCCCCGGCCGACGAACAACACGTTCCGGGGGCGGCGGGCCGCGATCTCGGCGGCGACACCGGCGATCGCGTCCGCGTGCGGGCCTTCCAGCAGACGGGCGAAACCCGCCGGCTGTTCCGCAATGTCCGCTGCCATCCCGTGGCCTCGCTCTGTCACGTCATCCTCCCCAGATGAGCAGTAATCGCGCAATCGATGCGCAGTCTTGCAAGAAAAAGCTTAGTACGTCAATCTTTCGAGCACTACTGCGCAAACACGAGGCCTGACAGATTGGCTCGGGGGCCGTACTGTCTTCACTCGTGGACGCCCACCCCCAGCTCACCCACGACCTCGCCCTGGCCCGCGCCGCGCTCGACCGCGGCGAGCTGGACCAGGCCGCTCGTCACCTGGCCGTGGCCCTGCCCCACGCACCCACCCTGCCGGAGATCCACGAGCTGCTCAGCCGGTTGGCGGCGGACGCCGAGCGCGCGCTCGACCTCTTCCCGCTGGAGCCGCACGCCCCGGCCGGCCGGGTGGCCGCGCACGCCCACCTGCTCGCCGCGGCCGGGCGCCCGGAGGACGCGCTGCCGCTGCTCGCCGCGGCCAGCGGGCACACCCCCGGGGTGAACTGGGCCGGCGTGCCCTGGGTGAGCGACCCGGTGCTCGGCGGCCGGATCGACCCGGACGCACTGGCCCGCACGCTGATGCGGCTCTGCACGGCGGTCGGTGACCCGGCGCCGAAGGCCGCGGCCGCGTCCCTGCGGCCGTACCTGACCGTGGTCCGGCACGCCGTCGACGCCCACGGCGAGCACGCGATGCTGCTCGGCGCGGGGTCGGCGCTGGCCCGCCGGGTCGGCGAGGCCCGCCTCGCGATCGACTGGGCGACCCGGGGTGCGCGGTCCCGCCCCTCCAAGCTGGGCGAGATCTGGCTGGGGTACGCGTTCCGCAGCGCCGGCCGGATCCCGGAGGCGCTGGCCGCCCTGCGTCGCGCCGTCATGTACGACCCGGACGACCTCTCGGTCTACGCCGACGTCGCCGCCACCCTGGCCGACCTGGGCCGGCTGGAGGAGGCGCTGAACTGGACCGACCGTGCCCTGGAACGTGACCCGCGGTTCGACTGCGTGGTGCACACCGCGCACCGGCTGCGGTTCCGGGCCGACGGCGACGTGGCGCACCTGGTCGCGCTCGCCGACTTCGTCCGCGACCATCCGGACGACACGCACGAGCACACCGACCTGGACGAGTGCTGCCGGGACACCGCCTGGCTCAGCGGCACGCCGGCCGGCCTGTCCCGGCTGGCGGCCGGCCGGGCAACGGTCAACGCCGAGCCGTCCGAGGACGCGGTGGCCCGGTTGCTGCGGGTCGCGTCGGCCGAGTGGCCGCACCCGCCGGCGGCGTACGACCGGGCGCTCAGCCTGGTGCTGGTCGAGCCGTGGGAGTTGCTCGCCCTGCTCGGCCATCCCGCGGTGACCGGCGCCGAGCACCCGGGGGCGGCGGAGATCTGGGCCTGCCTGGGCCTGCTGCACCACGGGTCGGAGGAGCCGTGGCTGGACTCCGGCCGCCGGCGCCTGCTGCTCGGCCTGCTCGACGGCGGCGTGGACCGGGTCACCCAGGCCGCGTTGTTCGCGCTGATCACCTACGCCTGGGTGGATCCGTCGGCCCGGGCCGACGTGGCGGCCGTGGTGGCCGGGCGGTTCACCGAGACGGCCGGCGGGCCGCACGCGCGGGCGGTCGCCGAGCTGGCCCTGGCCGCGCCGCAGCTGGACCGGCCGACCCGGGAGCTGGCCGCGGTCACGGTCCGGGTCCCGGTCGTCCCGCGCCAGCGCAGCCGGTCGTACCTGCTGCGCTGGCTCAAGCGGTAGGGATCAGCCGATGACGGCGATCAGGTCACCCTCCTGGACGACATCGCCCTCGTGGACGGCCAGCTGATCGACGGTCCCGTCGGACTCGGCGATCACCGGGATCTCCATCTTCATGGATTCCAGGATCACCAGCGTGTCGCCCTCGGCCACGGCCTGGCCCACCCCGGCCACGACCTTCCACACGTTGGCCACCATCTCGGCACGGACTTCTTCGGCCATTCCGATCCCTCCTCGCGGTCCAGAGAACGTCATCAAATCACGGATCTCGCGCGGGTGAGTCCCGGGCCGCCGGAAGCGCCCACTACGATCGGCGACTGAGCAAGCGTGAGGAAGGAGGCCCTTTATGGCCAAGAAGGCTCGTAAGAAGAAGGCCCGTAAGAAGAGCGGCGCGAACCACGGCAAGCGCCCCAACTCGTAACATGGCCTCGCTCCGCTCGGCGGGCACCTCGCCCTTCGGGCTGTTGTCGAGGGCACCGAGAACGACCTCGCTTCGCTAGTCGTTCTCGGCACCCTCGACGACAGCGGGCGAGGTGCGCTGTGGTGGCGGTTCGAGACCACGAGAAAGGGCCGGCATCCGCCGGCCCTTTCTTCATGACGCGTCCAGTTGTCCCAGCTTCCGCCGGAGCCGCTCGCGCAGCTCGGACGGCGCCCGTTCGTCCCCGCAGCAGCGGCCGACCAGGGCTTTCACCTCGGTCTCGATGCCGAACTCGCGGACGCAGTCGGTGCACTCCTCCAGGTGTTTCTGGATCAGGTGCCGGCGGTCCTCGCTGCACTCCAGGTCGAGGTAGAGATACACCTCGCTGAGCACGATGCTGCAATCGGTCTCGTGTTCGCTCTCGGCGCTCGACATCGGGTCACGCCTCCTGCGGCTCGGTCGCGGCCCGGGTGATGCCGCGGTCGGCGGCGTACCCCTCGAGCAGGTTGCGCAGGTTGCGCCGCCCGCGGTGCAGGCGCGACATGACGGTGCCGATCGGCGTGCCCATGATGTCGGCGATCTCCTTGTACGAGAAACCCTCGACATCGGCGAGGTAGACGGCGAGCCGGAAGTCCTCCGGCAGGGACTGCAGCGCTTCCTTGATGTCGCTGTCCGGCAGGCGGTCGAGCGCCTCCATCTCGGCCGAGCGCAGGCCCGACGAGGTGTGCGACTCGCTGGAGGCCAGCTGCCAGTCGGTGATCTCCTCGGTGGGCGCCTGCACGGGCTGCCGCTGCTTGCGCCGGTACGAGTTGATGTACGTGTTCGTCAGGATCCGGTACAGCCAGGCCTTGAGGTTCGTACCCTCTTCGAACTGGTGGAACGCGGAGAACGCCTTGAGGAACGTCTCCTGCACCAGGTCCTCGGCGTCAGCCGGGTTACGGGTCATCCGCAGACCAGCGGCATACAGCTGATCCACGAACGGGAGCGCATCACGCTCGAAGCGCTCGCGTCGCTCGTCGACACGCTCTTTCTGGGCCACCCTGGACTCCCCCCTCGACCGCCCCGCCGAGGATACGGGTAGTGCCCCAGTCACGCTCTCGAAAACCGGTGTGCTCACGCTCACCGCCGAAACGGGGCCCGCCGGCGCGACGGCCGGCCACTCCGGGGAGCCCAGAAGTTCCCGGGCCCGAGTCGTCTCCCGGCGTTCGTGCTGCTTTACCGCACGCACTGCAGAAACCCCTTCCGATGACTGTTCATCCGGGTTCTGCAACGCTGCACCCACGCTCAGAATTCCGCTGTGCTCATGGCCTCACCCCGTTCGGCGGCATCGCGCCCCGGGAGGCCGGTGACGAGAGGGCCGGCGACGACCTCGCTGCGCCAGTCGTTCCCGGCCCCCTCGACAGCGGCGGGCGCGATGCGACCGTCAGTGCGCCCAGCCGTGGAGGCGGAGCCACTCGATCACTGAATCGACAGTGCCGGGAAGGTCCCGCTTCAGGTCGTGCACGGCGCCGGGTCGCACGACCACCTCGACGGAACCACCCGCGCCGGGTACCCCGAACGGGTCGCGATCCCCGTTCACCACCAGCGTCGGGATGCCCGCCGGCAGCTCGGACGCCCGCGACTTCTCCGGCCGGCCCGGCGGGTGCAGCGGAAAGGCCAGGGCCAGGACACCCGCGGCGTCCAGCGTGGGCGCGGTCCGCGACGCGACCCGGGCGCCACTCGACCTGCCACCCAGGATCAACGGCTTTTCCCGTACGGCCAGGGCGCGCACCACCGTCGTCCAGGCCTCGTCGAGCTGGCCGGCCGGGGCGGGCGCCCGTCGACCGGCCACCCGGTACGGCTGGGTGACCAGCACGACCCGGACCCCGGCCGCGACCGCGGCGTCGTGCACCGCCACCAGGTCGGGCGCGTCGACGCCGCCGCCGGCGCCGTGGCCCAGGAAGAGCTGGCTGCGCGACGGGCCGGCCGGTTCGGTGATCCGGACTCGGGCCGGCCCGCGCGGTGTCTCGACGATTTTCTCGGAGCTGCTCACAGGCTCCGTTTCTATCAGCGGCTGACCGGCTCCAGCGTCAGGAAGCGGCGCTCCGCCTCGTCCCTGGAATCGTCCTCGACCGCATCGCCGTTCGGCTGCACCCGTTCACGCCAGGCCACCAGCATGGCCCGCCGCTCGCGGGGCGTGGTGCCGCCCCAGACCCCGTGACAGTCCCCGACCTGCAGCGCCCAGGCCAGGCATGGCCCCTGCACCGGGCACGTGCCGCAGAGCGCGACGGCTCCGGCGGACGGCTCGTTGGGCGCCGGGAAGAACGTCTCCGGATCGACGGTCCGGCAGGCCCCTCGGGTCCGCCAGGCCTCATCGGTACGGCGTTGCGCAATTGCGTCGAGCAACCGCGGGTCGCGTCGCGCGATGGCCACCTCGTGCGGACGCGGCATGCGTGCTCGTGTCATCAGCCCACCTCCCCCGTGGGACCGGAAGTGCTGTGGTGGCCATCCCGCACCTTACGGATCGGCACCACTCCGGCGCTGGTTTGTACCGCACCGTACAAGATCAGAACAAGGGGGTGATCTATCTTGAAACAAAGTTGTCGATACAGAATCCGCGCATACTCCGACAAAGAACTTCGTTGATCTACCGGAGTTCAGAAAAGCGTTACCTCTACGGGAGGTGCCAGCAACTCCGGACCGTTGTTGCGGACATTGCCCACCGCCGGACCGACCGGGCGCACCTCGATCGACGCCAATGTGCCCGGGTCGAGCGGTCGCAGCAGCGGCTCAGGGTCGCCGCCCCCGGCCAGCCAGTCGGACCAGCGCTCGGGCGGCAGGATCAGCGGCATCCGCTCGTGCACCCGGGCCAGGTCACCGAGCGCCGCGGTAGTGATGACACTGCAGGTCAGCACGGATTCCTTGCCCCACGCCGACCAGATCCCGGCGAAGGCCAGCGGGGTCCCGCCGGCCGGGGTCAGGTAGACCGCCTGCTTGGCCTTGCCGTCCCGGACCCACTCGAACCAGCCGTCGGCCGGGACCAGGCAGCGACGCTTGGCGAAGGACGAGGCGAACGCCTTCGAACCGGCCACCGTCTCGGCCCGCGCGTTGATCATCCGCGCGCCCTGCCGCAGGTCGGCGGCCCACGGCGGGACCAGGCCCCAGCGCGCGGTGTCCAGCACCCGGGCGGCGTGGGTGACCGACTCCCGGATCACCGGGACCGGGTGGGTGGGCGCGACGTTCCAGCTCGGCGGCAGCTCCGCGGTCACGTCGACCGCTTCGAAGAACTGGCTGAGATCCGCGTTGCTCCGCGTCGTCGCGTACCGCCCGCACATGGCCTGCAGCCTACGCCGGTGGAAACGGTGGCAGGGGGCACCGGACACCGGCGAAATGGTCGCGGTGGAACGTGCACAGGTCATGATTGCGCGGCCCCGTCCCGGGACCCGGGAATGCGATGACGGAAATGTCGGGGCCCACCGGCAGAATGGCGACCATGGCTGCTGAACCCCGTCCCTGGCCCGCCCCGTCCGCCACCGGTCCGGTCACCGCGACCGTGCGGCTGCCCGGCTCGAAGTCGATGACCGCCCGCGCGCTGGTCCTCGCCGCGCTGGCCGACGGCCCGTCCGTGATCGAGGCGCCGCTGCGGGCGCGGGACACCACGCTGATGTCGGCCGGCCTGCGCGCGCTCGGCGTCGCCGTGGACACCTCGGCCGACGACCGCTGGGTGGTCGAGCCCGGCCCGCTGAGCGGCCCGGCGACGGTGGACGTGGGGCTGGCCGGCACGATCATGCGCTTCCTGCCGCCGGTCGCCGCACTGGCCGAGGGCACGGTCGAGTTCGACGGCGACCCGCACGCGCGCAAGCGTCCGATGGGCCCGATCCTGGACGTGCTGCGCGCGCTCGGGGTCCGGCTGGAGGCGTCGCCGACCGGCGGGCTGCCGCTCACCGTGCACGGCACCGGCCTGGTCGAGGGCGGCGAGGCGGTGGTCGACGCGTCCGGGTCCAGCCAGTTCGTCTCCGGGCTGCTGCTCTCCGCGGCCCGGTTCGCCAAGGGGCTGACCCTGCGGCACGCGGGCCCACCGGTCCCGTCCGCCCCGCACCTCAGGATGACCACGCACATGCTGCGCGCGGCCGGCGCCGTGGTCGACGAGAGCGTGGCCGACGTGTGGGTGGTCGAGCCCGGCCCGCTGAGCGGCCGCACCTGGGTGATCGAGCCGGATCTCTCCGGGGCCCTGCCGTTCTTCGCCGCCGCGATGGTCACCGGCGGCGAGATCACGCTCGGCGGCTGGCCGGAGCAGAGCTGGCAGCCGGTCGAGCAGCTGACCGAGCTGCTCACCGCGTTCGGCGCCGAGGTCACCCGCTCGGCTGACGGGCTGACCGTGCGCGGCACCGGCACACTGCGCGGCATCACCGCCGACCTCTCCGACGTGAGCGAGATGACCCCGGTGCTCGCCGCGCTGGCCGTGCTCGCCGACGGGCCGTCCGAGCTGCGCGGCGTCGAGCACATCCGCGGCCACGAGACGGACCGGATCGCCGCGCTCGCCGCCGAGCTGACCAAGGTCGGCGCGGGGATCACCGAGTTCCGCGACGGTCTGCGGATCGAGCCGGGGCCGCTGCGCGGCGCGTCCTTCGAGACGTATGCGGATCATCGGATGGCGCACGCCGCCGCGGTGATCGGACTCTCCGTCCCGGGCGTTCAGCTCACCGACGTAGGTTGTACGTCGAAGACGTTGCCCGAGTTCCCGGAACTCTGGGCGGACCTTGCCACGAAGAACGAGGCGACGAGGAGCTAGACCTGCCAGGCCGTAAGCGGGAGTACGACGAGGACGACGTCCGGGTCCGGCCGGGACGGTCGTCCCGCCCGCGCACCCGCACGCGTCCCAAGCACGACGACGCGATGGACGCGCTGGTGATCACCGTGGACCGTGGGCGGTACGGGTGTGTCCAGGAGGACACCCCCGGCGAGCCCGAGGTGATCACCGCGATGCGGGCGCGCGAGCTCGGCCGCAAGTCGGTGGTGGTCGGCGACCGGGTGGCCCTGGTCGGCGACACCTCGGGCGACGCCGGCTCCCTGGCCCGGATCGTGCGGATCGGTGAGCGCACCTCGGTGCTGCGCCGCACCGCCGACGACGACGACACCACCCCCGAGGGCCGGCTCGAACGGGTCGTGGTGGCGAACGCGGACCAGCTGGTGATCGTCAGCGCGCTGTCCGATCCGCCGCCGCGCACCGGGTTCATCGACCGGTGCCTGGTCGCGGCGTACGACGCCGGCATCGAGCCGCTGCTCTGCCTCACCAAGGCCGACCTCGCGGGCCCGGCGAAGGTGCTGGACTACTACGCCGAGCTGGACCTGCCGCACGTGCTGGTGCGCCCAGGCAGCGACCTGGCCGAGCTGCGCGAGCGGCTGGCCGGGCGGATCTCGGTGATGGTCGGCCACTCCGGCGTGGGCAAGTCGACACTGGTCAACCGCCTGGTGCCGGACGCGTTGCGCGCGGTCGGGGCGGTCAGCGCGGTCGGCAAGGGCCGGCACACGTCGACGAGCGCGGTCGCGCTGCGACTCCCCGCGGTCGGCAGGTCCCGCAAGGATCCCGGCTGGATCATCGACACGCCCGGCATCCGGAGTTTCGGCCTGGCCCACGTCAGCGCGGAGAGCCTGCTCCACGGCTTCCCCGACCTGGTCGAGGGCACCCTGGACGACCAGCCGAACTGCGGGCACACTCCGGCCGACGTGGGCTGCACGCTGGACGCGTGGGTCGATGCGGGCCACGCGGACCGGCGGCGGCTGGACTCGTACCGCCGCCTGCTCTCCTCTCGTGCCGGTGAGCTGGACACGCGAGATCAGCCGGCGGACAACGACTTCCTGGCGTGACGCCGCGCCGGCGGTGTCTGGATAGGGTTCCCCCATGGCTGGATACGCCGACGATCTCGCACTCGCCCACACGCTCGCCGACTCGGCCGACGCCATCTCGATGGCCCGGTTCCGTGCGCTGGACCTCAAGGTCGAGGCCAAGCCCGACCTGACCCCGGTGTCCGACGCGGACACCGCCGTGGAGAAGGCGATCCGCGCCACGCTGGGCCGGGCCCGGCCGCGTGACGGTGTGCTGGGTGAGGAGTTCGGCCGGTCCGAGGCGGCGGCCGGGCCGGGCACCCGGCACTGGGTGATCGACCCGATCGACGGCACGAAGAACTTCGTGCGTGGTGTCCCGATCTGGGCGACGCTGATCGCGCTGATGGAGGGCGACACCCCGGTCGTCGGGCTGGTGTCGGCCCCGGCTCTGGGGCGGCGCTGGTGGGCCGGTCGCGGCCTGGGGGCGTACGCGGGTAAGCATCAGCACGCGGCGAGCCGGATCGAGGTGTCGCAGGTGCGCAGGCTGACCGACGCCAGTTTCTGCTATGCGAGCCTGAACGGCTGGCAGGAGAACGGCCGGCTGCCGCAGATGCTGGACATCCTGCTCGGGGTGTGGCGCAGTCGTGCCTACGGCGACTTCTACGGTTACATGCTGCTGGCCGAGGGCGCCCTGGACGCGATGGCCGAGCCGGAGTTGTCGCTCTGGGACATGGCGGCGCTGATCCCGATCATCCAGGAGGCCGGCGGCAAGGTCACCGACCTCGACGGCCGGACCTGCGCCGACAAGTCGTCGGTGATCGCGACGAACGGTCTGCTGCACGAGAGCGTGTTGACCGCTCTGACACCCCGGGGTTGACCGCACCCGGACGGGGTACTTTCCCGTGCATGCCCGTCGTGGGCAAATGTCCGCATTTCGTGCCGGACCCTGCCCGTCGTTCGCCGGAATGCGCGGAGGGGACCCGTTATGCACAATGGAGCGATCATGCCGAGCGAGGTTCGTCACCTGGTGGACCGTGGCCAGAGTTATCCCCTGGTCCGGCTCACCGGGGTGCTCGACGCCGAGACGGCCGGGCCGGTCCGATCCACCCTTCTCGACGTCCTCGCCGGTCAGCCGGAGGCTCTGGTCGTGGATGTCGCCGAGCTCCGGGTGCCGCAGGACACGGCGCTGACCACGTTGCGCGAGGTGTTCGACGAGACCCGGGACTGGCCGGCCGCCCGGCTGGCGCTCTGCGGTGCGGACGGCGGCGTCCGCTGGGGGTCGACCGGCTGGCTGGTGCACGCCGATCAGGCGTCCGCGTACACCGCGCTCGGCCCGCCCGGCACCGGGCTGCGGGAGACCCTGGAGTTGGAGCCGGTGGTCGGCGCCGCCCGCCGGGCCCGTGAGCTGATCGCCGAGCTCTGCCAGCGCTGGGGCCTCGCCGACCTGGCCGGGGATGCCGGCATCGTGGCCACCGAGATGGTCAACAACGTGGTGGCGCACGCCCGGACGCCGATGCGGCTGCTGCTGGCCCGGCTCGGTGACGCGGTGAGCGTGGCGGTGCGCGACGATTCGCCGGACCAGCCGCGTTTCTCGGGGCCGGTGGCTCCCACGGCGTACGGCGGAAGGGGTCTTCTCCTGATCGACGCGGTGGCGGCCCGGTGGGGGCAGCTCGGGCTTCCCGGTGGCAAGGTCGTGTGGGCCCTGATGACCCGCTAGGCCGATCACGAATGACCTGCCCGGCGCGCGGGTAGATTGCGCACATGCGAGACAACGACTACCCCACCGAGGTGAGCGATCCGGAGGCCTCGGGCCTGCCGGACACCGCCGACGACGACTCCACCGCGTACGACGAGGTGGACAGCGGCCGATGGGCCGACGGCGCGGACCCGGCGGCGCTCGCCGGTGTCGGCCCGGGCGGTTCGAACCGGTTCGGTGACACCGCGGAGGAGGCGCTGCAGGGCGAGGGGCTCGACCGCCGGCTGCGCCAGGAGGAGCCGGACTTCGGCGCCGAGGACGCGAACCCGCAGCGCCGTGACCCGATCGACGAGACGGTCGACGACTCCGAGCAGCGGCGGTTCGACCGGGACGTGTGGGGCGAGAGCCCTACCTCCGACCCGAACTCGGAGATCTCGCTCTACGACGACGGCCAGCTCGACGAGGACGAGCCGGGCCGGGTCGGGCGCCTGGTCGCGCCGGACGGCGGCTCCGGCCTCGACGACGAGGAGGACAGCGTCGCGTGGGACGCCGGTTCGGCCGGTGGCGGGGCGAGCGCCGAGGAACTGGCGATGCACGAGACGGCCGCGCCGGACTACGACTAGGTAAGGGATCCATAAACAGATCGCGGCCACTCTTGCCCTTACCACGGGAACCCGTGCAGAGTCTGTGCTCGGCTTCGAGTGGACAGGGGTGGGGTCGGTGCGTCACGGTGCGCGGTGGCTGCGGTCGCTGCTGGCGGCCGCGGTCGTCGTCTCCGGTGCGGCCATTTCCGGCGTCGCGCACGCCGAGACGGTCACCCGGACGATCTTCAGCGACGACTTCAGCGGTGGCCGGGGTTCCGGGCCCGACCCGGCCAAGTGGTCCGGCAACGCCTGGGACACCTGGCAGGACGGCGACGGGCACCTCGTCCTGGACTCGTCGCTGACCAGCGTGCCGAGCTTCAGTCAGTCGAGCGGGCGCGCGACCGCCGTGCTGCGCGCCGGGGACTCCGGCCCGGCCTGGAACCTCTTCGGCGTGCGGACCCCTGACGGTGGCACGATCTCCGGGCGGTACGAGGCGCTCGGCGCCGGCACGACCAGCGTGGGCTCGTTCCACTCGTACACCATCGACTGGACGCGGACGTCGTTCGTCTGGTCGGTCGACGGCACGCAGGTGCTGCGGTTGACGCCGAGCACCGCCGGGCAGCCGTTCAGGCTGGAGCTGAGCCCGGGCGGCGGTAGTCGTTACCGCGACGAGCTGGTGGCCGACTCGGTCGCCGTCACGATCAAGATGACGGTCGCGCCGGCGCCGGCGTGGAAGACGTTCACGACGTACCAGGTCGGCGACCGGGTGTCGTACAAGGGCGCGAATTATCGGGTGCTGCAGCAGCACACCGCGCTCCCGGGGTGGCAGCCGGGGCTCGTACCGGCGCTTTTCCAAAAACTTTGAGCAAGTCTCTGTTATCCGGGGTTCCGGAACCCGTCTCCATTGACCTGTGACAGTCAATCTCTAAAGACTGTTTGGAGTAACGGCACCCTCTCCCCCCGGAGGTTCCCCCATGCGCAAGTTACGCGTCATGTTCGGCGCGGCGGTGGTGATGGCCACCCTCGCGTCATCGCTCTTCCTCTCCTCCCGCAACGACCACGCGGACGCGGCCGTCGTCTGGAACGAGGACTTCAACGGCGCGGCCGGCACCGGCGTCGACACGTCCAAGTGGAACTTCGACACCGGCGGCAGCGGCTTCGGCAACCAGGAGCTGCAGTACTACACCAGCGGCACCAGCAACGTCGCGATGGACGGCCAGGGCCACCTGGTGATCACCGCCCGCAAGGGCAGCGGCGGGCACAACGACTGCTGGAACGGCACCTGCCAGTTCACCTCGGGCCGGATCCAGACCGCCGGCAAGTTCAGCCAGCAGTACGGGCACGTCGAGGCCCGCATCCAGGTGCCGAACGGCTCCGGCCTGTGGCCCGCGTTCTGGATGCTCGGCGGCGGTAACTGGCCGGCCGACGGCGAGATCGACATCATGGAGGTCGTCGGCCGCGACCCGAACCGGCTCTTCGGCACCCTGCACGGCCCCGGTTACTCGGGTGGCAGCTCGTTCGGGGGCCAGCTGGTCGCCGGCTCGCCGTGGTACCAGGCATTCCACAACTACGCCGTGGACTGGTCGCCGAACCTGATCGTCTGGACCGTGGACGGCCAGGAGTACTTCCGGGCCACCCCGGACTCGCTGCACGCCGCCAAGGGCAACGTCAACTGGGTCTACGAGCACCCGTTCTTCATCATCCTGAACCTGGCCGTCGGCGGTAACTTCGGTCAGGGCAACCCGGCCGGCCTGCCCGCCGAGAGCAAGATGCTGATCGACTACGTGCACGTCAACACGACGACCGGCTCGACCACACCGCCGCCGAGCACCGGCAACGCGCTGAAGAGCAACCTGAGCGGCCGCTGCATCGACATCCCCGGCGGCACCGCCTCGGACGGCGCCCGCCTGCAGATGTACGACTGCAACGGCACCGGCGCGCAGCAGTGGACGGCGAACGGCGACGGCACGTTCCGCGCGCTCGGCAAGTGCATGGACCCGGCCGGTGGGGCGCTGACCAACGGCACGCCCATCCAGCTGGTGACCTGCAACGGGAACCCGGTGCAGCGGTTCACGTTGTCGGGCGCGGGCGACCTGGTGAACGTGTCGGCCAACAAGTGCGTCGACATCAAGGACAACAACGCGGCCAACGGCGCCCAGCTCCAGTTGTGGGACTGCGCCGACACCGCGAACCAGAAGTGGAGCAGGGCCTGATCGCAGCGCTCCGCTCGGCGGGATGGCGCCCCTGTGAGTCGTTGTCGAGGGCATCCTCGACAACGACGGGCGCCATCCGTGTCACCAGGGGTTGATCCGGTAGCTGTCGCCGTAGACGCTCCACCGCAGCGGCGCCACCAGGTCGAGATTGCTGCCCGCGAGGAACACCCTCTGGGCGGTGTCGACCCTGGTGGTGTCGCTGTGCGCGGCCTCCCGCCGCATCTCGGTGTCCCGGGAGTCCAGGAAGGCGCTCAGGTACGCGATCTCGTCCCCGCCCTGCGACGGCGTCCGCCGGGCGTGGACCGCCCGCTCACGGATGGCCCGCAGCCCGGAGACGCCGTGCATCACCGCCGCGTCGTAGTAGGCGAACTGGCCCAGCGCCCGCAGCCCGTCCGACTCGGCGAGCCGCACCGCGGGCGCGAAGTACATCCGGTCCCGCGCGTCCTGCTGGGCCTGCTGGAACACCGGATCCTCGGCCGCGGCCCGCCAGGCCGCCGGGAAACCCGGGTCGAGGCCGGCGTGCGAGTCGGTGCCGTCCACCGCGCGCAACGCCGGCAGGTACACCGCCAGCGGGTTCTCCGGCTTGCGCCGGGTGTAGTCGGTGACCATCGCGAGCATGTCGCCGGTGCCCGAGCAGAACCCGATGATCCCGCCGGTGTAGCCCCGCCCGTCGCCCAGATCCTCCAGGTACGCGAACTCGCCGCGCCAGTTCAGCGTCGAGTTCTCCGCGCTGGAGACAAGCTGGAACGCGGTTTCCTTCTTGACCCGGCCGGACAGGTCACCGGCGATCGCGGGCACGCCCGCCCCGGGTTTCGTGGCCGACTCGCTCGGCTTGGCGGCCGGCCCCGGCCCGTACGCCCGCACGTCCCACAGCGAATAGCCGTTCGGCGTGGCCGCCTGCGTGGCCAGCACCCGCAGGTAGCGCCCGTGCCCCTTGAGGTTGCGCAGGTCGTCGACGCCACCGTTGCCGGACCCGGTGCGGAACGCGTCTTTCCAGGTGGCGCCGTCGTCGGAGAGCTGCACCCGGTAACCCTTGGCGAACGCCGTGGCCCAGTGCAGCCGGACCCGGGTGACCTCCTGCGCCGCGCCCAGGTCGACGCGCAGCCACTCGGTGCCCGCCCCGGCGCCGCTGGCCCAGCGGGTGCCGACGCCCCGGTCCACCGCGGACGAGGCGAGCCAGGCCACGCTGAGCGTCGAGGAGGCGAGCGCGGGCCGGGCCATGCTCAGCAGCACGTCCGCGGACGCGTTCGCGGCCACCGACACGGCCGGCGGGATGCACAGAACCGCGGCGATCCCGCCGCCCAGAGCCATCGACCGTCTGCTACGCCTCGGCATCCTCCCAAAGTAGGGCGGATGCCGTCATCGCCGCCTGCGATTGCGGGAAATCAACACTATCGCCAACACCACACCGCCCACCACGAACAGGCAGCAGAGCCCGGGCAGGAAGAAGAATCCGAATCCACCCCGGCTGCGCGTACGCCGTTTGACCGCCTCCACCGCGATCCCGTCCACCCCGTTCGTCGCCGCCCACGCGTGCACCGGGATCACCAGGGCCAGCACCGCGCCGGTCAGTGCCGCGGTCAGCCGCGACCACCACTTCACCATGTCACCCATGTGCCCCATGCTGACCCATGCAAGCAACGGCCGCGACTCGGAGTAACTACAGGTGATCATGGGTACACGGCCGCCAGAGACCGGAAGGGGCAGCATGGACGCGAAGCTCGAAGCGCTGGCCAAGGCGCACGGGGTGGCCACTCGATACGAGAACTTCCAGCGCCGCGACACTCCGATCGCCCCGGAGTCGGTGGTCGGCGTCCTGGGCCTGCTCGGTGTCGACGCGAGCACGCCGGCCGCGGTCGACGCCGCGCTCGCCGGGGTCACCACCAGCGAGGGCCTGCCGGGCACGATCGTGCTGCGCGAGGGTCAGAGCCGGAAACTGCCCGGGCCGGCCGAGCTGGTCCTGGAGGACGGCACGACCCGGACCGTCGACGTGCTCGCCGACCTGCCGCTGGGCTGGCACCGGCTGGGAGAGACGACGGTCGTGGTGGTCCCCGTCGAGCTGCCGCGACCGCCGGAGACGTGGGGCTGGATGCTGCAGCTCTACGCGCTGCACTCGGCCGACTCGTGGGGCATGGGCGACCTCGGTGACCTGCGATCCTTCGTGGAGCGCAGCGGGGACGCCGGGCTGGTCCTGCTCAATCCGCTGCACGCGATCACTCCGGTGTCGCCGGTGCCGGCTTCGCCCTACTCGCCGTCGAGCCGCCGGTTCGCGAACCCGCTCTACCTGCGGATCTCGGACACGGACGAGTATCGGCGCGCCGACCAGGCCGTACAAGATCGGATTGATGCCCTGCGACCAGCGGCGAGTGAGTTGATCGACTACACCGCCGTCTGGGCGGCGAAGCTCGCCGCCCTGGAACTGCTCTGGCCGCTCGCCGGGCCCGTCGACCTGGACACGGACCCCGGCCTCGTCGACTTCGCGCGGTTCTGCGCGCTCGCCGAGCAGCACGGGCCGGACTGGCGCGAGTGGCCCGAGGAACTGCGCCACCCGAGCTCGCCTGCCGTCCAGAACTACCGCAGCGACCGGATCGCCTTCCACGCCTGGGTCCAGCGTCTGGTCGAGCAGCAGCTCGACGCGGCCCGCGAGGCGGCCGCCGGCATGCCGGTCGGCATCGTCCACGACCTGGCCGTCGGCATCGACCCGGGCGGCGCCGACGGCTGGCTGCTGCAGGACGCGCTCGCGCCCGGCGTCCGGGCCGGCGCCCCGCCGGACGCGTTCAACCAGCTCGGCCAGGACTGGGGTCTCGCCGCCTGGCGCCCGGACACCCTGATCAGAACCGGATACGCCGCCTACCGCGACATGCTGCGCCGGATCTTCCGGCACGCCGGCGGCCTGCGGGTCGACCACGTCGCCGGGTTGTGGCGGCTCTGGTGGGTGCCGCCGGGCATGGGCCCGGCGCAGGGCACCTACGTGCACTACGACCCGGAGGCGATGCTCGGCATCCTCGCCCTGGAGGCGCAGCGGGCCGGCGCGGTCGTCATCGGCGAGGACCTCGGCACCGTCCTGCCCGAGATGACCGAGACGCTGGAACGGATGAACATGCTCGGCTCGTCCGTGCTCTGGTTCACCCGGGACTGGGACACCGGCGAGTTCCGCCCCTCCGCCGACTACCGCCGCAATGCCCTGGCCAGCATCTCCACCCACGACCTGCCGACCGCGGCCGGTTTCCTGGCCGGCGAGCAGGTCGAGGTCCGCGCCGAGCTCGGCCAGCTCGCCGGCACCGTCGAGCAGGAGTGGGAGACCTGGAGAGCGGACAAGAAAGCGCTGCTGGAGATGCTGCGCGGGGAGGGCCTGCTCGACTCCGAGGAACCCGCCGACGTCGTGCTCGCCATGCACGCATTCCTCGCCCGCACCCCGTGCCGTCTGGTCACCGCGTCGCTCTACGACGTCCTGCTGGAACGCCGTCAGCCCAACCTGCCCGGCACCTTCGACGAGTACCCGAACTGGCGGATCCCGCTGCGCGCCGACCTCACCGAGGTGACCGCCGACCCGCTTTTCCGCAAGGTTGCCGAAATTCTGGGTAAGCGGAACACCGAGACCGTTGAGGCAGAAGTGAAGGAGACGCCACGATGAGCTTCCTGGACAAGGCCAAGGACTTCGCCGACAAGCACGACGAGCAGGTCGACCAGGGCCTGGAGAAGGCCGGCGACCAGATCGACCAGCGGACCGGCGACAAGTACTCGTCGCAGGTCGACCGCGGCGTCGACGAGGCCCAGAAGCGGACCGGCGCGGGCGACACCCAGCCCTGATCCGTATCGGACACGACGAGGGGACCTGAAGATCAAATCCAAGATCTTCAGGTCCCCTCTGGTCCGTGGTCCGGACCGTCGCTCCCGCGGGGACCCTTCCGGTCCTCGCAGGGCCGTGGCCGGCCCAGAGCGCGAGGCCCGGAAGGGCGACGTCCGTGGGTGGTCCCACTCAAGGCAACAAACCCGTCCTGAAGAAGCCCCGCCGCCCGGAGTCCGCGACGTGAGCGTTCGGTCGCGCGAACAGCGGGCCCCCGGGTTCCGGCTGGTTCTCACCGTGGTTGTCCGGGCCGGACAACCACGGTGTGAAACAGCCGGGTGGGTGGAGCGGGCCGCCGGG
>NZ_JBIRWQ010000003.1:564392-612629 GCF_044388125.1 Actinoplanes sp. NPDC020271
CGCCCGGCCCGCCCCCCCCCCCCCCCCGGGGGGGGGGGGGGGCCCCCCGCGGGGGGCCCCCCCCCCCCCCCCCCGGCCCCCCCCCCGCCGGGTGGGTGACGCGGGCCGCGGGATCGAGCCGGGACCAGGTCGCGGGCGGTCCGGGCGGTCAGATGCTCAGGGGCTCGGGGCCGGGGTCGTCGTCGACGGAGAAGAGCATCGGGTGCAGCGGCAGGTACGTGTCCGGCTGCCGGCAACTGGCCGGTGGCAGCAGTGACGACCGGTGCTCCGGATGCTCCTGGCAGTGCCGCGTCGCCCGCAGGACCGCGTCCGGGTGATGCCGGCCGCCCCCGTACTCACCGCAGCTCTCGCAGTCCCACCGCCAGAACGGCAGCCCTTCGTCCGAGGTGTGCCGGCGAATTCTGAGCGGCGGCCCGGCCTGGTGCGTGGCCGCGCGCAGGATCGCCGGCATCTTCCCGGTGGGCGGCGGGCCGGGCGGGCGCCGCTGCCCCCCGATGAGCTCGGCCAACAGGTTGCTGGTCACCGTCACCTCCGTACGTCGAAAATGTCGGTGTCAGTGTGGAACGGGGACTATGTCGTGAATCGGGGTTTCACCGCGCGGTCACCACACCGAGCGACGATGCCGCGACGCCGGGGAAGACCGGGGCCAGATCGCCTATGCCGCACCGGGCGCGGAGGATCTCGCCGATCACCGCGCGGTAGTCGGTGGTGACGGCCAGGTCGCCGTCGCGCAGCTGACCCGCGCCGAGGCCCGGCCACCTGCCGTGGACCTGGCCGCCGCGGACCCCGCCGCCGAGCACGAACATGGCGTTGCCGTACCCGTGGTCCAGCCCGCCCGAGCCGTTCTGCGTGACCCGCCGGCCGAACTCGCTGATCGTGACCAGCGTGACCCGGCGCAGCCCGTCCGGCCCGAGGTCGGCCGCGAACGCCGCGATCGCGCTCGCCAGCCGGGCGAGCTGGTCGTGCATGCGCCGGCCGGGCTGGGCGATGCCGAGGTTCTCGTGCATGTCCCAGTCGCCGGAGTCGACGGTCGCGGTCATCAGCCCGGCGCCCGCCTTGATCATCCGGGCGACGTCGCGCAGCGCCGCCCCGAGGTCCGTCGACGGGTACACCGCCCCGTTCGCCGGCGTGTACCCGGCTGCCCGCAGAGCCTTGCCCCGGTTCAGCGCGCCGGTCAGCTGGCCCGCGGTCCGCGCCAGCGCCGCCGGCGCGCCCTTGTAGAGCGCCGCCATCGTCGCCGCGAGCGGCTTGGCCGCGTCGTCACCGGTCAGTGCGAGCCCGTCGATCGAGGTCACGCCGAGGTAGGGCGCGGATCCGTCGAGCACCCGGGCCGGCCGGGCGGTCCCCATCGCGATCGCGTCGAACGGGTCGTCGGCGCCGAGCGAGCCGAGCATCCGGTTCAGCCAGCCGGTCCGCAGCGAGGTGCCGGGCGCGGCCCGTTCCAGTTCCTCCATCGCGGAGAAGTGCGACCGGTTCGGGGCCGGCTGCCCGACCGCCTGCACGGCGGCGAGCTTGCCCGACGTCCAGTACGGCAGCAGCGGCGCCAGTGCCGGGTGCAGCCCGAAGTACGTCCCGCCGCCGATCAGCTGCGACTTCGGCACCGCGATCCCGGGCCGGGCGGTGTAGTACGCCGGGTCGCCGGCCGGCACCACCGCGGAGAGCCCGTCGAACCCGCCGCGCAGCGAGAGCAGCACCAGCACGTCCCCGGAGTACGCCGGGTCGGCCGCGAACGCCAGCTGGGTGTCGAGCTGCGAGCCGGTCAGCCCGGCGAACGCCCCGGCCGCACCGGCGGCGAGCAGCCGGCGCCGGGAGAGGGTCGCGCGGCGGGACTCGTCACATTCACAGGTCAGCGTCATCGTCACCTCAGGGCGAAGTTCGGGCTGTTGAGCAGCATCGTCATCAGGTACGGGTACATCCAGCCAACCGCCGGATCGTTGTATTTCAGGGGCGCCGCCGGTGTCTTGCCGTAGAAGCCGGCCAGCGCCGCGGTCTGCTCGCCGCCGAGGGTGACCCCGAGCAGCCGCTTGGCCGTCGCGTCGATCAGCGCGCCGTAGGTGGCCGGCCGCGCGCCGATCATCCCGGTCAGCAGGTCGGCCGGTTTGACCAGGTCAGCGGGCCAGTACCCGGCGGCGATGGAGAGGTGGAAATTCCACCGGACCAGCAGGCCGGACGGCGACGACCAGGCCGCGGCGACGTCCGGGTACCCGTTCGGCGGCCCCCACAACAACGGGGCCTGGCCGGCGTTGCGGGCCATCCAGTAGAGGCTCTCGTACGTCTTGGTCCCGCTCGGCGGCGGCCCGTAGCCGAGAATCCGCACGGTCGCGGCCAGGTCCTCCAGCGGCGTGCGGGTCTTCGCCCCGGCCGCCGCGGCGAACTCCGCCGACGTGAACAGCGCCCGCAGCACCGGCCCGATCGCCGACCGGTTGTCCAGGTAGACCTTGACCAGCTTGGTGACCAGCGTGGCCGGCGGCACGTCGGCGACGAACCGGACGCAGAGCTTGGTGACGATCCGGCGCGCGGTCGCCGGGTGCATCGTCAGGTAATCGAGGAACGCCATGGCGGCCGCCTCCCCGCCGGTCGTGGTGGCGTTGGCGTGCGTGAACCCGAGGATCTTGACCGCGCCGACGACGTGGTCGGCGGCGGCGTACCGGTACTGCCCGGTCGCGTTGTCCACGGTCAGGCCGGTCAGCAGCTTCGCGGCGTCCTTGACGTCCGGTTCGGCGTACTCCAGGCCGACGGTGTGCAACTCCATCAGCTCACGGCCGTAGTTCTCGTTCGGCGCGAGCCGGGTGGAGAACCGGTTGTCCAGGTAGGTGAGCATCGCCGGGTGCCGCGCCGACGCCTTGAGCAGGTCCGCGAACGTGCCCAGGGCGTACTTGCGGATCACGTTGCGGTCGTAGTCGGTGCGGCTGTCCCAGACGTCGCCGGACGGGCACGTCACGTTGAGGTGGTTGGACCAGAAGTCGCACATCACCTCGAACAGCTGGCGCTCGCTCCAGATCGCGCGGACCGGGGCCGCGAACGAGAGCTGCCACATCGGGTTCCAGTCGAACTGCTTGAGCGCTCCGGCCGCCACCTTGGCCCGGATCTCGCCGATGCTCAGGGCGCACAGCGGCAGCCGCGCGATCAGCGCGTCGGCCTTGCTGTCGTCGATGCCCGCCGGGTTGAGCTGCCGGTCCAGCCAGGCGTCGGCGCCCAGCGCGCGGATCTCGGCGATGGCGGCGGGGCTCGGCCCGAAGGTCGCCCGGCGCAGCAGGTGCAGCAGCGGGTCGGCGGGGAGGAGCCCGGCGGTCTCCTCCTCGATCACGACGCCGGGCTCCACCGCAGTGTGCAGCTGGGAGTCGGCGAGGGCGGGCGAACCCGTGGCAAGCACGGCCGCCGCGCCGGCCGCGGCCGCGCCGCCGATCGCCGTACGCCGGTTCAGGGTCTGCTCGAATACCGTCACGGGGTAAACGTCGGAAGTTTCCGCGATCACCATCGCGTTCCCGGCCCGGTGCTACCGAATCGCTCCCGGCACAATTGCCGGATGGCACAGCGCAGGGCGTCACGACGGCGTAGTGAGACGGTCGCCTCGGGCATCGCGGAACTGGTCCCGGACCCGGACCGGGACACCGCGTTCACGCTGCTGCTCGACGACGCGCCGCAGTCACACGTGGACCTGGCCGACCCGACGTACCTGCAGTTCGAGTACGTCCGGCGGATCGCCGCGGCGATCGACCTGGTCGCCGGGCCGGGCCGGCCGCTGCGCGCGCTGCACCTGGGCGGCGGCGCGCTGACCCTGCCGCGCTACCTGGCCGCCACCCGCCCCGGGTCGCAGCAGCGGGTGGTCGAGATCGACGGGCCGCTGGTCGAGATGGTCCGCCGGGAGCTCCCGCTCCCGGAGCGGGCGAACATCCGGGTCCGGGTCGGCGATGCGCGCGAGGCCGTCGAGAGCATGAAGGACAGCGCGTACGACGTGATCGTGCTCGACGTCTTCGCCGGCGCCCGCACCCCGGCGCACCTGACCTCGCTGGAGTTCGCCCAGCAGCTGGCCCGGGTGCTCGACCCGTCCGGCTGGCTGATCGCGAACATCGCCGACGGTCCGCCGCTCAGACACGCCCGTGCTCAGGTGGCTACGCTGCGTGCGGTTCTGCCGCAGGCCTGTCTGGTGGCCGACGCGGCGGTGCTCCGCGGCCGCCGGTTCGGCAATCTGGTGGTGCTCGCCGGGCGCACCCCGCCGCCGGTGGCCGAGCTCACCCGCCGAGCCGCCGGGGACTGGTTCCCGGGGCGGGTGGAGACCGACCTGGATCGGTTCGCGGCCGGCGCGACGCCGGTCCCGGACGCCTCGGCGGTCGCCTCCCCCGTACCACCGGCCGGGCTGTTCGGTAACCGAAAGTGATGGTAGGTTCGGCCGATCGTTCACCGGTCATCACCGTCCGGTGTCGAATCCGGAAGATCGGATGTGATTCGCGTCGAGCGACTGGCGACACTGGTAGGACAACGCTGTAATCGTTTCGGCCGCGTTTATCCGATCGCGGCGTGAACGGGGAAGGCAACCATGTTCCACCAGCACTTCCTGTCCGCACCGGGCACCGACCTCGGACCGCTGGACGGCGGCGAGCGGGTGCTCTGGCGCGGCCGCTGCGCCGTGGCCGAATATGCCTTCGACGAGGCCTCCTCGCTACCGCGATGGACCTTGCCGGAGGAGACCGAGGTCCTCGTGACCGACCGCCGGGTTCGCTACACGTATGCGGGTGAGAGCACGCTGAGTAGTGGTGAGCTCTTCTGGCTGTGGCCGCAGCACCTGCGGGTGCAGCCGGGGAACCGGGATCTCGGCCGGACCGCGACCGTCACCCAGATCCAGCTGGTCTGCAACGGGCCGGAGGGCAGCTTCCCGGCGCTGGTGTTCGCCGGCGGGGCCCTGGCGACCGTGAACGACGCCGACAAGCTGGCGAACGTGCTGCGGCAGGCGATCGCCCGTTTCCGGGTGGAGAACCAGACCGAGATCGGGGTCGCCCCGGTCCACGCGCGGATGCTGTCGCGCCTGGTCATCGGCCCCGAATTCCAGAACTTCCAGGGCGGCGAGGGGCAGACGGTGACGCTGCTCGGCTCGGTCCCGGTGCCCGCCCCGGAGCCGTCCGAGCCGGTCTACGACGAGCCCGCCTACGCCGACGAGCCGGTGTATGCCGAGGCGGTCTTCGCGGAGCAGTCGTACTCCGAGCCGGTCTACGAGAACGCCCCGGTCTCCTCGACGCCGGTGTCGGCGCTGCCCACCTCGGGCGCCCGCGGGCAGGACCGGCCCGGGATCGCCGCCGACGCCGTCCGCGCCGAGCAGGCGATGCGCGCCGAACAGGACATCCGTTACACCGAGCCGGACCTCGCGTCCCGGGCGTCGAGCCTGGCCGCCCGCGTCGCCAGCCTGCTGTCGGCGGACGAGGACGACGGCTTCGCCGGCCAGACGACGAACCTGTCCGCTTACCTCAACCGGGCGGACGACCCGCAGTCACGCCGCTGACGGCTCGCGCTGCACGAAGCAGTGGCCGGCCTCGACCCGTTCCGCGTGCACCCGGTGCGCGCGGCGCAACAGGTCGGCCAGCTCACCCTGCCGGACGCGCTCGCGGTAGCGCTCCGGCAGGGACTCCAGGTTCTGTTCCTCGTCCAGGAGCAGGTGGTAAACCTCGTCGCAGTAGGCCGGGTCCTTCTCGATCTCGAGGAACTCGTTCGCCCGGCGTCGCGCCGCCGCGGCGTACGTCCGGGCCCGGCCCTTGGGGCTGAGCAGCGAAGCCACCACCGTGACCAGCAGCACCCCGACGATGATGCCGAGCGAGGCGACCGTCGGGATCTCGATCACCCCGATGTGCTCGCCGTCGTTGATGAACGGCACGTTGTTCTGGTGCAGGGCGTGCAGGATCAGTTTCACGCCGATCAGCCCGAGGATCACGGCCAGCCCGTAGGAGAGGTACACCAGGCGGTCCAGCAGGCCGTCGATCAGGAAGTACAGCTGACGCAGCCCGAGCAGCGAGAACGCGGTCGCGGTGAAGACCACGTAGACGTTCTGGGTGAGCCCGAAGATCGCCGGGATCGAGTCCAGCGCGAACAGGATGTCGGTGCCCCCGATCGCGACCATGACCAACAGCATCGGGGTCAGCATCCGCTTGCCGTCGCGGTAGGTGACCAGCTTGTCACCGTCGAAGGTGTCCGTGGTCCGCAGCACCCGCCGGGCCAGCCGGATCGCCACGTTGTCCGGCGCCTCCTCGCCCTCGCCCTTGTCGCGGACCAGGTTGCCGGCGGTGAACAGCAGGATCAGCCCGAAGATGTAGAAGATCCAGGCGAACGAGTTGATCAGCGCCGCGCCGAGCAGGATGAACGCCGTCCGCGCGACGAGCGACACCGCGATCCCGACCAGCAGCACCTTCTGCTGATCGGCCCGGGGCACCTTGAAACTGCCGAGCAGGAGCAGGAAGACGAAGAGGTTGTCGACCGAGAGCGCCTCCTCGGTGACATAACCGGCAAAATACTCGGTGCCCATCGTGGACCCGCCGAACACCCAGACCCCGGCGCCGAACAGGATCGCGATCGACACGTAGATCCCGGTCCACAGAGCAGCCTCACGCAGCCGCGGCACGTGCGCCCGCCGGACGTGAACGAAGAAGTCGAACAGCAGCAACCCGATGATCCCGAGAACGGTCAGGAGCCACACCACGCCGGACACATCCTGCATCGACACAGCTTAGAGGCGAACGGCCGAGCCCACAGCACGGCGGGAGGGGCTGTCGGGTGGATCACGCGACCGCCCCTCCCGATCGCTAAGCGGCGTCCGTCACCGCCGCGCGCAGTTGTGCGGCGGTGAGGAACAGTGCTCCGGTCAAGTCCGCACCCCGCAGGTCGGCGCCCCGCAGATCGGCACCGGTGAAATCCGCCCGCCGCAGATCGGCGCCCCGCAGGTCGGCCCCGATCAGCAACGCGCCGCGGAAACTGGCCCCGCGCAGGTCGGCCCCACGGAACCGGCGACCGATCAACTGAGCACCACTGTGGTCCGGGCGGCGACCGCCGGCCCCGGCCCGGGCCAGGTCACTGGCGCGCCGCAGCAGAGGAACCACCTTTTTGCGGTACGTGTCGACGTCCAGTCCCCGCAGCTCGGCGGCGGGTCGCGCGGCCACCGCGTCGATCTCGTCCCGGGCCGCCCGCAGCTTCGGGTGCAGCGCCTCGGCCTCGTCCAGCTCCAGCGCCTCGGTGAGCAGCCACAGCAACTCGTGCAGCTGACGCATCACCGGCAGGACGGCGAACATCGCGCCGGCGATCTCCGGGGTGCCCCGCCAGTCGCGCCCGCCGAACGTCTCCTGAGTGATCCGCTGGCCGGCCCCGAAACAGTCGAACACCACGCAGCCACGGAACCCGCGCTGCGGCAACTGCTCGTGGATCGTGCAGCGGAAGTCGTCACCCAGGTTGCGGCACGCCTGGCCGGCCGGCTTGTTCACGGCGAAGTCGGAGGACTTGGCGAACGCCGGGGCGACGCAGCACAGGGCCGCACACCGGGTGCAGTCGGCTTCGAGTTCGGTCACGGGACGGTGTCCGTACGTACTGAATGAATGATCATCTCTCCTCGCGCCCCCGAGCGGACCGCACCAACCGGCCCTCCCGGGCCCGCCGCGGCAGCACGAAGTCCTGGGCATCGGCCACCGAGGCGGTCCGCAACTCGGCCAGCGCCTGCCGCAGGCTGTCACGAACCCACTTGGCCAGCGGCCGCTCCACCAGGCGGTGGACCAGCCAGGACAGGCCGAGCAACAGTACGACAGCGCCGAGCACCAGCATCCAGGCGGGGAGCCCGGTCCAGTCGTGCGCGTGCCGGATCAGGGTGTACCCGATCCGCTGATGCAGCAGGTAGAACGGGTAGGTCAGCGCGCCCGCGACGGTCAGCCGGCGCCAGCGGATCCGATCCGTCCAGCCCAGCGCGATCACCAGCACCGCCGCGAAGGCGAGCGTGACGATCAGCAGGCCCGGCCAGACCGGCACGGGGAAACCGGGGTCGAGGTCGCTCACCCGGTCGCTGACCCGCGCGACCCCGAGCAGCCAGGCGAAGCCGTAGATGCCGACCAGCAGCGTCGAGCGCCCGAACCGGTGGATCAGGAACGCGGCGATGCCGGCGACGAAGTACGGCGCGTACTGCGGAATCGCGATCACGTCGAGCGCCGTGCTGCCCAGCGCCGGCCCGATCGCCGCGACGGTCATCCAGACCGCGCAGAAGAGCACCACCCGGCGGTACGTCAGGCCGAACGCCGCCAGCGCCGCGAAGAGCAGGTAGAAGCGCAGCTCGACGAAGAGCGTCCAGTAGACGGTGTCGACCGCCGGGATACCGAGCGGCTCCTGCAGCATGGTCAGGTTCGCCGCGATCTCCCGCACCCCGGGCCTGCCGGTGACCGTCACCCCACCGTCGATCGGCGCGAGCGTGACCACCGCCGCGGTGATCAGCACGCACGCCCAGTACGCCGGGTAGAGCCGGCTGACCCGGGACGTGAAGAAGTCGCCCAGGCCGCGGTTCCAGCTGCTCATGCCGATGACGAACCCGCTGATCAGGAAGAACAGCTCGACGCCGAGGAAGCCGTAGACGGTGACGTGGGCCAGGTGCGGCAGGAAGTACGCCGGCTCGTGCTCCCCGTCCATCCGCCACGCCACGGTCAGGTGGAACCCCGCCACCGCCAGGGCCGCGATCAGCCGCAACGCGTCGAGCGTGGCCAGCCGGACCGGCTCGCGCGCCGCGGGACGGGCCGGGCGCGCGGACACGGCGGCTTGGCGGTGCTGAGTTCGCGGCAGCGTCCGAGTTTGCCCGCTTTTAGTAGTGTTCTGGTTCGTCATCGGAGCGGAATATAGCCGCCGGAGCCGGAAAGCACCCGCCGACCTAAGATCCACGACATGGACGCCGATCTGCCCGTGATCTTCAGCCGACGGGCCGCTCTGCGCCACAGCGCAGCGCATCCGCGCGGGCTTCCGCCCGGCGCACGCCGCCCCGGCGACGGCTCTCCGGTCACCGGTTCGGTACCGGTGATCCTGGTCCACGGCACGAACGGGCGCTCCTCGTCCGACTGGTTCACGCTCGCGCCGCTGCTCGTCAACCACGGCCGGGAGGTCTACCCGTTCGACTGGCGGCGCGCCCGCCCGGCCGACGGCGTCAGCGCCACGCACCGGCACGCGCTGGAGCTCGCCGCGTTCGCCGACACGGTCCGTACGGCCACCGGCAGCGACCGTGTCGACGTCGTCGGCCACTCGTGGGGCGCGGTCCTCGCCCACTATCTCGTCCGCTGCCTGCCCGCCGAGCCGTCCGCCGCGGCCGTCCGCACCGTGGTCGGCCTCGCCCCCACCTACGGCGGCACCACCCTGCACGGCCTGCTACGACAGCCGCACCGCCTGCCGGCCGGTCTCCGGCGCCGGCTGGACGCGAAGATCCCCACCTGGCTGGAACAGATCCCCGGCTCGGCCGTCCTGACCGCGATCCAGTCCGCCCCGGCAGCCCGGTCGGCCCGCTTCACCACGATCGTGACCCGTTACGACCAGATGGTGACGCCCTGGACCGCGTCCCTGACCGCGGCACCCCACGCCACCCCGGTCGTGCTGAACCGCACCGCCGTCGTCGGCCACCTCGGCATCCTGCACCACCGGTCGTCGTTGACCCAGGTGGTACGCGCGATCGAGGCCACCGGACAGCCGGGGCCGGACACGGGACCCGGCATGGCACGATCGCTCGGGTGATCGGCAGGCGAAGTTTCCTCGGCGCCACGGCCGCCGGCGTGATCACGCTGCTCACCGGGTGCGACGAGGGCGAACATCCGGCCGGGTCGCTACGCATCGCGACCGGCGGTCACGGCGGCGTCTACTTCCGCCTCGGCGAGGGGCTGGCCCGGGCGATCCGCGAGCAGTATCCCGGGCTGCGCCCCGAGGTGCTGGTCACCAACGCCTCGGTCAGCAACGTCGCGCTGGTGAACCGGGGCGCCGCCGAGGTCGGGTTCACCCAGGCTGACGTCCTGACCGGCGCCGGCCCGGCCGATCCGCTGGCGCTGGCCCGGCTGCACGACGACTACCTGCACCTGGTCGTCCGGGCCGACAGCGGCCTGCATGCACTGGGCGACCTGCGGCACCAGCGGGTGTCGCTGGGCGCGGCCGGCTCGGGTACCGAGATCAGCGCGCGACGGCTGCTCGACGTCGCCGGCCTCCGGCCCGGGACCGACCTGATCGATCCGGGACTGGGCCTCGACGACGCGGTGTCCGCCCTGGCGACGCAAGCGGTCGACGCGTTCTTCTTCTCCGGCGGGTTGCCGGTGGCGGCGGTCGCCGCCCTCGCCGCGGACGTACGGATCCGGCTGATCGGCCTGCGCCGGTACGTGCCGGCCCTGCGGCGGCGCTACGGCGAGGTCTACGCCGAACGCAACATTCCGACCGGGGTCTATCCGACCGCGCCCGTGGTCACCGTCGCGGTGCCGAACTACCTGGTGGCACCGCCCGGCCTGCCCGAGCCGACCGCGTACGCCGTGACCCGCCTGCTGATGGAGGAACCGGACCTGCTGCGGGCCGCCCATCCGGCGGCGGACCGCTTCAACCGGCGCAACGCCATCGTGACCGAGCCGCTGGCCCTGCACCCCGGCGCGGTCCGCTACTACCGGGAGAGCAAGCCCTAGGGCGTCGCCAGATCCAGGGTGACCGCCAGACCGCCGTCCTCGGCCGCCCCCAGACGCAGGGTTCCCCCGGCCGCCTCGGTCAGCGTCGTGGCGATGGAGAGCCCGAGACCGTGACCGTCGATGTTCTGCACGCTCGCGGCCCGCCAGAACCTCTCGTTCGCCCGGGAGAGCTGCTCCGCGTTCAGGCCCGGCCCGTCGTCGGCGACCGTGACCCGCGGCCGGGCGCCGCCGGTGACCAGCACGGTAACGGTCCGGGCGCCGAACTTCACGGCGTTGTCGAGCAGCGTGTCCAGCGTCTGCTCCAGACCGGTCGGGACGCTGCACACCGGTACCGCACCGGGCGGGGCGTCGAGCCGGACCGTGACGTCACGCGCCCGCGCCACCGGCTGCCAGTCGCGCACCCGGGCAGCCGCGACCGCGACCGCGTCGACGGTCTCGACACGGTCGCCACCGCATTCCGACCGCGCCAGGATCAACAGCGCCTCGATCATCCGCCGCAGCCGGTCGACCTCCTCCACCGCGAACCGGTGCTCGGACCGCCCCTGTTCGGTCAGCGCCTCCTCCTCCAGCGCCTCCAGCCGCAGCAGCAACGTGGTCAGCGGGTTGCGCAGCTGATGGCTGGCCTGCGCCACGAACGCCTGCTGGCGAACCATGACGTCACTGACCCGTTCGGCCATGTGGTTGAAGGCACTGCCCAGCCCCCGCAGCTCGGCCGGGCCGCTGTCGGCCGGGACGCGGACGGCGTACTCACCGGCGGCCAGGGTCTGCGCTGCCGCGTCCAGGGCACTCACCGGCCGCAACGTCCACCGCGCCAGGCCGGCCGCCATCAGTGCGCACCCGGCCAGCACCACCAGGCCGGCGGCGGACCACATCAGCCACTCCCGGACGGTGGCCGAGCGCAATCGGCCGGTCGGCGAGACCGTCACCACGGCGCCGATCACCTCGCCGTTGCTGGAGACCGGCACGGCGACGACCAGGCTCGAGTCGTCCCACGGCCAGATCCGGGTGTCGCCGCCGACCTGGCCGCCGGCCAGCGCACGGCGCATCGCGGCGCTGATGTCGGCCCGGCCCAGGACCGATGCCCCGGCCTGGTGAGCGGTGAATGCGACCACGGTGCCCGGCTCGGTCCCCGAGGGCTCGCCGAGTGCCTCCAGGGCCGTCACGACACGTCCGTCCATGTCGACGACGTCCGCGCTGATGCCGTAGAGCTCGCCGTACCGCCGCAGCGTCGCGAGCAGTGTCCGGGACTGCCCGGTGCGCAGCGCCGGCTCCGCGACCGAGGCCAGGTAGACCGCGTCGGCGAGCCGGTCGGCGGCGATCCGCTCGCTGTTGCGGCGCAGTGAGGTCACCGCCAGCGGCACCGCCAGCGCCAATAGCACCGCCACCAGCAGCAGGCCGTAACTCACCGCCAGTCGTCGCCGCACGGTCCACACCCTCCCCCGACGGAATCGCCGCCGCCGCGAAACACCCTAGGGGGAACAATTATCGGAGGGCTTGCGCGGCCCATTAAAACAGCATGTGGAATGGCGTGGCTACCCTCCCCGTACTATGCGAGTACTTCTTGTCGAGGACGACGTCCGCGTTGCCGCCGCTCTTTCCGCCGCCCTCCAGCGCCGCAAATACACGGTGACCTGCTCGACCAGCGCACGCGAGGCGCTGACGTTCACCGACATGGATCTGGTGCTCCTCGACATGGGCCTGCCGGACGGCGACGGCGTGACCGTGTGCCGTCAGCTGCGGCGGCGTGACCCCGAGGTGCCGATCATCGCGGTGACCGCCCGGGGCGCCGAGCACGACCGGGTCGCCGGGCTGCAGGCCGGCGCCGACGACTACGTGGTCAAGCCGTTCTCGATGGCGGAGCTGCAAGCGCGCATCGAGGCGGTGCTGCGCCGGACCGTGCACCGCGCCCGGGCCGCCGACACGGTGCTGGTGGGCGGCCTGCGGCTGGACGCCACCGCCCGCAGCGCCACCGACGACGGCCGGGACCTGATGCTCACCCGCAAGGAGTTCGACCTGCTCCTGACGATGGCTCGGCGGCCGGACACGCCGGTGTCCCGCAACGAGCTGTTGCTCGCCGTGTGGCACACGACGGTCGGCGGGGACCACACGCTGGAGGTCCACATCGCCGCATTACGCCGCAAGATCGGCGCGCCGGGCCGGATACGTACGGTCCGCGGCGTCGGTTACGCGCTGAGCTCGAGTGGGCCGCTCCCTCAAGAGATCCTCAAGAAACATCCCGGCCAATCGTCGTCAATATGAGCCGGTGTTAGTTTTCCTGCCGGCTGACGAACCGAATTGAGCACAGCATTCCCGCCCGGGCTCAACGGTCGAAGCCATTTCTTGCAGGATTACGGGGAGGAAAGAAATGGCAAGAACGAGGATCCTCGCGGTTTCGCTCGTCGCGGTGGGCGCCCTGGTGCTCCAGCAGAACGCCGCCGTGGCGGCGCCGGTCGGCAGCGGGACCACCGCTCCGGCTCCGAACGCCGCCGCGGTCAGCGAGGCGCGGGCCGCGATCGCTGCCGCCGCGGCGAAGGCCACCGCAGCCGAGACGGCCAAGCGGGCCAGCGACGCAGCCGCCGCGAGCGCCGTCGACGCCGCGTCCCGGGCCCGGGCGGCGGCTGCCGCCGCTCGTGCCGCGCTGGCTGCGGCCGCCGCCGAGGCCGCCGAGGAGGAGCGGCTGGACGCCGAGGTCTCCGTCGGCCTGAGCATCATCGAGAACATCCCGGACGAGATCGAGAACGACGAGGCCGCCGTTCAGGCGTACCTGGACCGGGAGACCGCGGTCGCGCAGTCCGAACTCGGCTCCGCCGCGGCGACCGCCACCGGCACGGTGCACGCCTTCAGCAGCACCTGGGGCTGCGTCTCCGCCGTGGTCATCGCGCTTGCCTCGAACGTCTTCTCGATCAGCAAGATCCTCAAGATCAAGCGGATCATCAAGGCGGTCGGCGGCGTCAAGAAGGTCGTCAAGAAGGTCCGCGCGGTCTACAAGGAGGCCCGCAAGGCCAAGTACAGCAAGACGGACGCCCTCCGTCTCGGCGTGATGGAGGCGGTCGGCGGCCTGGGCACCGAGGCGGTCAGCCTGCTGCTCTCGTTCTTCAGCCTGGACAAGGTCTACTCGAACTGCTTCTGACCTCAGCTCCGGCTGTGGCCGGTCGCCCGACGCGGGCGACCGGCCACAGCCGTTTCACCGCTTACGGATCAGTCGCGTCACGGCGACCGCGCCCAGCAGGGCCACCGCCGACGCGAGGACCGCGGCCACCGGGTGATCATCGCGCCAGTGGCCGACCGCGACCTGGATCGCCGCCACGGTGCCGGCCACCGTTGACACCAAGGCGGCGGCCGGGCCACGCCACCAGGGCACCTGCCGGGTCGTCTCCCCGACGGCCAGCTCCGCCGCGTACTCCCCGGCCGGGCCGAACTCCTCGGACGCGGTGCCGCCGGACGCGGCGAGATGCTGCTCGGCCTCGGCCACCAGCTCGTCCGCCCGCCCCGCAGGCAGGTCGTGCCGCCCGATCAGTAGCCCACGCAGCTCACCGGACCACTGCCGGGATCCGGAATCCCCACCCCCGGCCGGCCGGCGCCGGGACGCGCGAGTACGGCTCAGCCACCAGACCAGGACGGCGGCCACCAGCACGACCACGGCCACCGGCAGCGCACCGAACCGGGTCTGGGGGAGCTGGGTGAACGCCACGCCCGAGGCCACCGCCAGCACCGAGCCCGCCCCGTAGGCCCATCGCACCCCCTGCGGCCGGCCGGCGGCCCGGGCCGCGTCCGGAACACCGAGCACGACGACCCAGCAGAGCGCGAACAGCAAAGAACCGGTCAGGCCCGCCACGGTCACCGGGAAGGTCAGAGCACCCCGGGTCAGCGCCGCCAGCAGCACCGCGGGAATCGTCAGCACCGCCAGGACGAGGAGCGCCCCCGAAACGTGCTCGATCGGCGTCATGCCCTGGGTGTCGTGAGCGGCCCGCTCGGCGGCCGGTCGCTCCTGCGCGGCGGCCACCGCGAACGCGTCCGGCGTGCCCAGCGCCTCCCACGGATCCTGCCCGCTCTCCACCCAGTGGCTCTTGGCGGCGGCGATCAGCGGACCGGCCGCGCCGTGGTCGATGCCACGGTCACTCATCGCAAGCCGGGCGGCGAGCTCCCACGACTCGAACGACGTCCTCATGCCGTCTCCTTCGCACCCTCTGCCATCATCCGGCTCACGGTGGCCGCGAACCGCTCCCATTGCTCCCGATCCCGGCCCAGCCGCTGCCGCCCGGACCGGGTCAGCGCATACACCTTGCGGCCAGGGCCGCCCTCGCCCGCGTGCCAGGTCGCACTCACCAGCGACTCGGCCTCCAGCCGGTTGAGCACCGGGTAGAGCGACCCTCCACGGATCACCCCGAACCCCCAGCCCGACAGCTGCTGAGCCAGCGCATAACCATGCCGATCACCCCCCGCGAGGATCGACAGGATCCCCATGTCCAGCACCGCCCGCACCCACCCTGCGGGCAGCTCCTCCCGTGCCTGTTCACCCGGCGGAGACAAGTACTCCTCCAAATTAGTAGAGCAACCTACCTAGATACGTTACTCACTAGATACGGATCAGACTAGCCCCAGCCGGCAAACCATCACATCGAAGAAGTAGAAAGACGTCCGCTCCCGAGCCCGCCCACCTGAAGCCCAGCCCCGCACCCACCGCCAGGCCGGCCCTCAAAGCCCCAACGCACCAAGCCCAGCCAAACACCAAGCCCAGCCACGCACCCACCGCAAGACCGGCCCTCAAAGCCCCAACGCACCAAGCCCAGCCAAACACCAAGCCCAGCCACGCACCCATCGCAAGAATCCGTAACGCGGGGTTTCAGGGGGCTCGGCCCCCTGAGCAGATATACGAAGAGGGCCCCCGTTCGCGCTTTCCGCGAACAGGGGCCCTCTATCCCTCGTAGCGGGGACAGGATTTGAACCTGCGACCTCTGGGTTATGAGCCCAGCGAGCTACCGAGCTGCTCCACCCCGCGTCGGTATGGGTAAAGCTTAGCTCGTCGTCCGGACCCCCTTGCAGCCGGGTCAGCTTTGCCCTTGATCCGCAGGTCACCGGCCCTTTACCAAGTGCCCGGCAAGGCAGCCGAGGGCCCGGGCGATGCCGCCGGGGGCCCGGTGATGCGGCCGGACGCCCGGTGACCGGGTTGACCCCGGGCCGGAACGGCGTGAAGTCCCCGGAGGCCGCTGTCGTCGCCGACGCCACCAGCGCGGTCACCACGGCCAGCACCAAGGCCGTCCCGACCTGGCCGGACGACTGCACCAGCCCGGAGGCCAGTCCTTGTTCCGAGTCGTCGATGCCGTCGGTCGCCTGGGCCATGATCGAGCTGAACCCGAACGCGAACCCGCCGCCCAGCATCGCCGCGGCGTCTTCGTCGAGATCACCGCGGCCGGGCGGCAGCGCTGGGCCGAGGCTCGCAAGACCCACCTGGCCGTCCTCGCCGAGCACCTGGCCCCGGCCACCTGGGCGAAACCTGCGCCACCAGCAGCAACGCCGCGCCGCAGACCGCGACGACAGCCCAGCCCGGGCGGATCGCGACGGCCAGACCGGCTGGTTCGGTGTCCGCGACCAAACCGCCGGCGAACGCGATGCCGAGCGCCGCACCCAGTTGACGCGCGGTCGAGGCGATGCCGCCGGCCACCCCGGAACGTTCCGGCGGCAGCCCGCTGACCGCGGTGTTGGTGATCGGCGCGTTGGCGAACCCGACCCCGGCCCCGATCAGCAGATACGCCGTCAGCAGCAGCGGGAGCCCGGGGTGATCGCCGAGCACGACGAGCAGGGCGCCACCGGACGCGGTGCTCGCCCCGGCCAGCCGCAGCGGCAGGCGCGGTCCGGCCCGGCCGACCAGATATCCGGAGAGCGGCGCGCAGACGGTCGCGGCCACCGCCATCGGCAACGTCACCAGGCCGGCCGCGAGCGGGTCCAGACCACGCCCCTGCTGCAGGTAGAGGGTGCCGAGCAGGAGCGCCGCGTTCAGCGCGACGAAGGTCACCACAGCACCACTCACGGCGGCGGTGAACGGGAGCCGCCGGAACAGCCGCAGGTCCATCAACGGTTCGGCCCGGCGCGCCTCGACCCGGACGAACAAGATCAGGAGCAGGACGATCACGACGTACGCGCTGATCGCGAACCGGGACCACCAACCCGCCCGCGGCCCTTCGATGAGGAGGGTGACCACCGCGGTGATCAGCGCGATGAGAAGGGCCTGGCCGAGCAGGTCCAGCCGGCGTGGCCGCGGTGCGCGCGACTCGGGGACGAGGACGGCGGTGAGCACGAGAACCACCGCGATGATCGGCAGGTTCGCCCCGAAGACCGCCCGCCAGCCCGGGCCGCTGATCAGCGCGCCCCCGAGCACCGGACCGGCCGCCATGCTGAGCCCGAAGACCGCCGCCCAGATCCCGATCGCCTTCGCCCGTTCCCGCGGATCGGTGATCATAGTCACCACGATGGCCAGGGCGACCGGGCTGAGCATCGACCCGCCCACGCCCTGCACGACCCGCGCCGCTACCAGCGCCTCCCAGCCCGGCGCGAGCGCGCACCCGGCCGACCCGGCCGCGAACAGCACGAGCCCGAGCTGGAAGACCCGCCGCCGACCGGCCCGGTCGGCGAGCGCACCCGAGGTGATCAGCAGGCCGGCCAGCACCAGCGTGTAGGCATCGACAGTCCACTCCAGCTCGCGGACGCCGAGGTGCCACTCCCGCCCGATCGACGGCAGCGCCACGTTGACGACCGTCGTGTCCAGCCCTACCAGGAAGATGCTGGTACAGCAGATCGCCATTACCACCCATTGACGCGTCTTGTCTCTCACACCGGGATCGTGGCTGCGTGGCACCTCCCGCTACCAGGAAATTTGCGAAGACCGCAAACTGGTCCGATGGACCCGACCCTGGCCGCGCTGCTCGACGGCATCGGCCCGCGCCTGCGCCGGATCCGGCAAGAGCGCGGCCAGACCTTGGAAGCGCTTGCCGCCGTGACCGGGCTGTCGATCAGCACGCTGTCGCGGCTGGAGTCCGGCCGGCGCCGGCCCACGCTCGACCTGCTGATCCCGCTGGCGCAAACGCATCGGATGGCGCTCGACCATCTCATCGGCGCGCCGCCCACGGGCGATCCCCGCGCTCACCTGACGCCGCACCGCCACGATCAACGGACCGGGAATCCGAGCGTGGTGGTGCCGCTGACGACGTACCCCCATCGTCTTCAGGTCTTCAAACAGATCCTCGGGCCGAGCCCGGCACCGACGCGGCTGGTCACCCACCCGGGGCACGCCTGGTTCTATGTTCTCGCCGGGGACGTCCGCTTGCTGCTCGGTGACCGTGAGCTGCTGCTGCAGCCGGGTGACACGGCGGATTTCGACTCCGCCGAGCCGCACTGGTTCGGTGCCGCCGGTGAGCGGGCCGCGGAGGTCCTGCATCTCTACGGCCCGCACGGCGATCGGCCCGCTACCACGTCCACTTCGTGAGCGCGGCACCGTCGCAGGCCGCCAGCCGGACCTGGGCCTGGTTCGACGCCGACGCGGTGGCCAGGCACACCGTGGACACGGTGGACGGCCGGATCGTGCCGTCGCGGTAGAACGTCCACCGTTGCGGGTTGCTGGCGTTGCAGCTGAAGGTCCAGACCCGCTGGCCCGCGACGTAGTTCCCGAACGGCACGTCGACGCAGTTGCCCTGGACCCGGATCGACCGGTCGTTGAGCAGCCAGGTCATCGACTGCGCGGCGCCGCCGTTGCAGTCGTAGGTCCACAGGTAGGTCTCCACCGTGGTGGACGAGAACGGCACGTCGAGGCAGCGGCCGGTGCTGTTCTTCACCGCGTTCATCAACGGGCGGATGTTCTTGCCGACGTTGACCATGCTGGCGACCGACGGCACCCCGTCGGCGCCGACGATGAAGAGCATGTAGTAGCCGGGCGGCGCCACCCCGCCGGTTTGCGGGCCGGTGACGGTCAGCGTCGTGCCGGACTTCGAGAACCTGAGCGGGATGTAGCGTTGCCCCTGGTCCTGGCCGTGCGTCACGTCGCTGAGCCCGACCAGCGCGACCTTCGCCACGGTCGCCGCCTGCGGGGAGGTGACGGTGAACGCGGTGTTGATCCCGACCGTGGCCGGCGCACCGGAGATCACCGGGCGGTCGGCGAGTTGCCCGCTTCCGTCCTTCTTGTAGAGGTACGGCGGCGTGAAGTACTCCACGTTCTTCTCCAGATAGCCCGCGGCCACACAGCCACCGCAGACGCCGCCCCCACCGGTGATGACCCGGCCGTCCGGCAGCAGCGCGGCCGTCGAGTGGTACTGCCGGACGCGGCTCGCACCGGCCAGCGTCGTCCACTGGCCGGTCACCGGATCCCACACCTCGGCCGCCGTGACCGCGTGGGCCAGGTCGAACCCGCCGCCGTTGGCCTCCGTGCTCATCCCGCCGGTGACCAGCACCTTGCCGTCGGCCAGCAGGGTGGCGTTGGCCTGCCGCCGGCCCGTCGACATGGACGCCGCGGCGGTGTAGACCGGCGTGTTCCACGGGTTGGTGTCGATCATGACGGACGTCTTCGTGGGTACGTTGGCCTGACCGTTCTCGGTCACGTTGCCGCCCCCGACGACGAGCGTCCTACCGACGTCGTACGTCGCGAAGCTCCCGTAGTCACGGTTGATCGAGTCCCGCGTGGTGGTCGCGGTGACCACGCCCGTACCCGAGGTGTTGATCGTGTACCCGGTCGTCGACGGGCCGTAGAGCCCGACCTGGGTGTCCGGCCGCGAGCCGAGGAACGGGTAGAGCCGCGCGCTGTACTTCGTGAAACCGGTGAGCGACCGGAGGCGGTTGTCCGTCCCGAAGACCTCCGCGGTCGCCGGGCCACCGCCGACGATCACGCCCTCACCCTGGGCATTCTCCGTGACCGAGGGGTACCAGCGCCCGGCCGCCATCAGCCGGCCGACGCTCCAGCGCTCCTCCTGCCACACGAAGACGTACGTGGTGAGCGTCCCCTCCAGCTTGGAGTTGAGGTTTCCCCCGGCCACCAGGATGTTGCCGTTCGCCAGGTGCGCGAACCCGGCGCAGAAGATGTTGGTGCCCTGCAGGTCGACCCGCTTGTACGTGTTGTCGACCGGATTCCAGAGCATCACCCGGGTGAAGTTGTGCGTCGGGTACGACTCGGCGGCATCGTCCCCGACCGAGTCCCAGATCAGCACCTTCCCGTTCGGCAGGACCGCCTGGAAGACCGGGACCACCGGCGTGTTCACCACCGGGCTCCACGTCCCGGAGACGCCCGGATCGGCGACCGCGTTCGCCTTGAACGGCGCCAGGCCGGGCCGCCGCCCGGTCGCCTTCTGGATCCGCGCCGCGTTCGCCGCGGTCTGCTTCTCGATCTCGGACATCGGCGTGCCGGCCAGGTCGTACTCCAGGTGCTCGAGGCTGTCGTCCGCGCCCCCGGCATGCTCGTGCACGTCCTGCTCGGCGGCGGCCGGCAGGCTCCCGGCCGCGGCGGTCACCGGATCGACCGCCGACGCCCCGAACAGAACCAGGACCGCCAGGACACCACAGGTGATGAATTCGCGTGCTCCACGCATCTCGATGCGTCCCTCCCCGAAGTCGAACACACTCGACCGCGGCGGCGCACGAACCCATTCCCGCACCCATTTCGGGCATCATTCACCTGGGGTCTGTGCGATATCCTCCCACGCCGCTGATCTCCTGTGTCCAGTCCGGCCACCCTAACCCTTCGCTTAGGAACTCTTCAATGTTCATCGGACGTCAATGCGTACTTAAATCGCCCTGGACGGGGCCGCTGAGCAGCTAGTTCATGTGCACGAAATCGGACTTACGGTCCACAGTCGCCATTTGAAGATCACTTCATGACGTACGCCGATGAAGGGTTTCCGGGGTGGATGACGGCCCGTCCGCCGGTTTCGTTCCTGGAAACGGCAATGGCCCGAACCGCAAATCGCAGCGGTTCGGGCCATTGTCGTCAGATCGGCCGACCTCGGGTCAGCAGAAACGCATCAGCTGGTGAAGCGGGTCCGGCGGCGGCGGACCATCAGCATGAGGCCGGCGCCGACGATCAGCAGCAGCGCGCCGCCGCCGATGACCGGGCCGGTCGCCGAACCGGTCAGGGCCAGCGCCCCACCGGAGGTCGGCGAGGTGCTCGTGGCCGGGACGGCGGCCGACGGGCTCTCCGAAGCGCTCTCCGACGGGCTGCCGGTGGCCGGCGGCGTCGAAGCGGACGAGGTGCTGGTCGCCGGCGCCGAGGACGAGGCGGTGGTGGCCGGAGTGGAGGTGAAGGTCGCCTCGGCCCCCGCGGTCACGGTCTTGCCGGTGCTGGAGCCCAGGATCAGCTTCTGGTGCTGGTCCTTGCCCCCGCTGAACAGGAAGACCCGGCCGAACGAGACGGACTCCTCGGCGGTCAGCTTGACGGCGACCTTGCCGGCCTCCGTCGCGGTCAGCCAGAACTGGCCGCCGTTGGTGGTCGTGGTGACCGGCTTGCCGGCGGCGTCCACCGCCGAGCCACCGGTGACGGCGACCTTCACGTCACCGGCCGGGCCGGCAACCGTGAACGGACCGGCCTTCTCGCCGACCTTCGCGGCCGCACCGGCGGGGCTGACGGTCAGCTGAGCGGCCGGCTCCGGCTGGTCGGTCGCATGCGTCGTCAGGTAGTCGTAGACACCCTTGATGACCGCGTACTGGTCCTTGTCGCCCAGCCCCTCCGAGTTCCAGGCATCCAGCGTGACGTTGTCGCTGAAGTACCAGATGGCGGTCTGGGTGCCGAAGTAGAGCAGCTTCTTGCTGTCGGCCCCGGCCGGGACCGTCACACCGGCCGCCTTCAGCAGCGCGGCCGAGTCACCGTTCGGGTAGCTGTGGGCGAGCACCCACTGCACCTTGGCCAGATTCTTGACCTCGGACTCGTTCCACGTGCCCTCGGTGTACGACTGGTCCGTGCCCAGCGGGGTGTGGAAGTCGATGCAGAAGGCCGGAACAGCCTCCTTCTCGCCCTTGATCTCCAGCGCGATCCCGCTGGTGTTCACGGTCTTGCCGTCCAGCAGCAGACTGACCGAGCTGTTATTCACGCTCCGCGGGACGCCCGTGGTCGCCTCGTCAGCGGCGGCGGGAGCGGCAGAGCCGATCAGCAGCGCCCCGCCGGCAACGGCAGCCAGGGTGGCATGCGCCCAGCGTCGTCCTCGTGTTCCGAGCATGACGTAGTGCACCTCTTTCAGGTAACGGCCCGCTCCTGGCGGGTGGCAGAGGCCGGTTCCCCGGGGACTGAGGACGCCCACACACAGAGAAGCCGACTCGGCATTCTGTGCAGATCCATATCCCTTTGTCATCCCTCAAACAGCATTACCTCGCACACTTTTCTCCACTTACACGCAGAGCAATTTCCCCCTCACCCAAACAGCCAAAACCCTAGCCGTAAGCAACCCTAAAAGCCCTCTAAGTAACCACCCCAATAAGGACATAAACCCTTTACCTCCCTTAAGCCAAATTTCCCTCCCTCAATAAAAAGCGCAGCCGGCCAACCCCCAGCCCACACCAGCGAGCGAAGCGAAGCCCCCAGCCACGCAGCCACGCAGCCACCGCAAGAATTCACAACCGGGTTCTCAAAGGCACAGCTCACCAAGCCCAGCCACGCACCCACCGCAAGAATCCACAACCCGGGCTTCCAAAGGCGCAGCTCGTCAAAGCCCAACCACGCACCCACCGCAAGAATCCGTAACGCGGGGTTTCAGGGGGCTCGGCCCCCTGAGCAGAAATGCGAAGAGGGCCCCCGTTCGCGCTTTCCGCGAACAGGGGCCCTCTATCCCTCGTAGCGGGGACAGGATTTGAACCTGCGACCTCTGGGTTATGAGCCCAGCGAGCTACCGAGCTGCTCCACCCCGCGTCGGTATGGGTAAAGCCTAGCGCACTGCCTCCGGGGGCTGCAAAACAGCCCCCGGAGGCAGCATCAGTGCAGGTCAGCCACCCGCGCTCGGGGACGGGACGGCGGACGCCGGGGTGGACGGGGCGGTCGACGGACCCGCGCTGGGGGCCGTCGGCGAACCGGCCGCCTGGGCCTGCTGGAAACGGGTCATGGCCTCGTCGAGCTCCTTGAGCGCCTGACCCTGGGCCGCGAAGTCACCGGACTTCTGGGCGTTGCGCAGCTTCTCGATGGCCGTGTCCACGTCGGCGGCGGCCTGGGCCAGTCCGCCGGACAGGGTCGGCGGGGTGGTCGGCTGCGTGTTCGTCGGCGGCGTGGTGCCGGTGCCCGTGTTGCCGGTGCCCGGCTTGCTGAGCTTGGCCAGCGCCTTCAGGCCGTCGGTGAGGTTGTCGGCCAGCACGGCGTTGGAGCCGTCCCCGTACGACATCAGCACTTTCTGCAGCTGCGGCGGCGCGTTGGCCTGGGTGCTCTTCACGTAGACCGGCTCGACGTACAGGATGTTGTCCTCGAGCGGCAACGAGATGAGGTTGCCGTACAGCACGGTGGCCTGGCCGTTGCGGTTGAGGCCGAAGAGTTGCTGCGAGATGCTCGCATTGTTGACCATGAGGCGGTGCACCTGGACCGGGCCGGGTGTCACCGCGTTGCTGGGCAACTTGAGCACCTGCAGCTTCGGGTTGCCGTCCTTGTCGTACGACCCGGAGATCAGCGCGGCCATGTTGTCCCGGTTGATCGGGGTCACCCCGGAGGTCAGCTGGAACGTGGTCTCGCTCTGCTCGGGCAGCTTGACGTTCAGGTAGAACGGCGGCTGCTTGACCCCGCTCTGCGGCGCGTCCGGCGCGTTCGGCACCTGCCAGAAGTCGTCACCGGTGAAGAACGCCTGCGGGTCCTGGACGTGGAACTTGGTGAGCAGGTTGCGCTGCACCTTGAACATGTCGGCCGGGTACCGGAAGTGGGCCTTCAGGTCGGCCGGGGTGTCGGCCTTGGGGACGATCAGGTGTCCGCCGAAGGCCTTGTTCCAGGCCTTGAGGACCGGGTCCTTGTCGTCGTACTCGTAGAGCTTCACCGTGCCGTCGTAGGCGTCGACGGTGGCCTTCACCGAGTTGCGCATGTAGTTGACGTCGTCCCGGGCCAGGGCGAACGAGCCGGTCCCGGTGAGCTCGTCCCGGGTCTCGGTGGCCAGGTTGATCTTCTGCGCGTACGGGTAGGTCTGCGCGGTCGTGTAACCGTCGAGAATCCACACGATCTTGCCGTCGACCAGCGCCGGGTACGGGTCGCCGTCCACAGTCAGGAACGGCGCGACCTTCTCCACCCGCTCGCGCGGGGTCCGGATGTACATCACCTTGGACGCGGCGTTGACCCGGTCGGAGAGCAGGAAGTTGCTCTCGGTGTTCTTGATCGCGAAGACCAGCCGGCGGAAGACCGAGCCGACCGCGACGCCACCCTTGCCGTCGTACGTGTAGTTGATCTCCTTGGCGTCCTTCTCGGTGCCCTGCGGGCGGTCGAACTCGACGTTCTTGTTCTTGTCGGTCTGCCCGACGATCGCGTACTCCGTCGACTGCTCGCCGTAGTAGATCCGCGGCTGCTGGGCCTCGAGCTCCTTGACCGGCTGGGAACAGCCGCCGGAACCGCTGTCACCGAGGAAGCCGGAGACGAAGTACGGATACCCGGTGCCCTGGCAGATCTTGTTGGCCGGCGCCGCGACCAGGCCGTACCCGTGGGTGTAGACGGTGTGCCGGTTCAGCCAGTTCCGCTGCTGCGCCGAGAGCTTGTCGTCGTTGATCTCGCGCGCGCCGACCACGTAGTCGGAGGTCTTGCCGTCGACCGTGTAGCGGTCGACGTCCAGCTTCTCGCCGAAGTCGTAGAAGCTGCGGGACTGCTGCGACTGGGTGAACGCCTGCGAGACCAGCTGCGGGTCGATCAGGCGCACGTTCTGCGCGCTGGTGTCGTCGGCCAGGCCGGCGGGCGGCGGTGTGGTGCCGTCCGCGTTCGTGACCGGGGTGTACGACGTGGGCGTGGTTTCGGTCAGCGCGAACGCGTCCCGGGTTGCGTTGATCGCCCGTTCTATGTACGGGCGCTCCTTGTCCGACAGGCTCGGCTTGACCTGGAAGTTCTGCACCGCGAGCGGGTAGATGCCGCCGATCGCCACGGCCGAGATGGCCAGCAGCGCCAGCGAGACGCCCGGCCACACCAGGTTCCGCATCACCGCGTTGGAGAAGACGATGATCGCCACAGCGACCACGATCGAGATGTAGGCCAGGATCTCCTTGGCCGGCAGCAGCGCGTTGACGTCGGTGTACCCGGCGCCGTAGAGCCCCGGGGAGACGTGCTGCTCCAGCAGCAGGGCTCGCCTGTCCAACACGTACGCCACGGCTTTGAGCAGCACGAACACCGCGACCAGCGTGGTCAGGTGCGCCCGCGCGGCGGTGGTCATCCGGTCGCCGACGCCCTGCAGGCGCACGCCGCCGAAGATGTAGTGCACGGCCAGCGAACCCAGCACGGACAACACCACCGCCGTGAAGGCGACGCCGAGCAGGTAGCGCAGGAGCGGGTAGTCGAAGACGTAGAACCCGATGTCCACCTTGAACTGCGGGTCGGTCTGCCCGAAATCACCACCGTTGCGGAACAGCATCCAGTCGGTCCACCGGCTCTGCGCGGACAGACCCGCGAAGAAGCCGATGATGAGGCTGATCACGGTGATCCAGGTGCCGAGCCGGGGCGCGAGGACCATCCGGTAGCGCTCCAGCGTGGCCTGCTCCTGCGAGTGCGGCCGCAGCAGCGGACGCAGGCGGTAGGCCAGGTAGAGGTTGGCGCCCACGATCAGGGCCATCGCCGCGCCGACCGCCAGGAACAGCAGCAGCTTGGTGACCAGCACCCCGGAGAAGACCTGGGTGAACTGAACCTCGGAGAACCACAGATAATCCGTGTACGCGTCGATGCCCCAACCGAGCAACGTGAAAAGTATGAAGACCCCGACCAGGACGCCGACGGTGACGCGACCGCGCCGGCTCATCCTCGGTAAGGGACTATTACGCATTACCAACGTTGGCTCCACACTTCGTCGGGCCGGTGACTCACCTTACGATCTCCGGTCACTGCCAGTGGTCATGATGCCGAGCACGGTGTCGGGGTGCCACCCGATGTGAATGTCTTGAGTGCGGTGAGCGCGTCGTCCACGGTGGCCACCTTCGCCATCGGCAGGCCGGAGACCGCGTTGCGCAGCGCTTCCGCACAGTTGTCCTTGGGGACCAGGAAGAGTTTGGCGCCGGCCGCCTTCGCGCCGTTCAGCTTCTGCGGGATGCCACCGATCGGCCCCACGTTGCCGTCGTCGTCGATCGTGCCGGTGCCGGCGATGACCTTTCCGCCGGTCAGGTCCTCGTCGCGGAGCTTGTCGATGATGCCCAGGGAGAACATCAGGCCGGCGCTGGGGCCGCCGATCTTGTCCAGATCGATCTTGATGGTGAACGGGTGCGGCTGCTTGGTGTCGATCTCGATGCCCAGACGCGGCGTCTTCTTGTCGTCGTCACCGGCCTTGGTGGTGACCTCCACGGTGCCGGCGTTGCCGTCGCGCGTGTAGCCGACCGCCAGCGCGGTGCCGGCCGGTTTCGCCCGGACCAGCTCGGTGAGCTGCGTCGGCCCGGTCACGGCGGTGCCGCCGATCGAGGTGACGACGTCGTTCTCCTGGAGCTTGCCGACCGCGGCGCCGTCCTTGGTGACCTTCCGCACGTACGTCTGCACGGGGTAGCCCAGCTCGCGCAGCGCCACCGTCTCGGCGCTGGTCTGCGACTGCTTCCACTCCTGCGCGTTCTGCTCCTGGACCTGCTGCTCGCTGCGGTCCGGCGGGTAGATCAGCTCACGCGGGACCACCGCGTCCTCGCCGCTCAGCCAGCCCTGCACGGCCTGCACCAGCTCGACCTTCGACTGCACGTTGACGGTGGTCAGGCGGAGCTCACCGGTCGACGACGAGGTCTTCGCGCCGGACACCTGGATCACCTCGGTGCCCTGCGCCGAACCGAGCGTGTTCACCGTCGGGCCGGGCGTGAGAACCACGTACGGCAGGTCGGAGATCATGACACCGGCGGCCAGCAGGGCAGTTACCAGGGCGCCCAGGATGACGGTGACACCGCGTCGTCTCATGCGCGTGAGACTACCCACCCCGTCTGAGTTCTCTCTGAGCTGACACCTCCATCAGTCCGCTACGAGCATTTCGCGCGTACCGTGGGGTCGTGCCCGATATCCCGTTCGGCTTCTCCCTGCCGGGCGCACAGCCGCCCGACCCCTCCGACCCGCAGCAGATGCAGCAGTTCATGGCGCAGCTGCAGCAGATGTTCGCTGCCCCCGGCAGTGGCCCGGTCAACTGGGACCTGGCCCGGCAGGTCGCCGCCAGCCAGCTCTCGGCCAGCGGTGACCCGGCGGTGAACATGCATGAGCGCCATCAGGTCGAGGAGGCTCTGCGACTCGCCGACCTCTGGCTCGACCCGGTCTGCTCGCTGCCCACCGGCATCCACAAGGCAGTCGCCTGGAACCGCAACGAGTGGATCTACAACACCCTGGACGTCTGGAAGAAGCTGTGCGAGCCGATCGCCGGCCGCATGGTGGGCGCCATGGGCGACCTGGTGCCCGAGGAGGCCCGGGCCCAGCTCGGCCCGATGCAGTCGATGGTCGCCACGCTCGGCGGAGCGCTCTTCGGCGGCCAGCTCGGCCAGGCGTTCGGCCAGCTCGCGGCCGAGGTGCTCTCGGCCGGCGACATCGGCCTCCCGCTCGGCCCGGCCGGCACCGCCGCGCTGATCCCCGCCAACATCAAGGCCTACGGCGAGGGTCTCGAGCTCCCCGAGGACCAGGTCCGGCTCTACGTGGCCCTGCGCGAGGCCGCCCATCAGCGACTCTTCGGGCACGTCCCGTGGTTGCGGGCCCACGTGCTGAACGCCGTCGAGACGTACGCCAATGGCATCACCGTGAATCGTGAGGCGATCGAGGAGGCGATGAGCCGCGTCGACCCGACCGATCCGGAGTCGATGCAGGCCATGGCGCTCGAAGGCATCTTCACGCCGGAGGACACGCCGCAGCAGAAGGCCAGCCTGGCCCGCCTGGAGACGGCTCTGGCGCTGGTCGAGGGCTGGGTCGGTCACGTGGTCGACGACGCGGCCGGCGACCGGCTGCCGTCGGTGGCCGCGCTGGGCGAGGCGTTCCGGCGCCGCCGCGCTGCCGGCGGTCCGGCCGAGCAGACCTTCGCCGCGCTGGTCGGCCTGGAGCTGCGGCCCCGCCGCCTGCGCGAGGCCGGCGCGTTGTGGACCGCGGTCGCCGAGCAGCGCGGGGCAGCGGGCCGCGACGCCCTCTGGGACCACCCGGACCTGCTGCCGACCGACGACGACTTCGCGCACCCCGAGGTCTTCGCCCGCAGCCAGTCCGACTGGGACATCAGCGAGCTGGAGGGGCTCGAGGGCAACCCCGAGCCCGGTCCGGAGGACCAGGAGAAGTAAAGGCCGCTTCGAGCCTCGAGGCGGTGCCACTCCGGCACCGCCTTTTTCCTGTACGCCGCCAGCGGGAACCCGACACGGGCTCAGCCGCCGAGCAGCGCCCGGGTGTTGTCCCAGCCCTCCAGAGCGACATCCAGCGTCGCCAGGTCGGCAGGCCCGCGCAGGCGGCGCCACGGCGGGGTCGACGTGACGTCGCCGGGTGCCGGGGCGGTCCTGCGCAGCCGCTGCGCGGTGGCCTCGTCGAGATCATGGTCGGCCAGCCACCCGGGCGCCGGCAGGCTCGTCGCGACGCCGAGCACCCCAGTGCCGGGACCGGCGGGCGCGACCGCCACCGCTTTGCTCTCCAGCGGCCGCAAAAGCTTTCCCAAGATCATTCCCGGTACGTCGGGAGCATCGCCCGCGATCACGGCGGCCTGATCGAAGCCGTCCGCGGCGGCAGCGGCCAGCACCGGAAGCACCGTCACCCGTGGCACCTCGTAGATCCGCATGCCCGGCCAGGCGACCTCCTCGGCGAGCGAGCGGTCAGCCGGTGTCGTCGCGATCGCGGCCTCGGCCTGCGCGAGACGAGCGAGCAGGTCGACGACGTCCTCGGCGAGGGCGGCCCGCCACGCGGCGAGCTCCACCCCCGGCGGACTCCACGACACCGGGACCAGCATCGCCACCACCACACGCCGCGTCACAGAAACACCCTACTCAGCGCCGCGCACCGAACTCAGGCGCGCACGCCGCGCCGGCCGAGCAGCGCACCGAGCCGCACACACCACGCTGAACCGCGCACCGCCTTAAGTCACGGCGCACCGCACTCAGCCGAGCGCACCCCAGCCAGCCGCGCGAGACAAGTCGACCGATCATCGGCAGCCGCCGAACTACACGGCCCACCCTCCCTGGGGGGCGCCACCACCTCGGGCGACAACGCTAGCGAAAAAGGCCGCCATCGCGCCGACGGCCTGTGGACAACGCGCTGGTGTGGACAACGCTCATGCCGTACGCGCCAATCCGCCGAAGGCGCCAGAAAGCGGGCAGCGGGCAGCGGGCAGCGGATCTTGCACCGAGCGTAACCGGCGCGGCGCAGCCGTAGGCCGTTATTCGGCCATCACCAGCGAGCCTGCGGCGGAGACGCCTTCCAGGTAGCCACGGGCGCGCTCGGCTTTCGGGAAGCGGTCGACCAGCTCCCAGAAACGGGCGTTGTGGCTGGGCACGACCAGGTGGGCGAGCTCGTGCAGCACCACGTAGTCGATCACCCAGTCGGGCATCTCCTGGATCCGGTGCGAGATCCGGATGGTGGCGTCGTCGGGGGTGCAGGAGCCCCAGCGGCCGTTCTGGTTCGTCACCCAGCGCACACTGGCCGGGGCGACCTGGTCGGCGTGATCGGCCAGGTAGCGCGCGGTGAGCCGGCGGGCGCGGTTGAGCAGCTCGGTGTCGGTGCACCTGAGACGTTCCTCACGGGCAGCCAGCCGGGCGAGCATGCGTTCGACCCACTCGGTCTCCTCGGCGCGCGAGAACCGGTCCGGGATGAGCACGACCACGCGCTCTCCGTCGCGGTACGCGGACACCGTCCTGCGCCGGCGCTGACTGCGCCGCACTTCCACGACAGGCTTGCGCACGCGGGCCATTACCGGCTCGCGCGGCCCAGATTCGGGTTCACGTTGAGACGCTAAACCGGGAGACCCTGGTCACCGCAAGAGTACGCCCAATGACTGTCACGGAATACGGCTGGTTCGTCCGCATATACCCGAAAAAATTTTCCCCAGCCGCAACATCTGAGACAGCCGTCAACCTAGACCATCTTCGACTCAGTCGACTACTCGGGGCTCACGTCCCTTTCGTGCCCTTATGAAGCCAATCGTCGGCGTGTCCCGGCAAATCTGTACGAAAAGGGCACTCCGGACGGGCACACTCACGTCGTCAGTGACACCGCTGACACTGCGCTGACATGGAAACGGCCTGACCTGGGTAAGTCCACGCCCCGGACGGGGCCACGCCACATGGCGGCCCAGCGCCGCAGACAGGTTCGCGCCCGTCGCCGCGAACAGGCACGGGGCCCAGCGGCCGACGACACGAACGAGGAGGAACCGTGGCCGACACCACGTACAACGGCTACTGCGTCAAGTGCAAGGAGAAGCGTGACTTCCAGGGGAACGTGGAAGTCTCCAAGACCGGCATGAACATGGCCAAGGGCAAGTGCCCGGTCTGTGGAACCACCATGAACCGGATTCTCGGCAAGGCCAAGCCGGCCAGCTGACGGTCGCACCGGGGAGGCCGGCCACGCCGGCCATCCTCCCCGGGCGGACCGTAACCGTGTCCGCGTGAGCACGTTGAGTCATCCGGCACCACCTGTGGATAACTCGCCCCTGCTTGTGGATAACGCTGCGGGGCGAACCGTGAGCCTGTGGATAAACAACTCTCTCCGCAGCCTCACAGTGACAACCTGTCACTCATGACTCGCAAGCCTCCTACGCCGCCACGCGTCCCGCTGCCCCGGCCCACCCTGATCCCGGGGCTCGCCCGGGTCTGGCGGGGGCCCGTCGAGCTGCAACTCGGGCTCGACCCGGCCCACGCGGTGCGTTTGGAGCTGCCCGATCCCCGCCTGGCGCGGGTTCTCGACCTGCTCGACGGCAACCGGCCCGAGCGGCAGGTCCTTCTGCACGCCGCCGAGCTCGGCATCGCTCCTGACGAGGCTCGGGAACTCGTCGACCTCCTGCACCAGGCCGGCCTCGTGCTGCCCTCGTCGGCCCTGCTGCCCGCCGGGCTGCCCAGCGCCGAGCGACGCCGGCTCGCCGGTGAGGCAGCCGCTCTCGCACTCAGCGCGCCGGCCACCGTCGGGCCGGCCCTGTCACCGGCCTCCGGTGGGCCGATCTCGTCACCGGCCCGGGCCCTGCGACGCCGCCGGGCCGCCCGGGTCGTCCTGACCGGTCGCGGACGGCTCGGCTCGACCGTCGCGGTGGCCCTCGCCGAGGCCGGCGTCGGTCACGTCTTCCCGGACCTGTCCGGCATGGTCGGGCCCGGTGACCTGGCCGGCAGTGCGTTGCAGGCCCCCGATCTGGGCAGCCCGCTGCGCACCGCGGTGGCGGCGGCCGTGAGCCGGGCCGTGCCCGGCACCGACGTGCGCGAGATCCGCCGCGGGCCGGCCAGCCTCGTGGTCCAGCTCGCCCACGACGAACCGGCCGCGCTGGTCGCCGCCGCGCACGCCGGTCGCCGACAGCCGCACCTGGCGGTCCGGATCCGGGACGGGGTGGCGATCATCGGGCCGTTCGTGCCGGCCTTCGGTGGGCCGTGCCTGAACTGTCTCGACCTGCATCGCCTGGATCGCGACCCCGACTGGCCGGGCGCACCCGCCCCGCCGGGGCCGGACGCCGCGGAGCCGTGCGCCGTCGCGACCGTCCTGACCGCGACCGGTTTCGCCACGGCCGAGGTGCTGACGTTCCTGGACGGCGGGGTGCCGGAGACGCTCGGGATGACGGTGGAGATCAGCGCGCCGGGAAGGGCGCGGCGGCGCACCTGGCCACCGCACCCGAGCTGTGCCTGCCGGCGCCGTTCACGTCGCCCACCGAGCCGCTGAGCCGCGGCTTGACCGATCGAAGGACGCCCGAGCTGCTGAGCCGATGCTGGGCCGGCTCGGAGGGGTGCGTGCGCCCGCCGGTCGGATCGCAAGCGCACGCCCCGGGTCGTGGCGCGCCCCGGCTTTCGTGGGCCCGGCTTTCGTGGGCGTGGGCCGGCTTTCGGTTCGGACCGCAGCCGTTTCTGGGTGCCGCACCGAAGTGGGTGCCGCGTCCCGAAGTGTGGAGGAAGTGTGGATCCTCAATCGAACCTTTGTCGCATAACCTGGCAAACCCGGGCTCGACCGCCCGAGTTAGGCCCGTCCGTCGGTCACAATGATCTGGTGACGGACATACCGCGCCGCGCGGCCTCCCGGACAGCCAAGCTGGCCGCCCTGCCCCTCGGCTTCGCCGGCCGCACCGCCCTTGGTCTCGGCAAGCGGGCTGTCGGGATCGCCGCCGACGTCATCTCCGCGGACATCCAGCAGCGCACCGCCGAGCAGCTGTTCAGCGTGCTGGGCCAGCTCAAGGGCGGGGCGATGAAGTTCGGCCAGGCGCTGTCGGTGTTCGAGGCGGCCCTGCCCGACGAGATGGCCGGGCCCTACCGGCAGGCGTTGACGAAGCTGCAGGAGGCCGCCCCGCCGATGCCGGTGGCCAACGTGCACAAGGCGCTCGCCGAGCAGCTCGGGCCGGATTGGCGGGATCAGTTCGCCGAGTTCGACGACAGCCCGGCCGCCGCCGCCAGCATCGGCCAGGTGCACCGCGCGGTGTGGAAACTGCCGCCGGCCCGGAAGAACGGCAAGCCCAAGCTGCTGCCGGTCGCGGTGAAGGTGCAATATCCGGGTGCCGGCGAGGCATTGGTCGCGGATCTGAAGCAGCTCTCCCGCCTGGCCGGCATGTTCAAGATCATGCAGCCTGGCATCGACGTCAAGCCGCTCCTCGCCGAGCTGCACGAGCGGGTCGTCGAGGAGCTCGACTACGAGATGGAGGCGCAGACGCAGCGCGCCTTCGCCGACGCCTTCGCCGACGATCCGGACATCTTCGTGCCCCGGGTGGTGGCCTCCGCCCCGCGGGTGCTGGTCACCGAGTGGGTCGAGGGCACCCCGCTGGCCAGTGTGATCGCCGACGGCAGCGTCGCCGAGCGCGACGAGGCCGGCCGGCTGATGGCGCTCCTGCACTTCTCCGCGCCGGCCCGGGCCGGGCTGCTGCACGCCGACCCGCACCCGGGCAACTTCCGGATCCTGCCGGACGGGCGGCTCGGCGTGATCGACTTCGGCGCGGTCGCCCGCCTTCCCGAGGGGCACCCCGAGCCGATCGGGCGGCTGGTCAGGCTGGCCCTGGACGGTGACGCCGAGGGGGTCGCCGACGGGCTGCGCGACGAGGGCTTCATCCGGCGGGACGAGAAGATCGACGCGAAAGCGGTGCTGTCTTTCCTGCGTCCGATGATCGAGCCGGTGGCGGTCGAGCGGTTCCGCTTCACCCGCAGCTGGCTGCGCGGCGAGGCGACCCGGATCGCGAACCCGAGGTCCCCGGCCTACCAGCTCGGCCGCAAGCTCAACCTGCCCCCGTCGTACCTGATGATCCACCGGGTGACGCTGGGTTCGATCGCGGTGCTCTGCCAGTTGGAGGCAGAGGCGGAGTACCGGGGGATCCTGGAGGAGTGGCTGCCGGGCTTCGCCCCGCCCGCGTGAAGCGAACGGCAACGGCGAAAGCCCAGCCGACCGAAGCGAACGGCAACGGCGAGCTCGACCGACCGAAGTCAACCGCAACAGCGAAAGCCCGGCCGCGAGAACGGCCGGGCTTTCGTCATTTCCCAGGTAGCGGGTCTATTTCGGGGTTCAGTAACCACCGACGCCGAGTTCACGGGCGGCCTGCTTGCGGCCTTCCATGGCGATGCGGCGGGCGGATCGGTAAGCCTCAGGTGCACGGTCACTCTGAGGCCGACGCATTCGAGCCCTCGACAACGCTTCGTGGATAAGTCTCACTTTGGTGGCTCCATTCGGACGTACGTTTTCGGTGCTCGTCATTCGGCTATCGGGTTCGGGGCGGGTCAGGACGGTCATCTCAGGCCGCCAGCCGCACGCTGTTGCGGGAGTCGAGACCGTTCGCGGCGAGCCGCTCCTCGACCTCGACAGCGAGCTCGGCGTCGCGAGCCACGTCCGCCTTACGCGGACGGCCACGCGGCCGCTTGCGCGGCACGACGGCGCCACGCTCGAAGATCTCGCCGCCCCAGACACCCCAGGGCTCGCTCCGCTCCACCGCGCCGGCGAGGCACTCGACGCGCAGCGGGCAGTCCCCGCAGAGCGACTTGGCCAGCTCCAGCTGGGCCGGGGAGTCGGAGAACCACAGGTCCGGGTCGAACTTCCGACAGGGCAGGTTCGCCTCGATGTCGACGGTGATGTCGATCGGGGCCAGCGCCAGACTCATAAAGCCCGGTCACCTCTCTCTTTCTCGCGATCTTCTGGATCGTCTTCCTCGGGTCGTGCACCGGCTGGTGAGCCGGAAAACAATTGAGGCCGCGGATCCCGGTTAGGGGTTCCGCGGCCTCGAGGTGAGCCGGAGGTCTGGTCTGTCAGACCGGCCTTCCTCGAGGCGGGGTGCCGCTGCCACCATCCGTGTAGCGCTTGCTGGAGATGGAGTCGTCGCCCTTGAAGCCAGTGGTGCCATTGATTCCGACGAGCACGCGCTCGGCAGCCCATTTGCCCAGCTCGGCCTGGGGCTGGCTGACGACCTGGTGCGCCTGCGGAGCCAGAACCCGCGCAGCGGCCAGCAGCGCCGACGGAGCGGCGACGGGCAGCGGCGAGGACGGAGCACAGGCAACGGACGGCAGCAGCGATGCGCGCATCAGCGTGGTGTTGATCCTCATGACTGCCACCTCCTCCAATTACCTGCACTCGTAGTTCGGACTCGCCTGGGAAAGTTCCCCCGGCAAGGTGTGTTCTGAGGCTATGCCTGCCCTACAGGAGAGGGCAAACGAATTAACGGACTAGTTTTCAAAGTTTTTTCGGCCAAGATCATCGGGGCTCGCGCCGCCCACGAGAGCGAAGACCGCGTCGCCGTACTGGCCCAGCTTGCGGGGCCCGATTCCGGCGATTGCCAGCAGCTGGGCCGGATCGGTCGGTCGACGTTCGGCGACGGCTACCAGGGTGGCGTCGGTGAAGACGACGTACGCAGGAACTTTCAGCTCCGCGGCGGTGCTCGCCCGCCACGTCTGGAGTCGCTCGAAAAGGTCCTCGTCCATGTCCGACGGACAGGTCGGGCAGCGACCCAGTTTGCGGTCGGCCCCGGCCAGCAGAGTCGACCCGCAGATCCGGCAGGACGACACCTTGGGCGGGCGGCGGTCGGGTTTCCGACTGGGCTCGGCAGCGGTCCGCGAATAGCTACCGCCGGAGCGTTCCAGCTGTGGCAGGAAACGGCACGGCCGCCTGGTCCGGCCGCCCGGCGCCCGCGACTGGCCGAACGAGAGCCACAGCAGTCGGCGGGCCCGGGTCACGCCGACATAGAGGAGTCGACGCTCCTCCTCCAACTGCTCAGAGCTTTTCGCGTACGTCGTGGGCAGTGTCCCGTCCGCGAGCCCGACCAGGAACACCGCGTCCCACTCCAAGCCCTTCGCCGAGTGCAGCGACGCCAGCGTGACCCCGGCCACGGTCGGCGCGTGCTGCTGTTCGGCGCGACGCAGGAGCTCGTCGTTGAACGCGGTGAGGGTGACCTCGCGCTGCACCCGGCCGGCCTCGCCGATCGGCAGGATCTCCGGCTCGGCCGCGTACTCCTCGGCCAGAGTGACCAGGGCAGCCAGCGCCTCCCACTGTTCACGGGCGGCACCGCCGGGCGGTGGTTGCGTCCGCCTCCAGCCGGTCGCCGCGAGCCCCTCGACGACCGCCTCGACCAGCGGGGTCTCGCCCGGGGTGGAACGTACGGCGGCGCGCAGGGCGACCATCGCCTGCCGCACCTCGGCACGTTCGAAGAACCGGTCGGCGCCCCGGACGACGTACGGCACCTGGGCTTCGGCCAGGGCTTCCTCGTACGCCTCGGATTGCGCGTTGGTCCGGAAGAGCACCGCGATCTCGTTCGCCGGGGTGCCCGCCGCGATCAGCTCACGGCACCGCCGCGCCACCGCGTTCGCCTCCCCCGGCTCGTCCGGGAAGATCTTGAGCTCGGGCTCGGGGCCGGCCGGCCGTTGCCCTTCCAGCTCCAGCCGCAGTTTCGCCTCGGTCCCGCGGGCCTGCCGGATCACCGCGTTGGCCAGCCCGACCACCTGCGGGGTGGACCGGTAGTCGCGAACCAGGCGCACCACGGTCGCGCCGCGCCACTTCCGCGGGAAGTCGATCAGGTGCGACGAGCTCGCCCCGGTGAACGAGTAGATCGTCTGGCTGGCGTCGCCGACCACGGTCAGGTCGTCCCGGCCGCCCAGCCACGCCTCCAGCAGCCGCTGCTGCAGCGGGTTCACGTCCTGGTACTCGTCGACGACGAAGTGCCGGTACTGCGCGCGGATCTGGTCGCCGACGTCCGGGTGCTCCTCGATGCCCCAGACCGCGGCGCGCAGCAGGTCCTCGAAGTCGATCACGCCCTGACGGCGTTTGAGCGACTCGTAGGCCGCGAACACCTCGGCCACCCGGTCCGGCTCGAACGGGGGCTCACGCAGCGCCTTGGCGGCGGCAACGGCGTACTCCGACGGCTCGACGAGGGAGGACTTGGCCCACTCGATCTCGCCGGCCAGGTCACGGGCGACGGCACGGTCGGCGCGCACCCCGGCGCGGGCGGCGGCCAGACCGACCACCCGGACCTTGCTCTCCATCAGCTCGGGCATGCCGCGGCCCTCGAGCAGGCGGGCGGCGAAGTAACGCACCTGGCGCAGCGCGGCGGCGTGGAACGTACGTGCCTGGACCCCGCCGGCGCCGAGGGCGGTGAGCCGCGCGCGCATCTCCGCGGCGGCCCGGGCGGTGAACGTCACCGCCAGCACGTGCCGCGGGTTGATCTCGCCGGAGAGCGTCCGGTGCGCGATGCGGTGGGTGATCGCCCGCGTCTTGCCGGTGCCGGCGCCGGCCAGGATGCAGACCGGACCGGCCGGGGCCGTCACCGCCGTCCGCTGATCCGGGTCGAGCCCGGCCAGCACCGCTTCAGTCCGCACGGTAGGGAATCATGACACCCCGCCGGGGCGTTGTGCTTTTCAGCCGCACCGCCGTGTGACCTGTCTCGAAGGAGCCCTGACCGATGCTGACCATGTACTCGACGTCCTGGTGTGGGTATTGCCACCGGCTGAAGAGCCAGCTCGACCGGGAAGGCATCGCCTACGACGTGGTGGACATCGAGCAGGACGAGGCCTCGGCCGCATTCGTGCGCAGCGTGAACGGTGGCAACCAGACCGTGCCGACGCTGAAGTTCGACGACGGCTCGGCCCTGACGAACCCGTCGATCGTGCAGGTCAAGCAGCATCTCGCCACGATCGGCGCCTGACTCCGCCGCGTACCGCTCGACGAAACGAAAAGGGGCCGTCCTTCCGGACGGCCCCTTTTCCGTTGCTCAGAACATCACGGGATGAGAGCCGGGATGCTGGAGTCGAGCAGGCCCCGCTCCTTGAGCGCGCCGTAGAGCGGCGTGCTCTCCGGGTAGTGACCCCACTGGTGGTCACCGTCACCGTTGCCGAACGCACCGAGCAGCTGCTGCTGAACGGGGTTCAGGTCGGCCCAGGCCGGCGTGTTCGGCAGCTCGGTGTTCTCGTCGCGGATGGCGATCCACCGCGGCGTGTAGCCGAAGAACGCGCCGACACGCGTGATGTCGGAGTAGTTGTCCGACCGGGCGTGCCAGATGCGGCGGTCGAACACGACCAGGTCACCCGGGTTCGCGGTGATCTGGACAGCACCCTCGGGCTGCGGCCACGGGACGCCACGGCTCGGCGGGCCGGGCAGCCAGTTGGTCTTGTGGCTGCCGGGCAGGACGGTGAAGTTGCCCCGGCCGGTCTCGCTCACGTCGGAGAACCAGTAGGCCAGCTTCACGGACAGCATCGGACGGGGATCGGTCTCGATCTCCCGGTTCTGCCGGCCGCCGTCCTGGTGCCAGTGCCACCATTCCTTCTGCTTCTCGTGCAGCTGGGGGTGCACGTCGATGTGCGAGTGGTACACGTGGATGTTCCACCCGAGCAGCGACCAGATGTACTTGAAAGCCTTGGGGTGATCGAGCAGGAAAGCCAGCTCGGGCACGTAGGCGATCGGCGAGAGCTGGTGCAGGGCGCCGGTCGCGCTCAGCTTGCCCTCGGCCTTGGCCTTCTCGTAGTACCCCAGGATCGCGGCCCGACCGGCCTCGATCTCGCTCTCACTCAGCACCGACGGCACGACGATGTAACCGTCGCGGTCGAACGCCTCCCGCTCCTCCGCGGACATCGGCGTCCACGCCGGCGCTTCCACCTGGGTCATCGGATCCCCTCTCGTCTTTGTAAGTCTGACGCACCGGGACGGTACCCAGGTTGCCTCCTAAACGAGAAATTCTCTGATCAGACGTTTATGAGTGATCTTGGGCACCGGCGTCCAGCCACTTGTCGATCAGGTAGAACGCGATCGAGGACCGCATCGGCAGGCTCATCGGGACGCCGGAGTCCGGGTGGACGAAGCCTCCGGCGATCATCTTGGCGATCTGTTCCCGCGTGAACCAGTGCGCCTCGTCGATCTCCTCCGGATCCAGCCGCAGTTCCTGCGACGGGTCGGCGGTGGCCAGGAAGCCGAGCATCAGCGAGCCCGGGTAGGGCCAGGACTGGCTGCCCTCGTACCGCAAAGAACTGATCTTGATGCCGACCTCCTCGGCCACCTCGCGGATGACCGCGGCCTCGGCCGACTCGCCCGGCTCGACATAACCGGCCAGACAGGAGAAACGGGTCAGCCCGTCGGCGCCGCGGCCCCAGCCGGAATTGTGGCCGAGCAGGCAGCGGCCGGACGGACCGGCCACGCCGTCGTGCACGACCACGATCATCGCCGGGTCGGTGCGCGGCCACATCAGCTTGCCGTCGGGGTCGGCCCGGGCCCAGCCGGCCTCGACCGCGACCGTGGGCTTGCCTGAGCGCGGCGAGAACTTGTGGCTGGCGTGCCAGTTGGCCAGCGCCGCGGCGGCCGTGAAGATCCCGGCGTCACGGGCGTCGAGCAGGTGCCCGACCTCCCGCAACGTCACCGCGCGGGCGCCCTCGGCCGGCGGCGGCGTGGCGTCCATGGTCCAGAGCGGGGTGCCGTCGGCGTCCTCCCCGAGGAACCAGCGTTCCGCCTCCGGCGCGTCGGCGGACGGCACCAGGACCAGCTCGGCGCCGCCGTCGGCCCGCTCGGTGACCAGGGCCCGGCCGCCCTGGGCCAGGTCGACCACCAGGACCCGGCCGCGGGGCCAGGCCTCGGCCAGCCAGGCATCGTCCTTACGGCGGTGAGCGGCGCGGTCCAGCGTGGTCCGCGCCAGCGGCGGGGTGCCGGGCTGCTCCCCGAGGTCGGGCTGTTCCGCCTGTGCGTCCTGGGCGGGTTGATCGGTGCTGGTCACAGCGTTTCGCGCTCCACCGGGGTCAGGGCGGCGAGCGGAGCCTCGATCCTCTCGGCATCACCGAGGACCACGGTCACCGCGCGGGACGGGGCCAGGTGCTCGGCCGCGACGGCCGCGACCTGCTCACGGGTGGCCGAGGCAAGCCGGTCCGAGTGCTCGCGCAGGTGGTCGAGGCGCAGCCCGAAACCGGCGTAGACGCTCGCGAGCGCGGCCAGCCCGGACTGGGTGGACATGCCCAGGCGCAGGGCGCCCAGCGCGTACCTCCGGGCCTGCTCGAGCTCCTCCTCGCCGGGCGGGAGGCTGGCGATGCGGCCCAGCTCGTAGGTGGTCTCGAGCAGCGAGGGCCCGGTCACCTCGGTCGCCACGTCGGCCGCCGCGACCAGCGAGGAGCCGGCCGCGAAGTGCTCGATCACCGAGTGCGAACCGTACGTGTACCCCTTGTCCTCCCGGATGTTCTCCACCCAGCGGGACGAGAAGTAGCCGCCGAAGACCAGGTTGGCCAGCGCCAGCGCGGCGTAGTCGGGGTCGGTGCGGGTCAGCCCCGGCAGCGCGATGCGCAGCGAGGACTGCACCGAGCCGGGCCGGTCGACCAGCAGCAGCGCGCCGGGCCGCAGCGCCGGGGTGGACGGGATGTCGCCGTCGCGCGCGACGCCGCTCCAGCCGCCGAGCTGCTTCTCGGCCACGTCGATGGCCTGTTCCGGGTCGATGTCGCCGACCAGGACCAGGATCGAGCCGTCCGGGCGGACACGGTCGGCGTGCAGCTCGCGCAGGGCGGCCGGCTCGACCGCGCGGACCTCTTCCGCGGTGGGGGTCTGCACCGCGTACGGATGGTCGGCGAACATCCGCCGCAGGAGTGCGACCCGGGCCAGGTGGCTCGGCTGGCTCTGGGCGACCTGGATGTTGTCGACCAGGCGTTCCCGCTCGGTGACGACCTCCTCGGCCGGGTAGGTCGCGTCGGTCAGCACCCCGGCCAGGATCTCCAGGGTCCGGCCGAGGCCGCCGGCGAGGGCGTTGCCGCTGATCTGGAGCCGGTCCGGGTCGAGGCCGGCGCCCAGGCCGCCGCCGACCGCCTGCAGCTCGGCGGCGATCTCCAGCATCGACATCGAGCCGGTGCCGGTGAACAGCGCCTGGGAGAGCAGGGTCGCCGCGGCCAGCGGGGCCCGGCCGAACGGGATGCGCAACCGCACCTCGACCAGCGGGACCGCGGCGCGGCGGATGGCGATCACGGTCAGCCCGTTCGGCAGCTTGCGCTCGGCCTGCGGCGGGAGGGTCAGCTCGGTGTCCGGAATCAGATCCGGCAGGGTCTTGGTCACTGTCCTGCTCCGGGGAGAACTTCGACGACGGCACGGCGCTCGGGCCGCAGGGTGGCGGCAGCGGTCACGATCTGCTCCGCGGTGACCTCGCTGATCAGCTTGGGCAGCTCGTTGAGCAGGCCCGGGCGGCCGCGCTGCAGCTCCAGCACGGCCATCGGCAGGGCCCGCCCGAGCACCTCGTCGGTGCCCTGCAGCAGGCGGGCCGACATGCGCGCCTGGGTGCGCTCCAGTTCGCCGGGCTGGAGGCCGTCGGCGGCCAGGCGGTCCAGCTCCTCGTCGACCGTGCGCAGCACCTTGCCGGCGTCGCCACCGGGCGGCATGTGCGCCTGCAGCAGCAGCGCGGTGGGGTTGCGCACCTGGTACTCGTCGCCCATGAAGCCGAGGTAGCCCCCGACGTTGGTGACCGAGCGGTCGCGCTGGACCAGGCGCTCGACCAGGCGGGAGGCGTCGCCGTCGGTGAGCACCTCGGCGAGGACCGAGAACGGCAGGTACGCCTCGAAGGCGGTGATCGGGTCGGGCACCCGGTAACCGGCGGCGACCGCCGGCAGCGGGGCGATGCGATCCGTGTACGACTCGCGGCGCTCGCCGTCCAGATCCGGCTCGTCGAAGGCGGGCAGCACCGGGGCCGGGCGGGCCGGGACGTCGCCGAAGTGCCGCTCGATCATCGCGGTCGCCTCGGCCACGTCGAAGTCGCCGGCGACCGAGAGCACCGCGTTGCCGCAGGCGTAGTACTTGTCGAAGAAGCCCTGCGCGTCCGCGACGGTGGCACTCTCCAGGTCCTCGAACGAGCCGTAGCCGTCGTGGGCGTTGGGGAACGTGGAGAACATCACCGGCGGCAGTTTCAGCCAGGGGAAGCCGCCGTAGGGCCGGTTCAGCACGTTGACCCGGATCTCCTCCTTGACCACGTCGACCTGGTTGCGCAGGTTCTCCTCGGTCAGGCGGGGGCCGCGCATCCGGTCGGCCTCCAGGAAGAGCGCCCGCTCCAGCGCGCCGGCGGGCAGCACCTCGAAGTAGTCGGTGTAGTCCAGGTGGGTGGAGCCGTTGAAGCTGCCGCCGGCGCCCTGCACGTGCCGGAAGTGCGCGAGCTTCTCCAGGTTCTCCGAGCCCTGGAACATCAGGTGCTCGAAGAGGTGGGCGAAGCCTGTCCGCCCCTCGGGCTCGCTGCGGATGCCCACGTCGTAGACGACGGCCACGCCGACGACCGGTGCGCTGCGGTCCGGTGACAGGACAACGCGCAGGCCGTTGGCGAGCGTGAACCTTTCGACCGGGTATTTCGTCGCGGGGATCTGGATTCTGGACGCCACGAGGTGACATTAGCGCGCTGCGTGACCACTCGCGGGACTACCTGTGGCGGCGGAAAGAGACGGGCGTCTCGGTCCCGTCATCCGGTCGAGCGCTTGACGCACCAAACCCATCTGCTCCACTATTCCCATCCAGCAGATAGATTAAGCAAAGATTGATCCAACGGGAGGGAGCACCGCTGTGTACGTCTCGGCACGCACGGACTACGCCGTCCGCGCCATGCTCGCCGTCACCGCCGCGCACCCGCGTCTCGTCAAGGCGGCCGGGCTCGCGGCCGCGCAGGACATCCCGCTGAGCTTCTTGCAGGGCATCCTGCTCGATCTGCGCCGCGCCGGGCTGCTGCACAGCCACCGCGGCGTGGACGGCGGATATGCCCTGGCCCGCCCGGCCGGGGAAATCACCGTCGGCGACGTCGTCCGCGCCGCCGGCGGAGCACTCACCACGGTCCGCGGGCTGCCGACCGCCACCGCGACCTATCACGGGGCGGCGACCGCGCTGCACGACGTGTGGATCGCCGTCGAAGCGGCCATCGAGGGCGTGGTCGACCACCGGACCCTGGCCGAACTCTCCACCACCTCAATCAATAACAGCTAGGAGTTGTTGAGCATGCGCTCCCGCACCCTTCGTGCGCTCGCCCTTGCCACGGCCGCCGTCGCGGCCACGACTGCTCTGGCCGCTTGCGGATCCGACGACGACAGCAACAAGAAGGCCGACACCGCCGCGGGCGCCGAGGCCGAGGCGAAGACCATCAAGCTCGGTTACTTCCCGAACATCACCCATGCGCCGGCTCTCGTCGGCGTGAACAAGGGCCTGTTCAAGGAGGCCCTGGGCACCACCGAGCTGCAGACCCAGACCTTCAACGCCGGCCCGGCGGCCCTGGAGGCGCTGCTCTCCGGTGCGATCGACGCCACCTACATCGGCCCGAACCCGGCGATCAACGGCTGGGCCAAGTCCAAGGGCTCCGCGCTGAAGATCATCGCGGGCAGCACCTCGGGCGGCGCCGGCCTGGTCGTCAAGGACACCATCAACGGTCCGGCCGACCTCAAGGGCAAGAAGATCGCCACCCCGCAGCTGGGCAACACGCAGGACGTGGCCCTGCGCGCCTGGCTCAAGTCCAACGGGCTGAACGCCGACACCAACGGCGGCGGCGACGTCTCCGTCCTCCCGCAGGACAACGCGACCGCCGTGCAGGCGTTCGCCCAGGGTGCGATCGACGGCGCCTGGGTTCCCGAGCCCAGCCTGAGCAAGCTGGTGCTGGAGTCCAAGGGCAAGTTGCTGGTCGACGAGAAGACCCTCTGGCCGAACCAGGAGTTCGTCACCACGCACCTGATCGTCAGCCAGAAGTTCCTGAAGGAATACCCGGGCACGGTCAAGAAGCTGCTCAAGGGCCACATCGCGGCGGTCAGGTACATCACCGACAACAACGCCGACGCGCAGAAGGCGGCCAACGCCCAGATCGAGTCCCTGACCGGCAAGGCGCTCAAGGACGACATCCTCGCGGCGGCGTTCAAGAACCTGAAGTTCACCAACGACCCGATCGCGTCCTCGCTCTACACCAGCGCGCAGCACGCGGAGGAGGTCGGCCTGCTCGACAAGGTCGACCTGAAGGGCATCTACGACCTCGGGCCGCTGAACGAGCTGCTCAAGGCGGACGGACAGCCCGCGGTCAGCGACGCCGCGGCATCCTGACGGACTGACGGGAGGGCGAGTAGAGCATGAGCATCCTCGAAACCACCGGCGTACGGACCGAAGCGGTCGTACGCATCGAGAACGTCTCCAAGACGTACGGGTCGGGGAGCGACGCCCTGCTCGCCCTCGACCGGGTCTCCCTGGACGTCGAGCAGGGCGAGTTCGTCTGCCTGCTGGGCGCCTCCGGCTGCGGCAAGAGCACGCTGCTCTCGCTGGTGGCCGGCCTCGACCGGATCAGCAGTGGCACCCTGGACACCGGCGGGCGCAAGGTCGCGCTGATGTTCCAGGAAGCCGCCCTCTTCCCCTGGCTCTCGGTGGCCGGCAACGTCGAGCTGCCGCTGCGGCTGCAGGGCATCGGCAAGGCCGAGCGCCGCAAGCGCGCCGAGGAGCTGCTGGAGATCGTCCGGCTCAGCGGTTTCGCCGGCAAACGGCCGCACGAGCTCTCCGGCGGCATGCGGCAGCGGGTCGCGCTGGCCCGGGCCCTCGCCCAGAACGCCGACGTCCTGCTGATGGACGAGCCGTTCGGCGCGCTCGACGCGATGACCCGCGACATCCTGCACGACGAGCTGGAGCGGATCTGGCGCGAGCAGAACCTGACCGTGCTCTTCGTGACGCACAACGTGCGCGAGGCGGTCCGGCTCGGTGACCGGGTCATCCTGCTGAGCAGCCGTCCCGGCCGGGTGATCGAGGACTTCACGATCGCCCACGAGCGCCCGCGGCGCATCGACTCCCCCGAGGTCTCCGGCCAGGCCGCCGAGATCACCGACCGGCTCCGCGCGGAGGTCGCCCGTCATGCCCACTGAGCCCGCCCCGATGAAGTACGCAGGCACCCGCGCCGGCCTGGAGGGCACCCTCGGCGCCGAGGGGATCGGCCCGGCACCGCAGGCGCTCAAGAAACCGGGTTACGACCAGGTCAGCGGCCTCGACGCGCTCGAACTCGAGCCGAAGAAGGACAAGGGCCGGCTCGGCCTGCGGATCTGGAACAGCGCCTGGCCCAAGCTGCTGGCGATCGCCATCGTCGTGCTGGCGTGGGAGCTGGTCTACCTGGCCGAGTGGAAGCCGGCCTACGTCTTCCCCTCCCCGCTCGACGTCTGGGCGACCTTCAAGGACCTGCTCACCGAGCCGAAATTCTGGGACGGCGTACGCCTGACCATGACCCGGGCGATCACCGGCTTCGCGCTGGCGGTGGCGATCGGCACGGTCATCGGCGCGGCGGTGTCCCGCTTCGCGCCGCTGCGGGCCGCGATCGGCTCGCTGATCACCGGTCTGCAGACGATGCCGTCGATCATGTGGTTCCCGCTGGCCATCCTGCTGTTCCAGCTCGGTGAGCAGGCGATCATGTTCGTGGTCGTGATCGGCGCCGCCCCGTCGGTGGCGAACGGTCTGATCAGCGGCATCGACTACGTCCCCCGGACCTGGCTGCGGGTCGGCCAGGTGATGGGCATGAAGGGACTCGCCCGGTACCGGCACCTGATCCTGCCGGCGTCGCTGCCGTCCTTCGTCTCCGGGCTCAAGCAGGGCTGGGCGTTCTCCTGGCGCAGCCTGATGGCCGGTGAACTGCTGGTCATCGTGCCCGGGACGGTCTCCATCGGCGTACGGATGCAAAACGCCCGCGACCTGTCGGACACCCCGCTGGTGATCAGCTACATCCTGGTCGTCCTGGTCATCGGCATCGTGATCGACCAGCTGTTCAACGTGGCCGACAACGCCCTGCGCCGGCGCTGGGGCCTGACCGGCAACTAGATCGGCCGGACCGAGGCCAGCACCTCGTCGATCACCGGATCGAGCTGCTGGTGCGTGCTCGGGATGGAAATGTAGAGCACGGCGGCCATCGGCTTGCCGACGTCGATGACCGCCACCGCGGACAACTCCGAGGTGGCGGTCAGTCCCGCCTCGTGGAAGTGCAGCCGGAACTCGCTCACGTAGGCCGGGAGGCCGCCCAGCGTGGTGACCTCGTCGCGGATGGCGTCGAGCGTGTTCGGCTGGGGGTAGTAGTTGGCGCGCACGTCCGCCGCGACCTGCCGGCCCACGCACTCCAGGTCGAGCGAGACCGCGTCGTTGTCGGCCGCCGGGACCGCCGCGGACAGGATCGAGGCGTGGTACTCCCCGCCGCCGTAGATCTCGGTGACGAAGTGCTGCCCCACCCGGTAGGGCACCTCCAGCGTCCCGGCCTTCCACACCTCGTTCCAGGTGAGCCAGGGCGCTCCATATTTTTTGTACGAGATGCCGGCCTGCTCGTCCACCGTCCGGTCGCCGGTGACGGCCGGCGGGGACGCGGGCGCCGGGGTGGCCGCGCCGCTCGGTGCGTCACTCGGTGCCGGGCACGCCTGGGCCAGCGGCGGGCGGACGTCGGTCGGCCCGGACGCCCGGCCGCCGAACGGATTGCCCTCACTGCCGAAGAGCAGGACGAGCAGCACGATCAGCCCACCGGCCAGGATCACGCCGGCCACTCCGCCGAAAATCATCAGCTGGCGGCGGCGCTGCTGCTCGGGATCGACCCGCTTCGGTGGCTCCGGCGCCGGGGGCGGCGCCACGAGCGGGGGAAGACCGGTCACCGCGCCGGACGACCAGGCCCCGCCCGGCCGGGACCAGACGGGCTCCTGCGGGTGCGGCTCGGACATGACCACCAGTGAACACCACAAGGCTGACAACCGCCGAAACGCACCTGGGGAAAGTGCACCCGGCCCAGTCGTTTCCCAGAAATGTCCGCTACCGTGCTGCCATGGAACTGGTGTATCCCCCGGTCGTCGCCCTCGCCAAGACGATGTTCCGCGTGCTCGACCTCAAGATTGAGATCGAGGGCGGGGAGAACATCCCGACCACGGGCGGGGCGGTTCTGGCCAGCAACCACTCGAGCTACCTGGACTTCATCTTCTGTGGCCTCGGCACCCAACCGGCCAAGCGCCTGGTCCGTTTCATGGCGAAGAAGCAGGTCTTCGACCACAAGGTGAGCGGTCCGCTGATGCGCGGCATGCGGCACATCCCGGTCGACCGCAAGGCCGGCACCGCGGCGTTCCGCGAGGCCATCACCTCGTTGAAGAACGGTGAGGTGGTCGGCGTCTTCCCCGAGGCGACGATCAGCGAGTCGTTCACCATCAAGGAGCTCAAGACCGGCGCCGCGCGGATGGCGCAGGAGGCCGGCGTGCCACTGATCCCGATGGCGGTCTGGGGTCCGCACCGGCTGTGGACGAAAGGCCGGAAGAAAGAGCTCACCAAGCGGCACGTGCCGGTCCTCATCACGATCGGCGAGGCGATCCACCTGCCCGCGGGCGCGACCACCGAGGCGGTCACCGCGACGCTCAAGCAGCGGCTCACCACGCTGCTCGACGCCGCCCAGCGGGCCTACCCGGACAAGCCGTCCGGCGACGACGACCGCTGGTGGCTCCCGGCGCACCTCGGGGGCACCGCGCCGCTGCCCTCGCCGGCCGCGGTCTGACGCTTCTGACCGAAAAAGACCACCAAGGCCCCGGGCGTGTCCCGGGGCCTTGCCCGCTGTGGGCCCACGGTCGCCCTCCCCGGACCTTTCCCGATTCCGCCGTACGGCCGTAGCACCGGCCCGCCGGATCGAAACGCCCCGCGCACTCCCGCGGCCCGCACCGTCCCGCCATCCGCGAGCGCCCGTAACCGGTCCTCAGAGATACCCCACGCCTTTTGAGACACCACCCAGAACCAGCCAGCCGGGAACCCCCGGCGCACCTCGCGCTGCTCGGCTGGTTGTCACGGGTGTCTCGCGCCCCCGGCGCACCCCAGGACCAACCGGGAGGCAGGGCCGGGCGACGGCGGACATCGCGGTGGGGACGGAAACGGCGCCGCACCCGGGTGGGTACGGCGCCGTGTCACAGTCACACGTTGTCAGCGACCACCGAGCGGCGGCCGGTGATCAACGCGAATCAGACGGAACGGATGTTCGCGGCCTGCGGGCCCTTCTGGCCCTGGGTCACCTCGAACTCGACCCGCTGGTTCTCCTCCAGGCTGCGGTAGCCCGACATCTGGATCGCGGAGAAGTGGGCGAAGACGTCGGCGCCGCCGTCGTCAGGGGTGATGAATCCGAAGCCCTTGTCCGCGTTGAACCACTTCACTACGCCGGTAACCATGATCGTCTCCTCGACGGTCGATCGCTCCCGCCCATTATGGACAGGAACGAGGTAATAAGACCCGCAATTCGCGGGACTCGTGTCGCCGTACTGATCGCCCGTACCGGAGAAACCCGGGTTACGACAAAGAGCGCCTGGGGCAGACTTCCCCACAGGCGCTCCTGAGTACTTGGGAACCAAACTGACAACGCCGATGACTCTATCACGGGTACGGAGGTCAAAAAGTGCTCGGCATGCACATGGCACGGCAGCTCAAGGCAGCCGGACTGATCTGGAAGCCCCGGCCCGGGGACCGGTTCGCGATCCCCGACCGGGACCTGGACGACGAGATGTTCGTGCTCAGCAACATGACGATCCAGGTCCACGACCGGCCGGAAGGGCGGATCATCGGGTTCAACGGCACGACCGAGTGGGCGCTCGACGACGTGGAGATCGACGAGACGGTCTGGCTGCCGCGCGAGGATCAGCTGCGGGAGCTGCTCGGCGGGACGTTTCACGCCCTGGACCGGGCCGGCGGTGGCTACCGGGTGCGGATCGTGCTGCTCGGCGAGACACTCGCGTTCCCCGGACCGTCCGCCGAGGAGGCGTACGCCGCGGCACTGCTCCACCTGCTGGAAGCGGCCGGCCTCTAAGCCGTGTACCGCCGATCACCCGAGGCTGCGGCGTGGCCTAGATGTGATATCCGGGGACGTTGGTCGAGGAAGTGTGACCACTCGATCTGAGGATTGTTGATCCATCTCGCGAACAGGTGAAGGCCTCCAGCAGTGCA
>NZ_JBIRWQ010000004.1:0-145534 GCF_044388125.1 Actinoplanes sp. NPDC020271
CTCCCACTGACCACCAAAGCGATCAGCCGGGGTATTGCCATAATTGGCACTGGCTTTTAAAGCACCCTGTTGAGTTCTCAAAGAACAACCGCACATCAAACTAGAATCCCCATTCGGAGATCCTCGTCCGAGGCAACCGTTCAAGCTTACCTGGTCGTTTTCGCGCGGCGCGATCCGGGGATCTCGCTGGCCTCGCCCAAGTAGTTTCCCGCTGTTACGCGGAAGCGGCTCAAGCAGACCGGCCGACAAACTTCGTCCGCCCGGTTCCTGCTGGCCTGGTTACTCTACCCGGTTGGTTTCGCATCCGCAAGACCAGCTGACTGGATCTTTGCTGTGCACCACCCGGCGCTGCAGCAAGCGTAACTCGCTCCAGCGGCCCTTGAGGTCGCGATCCGGATTGTCACTTTCGTGGCCGTCCGTACCGGTTTCTCTCGGGCAGAGAAGAAATTACTTGACCACCCGTCCGGACTGCAAATCGACGAACATGCCCGCGACCTCTGGCGCGCTGGCACACAGCGACAGGAAAGCGTGACAGAGTGGCTTCATGGACGCATCCGAGACGCTGGCGGTCGACGCGTTCCTCGGCATGCTGGTTCCGCTCTGGCAGGTGGTGATCGGCCTGCTCGTGCTGGTCACGGTGGCCGTCTCGGCGCGCAAGCTGCTCCTGCGCGGTCCGTCCCGGATGGGTGGCGCGCTGCTGCTGGTCGGCTCCGCGGTGGTCGGGCTGGCCGTCGTCAGCTACCTGCTGCAGAGCTTGTGACGGCCGATACATTCCGATCAGAGGCGCCGGTTCGCCAGGCTCGGTAGTTCCGCACGGATGGTCTCCAGCCGGCTCAGGTCGAGATCCGCGAGCACGACTCCCTCGGTGTCCGGCGCCTGCGCGAGCACCGTCCCCCACGGGTCGATGATCATGCTGCGTCCAAAACACGTACGCCCGGGGTCGTGATCTCCGATTTGCCCTGCGGCCAGGACGAAGCACTGGTTCTCGATCGCACGGGCGCGGAGCAGCACCTCCCAGTGGTCCCGCCCGGTGTGGAGCATGAACGCCGCCGGCACCACGAGAATCTTGGCGCCGGCGATGGCGAGCTGCCGGTACAGCTCCGGGAAGCGCAGGTCGTAGCAGATGCTCAGGCCGGTCGGCACACCGTTGACCTCGGTGACGACAACCTCGGCGCCCGGCGCGACGGTGCGCGACTCCTGGTACGAGACACGGCCGGCGATCTCCACGTCGTACAGGTGGATCTTGCGATAGCTCGCCGCGAGCGAGCCGTCGGGCCGGAACAACAGTGTGGTGTTGAAGGTGCGCCCCTCCTCCGGGCCGGTCTCGTGGAAGGAACCGGCGTGCACCCAGATGCCCAGCTCGCGCGCGGCGGCCGCGAAAAAGGCGGCGAACTCGCCGTCGGGCCCCTCCGGCTTCGGCGCGTCGGCCGCGCGGCCGAGGAAGTCCACATATTCCGGGAGGACGGCGAGCTCGGCGCCGCCTGCGGCGGCACGCTCGAGCAAAGATCTCGCGACGGAGAGATTGTGGGCGCGGTCATCCCGCGCGTTCAGCTGGCAGACGGCGACACGCATGAATTCGAGGGTACGGCGTGAGCCCCCGCCCCGGGCATCACCAGCCCGCAGTGCCCGGCATCAGCAGGACCTCGGAGCCGACCGGCTGGAATCCGGCGGCCAGCAGCACGCGCAGACTCGCGGAGTTGCCCGGCGCGCACTGCGCCCAGATCGGCCTGTCCCCCGCGATCAAGTGCCGGGCGGCCGTGGCCAGCAGACGGCCGTGACCACGCCCCTGCGCGGCCGGGTCGACCTCGAAAGCCACCTCCCAGCGCCCGGCGAGGCCCCGGCCGACGACCAGCAGCCCGTGCTCGGACTCCCACAGCCGCACGTCGGTCCGGTATCGATGGGCCCGCAGCGCGCGGGGATGTTCGCTGGCGTCGAGCGGGGTGAGCGGAAGCGGCGGATCGCCCGGCAGCGGAGTCGCGAGCAGGGAGACGTCGAACGCCCCGGCGTGGAGGCCGAAACGGTCCTCCAGAGCGGTCAGGAAGCGCGGGCCGGTCGGTGCGGCGAAGTCCTCACCGGCGAGCTTCTCCGCCCAGCTGAACTCGACGTCGGCCGCGACGACGACATGGCTCGGGAACGACACCACCGCCGCCCGGTCGGGCGACGGTGGTGGAACGACCTCGAGCCACGGGACCGGGACGTGCCGGTCGCCGCGTTCGATGCCGGTGAGGATGTCCGCCAGATCGCGGGACATGCTCAGGCCGATTTCTCCTCGCGGGCGTGCCGGCGACGGCCGACGAACTCGCGCGGGACGATCGTCGGGATCACGTTCTCCACGACGACCTCGCGGGTGATGACCACGCGGGCGGCGTCGGGGTTGCTCGGGACCTCGAACATCACGTTCTGGAGGACTTCCTCCATGATCGCGCGCAGGCCACGGGCACCGGTGCCGCGCAGCATGGCCTGATCGGCAATGGCTTCCAGCGCGCCCTCGTCGAACTCCAGCTCGACGCCGTCCAGCTCGAACAGCCGCTGGTACTGCTTGACGTAGGCGTTCCGCGGCTCGGTGAGGATCTTGATGAGCGCCTCACGGTCGAGGTTGCGCACCGTGGTGATCACCGGGAGACGGCCGATGAATTCGGGGATCAGGCCGAACTTCAGCATGTCCTCCGGCATGACCTTGCTGAAGACGTCGTCGGTGTTCTTGTCCGAGATCGAGCGCAACCGGGCGCCGAAGCCGACACCGCTCTGGCCGACCCGCTGCTCGATGATCCGCTCCAGGCCGGCGAACGCGCCGCCCACGATGAACAGCACGTTCGTCGTGTCGATCTGGATGAACTCCTGGTGCGGGTGCTTACGGCCGCCCTGGGGCGGAACGTTCGCCACGGTGCCCTCGAGGATCTTCAGCAGGGCCTGCTGCACGCCCTCGCCGGAGACGTCCCGGGTGATCGACGGGTTCTCGCTCTTGCGGGCGATCTTGTCGACCTCGTCGATGTAGATGATGCCCTGCTCGGCCCGCTTGACGTCGTAATCCGCCGCCTGGATCAGCTTGAGCAGGATGTTCTCTACGTCCTCACCGACGTAGCCCGCCTCGGTCAGCGCCGTGGCGTCCGCGATGGCGAACGGCACGTTCAGCATCCGGGCCAGGGTCTGCGCCAGGTGCGTCTTGCCGCAACCGGTGGGGCCGATGAGCATGATGTTGGACTTGGCCACCTCGACGTCGCTGCCCCCGCCGGGAGCGCCGCTCGATTCGGCCTGGATCCGCTTGTAGTGGTTGTAGACCGCGACGGCGAGTGCCTTCTTCGCCTGTTCCTGGCCGACCACGTAGTTGTCGAGGAACTGGCAGATCTCCATCGGCTTGGGAAGCTCTTCCCACTTCACCTCGCCGGTCTCGGCCAGCTCCTCCTCGATGATCTCATTACAGAGATCGATGCACTCGTCGCAGATGTAGACCCCAGGGCCCGCGATGAGCTTCTTGACCTGCTTCTGTGACTTCCCACAGAAGGAGCACTTGAGTAGGTCGCCACCGTCACCGATCCGTGCCACCTACGTTCTCCTTGCGCTCAACGACTGACCACTGGCCGGTCCGTGTACGAGGACGGAATGCCTCGTTGCCATCTCATCGTCTGCCGACCCGCGTAACTGAGGCTGCTGGCTCGACGTTACCCGCAAAGGGGCTGTTCTCCGACCCCCCAAAACGGGCGTGTCAGGGACCGGCCAGTCTAGTCCGACCGGTTCGGCCCCTGACATCGAGTGTCTCAGCTGCCGGAGCCGACGGACTGCAGGCTCTTCTTCCGGCTGACCAGCACCGTGTCGACCAGGCCGTACTCCTTGGTCTCCGCGGCGGTCATGATCTTGTCGCGGTCGATGTCCTTACGGACCTTCTCCACCGACTGACCGGAGTGCCGGGCCAGCATCTCCTCGAGCTGGGTCCGCATCCGCATGATCTCGCGGGCCTGGATCTCGATGTCCGACCCCTGACCGTAACCACCCTCGGTGGCCGGCTGGTGGATGATGATCCGCGAGTGCGGCAGCGCCATGCGCTTGCCCGGCGTGCCCGCCGCCAGCAGCACCGCGGCCGCGCTGGCCGCCTGGCCGAGGCAGACCGTGCTGATGTCGGGCCGCACGTACTGCATGGTGTCGTAGATCGCCGTCATGGCGGTGAACGAGCCACCGGGCGAGTTGATGTACATCGTGATGTCGCGGTCCGGGTCGGTGCTCTCCAGCGTCAGCAGCTGGGCCATCACGTCGTTGGCCGACGCGTCGTCCACCTGGACGCCGAGGAAGATGATCCGGTCCTCGAACATCTTGTTGTACGGGTTGGACTCCTTGATGCCCCACGAGGTGCGCTCGGAGAACGAGGGCAGCACGTAGCGGTTGTGCACCGGAGCGAAGCCGGGAGGCATGGAGAGGTCGGTCATGGGTCAGCTCCTCAGTTCAGCGTTCCGGCACCGTCCGGGACCTGGACGGCCCCGGTGATCACCTTGTCGATGAAGCCATAGTCTTTTGCTTCGGAAGCCGTGAACCAGCGGTCCCGGTCGAAGTCGGCGGCGATCTGCTCCTGGGTCTGGCCCGTGTGGAACGCGATCCGCTCCTGGAACATGCGCTTGGTGTACAGCATCTGCTCCGCCTGAATGGCGATGTCGGCGGCGGTGCCGCCCATCCCGCCGGACGGCTGGTGCATCATGATGCGCGCGTGCGGGAGGGCGTAACGCTTACCCGGCGTCCCGGCGCAGAGCAGGAACTGCCCCATCGATGCGGCCATGCCCATGCCGACCGTCGACACGTCGTTGTCGATGAACTGCATCGTGTCGTAGATGGCCATACCCGAGTAGACAGAACCGCCGGGCGAGTTGATCCACAGGTGGATGTCCCGCTCCGGGTCCTCGGCGGAGAGCAACAGGAGCTGCGCGCAGATGCGGTTGGCGACCGCGTCGGTCACCTCGCTGCCGAGGAAGATGATCCGCTCACGCAGCAGGCGGTTGAAGACCGAGTCGTCGAGGTTGCCACTCAGGGAGTCGCCACCGCGCCGCGACACCGGCTCGGCAGGGATGTGGAGATCGGTCATGGCAGCCCTTCACAGCTTGCTGTGTCGGCCGAGAATCCGGCCGGCAGGTTGTCCGTCGTACGACCAACCTAACCGGTCGATTGCGCATCAGCTTCCCGCTCAGGCGGGTGTTCGCTGACAGCGCACCGGCCCCCGGCCGTACCTCTGAAAAGACACCGGCCACCGCGCACCGGAAGCGGTGCGCGGTGGCCGGATGAAGCGTGTTCCGATCAGTGGTTGTGACCGGCGTGCTCGTCCTCGCTGGCGGCGCGCAGGTCGTCCAGGGACAGCACGTTGCCCTCGCTGTCCTTCATCGTGACCTGCTCCATGACCGACGCGAGAGCCTTGCCCCGGCGCACGTCGCCGAAGACGGCGGCCGCGGCACCCGAGCGGACCAGCTGGTCGTAGTACTGCTGGGGCTGCATCTGGGCGCGCTGCGCCCGGTGCACGATCTCGTGGCCGAACTCGTCGTCGGTGACCTGCACGTCCTGCGCGTCGGCGACGGTGTCGAGCAGCAGCTGGATCCGGACACCCTCCTGGGCCGCCTCGGTCAGCTCCTGGTCGATCTGCTCCTCGGTCTTCTCCTCGGAGGCCAGGTAGTCCTGCAGGGTGGCGCCGATCCGCTCGAGCTGGTCGGTCATCGCCTGCTTGCGGCCCTCGACCTCGTCCTTCACGACGCCCTCGGGCGCCGGGATGTCGGCGGCCTCGACGAGCTGCTTGAGAGCCTCGTCACGGGCGGCGTAGATCTGCTCGACCTTCTTCGCCTTGGAGAGCCGCTCGCGCAGGTCGCCCTTCAGCTCGTCGAGGGTGTCGAACTCGCTCGCCAGCTGGGCGAACTCGTCGTCGATCTCGGGGAGCTGCTTGTCCTTGACGGTCCGGACGACGACCTTGACCTCGGCGTCACGGCCGGCGAAGTCGCCGCCGACGAGCTGCGTGGTGAAGGTGGCCTCCTCGCCGGCGGACAGGCCGACCAGCACCTCGTCCAGCCCCGGGAGCAGCTGCTTGCTGCCGACCTCGTGGGAGATGTTGGTGGCCGAGCCGCCCGGCACCTCCTCGCCGTCGACCGTGGCGTTCAGGTCGAGCTGGACGTAGTCACCCTCCGCAGCGGCGCGCTCGACGGTCTTCAGCGTCGCGAAGCGCTCACGCAGGCCGCTGATCTGCTCGTCGATCTCGTTGTCGCCGATCTCGACAGCCGGGACCTCGACCGTGATCGCGGACAGGTCGGGGATGACGATCTCGGGGCGGACGTCGACCTCAGCCGTGAACTTCAGCGGCGCGTTGTCCGAGAACTCGGTGATCTCCACCTCGGGGCGGCCGAGCGTCTTGACGTCGTGCTCCTGAACCGCGGCCAGAATCTGCTGCGGAATCGCCTCCTGGACGGCCTCGTTGAGGACCGCGCCACGGCCGACGCGCTGGTCGATGACCGCCGCTGGGATCTTGCCCTTTCGGAAGCCCGGCACCTGAACCTGCGCGCCGATCTCCCGGTACGCCTTCTGCAGGCTCGGCTTGAGCTCCTCGAACGGCACCTCGATGGCGAGCTTCACCCGAGTAGGGCTCAGAGTCTCGACGGTGCTCTTCACAGGCGTACTCCTTGTTGCTGCGGATAGTTGATGATCAGTCGGGGTGGCGGGATTTGAACCCACGGCCCCTCGCTCCCAAAGCGAGTGCGCTACCAAGCTGCGCCACACCCCGTGGCGTCGGCCAGTGTATGCGGTCTGCTTACCCGCGTGTGCGCTGGAGTCACCTGCTGGGGAATCCGGTTCGCGCGGAGGGCAGATGATTCAGTAAGCTGTGCCCGAGACCCGGGAAGTTCGCCGGGCCTTGCGGGCGTAGCTCAATGGTAGAGCCTCAGTCTTCCAAACTGATTACGCGAGTTCGATTCTCGTCGCCCGCTCCAAGCGTTTACGCTGGTGACAGCGTCCTAGATCTAGCTAGACATCGATAGTCTTCTATTGCTTAGCCAGATTGCTAGGGCTTTGCTAGGGATCTTGGCCCCGTGCTACCCAGCCCGCCGCCGGGGAACCACGGCCGCCGCCGCTTCGGCGGCGGTTTTGCCGACCGACCCGACCAGATGACCGTAGGTGTCGCTCGTCAGGCCGATCTTGGAGTGGCGGAGCCTCTTGGAGACCACCGCGATGTCGACGCCGGCCTCGATCTGGAGAGATGCCGCCTCGTGCCGCAGGTTGTGGAGGGGGACGTCCGGCATGTCGTGCAGTTTGATCAGGCGTTTGAAGACCCGGTAGACCTGAGTCGGGTCGAGGGGTGATCCGTCGGCCTTGGTGAAAACGAGGTTCTCGGCATTGCGGTGTGCCCGTCCGAGCGCAAGCCGCTCCTTCGCCTGTGCCCTTCGCCACGCGCGAAGTACCGCGACCGTTTCCGAATCGAGATCAACCGGGAGATCCTCGCCTTCGCTCGTCTTGAGGCGAACCCGATACTCGATCTTCAGTCCTTCCTTCTCCGCCCTCCGTGCCTTCCGGTAACTGATGCCGGTAATCTGCCAGCCAACGACGATCCGTGCCGCGTCGAGGTCCACGTCGTCCCAGCTCAGTCCGCACAGCTCGCCTCGCCGCAACCCGGCGAACACCCCCAGGTGAAACAGCGGGTACAGCCGTTCGGCCTCGATGGCGTCGAGCCACTCCCCCAGCCGCTCAGGGCTCCACGGCTTGACGCGCCGACGCCGGACCTTCGGCACCGTGGCGAGCGCGGCGACATTGCGCGGAACTTCCTCGGCGCGCACAGCGGCGTTCAGCGCCGCCCGGAGGGTAGCGCGTACGCGTTGAGCGGTAGCGGCACCGAAGGGACGCGGCACCGGAACTCTCTCCGGCTTGACGGGCCGCTTGCGGCCAGCGCTAACCCGCTTCTTATCGGCCTTCGCCGCCTCGCCCGCATAGCGGGCATTCAGCTCGACGGCCGCATCGATCTGCTTCTGCCGTTCGCGCATGAGGGTTCGCAGAGTGTCGGTGACGTGGCGAGGGCGGAGGTCAGCCAGCTTGCGGTTGCCGACGCTCGGAATCCAGTAGCTCTCGATGTGGCGCCGATAGTCCACGATCGTGCCGTCGCGGAGCCCGACAAGTTCCTCCTGTGTCACGAGCCAATCCCGCAGCCACTGCGTGACAGTCAGCTTGCCGTTCTGCGGCAGGGTTCCCTCTCGATGTTTGCGCTGCACTTCAGCCCGCGCTTCGGCGGCGTCCTTGCCGCTGGCGAAGCCTCCCTTGGTCTCCTGTCGGCGGCCCCCATCCGGCTCGGCCAGCTCCACGATGAAGCTCCACTTGTGGCCTCGCTTGCAGGCGGTCTCCGGGCAGTCCTTCTGACAGCGTTGAAACACGCCGGGCACCCGGTTGCCCCGGCGGACATACGGTCGATTCACGCTTTCCTCCAGATCGGCGGCTCTCACGAGCCAGGCGACCGGGCGCTGAGGTCCTCCTAACCTCAGCGCCCGCACGTCACCTACTCGCCGTCGTCGGATATGCCGAGCGCGGCGAGTAGGTCGGCGCGTCTGACGATCAACTTCCGTCCGAGCCGTATCGGAGTGATGGGAAGCTGCCCGGCCGCGAGCGCCCGGTAGGCCGCGCTGCGGCTGATTCCGAACGCCTGCCGTACGGCCGGATCGAACGGGAACGCCACCGGCAGTGACCGCAGTTGGGCGGGCGTCATCCCACCGTCGTCTGGTCCGGACGGCATGATCGACATACGCGCGGTTAATGGACGCTCCGCCTCGTCGAGGCGGTCAAGCCTGACGTCGCCGGTCACCTCGGCACCGCCCCACCTCGTCGGAGGATCAGGACGTCTTCGTGCTGTGGGAGCCATTGCGGGTCGCCGTTGGCGATGGCGTCACGGACGTTTTTCTGCTGGAAGAAGGAGGCCCTCGGGACGAGGAGGCCGTTGCGAACCCCGGCCATCAGGGCTACGCATTCCTCGACCAGTTCGAGTCCGGCGGTTTCTCCGGCGGCGACGACCATGCCGGGAATGTCGATAAGTTCGCCGTGGCGGCGGTAGGGGCGAGCGGTGACGACGACGTGGCCGCCGGGGCGCAGGATGGTCCGACATCCGGTGAGGATTTCGGTGAAGCCTTCGGCGAGGGTGTCGTGGTCGCGGTAGGCGAGGTTGTCGCTTCCGCCGTATCGATGGTGGATCTTGCGGACCTTGCCGCGTCGGGGGCCGGGGGTGCGGACGTGGCCGTGGGTGGAGGACCCGTACGGGGGCGAGGTGACCACGAGGGCGACGCTGCCGCGGATCTGCGCGGGCAGTAGCGAGGGTAGCCGTCGGGAGTCGCCGGTGTAGATCTCGCCGGTGCCGGCCGCGCCGTTCTTGATGGCGAGGGCGATGTTCACGGCGGCCAGGGCCGCCCAGCGGTCTTCGTACTCGACGCCGATGCCGCGTCGGTTGAGGTGCATGGCTTCGACGACGGTGGTGCCGATTCCCGCCATCGGGTCGGCGACGAGGTCGCCGGGTTCGGTATAGGTGTTGATGGCGTAGCGGGCGATGGTGGGCAGCATCTTGCCGGGATGGGTGATCGCCTCGGCGACGTAGCGGCCTTTACGCAACTCCCGAGAGGGCTGCTGACCGGTGAGCCAGACCGAGCCGGGATAGCCCTGGGCCAGGAGCCGATCCACGGCGGGGTTGCCGTTCTCGGTGCCGTGACGGGAGGCGGACGGTGTGTCAGGCATCGGTGGCCTCCGGGGTGGTCGAGGCGAACGCGAGCAGGTCGCGGTGGGCGCGGACGTGCTTGCCGTCGAGCAGCGGCGGCCGGCTGGCGGCGTCGAGTCCGGTGCGGGGCTCGGCCTCCGGCAGCGGTGCGAGCAGCGCCGGGATGTGCTGGTGGTAGACCAGTCCGGCAGCGCGGGCGGCGGCGATGATGCTCGAGCGATGCCCGATCGTGCCGGTGCCCGGCCCGGCGGTGAGCAGTGTGAGCAGGTACCCGCCGGGGCGTAGATACGCCCGCCACACATCGATGGCGTGGCTGAGGGCCGGAGTGTCGCGGCTGTCGACATCGAGGCGCGGGAGGGTCGCGACGACCAGCCCGGCCGAGGGCGCATCTGACGCGATGTGCGGCTCATCAGGCACGGACGGTGCCTCACGCTGCGTGTGCCGAACGGCCGTCCGGCGGTGTAGGTGGCGGGCGGCTGCGGCGATGGTCGGGTGGGCGTCGAGGTCGAGCACGGTGTCGCCGTCGCGGGTGTAGCGGGCGATCAGGTGAGCGACGTGCTGGGGGTGGATGCCGTACCAGTCGGGCAGGGTCGCGCCGGAGTGCTGGCGCGGTCGGTGGGTGTGCGCCGGGACGAGCAGCAGGCCGATGGGGGCGCGAGGTAGGCGATTGCTGGTGGGCTGGGTCTGCGGCATGGGTGGTGGGCCATGTCCGCCGACGAACGCTGACATATAGAGATACAGATTCCGGCCCAGTTTTCGACATCGAGCCGTCGCGTAACTCCGGAACCCCTGGGTCACAAGCGCAAACGTGGCTCCCTGAACAAGATCCTCTAGAGGTTGAACACCCAGCTCACAGCCATGATCGTCCGGCCTATCTCTTGCCGTGGCGCTGGCCCACTCGGAATTTTCAGGTAGCTACGTGGACTGCACGTCTCAGCCCTGGCTTGAACAAGATCATCAAACTCCTTGAACAAGATTCAGAGGCTCTTGAACAAGATCAGGCTGGATGCTGAACAAGATCAACTACAGGGGCATTTGCCCTCAACGGGCTTGAACACGCCATGCCGCGTCGTCCCTCCGAAAAGACTTTGACGCTTTCACCGTTCCGGACTGCATCGATGTTCACGCCCGCCGTCGCCGTTTAGTGCGTACGTGTTTCCTGCCGCCGCGAAGGCGTTGAACAGCGAGGCGTGGGGCCAGGAACACGGCGAGACCGGTGGACCGGATAGCCCCTTGTGCTCGATGCACCTGCCGTCATCGCGTACGCAGAGTGACTCATTGAACAAGATCGGCGTGTTCAAGATCTGTTCAACCCGAGTGGCGGGATGGGTGTCGTTCCCGCCGGGCGGCCAGTGAGCCGCCGGGCATTCGTCACCCACATCTCGGGGGATTCCTGATGTCCAAGTCTGTTCGCTCCGCCGAGCCCGCCGGCGTCGACGCTCCGCGTCTGGTGCTCGGTGAGCAGCCCTTCGACGTGGCCGCGACGGCGCTGCGGCTGCTCACCACCGGCCCGGAGCCGCTGTCAATGGACGGCGCGGCGCTCGGCGGTGGCCTGCCGCGCCGCCGGATCGTGCTGTCGGAGCTGGCCTCGATCCTGATGCACCCGTCCTGCGGGCACATCACCAGTGACCAGGTGTGGCGGCTGCTGATCGAGCGCGCCCGCGCCGACGGCCCGGCCTGGGTGGTCGGCGCGGTCGGGGTGGCGCTGCCGGGCCTGCGGCAGGCCGCCTACCGGCTGCGCCGCTACTCCGGCGACGTGCAGGCCGAGCTGCTGACCGGCTTCGTCGCCGCGTTGCGCACGGTCAACCCGGCCGGTGCCCGGGTGGTGCAGCGCCTGCTCAGCACCGCGTTCACCGCCGCCCGGACCGAGCTGCGGGCCAGCGAGCCGCGCCGGGAGGCCGACTACCTCGACAGCACGGCGCTATGGCCGGGAGCCGGGCACCCCGACGTGGTCTTGGCCCGTGCGGTCACGGCCGGTGTGATTACTCTCGCTGACGCGGAGCTGATCGGCGCGACCCGGCTGGGCGGAACGCCGGTCGCCAGCTACGCCGAGAGTCTCGGCAAGGGTGCCAAGGCGATCTATCAGGCGCGGGGCCGGGCTGAGCGTCTGCTCGTGGCGGCCGTGAACGCCGGGTTGCTGTCGGACCCGGACGAGCAGGTCATCGCCGAAGCAACCATGACCCTGCGCGCCGATTTCTAAACACCCGCGCTGACCTGGGCCTTGTCGAAAATCGGGCCGAAATCTGTATCTCTTAGTGCGGGACTTTTCCGCACCTGGTGACCCCGCTCGACCGGCCCCGCTGACGGCGCTGACAACCCGTGACGGCTCGCCCCTTCCTGATGAGGAGGACGGCCATCCGCGCCGGTCGCACTGGGTTCACCGCATCCCTTCACCCGTGCCGCCCGGCCCTCGCGCGCTCTGACGCCGGGGCCGGGCCACCCGGAGGTGCTCACGTCTCATGAACCGCCACCCGTTGAAAAGGCCCACCCCGCCGCCGCGCCGACCGACCGGCGACCGCCGCCACCAGCTCATTCATGCCGTCCGACTCTTGAGCGCCGCCGCCATTGCCGCCGCGGTGCTGGTTCTCGGTGCGGCGCCGGAGGCGGCCTTCGCCGCCGCGCCGGCCGACATGGTGCTCGCCGCCGACTCCATCGCCACGGTCTTGGGCAACGTCCGAGCGTGGGCGATGACTTTTCTCGCCGCCTGGGCGTCGTTGTGCCTGACCATCGGTTTCCTGCGCTACACCAGCGGCGAGCCCGGCGAGGTTGAGCGCGGCAAGACGGCGTTCCGTAGTGCCGCGATCGGCTACGCCGGAGCGCTGCTGGTTCCGCTGCTGCTCACGATCATCGCCGCGTGGACTAAGTGATGGGCCGCCACCCCACCGTGCGCCGCCTGCTCGGGGCTGGGCTCGTTCTCGCCGCGATGCTCGTCGGTCTGGCCGCTGCCGAGGCCGCGTGGGCGGACCCGTCCCCGGCTCCCGCCCCGGCCGCGAACGTGCCGTCCCCGACGCCGTCCCCCACGACGAACACGCCGTCCCCGATTCCGACGCCTCCGCCGAACGGCCCGAGCCCGACGACGCCGTCGTCCCCGCAGGTGCCGCAGCCGTCCCCGCAGCCGTCCCCAACTCCGGGCAGCGGGGACGATGACGATCCGGGGCTATTCGACATCCCCGGGCAGATCCGTAAAGCGATCAACGACTTCTTGATCTGGGTCGCCAAGAAAATCATCGACCCGGTCCTGACGGCACTCGGTTCCACGGTGCTGTCCACACCTGATCTCACCAGCAATCCGGCGGTGAAGGCCGTGTGGACCACGAGCATGGTCACCGCCAACGCCCTCTACGGGCTGCTCGTGCTGGCCGCCTGCTTCATCATCATGTCCCGCGAGACCGTCCAAACCCAGTACGGACTCAAGGAGATCGCACCTCGGATCGCCGCCGGCGCGCTGCTCTCGAACCTGAGCCTGATCATCTGCGAGAAGATCATCGAGGTCGCCAACGCGCTGACCGTCGGCGTGATGAGCGAAGGCGTCGACCCGCAGGCCGCCGCCGATGCCATCCTCGAATACCTGATGTCGGCGCTGACCGGCTCCTCGGTCAACATCATGTTCGGGCTGCTCGGAATCGCCGCCGCCGCGCTGGGCATCGTCGCACTGATCACCTTCGTGGGCCGAGTCGGCGTGTTCATCGTGCTGGTCGGCATCGGCCCGATCGTCCTGGTCCTGCACGCCACACCGCAGACCGAAGGCATCGCCTACACCTGGTGGCGAGCCGTCGGCGCTTGCGCGGGCCTTCAGGTCGGTCAGGCCGTGATCGTGCTGTCCACGGTCAAGGTGTTCCTGACCCCCACCGGCATGAAGGTGCTGGGCATCCCGGCCAGCACGCAGGGCCTGCTCGGTGTCCTGGTCTGCATCACGATGCTGTGGCTGCTGATCAAGCTGCCCGGCCTGATGAAGCAATTCGTCCTCGCCCCGATCGGGCTGCAAAGCCAGGGCCGAGGGCTGCTCGGGCAGCTCCTTCAGGCATACATCACCTTCAAGACCCTCGGCGCTGCCGCCGGGCTGCTCGGCGCGAGCCGCACCGCCGCGACGAGCCGGGCCGCCACGAGCACTGCCAGGGCGGGGACGGCAACCCGGCCCGTCCCCACCCGGCGAGTAGCACCGTCCCCGGCCAGGTCACGGCCGGGGACGGCCGCCCCCGTGCAGTTCAGCCATGCTCCGGCCGCCCAGACCCCGCTACCGGCACCGGCAGGGGTCAACGGGCCGCCCGCGTTCAGCAACCCGGCGCAGCCTGCTACACCCGGACCGACCCCGTCCGGCCCCGCTCCGGCCGCGTCGTTCTCCCACCCGCCCACGCCCGGCCCGAGCACCGCCCGGCCGAGCACCCCAGCCGGAAACCCGGCCTTCAGCAACAGCGCCTCTGCGCCGTCGAGCCCGTCGCCGAGTGGGCCGCCACCTGCGGCAACGTTCTCCTCGGCGGAGAAGCAGATGGCACCGCGTCGGCCTCCAGCCCCATTCACACCGGTGTTCTCCAATGCGCCGGCCGCGCGGCCGAGCCCGCCGAGCACCTCGAAACCGGCGGCGAACCAGGGAACGGCGAAGAAGGCCCCCGCGAAGCGGCCGACCGCGGCGCGGCGAGCCGCCGACCCGCCGGCCGCGCCGAGTCCCGGCCGCTCCACCAGCACGCGGCGGCAGGCACCTCCGGCCACCGGAGCGGCATCGACACCGCTACCCGGCTCGTCGGCGCAGCCGCCCCCGCGACCCGCGCCGCGCGGCACCACCACACCGGTGTTTCGCCCCGCCGCGCCACCGCCATCTTCGCAGGCCAGAGACACCGGGACGGAGTCGTCCCTGGAGTCGTCCCCGCCGTCCCCGCCGCCGGTGCGGCGCCGTCCCCGAGGAGGTAAATCGTGAGCCGTCAGAGCGACGAGCCGCCGATGCGCGCTCGTATCCCCGCTGACGTGGACCGCGAAGATCGGGTCGCGTTCGGCATGACCTGGCACCAGCTCGTCATCCTGACCATCACCGGCTTGCTGCTCTACGCCGCCTGGACCGCCGTGGCCACGCTGATCCCGCCACTGCTGTTCCTCGTCCTGGCCGTCCCGATCGCGGGAGCAGCGTTCTTCCTGGCCGTCGGCCGCCGCGACGGCATCAGCCTCGACCGGTGGCTGCTCCACGCGCTCCGGCACCGCCGCGCACCGCACCGGCTAGTCCCGGCCGACGGCCCGATCCGCCCGGCCCCGGCCTGGGTCGCCACCACGGCCGGGCCGGGCGACCGGCTCGCGCTGCCCGCCCCGCTGCAACTCCCGGCCCGCGGCATCACCGACGACGGCTTGATCGACCTCGGCCCGGACGGCACCACCGGCCTGGTCAGCGCCTCGACGGTGGCCTTCGGGCTGCGCACGGCCGCCGAGCAGAACGGCCTGGTCGCCGCGTTCGCACGCTGGCTGCACAGCCTCGACGGCCCCACCCAAATCCACGTCCGGGCTCAGCGCGTCGACCTGACCCACCTCGCCGATCGGCTCCGCGCCGACGCGCCTGGCCTGCCGCACCCGGCCCTGGAAGAGGCCGCCCGCGCGCACGCGGCGTTCCTCGACGACCTCGCCGCCCGGCGGGAGCTGCTGCACCGGCAGGTCACCGTCGCGGTGCGCAGCACCCGCAGCCCCGGCAACACCGTCCACCAGGCCGCCGAGACGGTCCGGGCGCTGTCCGGCTGCGAGGTCTCCGCCCGAGAGCTCGGCCCGGAGGACACGGCCTCGATGCTGGCCGGCGCCCTCAACCCTTCTGCTCATCTCGGCCCCGCTGCCCACAGGTCGGGTGCCGCCTTCGAGGAAAGCGAGCAGCCGTGAGTTTGTTGTCGCGTCGCCGTCCCGGCGTCGTCCCCGAGCTGGGGACGGTCGTCCCCGGCAGCCCGGACGCGGTCGAAGTTGGGGGACGATCCGTGCGGGTCGGGGACGGCTACACCGCGACCTTGGCCGTGACCGGCTACCCGGCCGAGGTCGGTCCCGGCTGGCTCGAGCCGCTGCTGTCTTATCCCGGCCGGGTCGATGTGTCGCTGCACATTGAACCCGTCCCGCCGGTCATCGCCTCCCAAAGGTTGCGTAAGCAGCGCTCGCGGTTCGAGGCATCGCGCCGGCAGGACGCAGGCAAGGGTCGTCTCGATGATCCGGAGCTGGACGCGGCCGCGGCTGATGCCGCCGAGCTGGCCTCGCGCCTGGCCCGAGGCGAAGCCCGCCTTTTCCGCCTCGGCCTGTACCTGACGGTGCAAGCCGACAGCGAGCCGGAGCTCACCGACCGGGTGACCGAGGTTCGCGCCCTGGCCTCGTCGCTGCTGCTGGATGTCGCCCCGGCGACCTGGCGGCAGCTGCAGGGCTGGATCACCGGCCTGCCGCTCGCCTTCGACGCCCTCGGCGTAACGCGGATCTTCGACACCGACGCGCTCGCCGCCGCGTTCCCGTTCACCAGCCCTGACCTGCCCTCCACCACCGGCGAGGGCGTGCTGTACGGGCTGAACCTGCACTCGCCCGGGATCGCGATCTGGGACCGCTGGGCCCAGCCGAACTACAACTCCGTCATCCTCGCCCGCTCCGGGGAAGGCAAGTCCTATTTGGCGAAACTCGACCTGCTGCGCAACCTTTACCAGGGCGTCGAGGCGTTCGTCATCGACCCCGAAGACGAGTACGTGCGGCTGGCCGAGGCGGTCGGCGGGACGATCATCCGGCCTGGCGTCCCCGGCGTGCGGATCAACCCCCTTGATCTGTCGGCAGGTGACGGCGAGGACGCGCTCGTACGCCGGGCGCTGTTCATGCAGACCTTCGTCGCTGTGCTGACCGGCGGGGCCGGGGTGTCGCCGGAGGAAGCCGCCGCGCTCGACGTCGCGGTGCTGGCCGCGTACCGGGCCAAGGGCATCACGAGTGATCCGCGTACGTGGCGGCGGCCCGCGCCGCTGCTGGCTGACGTCGCCGCCGCCCTGGACGAGTCCGGCGAGGCGGGCCGCGTGTTGGCCGCCCGGCTCTACCCGTACGTCGCCGGGTCGTTCAAGGGCCTGTTCGACGGCCCGACCAGCACGGCCGCCGCCGGGCACCTGGTCGTGTACGCGATCAAGGACCTGCCGGAGGAACTGAAACCGGTCGGCACGCTGCTGATCCTCGACGCGATCTGGCGCACCGTCAGCACCTCCCACCACGCCGGCACCCAACGCAGACGCCTTGTCCTGGTTGACGAGGCATGGCTGATGCTGCGCGCGGGACTCGGGGCGCAATTCCTGTTCCGCCTGGCGAAGTCAGCGCGCAAATACGACACCGGGCTCGCCGTGATCACCCAGGACGCCGCCGATGTCCTGGCCACCGATGTGGGCCGGGCAGTCGTCTCGAACGCCGCCACGCAGGTGCTCCTACGGCAGGCGCCGCAGGCCATCGACGCCGTCACCGAGGCGTTCGGGCTCACCGACGGCGAACGCGCCTTCCTGCTGTCCTGCCAACGCGGCGATGCGCTGCTCGCCGCCGGGGCCTCGCGGGTGGCGTTCCACAGCATCGCCTCCGACGACGTCGAACACGACCTCGTCGTCACCGGCCCCGCCGGGCCGCGCCGCTGACCCCTCTACGGATCGGAGACCCCGTCATGATCCTGTCCGCTCTGTCGTCCCCGCTCATCACGCTGTCGTCCCCGCTGCTGGGACCGTCGTCCCCGGCGTCGTCCCCGTCCCCGCAGCCGTCCCCGCTCGGCTGCATCCCCGGGCAGAACGGCATCCCCGGCTCTGTCATCGGCGAGCTGCTGTGCGGCACGTGGGGCCAGCACGCCCCGGAGGCGCTGTGGCTCAGTCTGCGCGACTGGTGGCCGCTCTGGGCGGCCGGCATCGCCGTCCTCATCGCGCTCATGGTGGCGTGGCGAAGCTGGAAGCGCCGGGTGTGGCGTAAGCACATCCGGGCGGCCCGGTGGTTGGAAATCATCCCGCCGGTCTCGGCGAGCCCGGCCGCCACGATCGGGCTGTGGCGGCTGCTCGCCACGCTGCTGCCCGCACCGGGCCGGTGGGCGCTGCGCCCCGCGCGCCTCGTTTGGGAGGTCCGCGCCGACGCGCACGGGATGCGGTGCGGCCTCTGGCTGTCCCCGGGGATCACCGCAACCTCGGTGCGCCGCAACCTGGAGAGCGCCTGGCCCGGTGTGCGGGTCGAGGAGGCTGCCGCGCCGCGCGTCGCGGTTACCGCGACGTCGACCACCGTGGCGCTGCGTCCCACCCAGCCCGATTGGCTACCTCTCGTCGAGGACCCGCCGACCGCGACACCGCGCTCCTGGGCGAACGCGCAACCGGACGCCGACCAGCTCCGCGCGGTGTACGAGGGTTTGGCCGCGGCCGGGCGCACTGGCGGCGGCCTTCTCCAGGTGCACCTCAGCCGTGCGCCCGCCTACCGCCTGCGGGTGCTGCACCGGGCGATGACCCACCCCGAGCGCGCCCGCCGCCCCAGCGGCACCCTGCGGGTGGCCGTCCTGCTCACCGACGGCCTGCGCAAGGCGCTGCTGGGCGTGGCCAGCGTGTTCATGCCCGGCCCGTCGAGCCACACGAGCTACCGGCGGACCACGGCGACCGACCCGTACCTGACCGAGCTTGCCCGCCGCGCCCGGCTCAAGTACGGCGCTGGGCCGCACTTCCTCGTCGCGGTCTTCGCCACCGCCGGCGGCCCGACGAAGGAGGCCGCTCGCTCGGCTGCCGCCGCGATCACCGGCGGGTTCGGCCTGCTGTCGGCGCACTTCAGCCGTCGGCGCCTGCGCCGAGGCGCGAGCGCGGCGGCCGACCGGTGGGTCCGCCCGCAGCAGATGAGCCTCGCCGGGGTGGACGAGGTGGCGGCGCTGGCAGGGCTGCCGATCGAACCGGCCGTGCACGGTCTTCCGGCTGCCGCGTCGCGGCGGCGGCCCGGTGGCCGCGACGTCTTCCGCGCCGGACCGGCCGCCGAGCCCCGGCCCACCAGGAGCCGTCCGCAGCAGCGGGACAGCGGTGACGGCGGCGAGCCGACGGTGTGGAGCGCCCCGTGACCACCGCGGCGAACCAGGAGCGGAGGCTCCAGCTTGTGCCGCTCGATCAGCGGCACGGGCTGGGCGGCAAGGTGATCGGAGTCGCCAACGCCGGCCCGCGCACGAGGATCGGGATCTCGCTGGCCGACTGCCGGTATCACCTGCACGCGCTCGGCCCGACCGGCACCGGCAAGACCACCCTGCTCTTGCGGTTGATCCTTGACGACATTGAGGCCGGGCGCGGGGTCGCCGCGTTCGACCCGGCCAAAGGCGACCTCATCCGCGACCTGCTCGACCGGATGCCCGCCGACGCCGGAGACCGCCTCGTCCTCATCGATCCGGACGAGAAGCACGCGCCCCCGGCCATCAACCTGCTCGACCCCCGAGTGCACGGCGGTACCCCGCACGACGTGGCCGCCAACGTCACCGCCGTGATGTCGAAGGTCTTCGCCCGCTGGTGGGGACCACGCCAAGCCGACCTCTGTTACCACGGCCTGCTCACCCTCGCCTACCTCGACGGCTCCACCCTCCCGCACCTACCCCGCTTGCTTTCGGATGCCAAGTGGCGCGCCGCCCGGGTCAAAGCAGTCACCCGCGGCTTGAACGCGTGGGAGGGCAACACCCTAGGCGAGTTCTGGGAAGGCTTCGACGCGCTCTCCGTCGGGCAGCGGGCCGGGCTCGCCGCGCCGCTGCTGTCCCGCCTGCGGCTGGTCCTGTCGCACCCGTTCGCGATGGAGTTGTTCGGGGCGCCGGCCACCACCTTCTCGTTCCCGGAGATCCTCGACGGCGGCATCCTGCTCGCCCGCCTGCCCAAAGGCGTGATCGGGGAAGACGGAGCCCGGCTGATCGGCTCGCTGCTGCTCGCCGGACTCTGGCAGGCCACCACCGGCCGCGCCCGCATCCCCGAGGACCGGCGGCCGGACGCCAGCGTGGTCCTGGACGAGTGCCACAACTTCCTGCACCTGCCGATCGGCATCGACGACGCCCTCGCCGAGTCCCGCGGCCTGCACGTCTCGTGGCTGCTCGCCCACCAGTTCCTCGGCCAACTGTCCGGCGAGATGCAAGAGGCGATCGACGCCAACGCCCGCAACAAGGTGTACTTCGCGCTCGCACCGCGCGACGCCATTGACCAGGCCCGGCACCTGCGCCCGTACCTCGACGACGGCGATCTGATCCGGCTCGGCGGCTACGAGGTCGTTCTCCGGCCGGTGGCCGGCGGCCGTGCAGTCCCGCCGGTCACCGCCGACACCCTCCCGCCTCCCGACGCGATCAAGGGTCGGGCCAGCGAGCTACGCCGCTCAGCACGCAAGCTCACCGGCCTTCCGAGGGCAGACCGTAAGCGGCTACTCGGTCAGGCAACGGTCGCGGCCGGCGCCGATGCCGAGGTCGGCGAGGAGTCTTCGGTGCTGCCGCTGGTGGGTCGTAACACCTTCGCTGTTCAGGGCGAGGGGTCTAACGAGACCTCTAACGAGCGGTCCAACGAGGAATCCAACGAGGCCGAACACTCGCCTGAACACACCCCCATGAACACGCCACCTGCGCTGGTGGATGACGGTGTGGAGGACTGGTGGACCGGAACCGACTGATAAGAGATATCCCTGCTACTAGCGCCACCGGCGCTGCCTCCATCGGAGGAAGGCTCACCGCCTCCGTCGTGGCCGGCGAACTTACGAGACTCACCCCCCGAGACCGTCACCTGCTCGAACTGCTCGACCAGCACAAGACCTTCACCACCGAACACCTCGTCGAGCTCGCCTTCGGCTCCATCGGCCGGGCCCGCAACCGGCTCAACACCCTGCACGCACGAGACATCCTCGACCGGTTCCGGCACTACCAGCGCCCCGGCTCGCAATCATGGAGATGGACCCTCGGGCCCGTCGGCGCGGCCATCATCGCCGCCGCAAGCGGTGCCACGATGCCGCGCCCGGCCACCGTACGCGACGCCACGGCCCGACTCGCCATGTCCCCGACACTGGCGCACCTGCTCACCGTCAACGGGTTCTTCGTCGCGCTGACCGGGCACGCCCGCACCCACGACGGCGCACGCCTGATCCGGTGGTGGAACGAAACGCGGTGCCGGGAAACCGTCGGCGCGGTCGTGCGCCCGGACGGTCACGGGGTGTGGCAGTCGGCCGGGCGGGCGGTGCCGTTCTGGGTGGAGGCGGACCTCGGCACCGAAACGTTGTCACGGGTCGCGGGCAAACTTGCCGGGTACGCCGCGCTTCCGCCGGGCCGGGCGTATCCGGTGCTGTTCTGGCTACCCACCGGCACGCGTGAGCTGAACTTGCACGCCCACCTGACGCGGTCCGGGGTGCCCGACGGGCTGACCGTGGCGACCGCCGCCGACGACGACGCGGCCGAGCTGGGTGGCCCGGCCGGGCCGGTGTGGCGGGTCGCCGGGCACGGCGGGCGGGTGAGCCTGGCCGACCTCACCCCGGCCGGGGGCGGTGCCCGGTGGGACGCTTAGCGGCCGGTGTCGCGGTCGCGTTCCTAGCCGTCGTGGTGATCATCGCCGCCGGGACGGCCGGGGTGATCGGGGCCGTGTTCGGCGGGGGCGGCGGGTACGGGTCCGGGTGCGCCGCGACGGTGACCACGCCGGGCGCGAGTCCGGCCGGGCTGACCGCCGAACAGGCCGGTAACGCGGCGGTGATCGTTGGCGTGGGTGAGCGGATGCGGGTACCCGTGCGCGGGTGGGTGATCGCCGTCGCGACCGCGTTGCAAGAGTCGGGCCTGGTCAACCTAGGGAATCTGGGTGCGGGCAACGATCACGACTCGTTGGGCCTGTTCCAACAGCGGCCGTCGCAAGGTTGGGGTACCCCGGCACAGATCATGTCGCCGGACTACGCCGCCGGAAAGTTCTACGAACACCTCCTAGCGGTGCCGGGGTGGCAAACGATGCCGCTCACCGTGGCCGCACAGCGGGTGCAACGGTCGGCGTACCCGGACGCCTACGCCAAACACGAGGCACGCGCCTCGGTGATCGTGGCCGGGTTCACCGGCGGGACGCTGCCCGCGTGCGACGGCGCGGCGCTGAGCCCGGCCGGGTGGACACGGCCCGTGACCGGTGACGAGGTCGGTTCCGGGTTCCGCACCGCCGACCGGCCCGGCCATGACGGGGTGGACCTCATCGTCGGCCGGGGAACCGTGATCCGGGCCGCCTCGTCCGGGGTCGTCGTCCGGGTGCGGTGCAACGTCGCCGGGAACTCATGGGACGCCCCGTTTCACGCCGCCATGCCGTGCGACACCGACGGATATCCGGGCCTCGGTGGGTGCGGGTGGTACGTGGAGGTCCGGCACGCTGGCGACATCGTGTCGCGGTATTGCCACATGGTGCGGCAACCGTTGGTGAAGGTCGGCCAGTCCGTGACCGCCGGTCAGCCGATCGGCTATGTCGGCACCTCCGGCAATTCGTCCGGGCCTCATTTGCATTACGAAATCCACACCGGCTATCCCGCCACGGAAAGTAACGCCGTCAACCCGGTGCCCTTCATGATCAGCAAAGGCGTCCGACTATAAAAACGGTGAAGTGATTCTTCGCACATTCATGGACTTGACTTCATGGCCGTATCGAGGGTCCATGGACATGTAAGCAATTCCCGCCGGGAAGGAAACCGAAATGACGAACACCACCGGAAACGCTATCACCATCGATTCTGTTCGAGTCGCTGTGAAAGCCGTAGCGGCCACGTGCGACGCCCCCGCGCTGGTCACCCTGACCGGCGACGGTGCCACCGTCACCGGCGAAACGGTGGCCGTTCCCGGCGGCCCGCTGACCGCCGACACCGCCCCCGCCGCGCTGGCGACTATGGCCGCACTGATCGGCCGCCACCCCGGCCTGTTCCCCGGCGACGTGTACGGATATGCGGTCATTCTTCCTGGTGAGCGCGTCGCTTTCGCCGCCGACCGGCGCGGCATCACCCACCACATACTGTTGTCCGGCACCGCCACCGAACCGGTGTGCCGCGACCGGTGGGGCGCAATCAACGACGGGCTCACCGCCATGATCAACGCCGCACGCTGACCTACCCCGCCCCACCCCGCGCGCCCGGCATCGGCCGGGCGCGCGGGCGCGTTTAACGCCCGATTCCCGGCGACCCGCCCACGGCGCGCTACGCGCGCCGACGCGGCCCACCCTGACGTATATACCGGCCCGGCCCGAAAATGGGCGAGCAGCCACGGTAGGCCGCTTAAATGCGGCCCCGGGCCGCGACCCGTTGCCGCGCGACCGAGGTAAATGGGGTGCCGGTCATCGGAACGCAAAGAGTCTTGAAAACGGGGGTTGACATTCCCCCGGCGCAGAGGGTCCATGGACGTGGGCAACAAAACGCCCCGCCAAACAAAAGCGCACCGCGCATTGCGGGAACGCTATTCCCATCCCTATTTCCGGAGGTTTCTGCGCCATGACCACCACCGCCACCCCGAACGCCGTCGACTCCATCACCGCCGCCCTGACCAGCTACCCGGACGGCATGACCACCCGCGACCTCGCCGACGCCACCGGCCTCACCGTCACCGTGGTCACGAAGACCCTGACCACCATGGCCGCCGACGGCACCGCCCGCCGCGAGCCCGACCCGAAGGGCCGCAAGACCGCCGACACCTGGCACCCCGTCACCCCGGCGGACGAGGTGGCCGACGGCGCGGCTGACGACACCACCCCGACCCCGGCGGACGAGGTGACCGACGGCGCGGCCGACGACACCACCCCGACCCCGGCGGACGAGGTGACCGACGGCGCGGCCGACGACACCACCCCGACCCCGGCCGACGACACCACCGACGGCGCGGCCGACGAGGCGACACTGCCGGAGGTCCCGGTGTCCGCCCCGCCGGTCGCCCCGCGTAAGCCCGACCTGAAGGTCATGATCATGGCCGGGGTGCTGGGCGACCACGAGGACGGCATCACCGCCGACGCGGCCATTGACGAGAGTGGCCTGTCGGTTGCCATGGGCGAGGTCATCCTCGCTGCTATGGAGGTCGCCGGTGCCGCCCGCCGTAAGCCGATCACCGCCGACGGCACGGAATTGTGGGTGCAGGGGGACAACACCGACCTCGCCACGGTGGACCCGGCCAACGCGCCCGCCAGCATCGCGTGCCCGACGTGCGGTCACGAGCGCAAGATCCGGCGCGTGTCGGCGTTGCGGCGCACCCCCACCCCCGGCGCGGTCCGGGTAACCGCCGACGTCAACAGCGATGGTGCGCCGAAGCTGGCGAAGGGTGAGTTGGAGCGCATCGTCGAGGCGTTCCACCGCGACCGTGGCCCCGCCCACGAGCTGACCAACGGCGCGATCGCGAAGGAGATCGGGCGCAGCCCCGGCGCGATCGTGAACGCGCAGCGCAAGCTCACCACGCGCGGCGTTCTGATCATGACCCGCGTCGCCCCGGAGACGTACGCCGTGGCGGACAACGCCCCTGCCCCGACGCCCGAAGTCCGTGCCCTCATGGCCCCGGCGGTGACCGACCACACCGACACCGACGGCCCGGCCGGTAGCGACGACGCGACCAACACTGCCGCCGCCGACACGGACAACGCCGACACGGCACCCGCCGCCGACGCGGCCTGACACCAAACCTCCACCGGGGCCGGGCATCACGCCCGGCCCCGGCATCACTCAATCCCCATCCCGGACGGAGGCACCTTCATGACCCCGCAACCGCGCCGCCGCAATCCCGGCCGCGCCCGGCGCTACGAGGTCCGGCGACTCAGCGGCTATCGCAAGGGTGATCGGCGGTGGGTCGTGTGGGACCGCGAAGTCGGCGGGTGGGCCGACGACGCGCACCGCACCCGCCGCGACGCGCAAGACGTCTGCGACGAACTCGAAGCACAGGCCGACACCACCACAACGGCACTGGTCACCCCGGCACCCGCCGATCCCACGACAACCCCGGAAGGACAGCACACGATGACCACCCACCCCGGCCTGTTGCGGTGCCCCGAGTGCGGCGAACCGGCCCGCACCGTCGCCCCGTCAGACTGGCCCATGCCCGAGGCCATGCCGCGCCCGGCCACGTCACACCATGACGGCACGCCGCTATGCCCGGTCCCCGGCCCGCGCGGCTCGCAACCGGCCGACCCGATCACCGACCCGGCCGCCCCGCCGACGGATGGCCTCGTGCACCTCGTCGCGGGCGGCGACATGGTCGCCGTGTTCGACCACGCCGACACCGCCGCTACGCAACGGGCCGTCATGGAGGCCGCCGGACTCGACACCGTCAGTTCCCGGATTACCCCCGAACAGTGGGACGCGGCCCGCGCCCTGATTCTCACGGTGAACCCCGGCCTCGTCATCACCGACGTTCGGCGCGGCACCGATGGCGACCCGGTATGACCGACCCGCCAGGCCCGGCGGACCGCAACACCGGCCCGGCCCGCCGGGCGTGTCCACGTCGCTGACCGCCTATCCCGCGACGTGCGGCCCGATCTTGCCGATGCCGCCGGTCAATGTGCACCCCGGCCCGAATGGCGGCACGGGGCCGCACGTGGACTTCACCGCGATCAACACGACGACCTCCGCCGAACTCCGGTGACCCTTCATCGGCCACCCCATGTCGAGAAAGGCGCACACTCCATGCCCACAGAGCGATGGATCGCCGAACACTACCCACCCGCCTTCATGGCGGACATGCTCGCCGATGTCGTCGGCGACTTCACCGACATCCAACTTCATTCCGAGATCAGGGCCGCCCGGGACGATGGCGGGCAGATCGCAACTCTCGCTGCCCGACTCGGTGCCGCCCTCAACCGCCTGATTCAGGACCGCATCGTCACCGTGACCGTGTACGCCGACGCGTATGTGATCACCGACCGCGCGGGCGACCAGCGAGGATGCCTGCTCGGAGACTTCACCGTCGCGCAAGTCGCCGACCTGTTGCATCTCGCACCCGAGCTAATCCGCGATCAACGGGACACCGATGCGGGGTTCCCGGACGTGTGAAGGCTGCCGTCAAGGCCCCAGCGTCGCCGTGACCGGTTCCCCGCCGTCTATGGCGGGGAACCGCCGTCTATGGCGGGGAACCGCCGTCTATGGCGGGGAACCGCCGTCTATGGCGGGGAACCGCCGTCTATGGCGGCTGACCCGCCAGATTCGCTGGAGAAACCTCGGCCGACTCCGGCCGGCGGCCTTGATGCACTCGTGCAGGTAGGAAACATTGACATTGACCGGAAGTCGCCGGGGGCGCGAATCCCCGGCGACGTGCCGCACCCCATTTCACCAGCACGGAAAGGGAACACAAGCCATGGCACACGAGCTCGAAACTCTGGCCAACGGGCAGACCGCCTTCGCCTCGGCCAACCTGTCGGCCTGGCACCGACTCGGCCAGATCACCGAGGGCTGCATGACCGCGGAAGAGGCCATGAAGCAGGCGTGGCTCGGCGGCTGGAACGTCCGCAAAATCGCGCTGTCCGGCATGGAGGTCACCGAGAACGGCATCACCCGGATCGACTCGCCGGACAAGTGGATGACCGTACGGACCAACCCGCAGACCCAGGCCACCGAGTACCTCGGCGTGGTCGGCGACGACTACACCTGCGTGCAGAACGAAGAGGTCGCCGAGGTCCTCAACCTCCTGGCCGACGAGTCCGGCGCCCACTTCGAGACGGCCGGCTCGATGCGAGGCGGCAAGAGCGTCTTCGTCACCATGAAGCTGCCGGAGGCGATGAAGGTCGCCGGAGTCGACGACATCGACCTGTATCTGGCCGCGACCACGAGCCACGACGGCACCGCCTCGCTGCGCGTGGACGCCACTCCGGTCCGCATCGTGTGCGCGAACACGCAGCGCATGGCCTATAAGCGGTCGAAGGGCTTCTACACCTTCCGGCACACCTCCAACGTCAAGACCAAGATCTCCGAGGCGCGCGAGGCGATCGGTCTGGTCTGGAAGCACTTCACAGCGTTCGAGGCCGAAGCCGAGAAGATGATCAACGCGACGCTCACCATGGGCGAGTTCGAGAAGATCGTCGCCCAGGCGTGGCCCCTCGCCGACGACGCCTCCGACGCCACGAAGAACAACGCGAAGCAGCGGATGAGCACGCTGCGCTACCTCATCCGGGACGCGGACACGCAGAAGGCGATTCGGGGCACCCGGTGGGCCGGATACCAGGCGATCACCGAGTTTGTCGATCATTTCGCCCCGGCCAAGAGCGACGAGGCCCGCGCGACCCGTGCTCTGACCAGCGCGGGCACGGACATCAAGGGCCGCGCGTTCGAGCTGCTCACGGTCTGATGAACCGCCGTCAGTACCGGGGCCGCCACCACCCGGCCCCGGTCCCGGCGGGCGTCGCGGACACCGTCCGTAGCGCCGCGCCGGATGCGGCACCGGCCCGGCCGCCGACGACATCCGGCGCGCGCCCTATGCGGCACCGGCCCGCCCCGGCGATACCGCCGAAGTACGCCGCCGGGCCGGTGCTTTCACCCCTGACTCGAACGATCTCGCTTTCCAGGGAGAGCAGCACGATGACCAGCCGAGACGACATCCTCGACCTCATCCACAACCTGTGCATAACGTACGCGGACTCGCAGGTCGCTCACGAGCGGTCCCGTGTGGCGGCCACTGCCGAGGTCCACGCCGACCAGCTAGCCCGCTCGGTGCGGGCCCACGAGGTGATGCAGGGCTACTACACCGCGCTCGTGGACCTGCTCGCCGACAGCGTGCCGGACGACGTGAGCGCGGAGGCGTTCCTGCCGGTGCAGCCACTGTCGACCGGCGAGGTCGCCATTCACGCTCGCGACGACCAGGCGAACTCGGTACGGCTGCGGCTCACCGGTGCGCAGGCCCTGACGGTGGGCGCGCACTTGACCGCGTACGCCGCGATCAGCCTCGACCGCTCCGGGTTGAAGGTCGCCGAGGTGCTACCGCCGCTCCCGGCCGATCCGGCCACGCCGATGCACCCGCCTTCGGTCGCACCCTCGTCGCCCGCTCCCGCTGCGGCACCGGTTCCGTCCCCGTTGCGTGCCACCGGGTCGGCCCCGGTGGTGCCCGGCCCGCCGTCGCCCGCCGTCGTGGCTTACCCGGCGGTCCGCTAACCCGACACCGGCGCGGCCGGACCAACACCACCCGGTCACGGCCGCGCCGCCACCTCTGTGGAGACAGCTCATGCCTTTGATCGCCATACCCGATACCGCCTTTACCGCACTCTCGCGCCGCGCTCACGCCGACGGCGTCGACCCGGCCGACCTCCTCGACACCCTCTTCCGGCCCCTCGTCGCCGAGAACGCTGACGACTCCAACGCGGCGCCGGCCGCCGCTGAAGTCGACCCTGACTCGACCAACGACCTCGAAACGGATCGCCTCGACGGCGCACCGGAGGCCCCGCCGCGGCCGGCACGAGGAGAACTCGATGAACAACTCGGCCGAGGCACACGAGGGGATCGGCGAGGTACAGCACTACCTCGACGGAGCCCGACTCATCGACGCGCTCACCGCACACGATCCCGCCACGCCACTGGCTCCGGCAATCGCCGCCGTCCTGCGTGACCTCAACCTGCGCGTTTACCCGACATCGAGCGCCAACAGCGACTACGTGGTCCTCGACATCCACGGCGTCTCCATCGCGTTGCAACGCCGCCGCGACGCCCTCTACCTGCACCTCGACACCACCGAGACCGCCGACGAACGCATCGCCTACGAAGTCAACGGCTGCGGCGAAAACGACTACGAGCTGTTCTGAACGAGGAGCCCCTCATGCACTCCCACACCACCGACGAACAACCACAGCTACACCTCTTCGACGTGGTGACCAGCCGCCACGCCTTCGAACCGTTCGAGCAGCGACCCGGCGTCATCATGGACATCTTCCGAGTTCCGTACATCCCGAATGGTTACAAATACCGCGTCGAGTACCGCGACGGGCATTCCACCTGGTACTGGATCGACGAACTGATACTCCAGACGGACGCCTTCGATCGCTCTAGCGTCATCGCGGAGCTCACCACCCTCCGAGCCCATCTCTTCCGGATGATCAGCACCACCGAGCAGCACGACGTCCTGAACACCCGGCTCAGCGCACTGCTCGATCAACTGACCGCGACCGCGCGAACCTACCTCGGGAGCAACCTCGACCACGAGCCGGATCACAGCCGCGGTGAGAGCAGCGAGAACCAGGGCAAGCCGATCAATCAGGTTGCCGAAGGAGGCGACCAGGCATGACCGCTAAAGCCACCTCGACACACGGCCGATCCGCCCGGCACTCCGGCGCGGTCTGCGGGGCCGACGACGGGCCGGGTACTCGCGTCACCGACGAACCGAGCCTCGTCACCTGCCCGGACTGTCCCGACGCCGCCGAGACGGAACTCATCCCGGACGACGCCAGCACCGGCGACCCGCACGTCATGCAGACGCTGCGGGAGGCGGCAGCGGGACACACCCGCAAGATCGACGGCGTCGTGGTGGACGCCACCACCGCCTCGGCGATCCTCGCCGTCTACGACGCCGCGACGCCCAAGACGAAGGCGAAGATCGCGGGCCTGCCGCTGACCCTCATGGTGTCGCTGGCCTGGAACATTTTGAACGCCGAGCGGGACGGAGCCGCCCGATGACCCTCACTCCGGCCTGGACGTCGCCGACGCCCGACGAGATTCCTTTCCATTGCCGGACCTGCCGCCGGGCACTGCACCGGCGCTTGGCCGCCGGTGGCGCGCTCACCTTCTTGCACCCGGTCGAGGTCCGCGGAGGCGAAGTCGACCATCCGGCTCGGCCGGCGCCGGTAACGGAGATCGAGAATCCGATCATCGAGTGCGACTTCTGCTCCGGACCGGACGCGGCCTGGATCTACGTGTGCGCCGACCAGGAAAGTGACGTCCGATACGTCACCCGGCGCACCGTGGATGTCGGCGACTACCAGCGCCGCCACCACGCCGCCCGGACCCGCAACGTCGAGACGGCTCTCGGCCCGATCCAAATTTGGGGTGAGCGATGGAGTGCCTGTGACGGCTGCGCCACCCTGATCGAGGAACGTGATCTCTACGGCTTGATCGCCCGGGTCACCGACGCCATGCCCGCCAAACTCACGCGCGGCAAGAAGCTGGCGAATGTGCGCGGCCATCTGCATGGCAACTACAGCACCGTTCTCGAAACGCTTCATCCTGGCCGCTATCAGATCACCCCAGATCACCCACTCGGCCTGTGGCAGGCTCCGCCGCAACTGCCGGGCGCGACTTCATCGGAGAACGCCGACGATCCGCGCGCCGGTGGTGGACCAGCGGTGGCACGATGAGGCTGGTTACCGGCTGACTACTTGGATCGGCGTGCTCCTGGTGGCGACGGGCGTTGTGCTGGTGTGGGCGCTGCGTCTGCGGACTCGATTCGGTATCCGGCACGCGGCGACGCCCCGGGCACCGCGCGACGCCCGAACGACTTCCACGCCCGAGTAATACCCCTGGTGACGTGCTGATTCACGGCTCGGCGGCGGCCGGTCAGGGCACGCTCTCGACGAGCGCGCGCGAATCCCCGACCGGCCGCCTCGCCGTCCGAGGCCACCCACGGCCACCAGCAGCCATAAAGCCCCGAGCAGCGTGCCGCCGATGCTATCTCCGCCCTCAACGGCGTTCCGGCACCGTCAGCGCGCTCGCGACCCGGAGACCGCGACAATGACCACCGTGGCTCGCCGTACCTTCAACGACCGTGTAGCCCTCGACCGCGAGGGCGTTGCCGCGCACACCGGCGCGGCTCGCACCACCGTCCTCAACTGGATCCACCAGCGCGACCGGTTCGGCTTCCCGGAGGCCTTCACCGACGCCTCCGGACACGAGTGGTTCTGGGCCGAGGACATCGACGCCTTCCACACCGCGCATCAGGCCTCGAAGCTTGCCGTGCTTACCGAGGTCGATCGCAGCGGCGACCCCAACGAGCTGGTGACCTCCGGCGAGGCCGCACGAGTCCTCGGCTACAGTTCGTACCGCAACCTGCCGGACGAACTGACCGAACACCCCGACGACGTCGAGATCCTGTCCGACGGCCGGAGGCGGCGGTTCTGGTACCGGCGCACCGTATGGGCACACGCCGACGCCCGCACCGGCCGCCAATCCACCGGTCACGCGCCCCGCACCACCGGCCCCCGCAAACCCCACCCCTACGCCGACGACCCCCGCCTACAAGCCGCCACCGACCTTCTCGCCGAGGCGAGAGCTGCCGGACGCGACCGGCGCGGCCTCGGTGCCGAACTTGCCAGCCGCCTGGGCATCGCCTCGCGCACCGCCCGGCGACTGCTGTCCGCTGCCGAAGACGATCAGCCAGAGTAGGCGCGAAGTGGTGTCGGCGTACGGGTTCCAGCCAGGTACGCCAAATGTGCAGAGGTCCTGGGCAAGAGTAGGGCGGGGAAGTTGCGGCCGGCCGCCTCGGCGACTCACGTCCGTTTGCTCACAACGAGTAATCAGCGGACGTGGGCTGCCGCCCGGGTTGCGGCAGACATCCCATGTTTTTCGATGTCAAGTGTTTGGCTGTAAATGGGCCCAGGCGGTGGCTTCGTCGTAGGCGGTCTTGGTCTTGAGGCAGCCGTGCAGGATGCCGACGAGGCGGTTGCCGAGCTGGCGCAGGGCGGCTTGGTGACCGATGCCGCGTGATCGTAGTGCCTGGTAATAGGCGCGGGCGCCGGGTGAGCCGCGCATGGCGCAGAACGCCCACTGGTGCACGGCGTCCGCGAGACGACGGTTGCGGGCGTAGCGGGCCAGCACGACCCGGCGGCGGCCGGAAGCCCGGGTGATCGGTGAGGTGCCGGCGTAGTTCCGGCGAGCTTTCGCGTCGGTGTAGCGGTCCGGGTCGTCGCCGAACTCCCCGAGGATCCGGGCACCGAGCACGACGCCGAGGCCGGGCAGGCTCAGATAGCGGGCGGCGTCGCGGTGGCGGCGAAAGTGGTCGGCCAGTAGCCGCTCGAGCTCGGCGATCTCGATGTTCAGGACGGTGATCAGCTGGACCTGGCTGGACACGATCGCGGCGTAGGCCGCTTGAACCGGCTGGGGCTGACGCAGATGCTGTGCCTGGAAGATCTGCTGGAGTGCGGTGGCGCGGCCTTCGAGGTCGCGGCGACCCGCTCGGCGCAGCACAGCGACGAAGGTCAACCGGGCCAGCCGGGCGGCCTGGTCCGGGTCCGGCGCCCGGTCCAGCAGCTCCAGGGTGTCCGAGGCGGCCAGATCGTCGAAGGCCTGCAGGGCGGCGGGGAAGAACTCCCGCAGCACCGACCGCAGTCGCAGGACTTGGCGGGTGCGGTCCCAGACCAGACTTTGATGGGCTCTGGCCAGCAGCTTCACCGCTTCAGCGGCGGGGCTGTCGCCGGCGACCTGCCGGTGATGGTCGTGGTCCAGCCGCACGATCTCGGCGAGCACGTGAGCGTCGCCGGCGTCGGACTTGGCGCCCGAGGTGGAATGCCGTTCCCGGTATCGGGCTGACGACATCGGGTTGATCGCATAGACCTGGTAGCCGGCTCCGAGTAGTGCCTGGACCCAGGTACCGCGATCGGTCTCGATCCCGATCCCCACCCGGCCGGACGCCTGCACCGGGTCCAGGTCTGCCCAGGACACCGGCAGGTGCTCGGCGATCAACGTGTGCAGCCGGGTGATGCCGTCCAGACCTTCGGGCAGCCTCGCCCGGGCCAGCCGTCGGCCGTCCTCATCGAGGATCTCGATGTCGTGGTGGTCCTCGGCCCAATCGTCACCTATCCAGATCATCTCGCACCTCCGACTCCCGAAACTGCTGGTAGCAGCGCGGAGGAGACGCCAGCGATCTAATAGCCAAGTGCTCACCACGACCGCGGGGCACGTCATCTCATCAGCTGTCTCATCTCCTCACGACCAGCGGGCGCACGGTCTGCCGCAAGACCTCAAAGGATCCGAAGAGTGGAGTGCTGACCCGCCGGCCGCTACTGGAGCCATCCTGCACCCGCAGGCTGACGAAACCTATTAGAAGAGGACGCCACTTCAACGGTGGGTGGTCGGGATTGGTTTCCTCAGGGTCGGCCGAGTTCTGCGATGAGTCGGCGCAGGGTGTGGAATGCCGGTTTCGGTGTGTAGTCACTGTGCAGGACACCGAATTGGTGGAAGAGGTCATCGTTCGAGCTGTCCGCGTCGCGGAGCGTGAATAACTGCCAATGGGTGACGTTCAGCTCGGCTCTCATCCGGTGGACTGTCCGGATGATGGTTTCCAGGACCTTTGCCTGCAGGTCGTCGGGTCGTCCGGGTCCTGTCGGCCAGCCGTTCTCGCAGATCCGGATCGGCACCGAGACCGGAATACCCGCCGTGGTCAGAGCTTTCTCGCGGAAGTCGCGCAACAGCCTGTCCACGGTGCTCGGCAGCGCCTCGAGGCTCACCCGGGGCCCGAACACGTCGGGGTAGATGTTGATCCCGGCGTAGTCCAGCGCCGCGGCGAACGAGGGGCCGCCCAACTCGGCCACCCCGGTCCAGAAGCCGTCGGTGGCCGGGTCGATGTCGGGTACGACCGCGATTCCGATCGCCGCCGAACCATCGGTCGCCCGTTTGGTCGCGGCGGCGGCCAGTACGCCGTGTACCAGCGCGTCTCGGGCGCCGGGAAACGCACCGTCAGCCGCGCCTCCGGCCCACGTCAGATTCGGCTCGTTGGTGACCTGCACGGCCGACAGTTGTCGTCCGTACCGCTCGACGACTCCGGCCACGAACCGGCCCCAGGCGGCTATGTCACCGGCCGGATCGCGATAGCACAGCACCAGATCCCATGGAATCTTTCCGGCGGTCAGCGCGGCGATCTGCGCGTGCGCGGCCGCTGTGGAAAAGGCACCGTTCCATGGAACGTACATCCTGGCCACCAGGGCTGGGCCTTCGCCTTGCAATTCACGGATCGCTCGTCCGATCGCATCGAAGTCGTCCGGCGGCCCCGCAGCGACACCGGACGGCGTGCCTGCGACGCCGAGCGGGAAGAGCCCGAAGGTCAAGGGCGTCGTCATGGCATCGAGCCTAGATCGTCAGCGCAACGGAGGTCCTTGGCTACATTCGTCCATATGAGAATCGACGACGCCGTTGGCGACTGCACCGTTCTCGTGGTCGGCGGCAGCCTCACCGGTTTGTCTGCCGCACTCTTCCTTGCCCGGTACGGGGTCGACTGCATGGTCGTCGAGCAGCACACCGGCACATCCGTGCATCCCCGTGGCCGCCTGGTGAGCGCCCGGTCCATGGAGTTGTTCCGATCCGTCGGACTCGAGGAAGATATCCGGGCCATCGGTGAACCTGGGCCGATGGGTTTCGTACTCGTGGACACCCTCATGGATGATCATTACGGGCTGATGGGCGACGGGCGTGACGAGACGCGGGACGTTAGCCCGACCGGGATGTGGCTGTGTGATCAGCAACTTTTGGAGCCCCTGTTGCTTGACCGCGCCCGCCAATTCGGTGCTGAGGTGCACTTCGGTACCCGCTTGGTGGACTTCGCGACGGACGACGACGGCCTCATGGTCACGCTGACCACGGGGGAACGCGACGTCGGTACGGCGCCGCGCCGGTGGACGGTGCGTTGTGACTACCTGCTCGCCGCCGACGGAATCCGCAGCGGCGTCCGCGAGAAGCTCGGCATCGGGCGACACGGCCAGGGTTCGCTCAGCCGGGCGGTCAGTGCGGTCTTCGACGCTGATCTCGCACCGGCGCTGCGCGGGCGGCGCGTCATGGCGGCGATCTGCCAAGGCGGTGGCGGCATGATCTGGGCGCGTGGCATGCCACGGGCACGGCTGTGGCAAGTCGGCTTTCCCTTCGCGGAGGGTGACGACGACCCGGTCCGGGTGGGTGAGCGGGCTCGCGATGTCGCCCGCGCCTGCACCGGCCTGCCCGATCTTTCGGTGCAGGTCCGCAGCGCGCAGGCGTGGGAGACCGCCGCGCTGGTTGCCGACCGCTTTTCCGCCGGCCGAGTGTTCCTGGCCGGGGACGCCGCGCACGCAATGCCGCCGACCGGTGGACTCGGTGGAAACACCGGCATCCAAGATGCGCACAACCTCGCTTGGAAGCTGGCCGCGGTGGTCGCCGGCACCGGTGCTCCGGCGTTGCTCGACACCTATGACGCCGAGCGGCGGCCGATCGCCGACTGGACGGTGGCGCACGCGTTGCAGTGGGGCGGCCCGCAGCCCGGCCGAGCGGCCACCGTACAACTCGGGTATCGCTATCCGGGCCTGGACACCGAGTCCGGTGCCGATCGCAGTCTCGCCGAGAATCCGTTCCAACCGACCGGGCGACCCGGCACGCGGGTCCCGCACGTCAGTCTTGTGCACCACGGGGCCAGCGGATCGACGCATGACCTACTCGGCGCAGGATTCACGCTGCTGGCCGGAGCCGACGGTCACGTTTGGGAGACGTTACCCAGTCCTGGCACACCGGTGACCGTACATCGGATCGGCGCTGACACCCCTTGGCGGGACGTGACGGGCCAATTCCATCGAACCTTCGGCATCGAACCGACCGGCGCGGCGCTCGTCCGTCCGGACGGATTCATCGGCTGGCGCTGTCCAGCAGCGAAATCCGACGCCCGCGAACAATTCGAGAGTGCGCTCGCACGACTCCTCGGCCGGACCGAGAGCTGATTAAAACTGAGGAAAAGCTCCAGGAAGAAGCCACCGCCGCCATCACCTCCCATATGCACTCTTCTCGGCTACTTATCTACTGGTGGTACGACCGCAGCCCGGCCAGGCTTGGTCGAGGTGACCGGCGGGGTGGCTCTCTCATCGGCTGTCCGCCGCTTGTCGGTGTGGCTCAGATCTGGCATGCGTCCTGCCGGTCACCGTGGCGCGGAGAGGCTCAAGAGGGGACTGCCCAGCTCAAAGTAGCGCTGCCCTCCTCGCCGGATTCAACCCCGGGTTCGATCGAGGAGAGCAGGCATGGGACAGGTCATCATCGGCATGGATCCCCATAAACGGTCCGCGACCATCGAGATCATCAACGACCGCGAGAAGATTCTCGCGCAGGGCCGGTTCGGCACCGACCGCGACGGCTACCAGACGATGCTCAACCTCGGCCGGCAGCACAAAGACCGGGTCTGGGCGGTCGAGGGCTGCAACGGCATCGGCAAACACCTCGCCCAGCGTTTGATCGCCGACGGCGAAACCGTCCTGGACGTGCCGGCGAAACTATCCGCCCGCGCCCGAGTGTTCGACACCGGCCAAGGCCGCAAGACCGACCCGGCCGACGCCCACCACATCGCCGTCGCCGCCTTGCGCAGCAAGGGCTTGCGGCAGGTCGTCGCCGACGACGCGACGGTGGCGCTGCGGCTGCTGGTCGACCGCCGCGACGAACTGGGCCGCGCCCACACCGACCTGCTCAACCGGATCCACAAGCTACTGCTCGAACTGCTGCCCGGCGGCGCCAAGAAGTACCTGTCCGCCGCCCAGGCCCGCGAACTGCTCACCACGATCCGCCCGCGTGACCTGGTCGGCCGGACCCGGCGCCGGCTCGCCTCCGAGCTGATCGGCGAACTCATGCAGGTCGACAAGAAGGCTAAAGCTGCCGACAAGGAACTGCGCGAGCTCGTCGAAGCGATCGGCAGCAGCCTGCAGGATCTGCACGGCATCGGCCCGTCCGGGGCGGCCCGGCTGATCGGCGACGTTGCCGACATCAGCCGCTTCGCCAGCCGCGGACACTTCGCGTCCTGGAACGGCACCGCACCCCTGGACGCCTCGTCCGGCGACCAGACTCGGCACCGGCTGTCACGCGCCGGGAACCGGCGCATCAACCGCACCCTGCACATCATGGCCGTCGTCCAACTGCGCAACGACACCGAAGGCCGCGCCTACTACCGGCGCAAACTCGCCGCCGGCAAAACCCCGATGGAAGCCATGCGCGCGCTCAAACGACGACTGTCCGACGTCGTCTACCGGCAGATGGTCAACGACACCCGCCACGTCGAGACAGGCACGGAAGGACACGCGGGGGCGACTCTGCAATCCAGCGCGGCCGATCCGATCCCCATGATCGACACTTCGGACAAGTCACTTCCCGGACCCGCCAAAACCCAGCCTAGAACACCACTTCTGGCCGCCTCTTGACACAGAGGGGTGCCAGATCCGGACGGCGCCGGTTCGACTACCATTACTCAATGTAGTTAACGTTGCTGCATCGCTTCGGGCGCCAGGCTGCGGCCCTACTCGCAGATGTCGATGCCCGCTGTGTACTCGGTGGCGTACGGGGTTCTGCACTTGCAGCCGTACGCCGACAAGTGGCAGGGGGCGCCGCGGGACGGAGGTTCGGCGGCGCCCCCTTTAAATGAGTTGTTACTCCTCGTCGCGGTCCTCAGCCGGTTCGGCCGGCATGGCCGGAGGCGTCAGCAGGTAACGCAATGCTCCGTTGATGTCCGTGCCCCGCGCGCTCGCTGTGCGGGAGAGCACGTCGAAGACCTCCTCATCAACCCTGATCTTCTTGGTTCCGGGCGTGGGCGTAGTCATGGCATCCCTCCTGGTGATCATGAGTGGCGATACCCGGGGGTGGGCAGCACCGCCCCTATCCATCCGGGCATGTGTCGAGGGATCAAGCCGGTGGCGTCGGCAAAGCCGTGCCGGGCGTCCGTGAGCCACCATCGAGCGCCACCGGAGTGACGGTGAGCTGCGGATCGGTGGTGTCGGCGGCCTGTAGAAGCGCGGCGGCGAAAGCGCGTGCCTGCATCGGGCTGAGGTCGAAGTGCGCATCGTCCGAGCCCGGTCCGCGGACCTCGACGAAAGGCATCTCCAAGTCGGCGGGATCGGTGCCGATCAAGGCTTGCGGTTTGTCCCAGTACACAGCTCGAATGTGAAGCTCGGCCAGGCGGCGGTACTCGTCGTATAGCGTGGCGATGATCGCCGACCCCTTATGGGTGATCGCGCCGGGTGGATCGAATTCGTGGTGAGTGCAGTCGCAGCACCAAGCTGGACAGTGCCCCGGATGGGGCAGAGATCTTCCGCCGCCGACGAGTCCGCCTCGGTCCTCGCAGTTCTGCTCGGGGTTCGGAGACGTCGTCATGCCGGCACCTTGGGACGGTCATCGCGACTCGTTTCCGCCTCGCGGCGCAGAGCGTTGAGCAGCTCGGAGACGCGGTTGTTGCGGATGGCGTGACCGTTGCCGCGCATTTGCTGGGCAAGGGCGTCGCGGCTAACCGAGCGTTCTGCGGCGACCAGTTGATCGCGGGCAGCACGCGCCGCGGGCAGCAACGGCACTAGATCATCGGATAGCTCGGCATTGCCGTCCGGCTCGTCCTCGTCCGCCCCCTCTTCCTCTTCGTCGTCGGGCGGGTCTGGGTTGCCGGTCTCGGGTTCCCGGTGGGAATCCGGGTTATCGGCCTCGTTGAGGGCGTCGTCCTTGCCCTCGGGCGATTCGGGTTGCTCGAGCGGCGGCGCCGCGGCGGGCGCGGAGGTATCGGGCTTGCTGGTATCAGTGGACGGTGCTGGAGGTGGGGTGATCGCGGGCGCGAGCCGGTCAGCCCAGGACTGATAGTCGACGCGGGCGACCAGTTCCTCGGCGAGTCGATCCAGGTCGAGGGTGCTCACCGCGACGTCGGCCATGTATGGGTCACGCTGATCGGTTTGGACGACCTTCTTCACGGCGTGCGCGATGGCGGGACGGCGTTTCTCGTCGCCGAGCATCAGCTCGGCGGCGCGCAGCGACTCGTACAGCTTCAGGGGCCGCCACTGGCCGGTGTCGTCGGTGTGGCCTTCGCGGGCCAGCTCGGCGGCCCGGGCGGTCCAGATGGGGTGGCGGATGCGCCGCCAGAGTCCGTAGTCGGGGGCGGTGTCGCGCAGTTTGCCTGAGGCGCGTAGGGCGTCGCGGCGGCGGGCGGCGGCGTGCAAGAGCCATAGCAGGTAGGCGGAGCTGGACAGCAGCCCGAAGACGCTGGACCAGTAGAGGTCGGGCCAGTGTCCGGCGACCTGGATGCCGACCGCGACGATGGCGACGAGGGCGGAGAAGGCGCGGAAGCCGTAGGCGTGCTCGCCCAGGCGCATCCGTTCGTCGGCCATCGCGGCGAGCACCATGGCCAGCAGTTCCAGGCAGATGGCGAAGGGCAGTACGAGCAGCACGCGGGTCCAGACCGGCATGGAGGCGGGCCATGGCATGTGGTCGAGGGCCACCCAGCTTTGGCCGATCACTGCGCCGGTGGCCGCGACTGCGTAGAACGAGTACGCCCATCGCGCCGGCGACCACGAGCCTCGCCGGTCTCGATTTGGCTCGTGTGCGCCGCCGGCCGGTGGGGGGAGTAGCGGGGAGAGGTGACGCTCGATGGTGGCGCGGACGTGGGCCGTGCCGTTGCTCAAGGTTTCGGTCATCGGTGGTCTCCGCTGGTGACGGGCCGTAACTGCCGTTCCGCGACGCGGCGGGTGGCGTCCGAGGGTTCGGCATCGAGGTCGGCCAGGCGTTCCTCCAGACGGCGCAGCGTCTGCCGGACGGCGTCCGGGCGCTGCGCGCGGCCGTGGATGCGCATGATCCGCTGGTATAGCTCCTCGTTGATCGGGTCGAGGCCGATAGCTTTCTGCAGGACGGCGATGGCCTGCTCCGGCTGATCCATCTCGATGATCTCGGCGATGCGCGCGTACACGGCGAGGATCTGGTGCCGGTAGCTGCCCGCGTAGTCGGTGATCCAGGCGCGGTCTTGTCCTTCGGCGAAGTCCCCGCCGTACAGGTCGGCGGCCTCGCGCAGCGCGGCCAGGGCGGCGGTGTCGTCGGGCGCGGTGTTGGCGCGCTCGATGGCGGTCAGCGTTTGCCACAGGTCGACGGCGAACAGCTGTACGTCGAGCTGGTAGCGGCCGGTCGCCGGGTCGTAGACCACGAACATTTCCTCGGCGCTGCCGGTGGCGGTGCGCAGCACGCGGCGAGTGGTGTTGATGTCGGTGCGGATGCGCTTGGCGGCAGTCGCCGGGTCGGTGTCCGGGTGTAGGTCGGCGGCGAGCTGGTCGAGGCTGCGCCCGGCCGGGTGCACGGCGAGGGAAGCGAGGACGGTGTAGGAGCCGCTGCGCATTCCGGTCGTGACCGGGCCGGAGTCGGTGGTGATCCGGACTGGGCCGAGCACCTGCAGCCGGATCGGTGCGGTGATCTCGACGGGTTGGGCCGGTACGGGCTCGATCGGGGCGGCTGCTGTCTCCGCCGGTGTCGTGGTGGTGTCCTCGTTGGTGCCGGCCGGGTCGTCGAGGTCGTGCCCAATCTCAGGCCGGGGTGTGATGTCGGCCAGCGCGGCGAGTACGGCGGCGAGGTCGGCGGCGGCGAGGGTGGACAGCCGGCGTAGCCCGAAGGGCGGCTCGTCGCCGGTGGTGCCGTCGGCGGCGACCTCGACGGCGGTCATGCCCTCCAGGTCGCCGAGGACGACCTGGTGCAGGTGCAGGGTCGTGCGGTGCGCGCCGACGGCCAGCAGGCGGGCCGCGTGCCGGGTGCTCGTCTCAAGGAGCAGCACGTATGCCGGTTGGGCTTCGGCGTGGTCGGTGCGGGCGTTGAGGTCGGTGACGCTGTCGGCGTCGAAGGCGTCGAGCAGACGGCGGCGCAGGATCATTTCCTCTTCGGCGTGGGTGACGGCCGCCGCGGCGTCGGCGAGTACGACGAGCCGTTCTCCGTCGTAACTGGTTCCCTCGGGGTCCAGCCCGAGCAGCGGGGCACCTTCGGGCAGCAGGCGCGCGAGAGTCTGCGCCGTGGTGATGACGACGGGGCGGCCCTCGGTGCTGGGGGTGGCGCCGGTGGCGAGCACGGCGCTCAGCAGGGCACGAGCTGCCGAATCAGTGCCTTCGCCGTGCAGGGCGAGGCCGCGGCCGGGCACCTCGAACAGGCTGACCTCTGCCCCGGCGGCATCCACACCGATGGGTGCGGCGACAGAGGGCGCGATCGGCTGCCGCTGGGCATCCTCCGAGCGCGGCAGCCGATCAGCTACGCCTTCAACCGCGGCCAGAGACTCAGGAAGTGGTGCCGGTTGCGGCTCGATCCGGGCCGGGGTGGGCACGGCGAGCCGGGCGCGGCGGCGGCGTTGCAGCCGGACGAGGGAGGCGACGGCGGCCAGCAGCGCGGCCAGGCCGAGGCTGACCCACCCCTGCGCCGGGAGGACGATCCCGATCTCCTCGCGGTCCTGGTCACCGTCGTCAGCCGCCGAGGAGGCACTGGCTTGCGGTGCGGCGGTCGCGGGACTGCTGGTCTGTGCCGGAGCCGTGGTCGTCGAAGTCGTCGCAGAGGTGGGCGCGGCCGGCGCGGTGCTCGCGGGTTCGCTCGGTGCTGGGGTGCTCGGACCCGGTGAGGCAGTGTGCTTTAGCGCGTCGGTGGAAGGCTGCTCGGTGGCCGTCGAGCCGGGTGTGGTGGCGGGCTCGGCTGGTGGTGTGGCGGGCTTCGTGTGGGCTGGCGCGTGGTCGCGGGCGGGTAGTGCCAGCACCCAGCCCACGTGGATCTCGTCGGGGTCTCGCAGGGCGTACCCGTTGGCCTGCGTGTGTCCCCGGTTGAGCTTGTAGATCTCGCGCCATCGGTGGGCGTCGCCGAGCTTGTGCTCGGCCAGGTCCCACAGGTTGTCGCCCTCGACGACGTGGTGCACGCCGCCCGGTGCGTCACGCGCCCATCCGGGAATGCCGGTTGCGGTGTGCGTGGCCACCGGCCGGGCGGTGGCAGCGGCAACGGTGATCGCGGGACGGGGCCGCGAAACCGTCGCGGTGATAGGGGCCGGGTGTGCCGGGGCGACGGCGACGGCGGGCCGGTGTGCGGCGGCATCGGCGGCGGCTGCGGAGGCGCTGGCTCCGCCGACCGTGGCGGTGCGAGCGACGTCGAACAGCAGGCCGCCGATGATCGCGCCGACGAGTACGGCCGCGACCCAGCGGATCGGGCCGCGCCCGGAGACCGGCGTCCGGAGCCTGCCGTGGCGGGTGGCCGTCGCGGCGGCTGACGCCTCGATCACCTCGATGACGGTGTCGCGGACGAACTGCGCCCACAGGACCCAGCCGATCGAGGCGAGCAGGGCCACGATCATCTGATCTGACCAGGGGCTCGTGATCGTCGTCATCAGCTCGGACATCCCGGGCGGTGTGCCGAGCTGCGCCCAGCCGAGCCAGTCCAGGGGCCATCCGGCCGAGGCGATCAGCAGCCACGGCACTCCGGCGACGAAGCCGAGTAGCACGGCGGTGGCGGCCAGGACGCGCAGCAGGCGTCCCAGGGCGGCGAAGGCGCGGACCATACCCGGTGCTCCTCGAAAAGGCTCTAAGCGTTGGGGCCGTTGATGCCCTGCACCGCGACCGCGGTCGCGGAAGCCGAGACCCGCAGGCTTCGCACCCCGACCAGTTGCAGAAGCTGGGTCCGGCTCGTACGGCGCACGGTCACGGTCACGGTGGTGGTCGTGGCGGACGCCTCGCCGTCGGCGCCGGCACGGGCGAGCCAGGACCGAGCCGCCGACGCGGCTCGACCGGGGTCGAGCTGGGCTCGGCCCTGCGTGCGGTACAGGAGAAGGTCGAGTTCTTGTGCTCCGGCGCGGGCGGCGGCCTGCGCCGTGTCGAGAGCGGACACCTTGACCGACAGCGCGAGACCGAAGTCCAGGACGAGCCCGGCGACGGCGAATAATGCGACGCTGAACAGCATCGCGAAGGCCGTGACGTGTCCGGCGTCCCGGCCGCCGGTACGGCGGCGAATCCATGCCGCCATCGCATGCAGTCTGTTGATCATGATCCCGCCCACCTGTCCACCGGCGAGGTCGCGCTCGCCTCTACCGTCCGGCTGCCGGGGATGCCGAGCATGACCAGGTCCGACAGCTTGACTCGGCACGAGACCCGGACGGTCACGGAGCCGCCGGGCCGCTGATCGCCGGACACCGAGACCCTGGCCTGGCGGCAGGTCGCACCATGGGCGGTGAGCGTCGCACGAGCGTTGCGTTCGGCCTCGGCGACGCCGCCACCGTGACCGAGCAGCGACGCGGACCGGGCACCACTACTGGCGGCAGCCTGCACGTCGATCTGCGCGGAGACGAGCCGACCGCACATCACCACGAACAACAGGATCGCGACCAGCAGAGGCGTCACCAGCGTCAACTGCGCGGTACTCGACCCCGCGTCGGGTATAGCAGCCACCTGCCGGAAACGAGCGGCAACGGCACGGCAAAGTCGCATCATGGCGCACCGGCCCCCGCATCGGTGACCCACCGTTCGACCGGGCGCACCACAACGGCCCGCACACTCCAGCTCATGCCAGGGACCACCGTCGCGGCCCGGCCCCGGATCTCAACCCGGACCTCGGTGGCGGTGCGGGTCACCGACACCGACGGGTTCTTCAGCACACCGCTGCCGATCGCGGTGAGGGTGTCACTGCCTGCGCCCCGGCCGGCACCGGCACTCGACTCGTAGACAGCGGCGGTGTTCGCGGCCCGGCTCGCGGCGGCCTGCGCGACGTGGGTGGCGTGCATCCACACTCCGGCTTGAAAAACCATCATGATCATGAACAGCAGCAGCGGCATCCCGACGGTCAGCTCGGCCGTCGCCGCGCCCTCGTCGGGCCGGGCGGCGACTCGCCGCCACCGGGTACGCAGCCATCCCGCCGGGCCGAGCGCCCCGTCCGGTGGACGCTCGGCACGACGGATCCGTACGGCGGTCATCAGCACGGCCTCAGCCGAGGTCGATGGTGTTGGCCTTGCCGGACACCTTGGTGTAGATGATCCCGATGGCCAGGATCGCCAGGGTGACCAGCACGGCCGTCGCCACCACGGCCTCCGTGGTGTAGCCGCCGTCCTTGGTGGCGCGCACCATCCGCCAGCGGTGCCGCATCTCCGCGGCGATGTAGGTCAGTAGAGCCGTCATTTTTCCCTCCTTGCAAGGGACGACGATCGGATTCGTCGCCAGACGTTCTAGAGGCCGCTCATCACGGCGGCCATTGCCGGATAGCCGAGGAAGATCAGGAACCCGGCGAAGAGGAACACGATGGGCAGCGCCATGCGCTCGGTCGCGGCGTTCGCCTCACCTTCGGCATCGGTGAGCTGCCGGTCCCGCAACGCCACCGCGCGGGAGCGCAGCGACGCCCGGACACGGGCACCCTCGGTGCCCGCGAGCCCGACGGTCGCGGCGAGCTGCTGCAATTCCGCGACGGTGACCCGCCGCCCCAGCGCGCCGAGCACCTCCCACGGCGGCACCCGAGCCAGCCGCGCCTCGGCCAGGGCGTAGCGCAGCTCGGTGTACGCCGACCCGGAGCCGACCTTCGCGGCGTCGTCGAGCGCCTGGTCCACCCCGGCCCCGGACGCGAGGCTGATGACCACCAGATCCAGGAACGAGGACAGCGAGTCGCGAAAAGCCGCCCGGTACTTGGCCGCGTCCGTGCGCACGGACAGCTCCGGGGCTAGGAACCCGGCCGCGCCGAGAATCAGCGACGCGAAGACCGGCATCGTCGCGCCGGTGGCTATGCCCGCGAAGCCGAGCAGCGTCGCGGCGGCCGGAGGCAGCAGCAACCCCACCACGGCGGCGGTTGCTTGCTCGGCCAGGTGCACGTCGACCGGCTTGTCCAGCGCCGCGAGGTCCCGTCGGGTACTGGCCACCGGGAGCCCGGTCGCCCGCAGCCACCGCACCGCCGGGCGGCCCCACCGCCCGGTCCAACCGGACGGCGCGTCCCTGGTCTCGGCGGCCAGCGACATCGCCTGTGGGGCGTCGAGGGCCTTGTCCAGGCGCGGTGGCCGGGGGAACCAGCCGATGACGATCAGCCAGATCCCGAGGCCGGTGCCGAGACCGGCCAGCAACACCACCCCGGTCATGGCCGCACCATCTCCGGCTCGGAGGGCGCGGCGACGCCCGCGAGGACTCGTGCGGTGTCGCGGTCGCGCATGAGCCGGGCGAGCCACCAGAACGCGAACGCGAAACACGCTCCGGCGGCCAGCAGGATGAGCTGTCCGAACGTCGAGTCGAACGGCGCCAGATAGCCTCGGTTAAGCAGGGTCAGCACGCCGGCCATTGCCAGAGTCGCCCCGACGATCACCCGCGCGGAGGTCCGGTTGCGTTTGCGCCCGGCCGTGATCCGCTGCCGGGAAGCGACCTTCGCCCGCGCGGAATCCGCCAGCTCGCCCAGCACCTCGCCGAGCTGCCCGGCGCTGCCGCGCGCCGCCGTCAACAGCCCCGCGACGACCAGGTCAGCAGTCGGGTCGGCCAGCTCGGCGGCGAACGCGCGCAGCGCATCGGTCAGCCGCCAGCTTCGCCGCAACCGGGTCGCCAGGCGGGCCACCTCGTCACGGATCGGCTCCGGAGCCTCGATCGCGCTGGCGGCGATGGCTTGTTCCAGCCCGGCCGCCCCGGACAGGTTGTCGCGCAGTGACTCCGTCCAGGTGGCGATGGCCTCGATCCGGGCCACCCGGCGGGCGTGGTCGCGGTCCGGGCCGATGACCGCCGGAAGCACCCATGCCCCCACGGCCGCCAGCCCGGCCGCGACCGGCCAGCGGGTCAGCACCGCCACGACCAGCGCCACGGCCACGCACAGCCCGAGCCGCCGCCGGTCGACCGGTTCACGGTTTGAGGTGAGCCTCGACCACCATGAAGGCGCATCGAGTTCCGCGCCCTCATCCTGACGGCCCGACAGCCCGATTGCTATCAGCACCACCCCGAACGCCGTTCCTAGCCCCAGCAGCGCCGCTAGGGGCACCGTCATGGTCATGACGACCACCCACCGCTCGGCGCGGACCGGGCCTGATCCAACAGACCGGGATCGAACCCGGCCGCTGCGAGGGCTTGCAGCAGCGCGGTCGAGGGCGGAGCACCGGGCACCGCCCACCCGTCCAGGCCAGGCCGGAAAATCTCGTTAGAGGAAACCCCGGTGCCGTCGCTGTCGACCACCTCCCGGATCGAGGTCACGACCCGGCGGCCGGTGTCGGTCAGCGCGAGATGCACGATCAGGTGCACCGACTCCGCGACCAGCAGATTCGTGGTGGCCGGATCCAACCCGGCCTGCGCCGCGTAGAGCACCAGCTTCTTGAACACGCCGGCCGACGAAGAGGCGTGAATGGTGCCCAGCGAGCCGTCATTGCCCTGCGACATGGCGTTGAGCATCGGGATGACCTCGTTGCCCCGGACCTCGCCGACGATGACCCGGTCCGGCGACATCCGCAGGCCCGACCGGAACAGCTGCGACATGGTGAACGCACCCGCGCCCTCGACGTTGGCCTCACGCGCCTGCATCGGCACCACATCCGGATGCAAATCCTCGTCCGCGTCCAGGGCCAGCTCGTAGGTATCCTCGATCGTCACGAGCCGCTCGTCCGGCGACATCACCGACGCCAAAGCCCGCAGCATGGTCGTCTTGCCCGCGCCGGTCTGCCCGGCAACAAGAACGTTGAGCCTGGCCCGCACCGCGGCCGTCAAAAGACTGCGCAGCACCGGATTAAGAGTGGCCAGCTGCTCCAGCTCGGTCAGCGTGACCTTGACATAGCGATGCCGGCGGATTGAGAGCGCCGGGCGCCGGGTCACCGACATGATCGCGTGCAGACGCGAACCGTCCGGTAGTTGCAGGTTCAACTCCGGTGAGGCCCGGTCCCAGCGCCGTTCCTCTGCGCCTTCGCCGTCGGCTTCAACGCGGCCGGCGTCGGCGGCGAGCCGCCGGATCAGCGCCACCATCTCCGCGTCCGAGTCGGCGATCGGACCGACCCGCTTGCGGCTACCGTCGGCGTAACGGACGAAGACCCGATCGCAGCCGTTCGCGGAAATGCCCTCAATACTTTCGTCGGCGAGCAGCGGTTGCAGGCCACCGGCCCCGAGCAGCATGTCCGCCACCGTGCGAGACACCCGCGACTCCACGTCGGGCCGCAGCGGTGGCCGACCGGCGCGCATCTCCTCCGTGGCGAACGCATCCAACGCCTCGGTTATCAGGCTCTTCGTGGTTTCCTGCTGCTCCACGGCGGACATCGGCGTACCGGTCTCGGCCTCGTGCGCGCGGGTAACACGAGTCAGCCGCTCGGCCACATCCCGGCGGATGCGCCGGACCACGGTGATCTCACTGACCTCGCCAGCCGGTTGCAGCACTCCGGCGGGACGGTGTCCGCTCAATGCCAACGGTGACGTCATCCGATGGCCTCCTCACGAGCCGGGTCGGCACTGGCAGGCGGCGCGACCGTCAGGTCGGCGGCGAGGCCGTCGAGCACGCTGGCGAACGCACGCATCAGCGGAAGCCGCCGCCACCGCTTCCCCGGCAGCAACTCCCCGCCCAGCACCGCCGCCGCCTTCCGGTCCTCCGGCAACGGGCCCAGCACCTCCACCGCGCCGGGGTCACGCGCGAGCTCCTCCGACACGTGGGTTTGCAACACGTGCGCGACCTCGGCGGCCGGGTAGACGCCTCCGGCGGCGAGCAGCACCACCAGCCGCCCCGGCCCGACATCCACCAGCTCGGCCAGGGCCTCCCGCAGATGCGCCAACTCGTCCGCGCGGGCACGCGCCATCACCAGCACCACATCGGCCAGCCGCAGCACCGGCCACGCCGCCGACCCGGCAGATAGCCGCCCGCAGTCGGCCACCACGAGCCGATCCGGGGCCGTCAGCACCGCCCGGCCGGTCCCGGCCAACTCCGGCAAAGCGGCCCGCGTCTGCGCGCCACCGGCCGGAGCCGCCACCACCGGCACCACGGCATCGCCCACGGCCACCGGCTGCACCCCGGCGACGAAGGCGGTATCCGCATCGGTGGCACCGCGCGCGACGGCAGCCACATCCACCAGACTCGGCGTCGCGGCCAGCTCGAGGCGGCGCATCAAATCCCCGCCGGCCGGATCGCACTCCACCACCGTGGCTCCGGCATCAGCCGGGGCCGACGCCGCCAGCCCGAGCGCGGTCGTGGTCACGCCGGGACGGCCCTTCAAATAGGTCACAGCCAGCAACGGCATCCTTAGTTACCTCCCGGCGCGGTCTGCATCAGCACCACCGCGCCCTCCGGAGCAGCGGCCAACTGCGGCCCGTCCGAGGCATCCAGCAGCAGCGTGATCACCGTGGAACCCTGACCGTCGCCCGCGAGGTCCACGCCGAGCACCACGGCCTGCAACCGGGTCGGCGCCGCCGTGGCCTTGGCCGCCGGAGCCGCCTGACCCTCTGCCCCGGTGCCGGTTGCCGAGACGAACACCGCCACCTTCGCCCCGTTGGCAAGGCCCTGCGGATACTGGCCGGGTTTGAGCGCAAGCGACGCGGCGACCTTCCCGGTTGGGGGAAACGCCGCGTCTCCGATCAGTGATGGAGTCAGCAGCGTGCCGGCCACCAGAGGCACCACCGCTGTACGACCGATCACCTCGTCAGCCTGGGCAACCGGGACGAGCAGCACTCCGGGGTCCTCGGCGGCCGATACCTGGGTGAGGTCCGCGGCGGTGATGCTCTGACCCGCCGCGACCGGCCGAGCCACGGCGAGCACCTGAATCCGGTCACCGAGCCGGACCGCGCCCCAGGCGTACGCCAGCACGCACACGATGACCAGCAACGAACCCAACGCGACGAACGGCAGCCTGCGGCGACGCCGGGCCGCCCGCCACGGGCCGCGTCCAGCACGCGGCGCGGCAGTCGGACGATCGTCCGAACCTGTTTTTGGGCGCACGGAACCTAGCGCCATGACCAACGTCCTCCCCGATGCGGCGCTGCTACGACTGAACGAGCTCGATGGTTAGCGGTTGATGAGGGTCTTCGACTCCTGCACGCGAGCCTGAACCTGGCCGGTCGTGGTGAGCCCCGGCACGGTGCCGGTCTGACCTGCACCGGCCCAGGTCACCTCCCACTCCACCGTTGCGGTGACCGTGAAGACGCCGGGCGTCTGATAGGTGTGGCCGCAGTCGGGTGAGGGCTTCTCTGGATCGATGCCGGGATTCCACGGGGTGCCCGGTCCGGCGCAGGTCACGCCCGAGCCGTCGCCCATGGACCAGGTCACCTTCACCGGCCGGGCGGTGGCGGTCACACTGACTCCAGGAACGGAGGCCGTCGCCGACTCCGTGGTCCAGGAACTGCGATCCAGCGCCATCCAGACCGGCAGGTAACGAAGTTGATCGCCCGGTGGGTTCAACTCGATCTTTACCTCGGGCAACCGCAGCTTCGACCGCGCCTGACGAGCCAGAACCTCGGGTGACACCACTGGCGGCGCCCCTGCAATCCACACAGCACCGCCGAAGCCGGTGCTCGCCTCACCATCCGGTCCGTAACAAACCTGCTCGTACCAGCCGCCCTCGCCCTCAGGCTGGCCACCGAGGTTCGCGATCATGTCGGGCGACAAGTCGACGGGCTTGTAATAGCAGCCGTCGGATCCGGCCCAGCCGCCGTCCCGCTCGCACGGGATCACCTCACCCTTCGGGTTGCGGCATTTGCCATCACCGGTATTGCCGCCACCCGTTCCACCCGTGTCGTTGCCAGGTTTGTGTGGAGTCTCCGCGTGGACGTTGCACTCGGGCCGTGTGCTTCCAGCCGGGCAGGTAATGCCTCCCGTGCCGCCGTCAGCAAGCGCTACCGTCGGGATACACAGCGCTGCGGCAGCACCAAAAAACAGCGCGATGATGACGGTACGAACGTTCGTCAGCACGTTCCGACCTCCTGCAACACGAGCGAGTCGACCTTCCAACCGTCGGACGTACGCTTCACCGTGGCGGTGGTCGCGTGCCTACCACCGGGTACGTCATTAACCAGGCCGCCGCTCGCTTTGTACTTCAGCCACTCCTCGTCGCTGACGCAGTCGGAAATGGTGACCTCGGTCGGAGCGCCGGTTGGATCCAGGGCGGACACCTTGGGGTCGAGTCTCACCTGCCCCTTTGTGACCTGCTTCCGCTTGCGATCCATGTAAAGCGAGTTGGCGACCAACCTAAGTGCCTGGCCAGAGGCGTACTTGCGCAATTCGGGCATCTCGGCGTCGGACGTTACCGCTGCGCTGACGAAGACATCCCAGAATCCGCGATAAGCAGCCACTGCATCACGTTCGGGGGCAGTCGCCGGCCCTAAAGCCGAGGACGCTGGGGTTGTCGGCGACAGCGGACTGCCGAGATCAGCAGCGGGTCTCCCGGAGCTGCACGCGTTCGTAAGCAGCGTGAGTGCCATGATCGGGATGAGAGTGGCCAATCGTTTGATCATCGCCATGCCTCTCCTTGTCGTAGCCGTCAACGAGTCCTCTGCCTGGCTACGACCAGTCGCCGAAAAGCGGGCAGCGTCCTGCTGGCTCGTGTTCTCAACGTGTCTCGTCGATCTTCAGGCCGATGCGCAGAGTCCGGTCTACCGCATCCTTCGGTACCGGCGCTACATCGTTTAGAAAACGCATACCTAGATGCGCATTCTCGAATGCGCAGTCCAAGCGATGTATTGGCGACACTGAAACTCTCCCTCTTATTGACTGTTGGCGATTAATGACTGCACGTCAGGGCACGTGGTCGATTGGAAAGGCTGGCGCTCTTGGCGTTGGTGCGATCACGAGTCACTGTCTCGACCTCGGCTTCGTCGTCGGAACTAGTCGAGACCCATACACTTACGAGTGGCGTATCTCACACGGCGGTGGCAACGAAGGCCCAGCAAGAGGGCGCGATCGGCACCCATGTGGGCCGGGAGTTCGCTCCGCGGCGGGAAAATATATTGACTGGGTGCGATATACAATGATCGCCAAGTGATGGAGAGATGCCGCGCGCAACGGGCGTAAGTCTGTGGGCGACGAGCCTCGTACGGGAGTGGGACTGTTCGTGACCTTCGATCTTCAAGATTTGATCAAGGAAGCCCTTACCCGCGTCTGGCACGTGCCGATCTTGCGAGTCCTCGCCGCCGGCCCCGCACGATATGCCGACATTCGCGAAGGATTGACCAAGCTGAAAGGCCTTTCGCCGGGCGATGGCACCATCAGCACAGAGTTGCGCGCGTTGGGCTCCAAGGGGCTGATCGAGCAACAGCCGCAGCCGAATACCCGAAGGCGAGCATGGGCTCTTACCGATCTGGGCCGGACCGTTCTGCGTCTGGTCGATGAGTTCGAGGGCTTGACCAAGCTCGACAAGATTCAAGCCGAGGAACGGCGGTTCGGGATGTCGATGGACGAGTTGCAGGCACGCGCCGCTGCGATAGATCCCACGGTGCCGCACCCCGCGCGGCGTTACGACTACCTGCTCGGCGGCAAGGACAACTTCTCTGCGGACCGAGAGTCGGCACACGAGATCGAGGCCGTGATGCCCACCGTCAGGCTCGCCGCGATGGAGAACCGTGGCTTCCTCCAGCGCGCCGTCAGGTTCCTGGCCCTACAGGGCATCGACCAGTTCCTGGACGTCGGCACCGGTATCCCGACGTCGCCGAACACTCACGAAGTCGCCCAGGCGATCCGCCCGGACGCTCGCATTGTCTACGTCGACAACGACCCGATCGTGCTGTCCCACGCCCGTGCGTTGCTCACCAGCGTGCCCGAAGGCAAGACCGCCTACATTCACGCCGACCTGCGGAATCCCGCCGGCATCCTAAACGACCCTCAACTTCGCAGCACGCTGGACCTGTCCAGGCCCGTCGGGCTTCTGCTCGTCGCCGTCTTGCACTTCATCCGCGAGGACGAAGACCCAAAGGGCATCGTCGCCGAACTCATCGACGCCCTACCCCCGGGCAGCTGGGTCGTGGTCTCACATTCCACCTTCGACTACGTTCCGGTCGAGATGCTGCCCAAGCTCGAAGCGCCCAACCGCGACGGTCGCTTCCGAGCCCGCTCGCGTGACGAATTAGCCGCCCTGCTGAACGGCCTCGACCTGGTCGAGCCCGGCATCCAGTCCGTTTCGCAGTGGTGGGCCGAACAAGCATCTCAACCGCGGCCGGCCATCGAAGACGTCGCCATCCACGGCGCCATCGGGCGGGTGATCGACTGATGATCCGACGTGCCCGGCTCCTGCGCCGGGGCGAGTAGCGAGGGCGCGCCGTGGAAGGCCCGACCGTGCTTGCTGCCGGACTGGCCGCCGGGGCAGCAGGCGTCCCTGCCGCCGCGCTCGCCTACACTGCCGGCCCCGAAGGGCCAATACGACTGTCCCGGCGGTGGTGGCTAGGAGAACCTGCGGCTCTCCCTGCGGTTGCACTGGTAACGGCTCTGACGGCAGGCAGCGCCGGGTTCGTGTGTGCCGCTGTGCCGCCGTCACTCGCCCTCCCGGCGTATTGGCTCTTCGCGGTAGTTGCCGTAGTACTCCTGATCATCGATCTACGACAGCGCCGGCTGCCCCACGTACTGACGAGCGTGCTCTGGTTTGCCTCCGTCGCCGGCTTCGCGGCGGAGTCCCTGGCCAGCGGTGAATCCCGCCGTTTCATCGAGGCCGTGATCGCCGGAGTAGTTGTGACCATGCTGGCACTCGTCATGGCAATCGGATTCCCCGGACAACTCGGCTTGGGAGACGTAAGCCTTGCGGGAGCGGTAGCGATGTCCCTCGGATGGCTGGGCCTGCCAACCGCCGCACGGGGCCTCGCCACCGCTTTGATCGTCCAGGCCTTTGTCGGCATCTTCGCGATCTGGCGCGCCGGGAACCGTCAGATCGCCGTACCTTTCGGACCGGCCTTGCTCATCGGATGGCTTCTGGCGATCGGCCTGAACGTCCGATAGACCGAAGCCGGAGATCGTCATCCGCGCGAGCAGCCGAGAAGGCGTTCTGCAGGTACGTGGCCGGAGGGTAATTCAGGTGGGTCGGGGGATACTGCCTTCAGCGCGACGCCGGCCTACCGCGCTGGTCCATGAGCTGGTGCGACGGAAGTAAATTCCGCCGGTCAGCGCCGAGTGACGAACCGACCTCGGCCCTGGCGTCCAACTACATCTCCGGCAGTTATCAAGATCTTCATGGCTCGGTGGATCGTGGTGATAGAGGTCCCGTACATGTCCGACAGCTCCGAAGCCGAGGGGAGCTGCGTGCCATAGGGCCACGTCCCCTTGTCGATCTCCGCGCGGATCAACTCAGCGACCTCTTTGTATGTCGGCGGTAGCCGGAATTCCTCCTCCACTCCATAAGTGGATCATGTGCAGAATTGCCACTTGTCCACTACTGCATAATTGCCTACGGTCAGATGATCGATCGTGCGTAAGTGATGAAGGGGGTTCAGATGGCGGCCACCGACGACGTGCTGCGGAACATGAGCATGATTCGTATCGACGTGTTGCATGCAGCCCGACTGGACGACTACAGACCAGGAGAACGGACTGCTTCGAGGCGGGCGAACACTGCGGATGGTGGGTGTGCACGGTGAAGCGCTCGCGTGCGGACGCCTCGCTGAGCGGCGTTCTGCGGTTGGTGGGGGCTCGGGAGATCGCGGTCCGACTTGGGCTATCGCGGCAGCGGATCCAGCAGCTGGCCGATCGTGACGACTTCCCGGTGCCATTCCAGGAGTTGAAGATGGGGCGTGTCTGGTGGGCGCATGAGGTTGAGGAATGGATCTGTAGGTGGCAGTCGGGTCAGTCACCGTGCGGAGTCGCCGATCACGGCAGTAAGGACGCTGCTCGGCAGTCGGCTGAACGGGTCGCTGACCATCTTGCTGAGCGGAGTCAGGTCTTCCTCGAAGAGGAACAGATCGACGCACTCGCGAGATTGCTATGCCTGTTCCTCGGCAATAACGAGCAGGCGGCAGGTTTGGAGGGCCGTACCGTCCTGCCCAGGTGCACACCGATACCGTGGACGGCATCCGGTGAATGAGCGTCCGCGGACGTGGCGCTGGACATTCCGCCGGGCGCCGACTGCGCCCGGGGCCTTGAGCCTGTTACTTGACCAGGTGCGTGGCATCGGCCTGCGCAATCCCGCCCATGCCGCCGAGCATCTGCTGTCCCTGCTCGCCGCCGGACCGCATCTCAACCCCGGGATGGAGGCCGAGCTATGGATCTTGCTTGCCGAGTTTCTTAACCAGCAGGACGACATCGCTACCGCGCTTACCGCCGTACACCGAGCCGCCCAGCTTCTTGAAACCGACGCCCGCACGGACTGGTCGCGCCTGATCACCCTGCTCGCTGTCAGCGCGGATCTCAGCGTCCGAGCCGACGACTCCTCCGCGGTGGAAGTCTGCGATCACTACCTCAGTGTCATCACCAACACCCACGCTCCGGATCCCCAGCGTCTGATCACGGGACAGGCTTTGCGAGCGGCAGCCGCCTACCACCGCCAGTGCGACTACGGCCGCTCGCAACTCGACATCCTGTGCCGTGTCGCGTCCCGCCACAGCCTCATAAAACAGATGCTGAAAGCTGGCGTGGACGCGATGCGTGACCGCTGCAAAGGCGTCCCGCCCCCGACCCGTACCCGGATACCCGCACTACCCGGCGGTCTGCTGAATCCACACCCCGCCAGGGCCGACCCTGACTTCCTCGCAGACCGCATCTGGCATGTACGGACGGGCGGTCACCGTTGTGATCAGCAGGCTCACTGACGTATCTGCACCTGCCAGCGGGTAGCCCGATGAACCATAGATAGTCACCTCGCGCCGCGGCGATGATGCCGGGCGAGCAATTCCACAGAGCAGATCATCAGGCCACTGCGTCGGCTCTTCCGAGCCGGTAGAGCTCAGCCACTACTGCGGGTCGGGAGTGCCGTTCTCCCAGATGCATGGTGAGTCCGCGCTGAGCCCGTAGTCCAGGTGGTCACCGCGGTTCCAGCTCTGGACGAGGACGATGTAGCCATCGGACGTTTCTACGCTGTAGCGCGGTTCCTGTTTGCTGCGGTCGTCGGTGCGAGTCTTATAACCCTTCTGCTGCCAGAAGGTGACAAGCGTCGGAATGATCTCGTTGCTCGGCCATGTCCCCGTGGCTGGCGGGACGATGTCGTACGCCTTCTCGGCGAAGATCCGCCCGGCCGGCCCACCGTCTGTGGGATCGTCACACGGCACGCTGTCCTCGTCGGTGCTGACCTTCAGGGTGGCGCCGGATGGCAGTTGCTTGAACGCCTCCTGCACGAGTTCTTCCACCCGCTGGGCTGCCTGGGCTTTCGTCTCGGTGGGCTGCAAGTCTTTGTCCTTCCCAGCGCACGCGGCCAACGCCAACATCATCACCGCGGCCGCCAACGCATAGCCAAGTCGTCGGATTGTCATAATCAGTACACCTCGCTACAGCTTCCCGGTGACGATCAGGGCGATGTTCTTGCGGGCGATGTTGTCGTTGTTCCAATAGGCGGAGTGGGTGACGCCCTCGGCGTTCGGGTCGCCGGGGTCGCTGGCGAAGACTCGGGCACCGAAGTCCAGGTCGCTGGGATCGTTGCCATGAGCGATGTCCCAGTCCGGAACCTTGCGGATCGCGTCGTACTCTGCCCGGGTCGCGTAGACCTGGTCTGGTCGGACACCGTGCAGGTCGGTGGCGTGGTCCACGTCGACGCCGGGTGATCCGACGAACACCACGGCGTCAGCGCTGATGCTCGAACTCGTGGCGGCGTGCCCGATGACGGTCGAGCCGTAGCTGTGCCCCAGGACGGTGTTTCGCGATGGGATATCGCCCTCGTGGGTGGCGCGCAGCCCGGTCTGGAAGCGATCGAGGATGGGGCCGCCGTCCTGGGCGTATGAGCTGTAGCCCGCGTCCGGCAGGATGTCGTTTGGGGCGTCGTAGCCGTACCAGTAGACCGCGGCGGTGCTCTTCGTCGGATCCTCGTGAGCGGCATCTCCTTGCATGACGCCTGCGCGCGCCATACCCGCCCCCACCTTGGAGAGATCCTCCCCGGTGCCCGGCACGTAGGTGAGAATGTTGTCCGCAGTGTCGGGATTGCCGACAGACACGATGGCCCTGCCGTCACCGTCGGCGGAAAGCCCGATCAGGTATGCGTCGGGCTTGGCCGGATCGGCGAGTCGAGAGCTGATGGCGGCCAAACCCTTGAGCTTGCCGGCCAGTTCATCACGCTGCGATCCCAGCTTGGACATTTCAGCGTCCATCGCGGCCTTCGCATCGGGCACCCCCGGATAGACTTCGTCGATCCGGCCCTGGTCGTACATGCCCTGCAGATAGTTCATGCGGCCGTCAACCGATGCCACGTCTTGCCGGAGCACGTCGGTGTCACGCCGCAGCAGCGAACGGTTCGCGACGTCCCGATCGGCGATCGGGACGCCATCCATCCCGCCCACCAGGTCGGGGAACTCCAGGATCGCCTGTTCTTGCTGCTGCGGAGTGAGCGATTCCCACCAGGCACGGATTTCGGCTGGGGACCGCTTCCCTTGGGCCTCAAGATCAGCGCGGGAAAGCGCCTGCATCTGGCCGGTCCCGAAACCAGTCGTCGTCGACGGTGTGTTGACCGTGATGGTGTTGGCCGTGGAATCGTCGAGCGATCGAGCCTTGCCTACGATGCCGCGCAGGTCGTTGAGCAGGGCTCCGGTCTCCCGCGCCGTGTGATCCAGGTTGCCTGCCGAGTACGCCGCAGCCGGCGCGGTGATGGTGGCGGCTGCCGTATCGACGGTGTAGCCAGCTTTTCGGGCGGCGGCGACGACGTCCTCGGCCTGCTGCCGCAGAGCTTTCATGCCATAGGCATGCTGATCCATCGCATCGTAGATGCGCTTGGCCGGGTTATAGGTGTTGCTGACCTCGGCCCGCAGATCGGCTGCCTTCTCCGCTGCGGCTTCCGCCCCCGTGCCATTCGACCAGGCATAAGGAAGGTCACGGGTACCCCGGATCAGCTCCTCCGCCGCGTCGTCGACCGCCTGGGCGAGCTGGTGCCAGTGATCAGCCGCCGTGTGCCACGGAGTCGCGTCGAATGACAACAGGTCGTCCAGCGTCAGCTCACTCATCGAGGCACCCGTGACCCACTCCGCCGGAGATCATCTGCGCTTGTTTCGTCGGTTGCTCGATAATCCTTCGACGCTTTTGCGAGATACGCACCGAATGCGCCCACATCATTGGTAAGTCTGTGGAGATCAGCAAGCCATGCCTTCGCTGCCGCGTGGGCCGCCGTCGCCGCGGCCGATCCGGTCGCGGGCATAGGGGCAAGCCCTGACCCAACCTTCTTCACGATCTTGCGCAGCGTCATAACCGACGAATCGACATCGGCCCCAATCCCATGCAGGGCCAGAACGTCAACCTCAAGCGGCGTAGGCTGCATCGACACCCTCCCTCGCACACGCGGACTCTGCACTCTATCTGCCGTACACCAACATCGATGTCCCGGTTCATCCCAGCCTGTAGTCGACCTACATCCGGTTCAATCCGAATGATCACGGTGCTGCCGGAACACTGACCGGCCCGGCTTCTGCTGCCGTTCACTCCCCCATGCCGACCCGAACTGGCCACTTGTGGGACATCTCTCTGCGGCAGGTCGAGGTTGCCTCCCGGGAACCGACGTCTCCTGATCTCGGATGTCCGCAAAGCGAGGCACGCCCAAGAACCATGCTGGTCTAGATGACGGCGCCGGCCCTGCGATCAGGGGACTATCTAGAGCAGAGTGCTGGGGATTCATCAGGCCTACGTACAGCGCAGGGTCGCGAGACCCTGTAGTGACCGAGGCCACCTCCGGACACAGAGGCCGGCCTAGCCCGAGTCCCACAAGGCGACCATCACTCAGCATGCCGCCGACGACCACCTGCCCCCAAGGCTGGAGCGAGCGAGGTCGAAGTAGTCTGGGTCTTGTGAGCCCCGAAAACTTCGACGTGATCATCGTCGGCGCAGGACCCGCAGGGGCCACTGCAGCACTCGCCATCCTCAAAGAGGCACCGACGCTGTCGATCTGCTTGATAGATCGTGACGAATTTCCACGCGACAAGTCTTGCGGTGACGGACTTGGGCCTGGGGTTCGTCGTGTACTGCGTGAGCTGGATGGGCTCGAAGTTGTCGCCGACGCTCCAAGCCCTCCGGCGGTCCGAGTCGGTGGTCCTGACGGCTGGGAGGGCTACGCAGAAGGCCCCCAGGTTCAGGGTAAAGATCTTTCTGGCTTTGTTCTCCCGCGATTTGTCTTCGACGCGCGACTCGTGGATCTTGCCCGGAAACGTGGAGCCACTGTCATCGAACGCACCAAATTCGTAAGCTCCAAGCTGGTCGACGGCCAGCGCGCGATTTCGGTGTCTCACGACGGTCAGACGCGTACGCTCCACTGTAAGATTCTTGTCGGCGCGGATGGAGCCTATTCTCGAGTGAGACGAGAGTTGGGCGTCGGCAAGGCGTTGGATAAAGATACGCACATCGCGATGCGCGCATATGCCAAAGTTAATTTCGCGGGACTGTCTTCCGGCGAAGCGCCAGGGCTTCGCCTAGATTTCGACGAGCAAACTCTTCCTGCCTATGGATGGGTATTCCCGACTGGAGATGGCGAAGCCAACGTCGGAGTTGGCATACCCCTCACCATTCTCAAGAAGCGCCAACAGGATCTCGGTAAGCTACTTGATGACTATGTGGCGGCACTAAAGTTGCGAGGGATCCATGTCGAAAGCATCGACCGCCGCCTCAGCCACCTCTTACCGCATGCCGCCAGTGTGCCACGAATGGCACATGACCGCGCCGTTCTCATCGGAGACGCTGCGTCCACGATCAACACACTCAGCGGTGAGGGAATCTATTATGGAATGGCGGCCGGACAACTTCTAGGGAAGTCTCTAGCCGCGGCCACGGGGGAGAATCCCGATGACATCAATCGCGCCCTCCGGACGTTCGAGGAAGAATTTCGCAAAAAATTCCGACTTCACTTCCTGAGTTGCGCCGTTGGCCATAAGTTCCTTCGTTCCAAAACTTGGGCCCGAGCGGTTATCAAGGCTAGCGTAAGAGATCAGCGAGTGATGGATGACGCTGCATTCTTGTTGTTCGATGAGCAGCGAATGAAGGTATCGACGGGGTTGCGAATCTTGAGGCACGGCTTCTAGAGTTGACATGTGACCCCTCTACCTTGGACGGTCGAACGCCCTGATCTGCTGCTTGCAGAGCGCTTAGTAACCCAGCAGCAGATCCGAATGCTGACGCCGTACTGGCGTATCGGATCGCGCGTCGCCCGATGGGGGCCGGCGAGGCGGATTTGGAAAGCCGCCATGCCCTTTTCGCAGTATACGTCGGCCCCTGTGCCCTTGGCTGCATCTGTGGTACTAGGAATTCCACCCTACCTCATATTCGTCGTTTGGATGATCCAACGCGTTAGCGATGTCGCAAGTGTCGACTTCCAGTGGCGAATGTGGGTCGCGGGTATCTGGATTCTCGTATCTCCTGCGCTCATTACGGAGTGGGAGAGGCGCTTTCTGACGCTTCATGGCGTAATGATCGACACTGCGCCCGACGATGGCTGGGATGTTGGACGCCTTGTTCGTGTTGATGCGATTGCCGCCAAGCTTTGGTATTCTTACGTCGGCGTGACGGGAATTTTAGTCCCCGTTGGATACCTGTTGAGCCGAGATTTTTTCCGCCAACGAACCGGTCCGGTAGACGTCGATGACGTGTACTTCTGGATTGGCCTAATCATCATTGTGATGCTTGGCATATCATTCGGGGTAGGCAACTGGGGAATCGCAAAAACTCTTGTCTATTCATGGAATGCCCTCGATAGAGAAATTTCTTGGAACCCCTTCAAGCCGCGTCAGGTTGCAGGCTTCGAGGCGCTATCCTTCTTCGCTTACTCTACCGGCCTGCTTTATTCGCTGGGAGCGGTCTTCCTTCCCGGCGTTTATGAAATGATTCCCGACCTACCGATAGGTGCAAGGTTCATCGGGATTGCCATTGCAGCTGTACTTATTTGTGGCGGCTCAGCAGTTTTCATTCTTCCGTCTATTTGGATTCACCGTGTAGCAAAGGCTCAACGGGATTCCGCGCTCGAATCCTACTCAAAGGTTCTGACAGATTTGAATGCGGCGGTCTTGGTAGACGCGCCTGGCGTGGATTTTGCTGCCATGTCGAACAGAGTCAGCGCCATCGCATGCCTCCGGTCTTTGATAGCTACTCAGCGGACCTCTCCTTCGGCGGTTTGGCTTGGAACTCGCGTTTTCGCGCTATTCTTGCTGCCCTTGATCGTAAGTGCCGCACAGGCGGTAGTTGGCCTGAAGTAACCATTCCGGAATGGTTAATGGGGCCGTGAGCGACAGGGTATTTATCAAGCCCCGGTTCGATGGAGAGTTATTTAGTTGTTTTCCGAGGGTGCGACTGTACACCCCCATCTCACTGACCGTGAGCGCAGCGGCCTGCTGGTCATACAGTTGACAATCCCGGATCGGCCGAACTCGCGCTAGGTCCGATACCCGCGGCCCTTCCTGTCGTGGTCCGTGAGGTCATGGTGGAAGCCTCATCCATCGCGACGATCACCAACTGGCTCGCTCCGACACTGGGATAGCGAACGCTCCTCCGCCACGTCCCTCATATCATACTTGGTAAATATTGGCACTAAGCCGGCTCTGTAAACAAGGCCGCCTTAATGACGACCCTGCGTAGCGCCGCGTTCAGCAACCATCGCAGCACTGGCGCAACCGGCTGGTTTCGTTAAGGCATCTCAGGGCTGGGGCGCCGTCGTTGACTTGAACGAGGGCGATGCAGGGCTGGGCCCTAAGGCCGTTCGTACCGGCGATCACGAGTCCGCTTGCCGCTGTTGGGATGCCGCCGAAGTCGTGACAGGTAACGCTGAGTGCGGCTGGCGCGATACGCGTTCCAGAAGTAAAGCCCGCTGGTCGATGATGGCTCGCTCCCTAGGAGTTATCACTTGGCCGAGCACTATCGCGGTAGTGACCTCAGGTAGCAGTAAAGTCCTGAATACTTCCGATGCCATCTTCTCGGTGCGCCAACCCGCGCGCCGTCGACTGTGATAGGAGCCGAGGCGCAGTGGCGACGACCACGACGGTGCATGACGTCATCAAGGCGATCCGCGACGACTCCGGCGTGAACCGCGACCGCGGTACCCGCTTCGAGGAGCTGATGCTCCAGTACCTAAGCACTGACCCGCAGTGGACCGAACAATTCAGCCGGGTGTGGATGTGGGCTGACTGGCCCGGAACGGCGCACGATAAGCGGGATACCGGGATCGACCTGGTGGCTCAGGATCGAGAGACCGGGAGCTTCTGCGCGATCCAGTGCAAGTTTTACGAGCCGCAGCATACAGTAAGTAAGGAGGACATAGACTCCTTCTTCACAGCATCCGGCAAGGGTGGCTTCACCCGCCGGATCATCATCTCCACAACCGAGAAGTGGGGCGTCCACGCTGAGGCCGCACTAGACGATCAGCAGATTCCCGTCACCCGTATCGGCTTGTCCGACATCGCCAACAGTCCTGTGGAGTGGCATTTGCCGGCGGTTGGTGAGCCGGTTGAAATGACTTTGAGGGCGAAGAAGTCGCTGCGCAAGCACCAGCGCGAGGCCATCGACGACGTCTTTGCCGGCTTTGAAAAGCACAGCCGCGGCAAGCTAATCATGGCGTGCGGGACGGGCAAAACCTTCACCAGTCTGAAGATCGCAGAGCGATTGCTGAAGGACCGTGCCCAGAACGAGGGAAACGAGCACGCTACCGTCCTGTTCCTGGTTCCCTCTATCGCGTTGCTGTCACAGACACTCCGAGAATGGTCATATGAGGCCGAGGTGCCGCTGCGTAGCTTCGCGGTGTGCTCCGACGTGAAGGTCGGCAAGCGCCAGGTCTTGGGTGACGACAATGATATGTCCACCCACGATTTGGCCCTACCCGCTACTACCGACCCCGATCGGCTGATCGAGCAGATAGCCAGCGTGGACGCGACTCCCGGACTAACCGTGGTGTTCTCCACTTACCAGTCCATCGCCACGATTTCTGAGGCGCAGAAGAAGGGCCTCCCCCGCTTCGACTTGATCCTATGCGACGAGGCCCACCGCACCACCGGCGTCACGCTGGCCGGCCACGATGAGTCGGCCTTCGTCCGTGTCCACGACGACGACGACCTGAGCGGGAACCGCCGCCTCTACATGACCGCGACCCCGCGCATCTACAGCGAGGACACGAAGACGGAGGCGAAGTATGCAAACGCCGTCCTTGCCTCGATGGACAACGAGCAGACGTACGGTCCCGAGTTCCACCGCCTGGGCTTTGGCCAGGCCGTGGAAAGAGGCCTTCTCACCGACTACAAGGTCCTGATCCTCACGGTCGACGAGGGTGTGGTAGCGAAGACCCTCCAACAGGGCTTCGCAGGTGGGACATCCGAGCTGAACCTCGATGACGCAGCAAAGATCATCGGCTGCTGGAATGCAATGGCCAAGCGTACCGGCACTTTCGCGGACGGCTCCGGGTTCGCCGAAGGTGAGACACCCATGAAACGGGCGGTCGCCTTCGCCCGCTCTATCGCCGACTCCAAAGCGATCGCCGCCCGCTTCAACGAGGTCGTTGACGCCTACGACGACGCCGACGATGAGGTACTGCACTGCGAAGTTGACCACGTCGACGGCACGTTCAACACCCTGCAACGCAACGCACTGTTGGATTGGCTCAAGCAGGATTCTGGCCCGGCCAACGCTCGCATCCTGTCCAATGCCCGCTGCCTGTCCGAAGGCGTGGATGTCCCCAGTCTGGACGCCGTTCTCTTTCTCCACCCTCGCAACTCCGTAGTTGACGTCGTCCAGTCCGTCGGCCGGGTTATGCGCCTGGCCCCAGGAAAGAACTACGGCTACATCATCCTTCCTGTCGCTGTGCCCGCCGGCATGCCCCCGGAGAAGGCACTTGCCGACAACCAGCGATTCAAAACGGTTTGGCAGGTCCTTCAAGCCCTGCGTGCCCACGACGACCGCTTCAACGCGACCGTCAACCAGCTTGAGCTCAACAAACAGAAGCCTGACAACAAGATCGGCATCGGCAGCATCGGCGCTGGCGACGAGTCTGTCGGCGATAAGGATGGTTCCAGCACCATCGACAGCGCCAAGGCTGCCAAGGAGAAGGAAGCCCAGAGCGCCCAGCACATCCAGGAGGCGCTGTTCTCCGTGAGCGACTGGCGGGACGCGGTCTACGCGCGCATCGTCGACAAGGTCGGCGAACGGCACTACTGGGAGGACTGGGCTAAAGACATCGCCCAGATCGCCGACCGCCACGTCACTCGCATCAAAACCGCGCTGACAGTCGCCGAAAAGAAGGCTGCCTTCGACGAGTTCATCGGCGAACTGCGGGCGAATATCAATCCCGGCGTCAGCGAGGCCGACGGCATAGACATGCTCGCCCAGCACATTGTCACCAAACCGGTCTTCGACGCTCTATTCAAGGACTACGGTTTCGCCGACCACAACCCCGTTTCCAGGGCTATGCAGCGGATGCTCGACATCCTCGATGATCAGGGCCTGGACGCCGAAACGAAGACACTCGAAGGTTTCTACCAATCGGTGAGGGTCCGCGCCGAGGGCATCGACAACCACGAGGGCCGCCAGCGGGTTATCGTCGAACTTTACGACAAGTTCTTCAAGACTGCCCTGCCGAAAACCGCCGACGCCCTCGGCATTGTCTACACCCCCGTCGAAGTCGTCGATTTCATCATCCGTGCCACAGACCAGGCCCTTACCAAGCACTTCGGTCGTTCTTTGTCCCACGAGGGCGTTCAGATCATCGACCCGTTCGCCGGCACCGGCACCTTCCCCGTCCGCCTCCTCCAGTCCGGCCTGATCAAGCCGACGGACCTATTGCGCAAGTACACGAGCGAGCTCCACGCCAACGAAGTCGTCCTCCTGGCGTACTACATCGCGGCCATCAATATCGAGGCGGCCTTCCACGACCTCAACGGCGGCGACTACCAGCCTTTCGAGGGCATCGTGCTCACTGACACCTTCCAGCTCGCCGAGGGCACGGCAAAGCTCGACGGGATGGACGTCCTGGAAGGCAACAGCGAGCGCGCGAAAAAACAGCAGAAGCAAAAAATCACCGTCGTTGTCGGGAATCCGCCCTACTCAGTCGGACAGGGAAGCCAGAATGATAATAACCAAAACCTCAAATACGAGGCGCTAGATGAGCGCATCAAATCCACATACGGGGCCCTCACAAACGCGAAGTCGCGACGAACGCTATACGACTCCTATTTCCGCGCCATCCGCTGGGCCTCGGACCGCATCAAAGATGAGGGAGTAGTCGCATATGTCTCCAATGGTGGCTACATCGACGGCAACACTTACGACGGCTTCCGCAAGTCTTTGCTTGACGAGTTCGACGCGATCTACTGCTACAACTTGCGAGGGAACCAGCTAACGGTTGGCGAGCAGGCTCGCAAAGAGGGCGGAAAGATCTTCGGCTCGGGTAGTCGGAATACGGTCGCCGTTCTGATCCTGGTAAAGGGCGGTGTGGCCGTCGGCACAGCCTCAGATTGCGCACTCTACTACCGTGACATCGGAGACTACCTCAGCCGCGAAGACAAGCTACGAATTCTTGGGTCTCAGAACCTCGACACCGTAGAGTGGGAGCAGCTCACGCCGAACTCAGACGGGGACTGGATCAACCACCGCGATGAACGATTCGCGACTTTCCAGCCCATCGGAAACAACGAAACGGCGGCACTCTCCGACCGCACCTTCGCTTTTTATTCTCTAGGTCTGGGAACAAATCGAGACGCCTGGGTCTACAACTACTCCGAGCAACGACTAAAGGAGAATGTGGCGTCGACGATCAACTTCTACAACCACCAAGTAGAGGAGTTCGTCGAGCACTGCAAAACCGCAGGAATCGTCCGCCCGCAGACAGCAGATGCCGAAAGATTTATCGACCGAAACCCTAAAAAGATCAGCTGGTCTTCCAGCCTAATCCCGAAGGTAGCAAAATCGAAGAAAATTGCTTTCAATCAAACTAGAGTAGTCACCAGCTTCTACCGGCCATTTAGCCGGCAAAAGGTTTACTTCGATCGAGACCTGAATCATCGACCCGGCAAACTTCCTCAAATGTTCCCGACGCCGAAGCATGAAAACTTTGGATTTTATGTCAACGGGTTCCATGCGACTGCCGAATTCGCTGTCCTAGCCATCGATTTAATCCCCTGCCTCGACCTCTTCGGTAAGGGTGGCGCTTTCTTTCCTCGCTACACCTACCATGCAATCGGTAGCGATGACGACCTTTTCACCGCCACTTCAGGTGGGACGGCTGGCTACGAGCGCGTCGACAACATCACCGACGTCACCCTCCAGGGCTACCGCACCACCTGCAACGACCCGGCAATCAGTAAGGACGATGTCTTCTACTACACGTACGGCCTGCTCCACTCCCCGGATTACCGCGAGCGGTTTGCCGCCGACCTGAAGAAGTCGCTCCCCCGCATCCCCAAGGTGCGCGAGTTTCGGGAATTCGCCGAGGCAGGTCGCAAGCTCGCCAACCTGCACATCCAATACGAGGGAGCGGAGCCCTACAAGGGAATTGTCGAGACGGTATCCGGTGACGCATCCAATACCCCGCACCACGAGCTGTACCGGGTCGCCAAGATGAAAGTTCCCAAGGTCAAGGGCAAGTCGGACAGCTCGACGATCATCTACAACAGCCGCGTGACCCTCACCAATATCCCTGAGGAGGCGTACCGGTACCAGCTCGGCGCCCGTTCCGCGATCGAGTGGATCATCGACCGCTACCAGGTCAAGGTCGACAAAGACTCCACCATTGCTAACGACCCCAACGACTGGTCGGATAATCCGCGCTACATCATCGATCTCCTCAAGCGGATCGTGACGGTCAGCCTGGAGACGATGAAGATTGTGGACAAGCTGCCGCCCCTGGACATTCTGGACTAGTAGATGAAGCAGAAGTGAACACTGCCCACGTGGGCAGTGTTCACTTCTGGCAGCGAAGGGCCGGCTGCGACGCGGGAGATACTCCAATAGGCGGCCCAGCTTTCGCGGGTGCCCTGCGCGCGGCCAACAGATTCCCGCTCAGTCTCGCGGGAAGGCCGCGCTCTGCACTTCGGCTTTTCGGCTATGAGGTGGGCTAGCCGCCTCAAGCCTCCCTTAAGGCCATCGGCGAAAACAAGACCGTGACCCAGCACGGCGAGGCAGTGTTCGCCGCACTCCGCGCGTTGCCGGGTGTCGAGGAGGGGCCGGAGGTCCTTCGGGGCGGGCGCAAGGTCCGAATGCGGCGGTGGGCTGGCACCACGGCCGGTGACGGCGCAGCGCCGAGCACGGGGAGTTAGCGCCGAGCGCCGAGCGTGGGGGTCGTGCACAGCGGCAGCCACAGAGCGTTCAGGAGAGAAGCAGGGTTCGTTGTTGTTACTGCCCGGAGGACCCAGACAGGAACGGTAGGGGGATTCGCCCAAGAGAGCACCGAGACCACAGCCGGGGTCTCGGCGCTCTCGGCGCTAACGACGACTGACAGCCGGCCTCACCTCGCGTTGTCGGCGCGGTGGTGTGTGCGGTTGGCCGCCGTGGGTGGTTCCCAGTCGGCCCGGCTCGCTGGCATTGCGCAAACTCGCCCCAGTCGGCCCGGCGATCTGCAAAATCAGAGGCGGCGACACCGGACCGCGGGGGGGGGGGGGGGGGGGAACCACAGTGGGGAACGGCCAGCAGAGGAAAACCGGCTCGTCCAAGAAGCGGGCGGGGGCAACCAACAAGCCTCCTGCTGCTCCGAAGTCTCAAGCGCAAATCCCCGACCCGAAGCTGAATACTCCTCCTCTGCGAACTCCGGCCGAGAAGAAGCCGAGCAAGTGGAAAGAACCCGCCCTTTGGATTTCGGTGTTGGCACTCGTGGTGTCGGCTTCAAGTTCCGTATGGGCGTACATGGCTGGCGACCTAGCTAAAAAGAACCATGAACGGCGATACGTCAACCGTGTGTTCTGGTCAGATGTCGGACCCAAGGACGACAAAGGTGGTCCGTATCTCTACCTGCAAAATCGCAGCCAGGGCGAGTTGCGTGATGTGGTACTGCGGACCACCCTGGTGCGTTCTCTCGAATTCGACCTCAGCCCGTCGCCCAGTTCTACGCCGACCGTCCCAGGAGGACCGGCATCCAGGGGGGTTTCCTACTCAATTCCGAATGTTCCACCCTGCCGCGAGCTGCTGGTTCGTGCGCCAGGCGGCGTGGATACCAAACGCTATTTCCGGATCCTGGACGCAATCGTCTTCACGGATGCGGATAAACAGCGTTGGTCGAAGTCCTATTCTGGCGACACCTCACGGGTTCAGGAGCCTGCAAAGGGCACTGATGTCGAACCCGACCTTGAGGCTGTGGTCGAGGTGCTGAGTAGACAGGAGCTCGACGCGGAACCCGGAGAAGAGGAACTGAGGAACTGCACCGACTCATAGCGCGTCGGCAGTGAATCTCCCCTACCCCTCGCGAACCAGCGTAGGGGTATACCCCCACTCGGCAAGGGGCCTACCCCTCCCCATCCCCACCCTCGGCCAGGTCGGCACGGTGGACCATGGTCCATGCCTCCACGTCGCCGACCAACCAGAGCTTGCCCTGCGCCAGGTCGGCCACGGGCTTAAGCGAGTGAACTGATCATGTGTTCTCGACGAGCGTGACATCACGGTGCGCGGTCTTCCGCAGACATCAACTACGAGCAGGGTCACCCGTCCGCACGGCGAACCGTCTGGATCGCCGCACCCTACGGCAGATGTGCCGGTGCTCGAGTCGGCACATGAGACCGAAACCCGTGTCGGAGCGATGCTTGGGCAAGGCGTCCGGCGTGGACCCGCCCTGGCGGCTTCCGGGTGTGGATGCCTAATCTCAGTCGATGGCGGGTCGTTCGAAGTGGCGGACCGTCTCGGTCCAACGGGATGGGAGTCGATGAGCGAGAGCCGGGCGGCGAAGCGGATCTCTGGTGCTGCGTACAACGCTCTGCGAGCCGCATTGGCCGGCGTGTTCTGGTATCGGCCGACGCTGGAGAAGTTCCTACGGGCCGCGTTGCGCGAGCATCCAGAGCTGCTGGCTGGGGTGAACTTCGGGGTGTCAAAACGGGAGATCGCCGACGAGGTGGTCGACCGGCTTATCGAGGGCGAACGGGTCTACCAGCACGCGAGCGTGCAGTTGATGGTCGAGCTGGCAAACATGCAGCGATTCCCGGAGCTGGAGCGGCACGAGAACGCGGACAAGTGGCTGCCTCGGGCGCAGGCCGCCGTCGCCGATCTCAAGACCTACACGGCCGCCTACGAGGACTTGATCAGCGAACGCGAGCGGCTTGACGCCGAGCAGGCGGCCTACACCCAACAGGCCGAGCTGCAGCGGCGTTTCGCCCAGGACCTCGACGACCTGCGCGGCCGGTTCCTGGCCATGCACGGCATGGTTGACGTGCACGAGCGGGGACGGCAATTCGAAGACTTCCTCAACACCCTGTTCGCGCTGTTCGACCTCTCGCCACGGCTGGCCTACTCCTTAGCGACCGAACAAATCGACGGGTCGATCAGCTTCGACACGGACGACTACATCATCGAGGCGAAGTGGACCAAAGACCCGGTCAGTCGGGAACAGGCCGACGCATTCGCCAAGAAGGTCGAGCGTAAGGGCAAGAACGCGCTTGGGCTGATCATTAGCATCAACGATCTGAGCGAGCCCGCGCGCACTACCTATAGCGAGGGCACCTGCTTCATGACTATGAGCGGCTCCGACCTATTTGCCATCCTCGAAGGACGCATTCCGCTCGACGACGCGCTGCGGCGCAAGAAGCGGCACGCCAACGACACCGGCAGTTGCCACTTCCCGGTCAAGGAGATGTTTTGACCCGTCTGCTGCTCGGCGAGGGGCGGACGGCCGGGACCAGGTCGCTCAGCAGCGCTCCGAGCCCACGTCAAAATCCTATGCACTCGAAAGCATGCTGAGCCTGAGCCCGAGCCCGAGCCCGACGATGTCCCGTCCAGTGCCTCCGACGGCTTACGCAGGGGGAGCTTGACCACTCGGCGGGATAGCAGGTGGCTGGGCACCAGCCGCAGAGGGCGGCTGGCCACCTCTGCCAAGCAACTCCATCACCCATGGACCTACGGCGCGTAGGCCAGAGATCCACTCGGTAATGGGAAACGCCTTGGCGATTGGCGGGGCTTCCTTCAACGCCTCGACACCATGGAGCTTCACGATGGCGTAGCAGAAGAGAAGCCACATTCCCCAGGCGAGGACGGGTACGAGAATAAGGGCGACGATCCAGTGCAACTCACAACTCCCGCAGGAACACGAACGCACGACGGATTAGCCCCGCTGAACACCTTGACCTAAGCGATGATCTTGGTGGAGCGAGGTGTAACTGTCGGGTTCGGGCGGGAGGGCATGCCCGGCCGCGGTCGGGCGGCTTCACCCCAAGACCCACGCAAGGTGGATCGGTTGGGCAGTGCGCTATGTAAGTTACCAGCGTCGCTCAACGCCACCAAGTGAACCTGAGCAGGTTCTCCCCGAGCGATGACCGCAGTCCGCTTCCCAGCTATCTCGGCGGCCCGAATGGATGAATCGCCTTAGTTTGGCCGTCGAACTGGCTGCAGCTGAGCCGATATCAGCTAACTTTTGCGTGGCGGTCCGGAGGCGGTCGCCCGCTGCGAGGCCCGGGATCCCCGGAAGGTCAGGGCCGTAAGCAGTTCAAGGGTGGTGCCCATGCCTCCAGCTTTCTTCCACCGCACACCCGCTCTACCCTGCCGATTGATCATCAGGTTCTGCAGCGGTCCGGGACGCCAGCAGTCGAGAGGTCAGTCATGGCAGTCGCCACGAACCCCAACCGATGGAAGAAGCGGCGTGAGCTCAGCGCCGAGCCGAGCCACCTGGCCCGGCGCGGGATCCCTCCTCGCGGAGAGGTGATCGCACCACCACTCGGGCAACAGGTTCTGCAGGCCACACTGCTGGAAATCTTTGCTCATCCAACCCGCGAACACCCGTGGAATCCCACCGGTCGGACTCTCACCGAGCTGTATCTGTGCTACGGCAGCTGGGTCTCCCCGCAGCCTGATCGCATCATCATGGGCTCAACCCTCGCGCAACGGATGGCCAGCTACCTACTGCCATACGTCAAGAACATCGACAGCGACTTCCCCCATTGCAGAGGCATCCCCGGTCTTCGGTACCGGCGCGGTGCCCGGTACGGGTACGAGCTCGTCCACCTGCCAACCCAGACAACCATTGAGATCCGCGACGGGAACCTGGGCCGCAACGAAAGGCTGCTCGACGAAGCCCAGTGCAACCGCGACGACCCCGGCTACATCCCGCTGTGGCAGGAGACCGACCTGACCGAGGTCGAGCGGCAGTGGAACAACATCTGGCGCCCGAGCAATCACACCCCGCTGAACAGCGCATGGTTCAACGCCCTGCGGATGCTCGACACCTACCCCGACGGCACCCGCAAAAGCGCCCGCGATGCCGTCTTCCAACCGGCCGCCACCGACGGAACTCCGGCCTACCTGCGCTGGTGCGGCACACTCACCCCCCAGGACGCAGTCGACAACCTCACCACACTGGGCGTCGGCGCATATGGTGAACCCCTCACCCTCTCCGCCACCGCGCCCGGCTTCGCGATCGCCACCGCCGGCGGCGTGAGCATCGAACTCCACCAACGACCCGTATGCCCCGGATGCCGCGAGACACAAAACAAGTGGCACGGCAGCACCGCAACTCGATCTCGCGGGCCGGCGAATGTCGGCGCGCCGACCACGACGACCGCGCCCGGCCCGTTGAGGCGCCCGAAAAACGACTACACGTCCGCAGTCTCAGCCTAGAACCCCGCCCCGTCCGCCGCAGCCAAGGCGCCTGGCAGCTTTCGCCATGTCGTCGAAGTCCTCCCCACGGGGCACCGGGCACCGGGCACCGGGCACCGGGCACCGGGCACCGGGCACCGGGCAAATGATAGGGATCTTGCTAGGGAACCAACCGGAACGGCCCGCCCAGCCCTGGGATGCACCGGGACGAAGCTGAAACGAGACAGCAGGTCACGGGCATTTTATGGGACCGGGCGGGCCGCTCCGGGATGATCGACTTGTTGCTTCCAAACTGATTACGCGAGTTCGATTCTCGTCGCCCGCTCCGACATGAAGGCCCAGGTCAGCGATGGTTTCGCTGGCCTGGGCCTTCGTCATTCACCCGCCCGGATGATCTTGCGGATCATTAGCGAGCCGTTAGCTCGTCTCGCCCTTCCCGCACCTGTCCTTCTTGTTGCCCTCGGCCTTCTCAACGGCCTTGGCGATCCGCCGATCCATGGCCGAGGCGATCTCGTGGTCGCGCTCGCTCGTCGCGTGCTGGTGGATCAGCGCCGCCCGCATCGACGCGTGGCCCATCCGGTGCATCGGCTCCCGGCACCGCGGACCGGCTCGGGAAGATCGAGAACAACCGGATCGAGCTTGACCGTCTGTCGGTGATCAAGTCTCTCGCTGATGTCCTGGACGTCTCGCTCGGCGATCTGCTCGCCGGACCGTCACTGGTCGAGTGGACCCCGGACGGCGGGATGGAGACGGTGCCGGCTTCGGCCCGCTCGGCATGCTGACGGCGTTCGGCCGGCGAGCCGGCCAGCACGGATATCACTCGGCGAGTTGCGTGGAGGCTGCGATCATCAGGCGGTGAAGGTCTGGTCACACGGCAACGAGCGGTACGAGCTCACCTCGATGTACAGCGTCCCTGGTGACGTCTGGTACTACGAGCTGCGAGGGTTGGCAGAGTCACCCGGAGCCCGGCCGTACCTGACCATCTCGATTCCCGACGCGACTCCGGATGGGCCGTTCACGCCGATGCCGGCTCAGCACATCGTGGTCTATGCCGACGGCGGCGTCTTGCCCTGGCCGATCCTCCGGGAGCTGATCCAGCTGCTCGAATCCAGTGGTGACCTCGTAGAGGAGCAGCGCGACCTGTCGAGCGGGTCGGTTGGGCTTCCACCGACCCTCAACAGTTGGTCGTACGAGGGCCGGCGGTTCGAGGTCAACCAGTTCCACCACGGCGACGCCGGCTCGTGGTGCTACGAGCTGTACGAGGTCGATCCGGACAATCCCGAGAACAACCACCTCGAGGTTCGGATCCCCGACGCCTCACCGGAGGCCGGCCCGTTCGTCCCGATGCCGGCCGACCACGTCACCCTGACCATGCACGGGCACTGGGCACTCCCTTGGCCGGTCTTCCGCCGCTTCCTCGACGCCATACAGGCGGCCGGAGACTTCGTGGAGCCTGCCGCCGGCAAGCGGCCCTGACGATCACTGCGGGTGGTCACCGGCAGCCGTGCTTCCGACGATCGGCTGCCGCGCCGCTTCGCGGGGGGCCGGCATCGTGACGGTGGTCGCGCGCTTGGATTTCGCCGCCGCGCCGGTCGAAGTGCTCGTGGGCTTCCGGCGCCCGGTCGAGGGGCAGCTCGTGACTGACGATGAAGGACGGTTCGGCTTTGCCGGCGGCGATCAGGTCGGGCAGCTGCCGGTTGTACTTCTTGACCGGGCCGGGCGGTCAGCCCGGGTGCGGGGCGCGACAGGTACGCAGGGTGCGGATGCCGGCCGGGTCGAGGAACGTCACCTCGCGCGGGCGGCTCTCGGATCAAACTTCCTGTCCCGAACGACCAGCTCCCGCTCTGTTGCCAGGTGACCGGGTCAGCAGGCGGCGCAGGGCGGCCGGTGGTGAGCCCGTCTCCGCCCGGATGGCGCGGGTCATGTGGGCCTGGTCGGCGAAACCGGTGCGGGCGGCGATCACGGCCAGGCCGGCTCGATCGCCGGCGGTCAGCTCGTCGACGGCGGCGCGGACCCTCAGCCGCCGCCGATACGTGCTCAGCGTGCACCCGGTGACCTGGTGGAACGAGCGCGACAGGTGCCACGGCGACCAGCCGGCGGACGCGGCCAGAGCGCTCAGATCAGCGGACGGGTCGGTGTGCAGCAGCTCGCGGACGCTCTCGACGACCGGATGCGCCCGCCGGAGCGCCCGGGATCGGGGCAGCAGGGCGGCCAGCAGCTCCGCCAACAGGTCGGGGCGGTCGGCCGGCGGGGACACCAACAGGCGGCGGTGGATCAGGTCGGCTCGCGGTGGGACGTGCACCGGGCCGGAGCCGGCGAAACGGTCGGCGAGGTCGGGCGGGACGGTCAGCGAGGTGCAGACGTCACCGCCGGCCGGGTGGCTGATCCGCTGCGTCTCGCCGGGACGCTGCAGGTAGCCCGTGGTGACGTCGGCCAGGGTGGCGCGGCCGTCGACGTGCCGGACGAACACGCCACGACGGACGAGCACGATGGCCGCCGTGGTCACCGGCTCCTCCGCGGGGTGGCCGCCGGGGCAGCGGACCGCGGTGGCGGCGGCCCAGCCGGTGGTCAGCAGCGCCCGGAAATCCAGCATGCGGCCGACGGTAGCGGCGGGGTACGACAAGAACGTTCAAGACCGCGACGGCGGCCCACCGGCAGGGTGGGCGCATGACTCTTCTCGGGGAACTCGCGGCTGACCGCCCGTACGGGGAAATCGAAGCTCTTGATCTTTATGGTCGTCTGATCGGCAGCTGGGACGTGGTGAACCGGTATCGGCAGCCGGACGGTGAGTGGATCACCGGGACCGTGGTGTGGACCTTCGGGTGGGTGCTCGCCGGGCGCGCGGTGCAGGACGTGATGTGGTTCACCGCGCCCGGGCCGGACGGGTATCCGGTGCGCAGGACGGGCAGCACGATGCGGCTGCACGACCCGGAAGCCGGCCACTGGCACGTCGTCTGGTTCTCGCCGCTGGGGCGGACGTGGACGCTGACCGGCCGGGCCGGCGACGACGGCGACATCGTCCAGGAAGGGCGGCAGGCCGACGGGACGACGGTGCGGTGGCTCTTCACCGACGTGACCGAGGCGAGTTTCCGCTGGCTGGGGTACATCTCGACGGACGACGGCGGAAGCTGGGAGCTGGAGCAGGAGATGCTGGCCCGCCGGCGTCTCTGAGCGCGGGATCCGAGGTCGGCGGCGGCTCCGGCGTTGACATGTGACCTTATGGTCACATAACTTTGTGTCATGACGGACGACGATCGGGTGTTCAAGGCCTTGGCCGACCCGAGCCGTCGGTTCCTGCTCGACCTGCTGTTCGCGCGGGACGGCCGCACGCTCACCGAACTGGAGTCCGAGCTGGAGATGACGCGGTTCGGCGTCGCCAAGCACCTCAAGGTGCTCGAGGAGGCGGGACTCGTCGTCACGCGCCGGTCGGGGCGGGAGAAGTTGCACTTCCTGAACGCCGTGCCGATCCGGCAGATCCACGACCGGTGGATCGACAAGTACACCGAGCACCAGATCACCGCACTCATCGATCTCAAGCGCACGCTGGAGGAAGAGTCATGACCGAGACCAAGGTGTTCCGCATCTGGATCAAGTCGACCCCGGAGAAGATCTGGCAGGCCATCACCGATCCGGAGTGGAACGCGAAGTACGGCTACGCCTGTCCGCAGTTCTTCGAGCTGACCAAGGGCGGCACGTTCTACTCCAACGCCAACCAGGGCATGAAGGACTACGCCGCGGCGCAGGGCTTCGACATGCCGGACCCGATCCTGGACGGTGAGGTGCTGGAGGCCGACGCCCCGCGCCGGCTGGTGCTGACCTGGCGGATGCTGATGGACCCGGGCACCGCGGCCGAGGGCTTCACCACGCTCACCTACGACATCGAGGACTCGTCACCCGGTGTCTGCCGGCTCACGCTCACGCACGACGTGACGAACGCGCCGGCCGTGGCCGCGATGATCTCCGGAAACACCGACCCGAAGGCCGAGGGTGGCGGCGGTTGGGCCTGGGTCCTCAGCGATCTCAAGTCGCTGCTGGAGACCGGCCAGGTGCTCGCCGACGCCTGAGCGTCGCCGGAGGGGCCGCGGGCGGGTGCGCCCGTGGCCCCGCGGGCGGGTGCGCCCGTGGCCCCGCGGGACCGGCACGGCGGAAGGGGCGGCTCCTGACAGACTGGGCGCGTGAGCGACCCGGAACTGGCGGCGTACAGCCTCGTCGAGTTGGCCGTCGACCGGCTGCGCAGGGACATCCTGAGTGGGCGCACCGATCCGGGCGAACGGCTCGTCGAGGAGCAGCTGACCAAGCGGCTCGGGATCAGCCGGGCGCCACTGCGCGAGGCGATGCGCCTGCTGGCCGAGCAGGGCCTGGTCGAGCACATCCCGCGGCGCGGCGCGCGGGTGGCCACGCTCTCCGACGACGACGTGCGCGAGCTGTACGAGGTCCGCGACGTCCTGGAGCGCCACGCCGTCACCTCCGCTCCGGAGCGGCCGGACCTGACCCGGCTGACGCAGGCACTGGACACGATCCGCGCGGCGACCGAGAGCGGCGACCGGCTCGAGCTGGCCAACGCGCACCGCCGCTTCCACGTGGAGGTGGTGGCACTCAGCGGGAACCGGCAGCTCACCGCGCTCTACGAGACGGTCCTGGTGAAGATCCAGCTGTACATGGCGGTGAACATGCGGCGCGAGGCGGAGATCGCTCGGGCGGCGGACGGGGTGCATCGGCACGAGCGGTTGTTCACGGCGGTGCGGCTCGGGGACGTACGGGAAATTCTTTCGGCTCTTGATGAGCACGGAGCGCGCGCCTACCTCGGTTGAAGATCACGCTGAGAAATCACGGCGTTACAAAGCGCCGATTCCGCGGAAACAGAACTGTCGACAATCGACGATATGCCGACGATCGGGAGTGTCCGCGCCAACCCTTATCCCTGGCCCTACGACGGCACGGTGCCGGTCAGCCGCACCGCGCTGATCTGCATCGACTGGCAGACCGACTTCTGTGGCCCCGGCGGATACGTCGACGCCATGGGTTACGACATCGAGCTCACCCGGGCCGGGCTGCCGGCCACCGCCAAGCTGCTGCAACACGTCCGCGACCTGGGCATGCTCGTGATCCACACTCGCGAGGGACACGACCCGGACCTCTCCGACCTGCCGGCCAACAAACGGTGGCGGTCCGCGCGGATCGGCGCCGAGATCGGCGGGCCCGGTCCCTGCGGCCGGATCCTGATCAAGGGCGAGCCGGGCTGGGAGATCGTTCCCGAGGTCGCCCCGGTGGCCGGCGAGGTGATCGTCGACAAGCCCGGCAAGGGCGCGTTCTACGCCACCAACCTGGACCTGGTGCTGCGCACGCACGGGATCACCCACCTGATCCTGACCGGCATCACCACCGACGTCTGCGTGCACACGACGATGCGGGAGGCCAACGACCGCGGATACGAGTGCCTGATCCTGAGCGACTGCACCGGTGCCACCGACCCGGGCAACCACGCGGCGGCGCTGCACATGGTGACCATGCAGGGCGGTGTCTTCGGCTGCGTGGCGACCTCCGGCGACGTGATCGCCGCGACGGAGGGGTGAGCCGTGCCGACCGTCGCCGCCGAGCCCGGCCCCTTCACCTTCGACCCTTCGACGACCGCGCTGCTCGTGATCGACATGCAGCGGGACTTCCTGCTGCCCGGCGGGTTCGGCGAGAGCCTCGGCAACGATGTCGCCCAGCTCCGGCGGACGATCGAGCCGCTGGCCGCGCTGCTGAGCGCCTGGCGGGCCGCAGGCTTGCGGGTCATCCACACGCGCGAGGGTCACCTGCCCGATTTATCGGATTGTCCACCGGCGAAGCTGCGTCGAGGGCCCATGATCGGCAAGAAGGGGCATTTCGGCAAGATCCTGATCCGCGGTGAGTACGGCCACGACATCGTCGACGAGCTGGCACCGCTCGACGGAGAGACGATCATCGACAAACCGGGCAAGGGTGCGTTCTATGCCACCGATTTGTCCGACGAGTTGAAACACACCACGTCGTTGATCGTCACCGGCGTCACCACCGAGGTCTGCGTACACACCACCGTCCGGGAAGCGAACGACCGCGGCTTCGAATGCCTGGTCCTGGCCGACTGCGTCGGCTCCTACTTCCCGGAGTTCCACAGCGCCGGCCTGCGGATGATCGCCGCCCAGGGCGGGATCTTCGGCTGGGTCGCGGAATCCCCCGCAGTGATCTCCGCCCTCGAAGGGGTGAGGAAATGACCGCCACCACCGCTACGGCCAAACTTCCCTACTGGGTCCGGGGTGACACCAACGCCTTCTTCGGCTTCGGCGTCAACGTCCTGGTCAACGTGCTCACCCTGACCGGCCTCTGCCTCGGCGTGATCAAGATGCCGGCCTCCGACGTGTTCGGCGTGATCCTGCCCGCCCTGGGGATCGCGCTGGTCGCCGGCAACATCTACTACACCTGCCTGGCGCGCCGGCTCGCCACGCGGGAGAACCGGACGGACGTCACGGCGATGCCGTACGGCCCGAGCGTCCCGCACATGTTCATCGTCATCTTCGTCATCATGCTGCCGATCTACCTGACCACGAAGGACCCGGTCAGAGCGTGGACGGCCGGCATCGCCTGGGCGTTCATCATCGGCGTGATCGTGCTGATCGGGGCGTTCGTCGGGCCGTACATCCGCAAGTACGCCCCGCGGGCGGCGCTGCTCGGCACCCTGGCCGGCATCTCCATCACGTTCATCTCGATGAATCCGGCCGGCAACATGTGGAAGGCCGCGTGGATCGCCCTGCCGGTCTTCGGCCTGCTCCTGATCGGCCTGCTCACCGACGTGAAGCTGCCCGGAAACCTGCCGATCGGCCTGGTCGCGCTGCTTGCCGGCACCGCGATCGGCTGGCTCGGCGGGGCGATGTCGGTGCCGGACGTGACGGCCGCCGCCGAGGACATCGCGTTCGCGTTCCCGCACCTCGAGGTCGACCTGCTGATCGACGGGCTGCGGGACATGGCGCCGCTGCTGGCCACCGCGATCCCGCTCGGCGTCTACAACTTCACCGAGGCGATGACCAACGTGGAGAGCGCGGCGACCGCCGGCGACCGGTACAACCTGCGCAGCGTGCTGCTCGCCGACGGCGCCGGCGCGGTGATCGGGTCGTGCCTGGGCTCGCCGTTCCCGCCCGCCGTCTACGTCGGCCACCCGGGCTGGAAGGCAGCAGGCGGCCGGACCGGTTACTCCATGGCGACCGGCGCGGTGATCGCACTGCTCTGCTTCTTCGGTCTGTTCGGCCTGCTCGGGGCCATCTTCCCGACCGCGGCGATCGTGCCGATCCTGCTCTACATCGGCCTGCTGATCGGCGCTCAGGCGTTCCAGGCGACGCCCCGGGCGCACGCCGCGGCAGTGGTCGCCGCGCTGATCCCGAACATCGCGAGCTGGGCGACCGGGCAGATGGACAATGCGCTCGCGGCGGCCGGCACCACCGCGGCCGCGGTCGGCAACGACGCGCTGACCGGGGCCGGTGTCGTCTACGACGGGCTGAAGACGCTCGGCCAGGGGGCGATCCTGGCCGGGCTGGTGCTCGGCGCGATCGTGGCGTTCATCATCGACAAACGCCTCTGGCACGCGGCGGTCTTCGCCGGGTCGGGCGCGGCGCTGACGTTCGTCGGGCTGATCCACGCCGAGAAGGTCCGGTGGAACGCGAACGGGCAGGTGGCGCTCGGCTACCTGTTCCTGACCGCGATCCTGGTGCTGGTCGCCCTGACGAAGCCGGCGCCGCGAGTGCCCGAGCCCGGTGAGCCGCCGGCCGTGGAGGGCAACGCGTTCACCGAGGCCCCCGAGGGCGGCGTGCCGGTGTCCTCGGCGACGGCCTGAGGCGCCGCGTGGAACGGGACCGGCCCGAGGTGATCGCCGAGGTGGCGGCGGCGTTCGAGGCCTACGAGCGGGCGCTCGTCGAGCGCGACGTCGACGCGATCATGAGTTTCTTCGCCGACCGGGCGGTGCGCTTCGGCGTCGCGGACCGGCAGGACGGCGTCGAGGAGCAGAGGAGGTGGCGGGTCGCTCAGGGCCCGCTGCCGCCGGGCCGCTTCCTGAAGGAGACCCAATTGCATACGTACGGCGACAGCACCGCCGTCGTCACGACACTCTTCGGATATCCGGGGTCCGGTGTGCTCGGCCGGCAGACACAGGCGTGGGCGCGCCTGCCGGAGGGCTGGCGGATCGTCACCGCGCACGTCTCCGAACCGGCCTGAGCCCCGTCAACCCACGTAGCGGCGCGCGGTGGAGCGGCGCTGCGTCTCGTCGAGCACCCGCAGCCGCGCCTCCACCGGGAACGGGCGCGGCTTGCGGTTGGCCAGCAGCCAGCCGACGCCACGGGCGGCGTCGAGAGCGGCCAGCAGGGAGGTCCGATCGCGCGGCACGGTGCGAGCAAGAAAAACCGTCCGGCGTACGGCCGGGCCCACCGGCCGCCGCAGCCAGGTGAACCAGAGCGTGTTGCGCAGCCCGATCCGTCGCCGGTGGGTCGAGTCCCGCAGCTTCGACGCGCGGTGGTGCACCGTCAGGTCCTCGAGATAGCACAACTCCCAGCCGCGCCCGAGCAGGTCGGTGGCGAGCAACTCCTCCTCGCCGCCGAGCCAGAGCCGCTGGTGGAAGCCGCCCGCCTGCTCGAACGCGGTGCGCCGGACGACGGACGCGCCGGCCAGGAAACTGCCGAGGGCGGGGCCGGGCAGCCAGTCCGGGCCGGGGACCGGCGAATCGCGCAGCTCGGCGACGATCGGATCCTCGGTGCCGGCCGGCTCGACCACGATGCGGGCGTTGAGCAGGGCGACCCGGGGATGGGCGTCGAGGACGTCGGCGGCCCGGGACAGCGAGCCCGGCGACCACCACGTGTCGTCGTCACAGAAGGCGACGTAGGGGGTGTGCAGCCGGCGTACCCCCAGGTTGCGGCCGACCGCGCCGAGGTTGCGGCCCGCGGCGACGACGTCGACCCCGGGGAACCGGTCCCGGATCGCTCCGGCCGTACCGTCCGTGGAGCCGTTGTCGACCAGGACCACGGGTGGTTTCTCCGGGAGCGCGAGCAGGCGCTCGACGCAGGTCAGCGCCTCTTCCCGACGCTGCCACGTGATGACGACCACTCCGACCCGCGACTCTCCCACGGCCGCGGCGAATACCCCCAACCGCCTGGTCCAATCCCAGCAAAAAGCGCAATTCGCCCGCCGATGCCGGGAGGGCCGGGAAACAACCAGCGAAGCACAGTTGTTCTTCGACCCTCCCGGCATCCACCTAGAAGGGCGAAATGCCCGCCGAGCGGAGCGAGGCCATCAGACTCAACCGAACAGGTTTTTCGTCCAGTTGAAGGCGTCCATCACCCAGGCGGTCTGCTGCAGGAACGTGAAGCCGACACCGGTCAGGTAGAGCCCCGCCACCATGTGCGCGCCACGCGCGGTGTGGCGCGGCCGGTTCAGGTAGCGCTCCAGGACCAGGCGGCCGACGAGCCGGGCGAGCGCGAAGACACCCACGCCGACCAGCAGCGTGATCACGAACACCATGACCGGGACGGCCAGATCGCCGCCACCGGAGAGCGCCCAGATGCCCCAGCAGACGAACGCGAACAGCACGGCCGCGGTGCTCCACTCGCCGCCGCGACGCAGCCGGCGCAGATGCCAGCTGATGCTGTGCTGCTCACGCGGGGCGGAGGGCTCGGGCCAGCCGGTGCCGGTCGGCTCGTGCACGGCGGTCTGGTCACGGCGCTCGGCGCGCGGGGTGACCGAGGCGCGGCCGCGGCTGAACGGCGACTGCGGCGCCGGGGAGACCGGCTCGTGCGGCCGGGTGGGCTCACCGGCCTCCGGAACGGCCGGCGCGGTCACCGTCGGCGGCTCGGCCCACGGATCCTGCGGCGGCATGTCGAGCGTCCGCTCGGACCACTGCGGTTGCTCCGGCATGATCCTCCTCTTTCCGACGGTCGGCCGGACGGCCGTCCTGATCCGAGAGTAACGAGCCCGCAAATAGGTGGCCCGTGCCCACGCGAGTCCGTTACACAAGCTCCATGGACGACGGCATCCGGCTCCGGCCCGGCACGCACGAGGACTTCCCGGCCATCTGCGACCTGCTCGGGGTGGTGTTCCACGAGGAGTTCGAGGGGGAGGCGAAAGCCGCCGAGCGGGACGTCTTCGAGCCCGAGCGCTCGCTCGTCGCCGACGACTCCGGGCTGGTGGCGGGGCATGCGCAGGCCTTCAGCCGGGAGTTGACCGTGCCCGGGGCGATCGTGCCGGCCGCGCACATCTCCGGCGTCGGCGTGCAGCCCACGCACCGGCGGCGGGGCCTGCTGACCGCCCTGATGCACCGCCAGCTGCACGACATCGCGGCGGCCGGCCGGGAGCCCCTGGCGGTGCTCTGGGCCAGTGAGACGACCATCTACCCCCGGTTCGGGTACGGCGCGGCGGCGTCCCGCCTCACGTTCGACGTCATGAATCGGGAGGTCAGGCTGACCGTCCCGCCCGTGGAACCGGCCGGGCGACTGCGGATGGGTGATCCGTTCGCGCTCCTCTCCGACCTCGGCAAGCTCTACGAGCAGGCGCGGGCCGGGCGCGTCGGCTGGTCGGAGCGGGACGACCGCTGGTGGCGGTTCGTGCTCACCGACGCCAAGGACGACCGGGACGGCGCCACGAAACGGTACGCAGTGGTCCACGACGGCCCGTCCGGCCCGACCGGGTACGCGTTGTGGCGGGTCAAGCACGCCTGGTCGCACCACGGGCCGGACGCCGAGGTGCAGGTCCGTGAGGTGGTCGCCGCCGACCCGGGTACCTATCAGGCGCTGTGGCGGTTCCTGCTGGGCATCGACCTGAGCCGGCGGGTGACGTTCACCATGGGCGCGGTCGACGAGCCGCTGCCGCACCTGATCGACGAGCCGCGGCGGCTGGGCCTGTCGCTCACCGACTCGCTCTTCGTCCGGCTGGTGGACGTGCCCGCGGCGCTGGCCGCCCGGCGCTACCGGGCCCCGGTCGACGTGGTGCTGGAGGTGGAGGACCCGATCCTGCCGGCGAACGCCGGGCGGTGGCGGCTGACCGGCGGGCCGGACGGCGCCGCGTGCGTGCGGACCGGCGACCCGGCCGACCTGACCGCGACGGTGACCGACCTGGGCGCGGCCTACCTGGGCGGGACGTCGCTGAGCACGCTCACGGCGGCCGGGCGGGTGCGGCTGCTGACCGGGAACGATCCGAGCCTGGCGTTCGGCTGGCACCGGGCGCCCAGCGCTACCGAGGTGTTCTGAGGGGTAACGTCGGGCCATGGCTGAGCCCGAGCGTCGCCGCCGGCGCGTGCGCCCTCCGTCCGGGAACAACAACGTCCCGGAGGAGCCGGCCGCGCCGGTGCCCGCGCCGCCGCCGTCCGCCCCCGTTCCCACGGCACCGCCGGTTCCCGGGCCGCCGGCCACCCCGGCCGCTCCGACACCGGGGCCACTGTCAGCTCAGGCCGCTCCGACACCGGGGCCGCCGTCAGCTCAGGCCGCTCCGACACCGGGGCCACCGTCGGCTCAGGCCGCTCCGACACCGGGGCCACCGTCAGCTCAGGCCGCTCCGACACCGGGGCCGCCGTCGGCTCAGGCCGCTCCGACACCGGGGCCGCCGACAACTCCGGCGTCGAAATCGTTCGCGCGGCCCACGAAACGTCCCGCGCCGGGCGGCGGCAACCCCGAGGACCGGGAGGTCGAACGGGGCCTGCGTGGGCTGGTCGGATCGGGATCGTCGCAGGTCAGTGTGGGGGCCGCGCTGCGCGCCCGGGACGCCTGCCGGCCCACCGAGGACGATCTGGCGGCCGCCGAGCGCGACCTGGTGATCGTACGGCGGAATTGGTTGCCCCGAGAGGATCTCCCCAGGCGCTGATTACGATGTGGATGACCACCTCCCCGCTCCTGGAAACGGTTGCCATCACATGCAGTGGAAGAACCGCCCCAACGGCCTGACCTGGTCGGGTGTCATCAAGAACGAGGAAGCCAAGCGGGAGGCGGCGGCGCGGCTGGCCGCCGAGCTGCAGGACGGGCAGACGGTCGGCATCGGCTCCGGCTCGACGAGCTTCCTGACCCTGCAGGCGCTCGCCGCCCGCGCCGAGAAGGAGGGGCTGTCGTTCACCGCGATTCCCACCTCGATCGAGGTGGCGAACGCGTGCGCCGCGCTGGGCCTGCGCACCGCGACGCTGAACGAGGTCCGGCCGGACTGGTGCTTCGACGGCGCCGACGAGGTGGACGCGAAGAAGCGGCTGATCAAGGGGCGGGGCGGCGCGCTCTACCAGGAGAAACTGATGATGGCCGCGGCGCCGAAGGCGTTCATCGTGGTCGACCAGTCCAAGATCGTCGAGCGCCTGGGGCAGAACTTCGCGGCACCGGTGGAGATCGACCCGGCCGCGCTGAGCCTGATCTTCGAGAAGCTGGCGGGCTTCCCCGGCCTCGAGGACGTCGTGCTGCGCCCGGCCGGCGGCAAGGACGGGCCGGTCATCACCGAGCGCGGCAACCTCACCCTGGACCTGACGTTCAGCCGCATCGAGGACGACGCCCACACCCGCCTGAAGCAGATGTCGGGCGTCGTCGAGACGGGCCTCTTCTTCGGGTACGACTTCGAGCTGATCCTCGCCGGCTAGAACGTCAGCGCGGCCTTCAGGGCGGCGGCCACCTGGTCGGCGGCCGCCCGGGCCCCGTCGATCGTGGCGATCTTGCGGGCGAAGCCGTGGTTCATCCCCATGTACCGGGTGTGCACGACCGGCACCCCGGCGCTGACCAGCGCGTCCGCATAGTCGGCGCCCTCGTCGCGCAGCACGTCGTACTCCGCGGTGATGATCAGGGTGGACGGCATCCCGGACAGGTCGGCGACGGCCAGCGGCGCCACGTCCGGGGTGAGCCGGGTCATCGGGTCCGGGACGTAGGTCTCCCAGGCCAGCCTCATCGAGGCCCGGTCCAGGCCGTACTCCCCCAGCTCGTCGTAGGACTCGGCCGAGGTGAGAGGGTCCAGCGCCGGGTAGATCAGCGCCTGGAAGTCCAGCGGGGTGGCGGCGTCGCGCTGCCGGCGCGCGACGACCGTGGCGAGCTGGCCACCGGCGCTGTCCCCGCCGATCGCCAGCCGGGACGCGTCGACGCCCAGATCCGCGCCGTTCTTGCGGACGTGCGCGAGGACCGCCTCGGCGTCCTGGAGAGCGGCCGGGTGCGGGTGCTCCGGGGCGAGCCGGTAACCCACCGAGAGCACCGCGAGGCCGGAACGGTCGGCGACCCGGCGGCAGAACCGGTCCACCGTCTCGACGCTGCCGTAACACCAGCCGCCGCCGTGCAGGTAGACGAAGACCGGGGCGTCGGCGCGGGTGGCGTACAGCCGGCAGGGCACGCCGTCCGCGTCCAGGTCGGCGACGACCGGCAACGGCAGCGCGGGGCCGGTCTCCGCCTCGTTGGACTCCTCCATCGCCGCACGGGCCAACTGAAGTCGTTCGTACGGTTCCGCCGGGAGCTGCTCGGCGGTGGGGCGGCGGCGAAGGTTCGCCGCCGCCGTCACCTGCGGGTGGAGCATGATCAGCCGAGCTGGGCGAGGACGAGCCCGCCCCGGGCCTTCGGCGTGAACCAGGTGCTCTTGCGCGGCAGTTTCAGCCGGGCCAGGTTGACCTCGACGAAATCCTCCACCGTCACCGGGGCGATCAGCACGGCCAGCTCGGCCCGGCCGGCGTCGACCTCGCCGCGCAGCCACTCGACCGGGTAGTCGCCGCCGATGTACGAGATGCGCTTGTCACCCGGGTCCAGCCCCAGGACGTCGCGCAGCAGGACCCGCTCGACCAGGGCGTGGTCGAGGTTCTCCACCGCCGAGCCGGCCGGGTCGGCGGGGAGGCCGACCGCGTACGAGCGGCCCGCGACGTACATCTCCATCGTCCCTTTGCCCGGAAGCGCCGCCGCCCGCGGCAGCTCGGTGACCGTCGCACCGGCCGCGCGAAGGCGCTCCAGCAGTTCCTCCGGCGTCGCCGGAAGCTCGCTGATCAGGCGGTTGTAGGGCTGGATGGCGACCGAGGCCGGCGTGGTGATCACCGCGAGGAAGCGCGGCAGGCCACCGGTCTGCGCGGCCAGGCTGCGGTGGTTCCCGTCGGCGACGACCAGCTCGCCGCCGGAGGCCAGGGCGGTGAGCCGGTCCTGCAGCTCGCCCGGCCCGACGACCCAGATGGCGTGGGTGCGGCCGGTCTGGTCGGTGTCGGTGGCCTCGGGCTCGCCCGCGGCGTCGCAGGCGTCGGCGAGAGCCGCGTGCAGTTCCTCACCCTTGCCGGTCTGCAGCAGCAGCACCGGGGAGAGCAGGGTCTGCAGCGACTCGGCGAGCGCGACCCGCTCGCGGACCTTGGCGATGAAGACGTCCTCGTTGCGGATGACCAGGCCCGGCTCGTCGGCACTGGTGGAGATCTGGTCGGTGTCGACCATGCTCCACAGGCCGTAGGCGGGGGCCTCGTCCTTCGCGGTGATCCGGTAGAGCACCACGACGTGCTCAGTCTGCCGGTAGTGGCCCTCGGACTTGTCGCGCTCCAGCCGGACGACGGCGTCCGGGAGAGACTCTGCGAAGGTCTGGCCGAGGGACTCGGGCGCGAGATGCGGCATTTCCACGGCCAACGAGCTGTGCGGGTTGGCCGTGATGATGTCGGTGATTTCGGCGTCGTCGGCGAACTCGTCGTAGTTCTGGGCTCCGGTACCGCCAGTGGTGATCCAGGCCCGGCTGATCGGGTGCACGACCGTCATGGCAGGCAACTTACCCGGCGGACCGGCGATGCCCACCCACCGGCATGTTCCGGCGTGACCTGCTCAACTGGGCCTGCCGATGCTTGTTCACCGGGCGTTGCACCGGGCGGGCCGTCACGATGATCGGCGGGGCGACGAGTCCCGCCAGTTCAGGGGATAAATCTGGCCATACTTCGCGCTGGACGCCGATGGTCATGCCGACCGCGTCGTTGGATGAGGTGTACATCACCCCATCCAACGACGACGCCCGGAGACAAGTGGCGAACTAGTCGAAAATCGGACCGATGTCGCGGCTGCGCTTCAGCTCGAAGAAGCCGGGCGTCCCGGCGACCAGCACGACACCGTCCCACAGCTTGCCGGCCGCCTCACCCTTCGGCGCCGGCGTGACCACCGGGCCGAAGAACGCGACCTTCTCGTCCGGGTTCGGGCCCGGGGCGTGGATCACCGGGGTGCCGACATCCGTGCCGACCGGCTTCATACCGGCGTCGTGGCTGGCGCGCAGGGCCTCGTCCCGCTCGTCGGTGAGCGCGGCGGCGGCCAGCTCCGGGTCGAGGCCGACCTCGGTCAGCGCCTCCCGGAACAGTTTCTCGTCCAACTCGTACTTCTGCAGGTGGATCCGCGTGCCGAGGGCGGTGTAGAGATCCCGCAGGACCTCCGGGCCGGCGGTCTCGGCGGCGGCGACGCAGACCCGGACCGGGCCCCAGCCGCGGGTCATCAGCTCCTTGTACTGCTCGGGCAGGTCCCGGCCCTCGTTGAGGACCGACAGGCTCATCACGTTGAAGCGGACGTCGAGGGGGCGCACCCTCTCCACCTCGAGCAGCCAGCGCGAGGTCATCCAGGCCCACGGGCAGAGCGGGTCGAACCACATGTCGACGGTGGCACGTTCAGTCATGGCTCGATTGTTCCCCGCGCAAGTACTTTCTCGCTCGCCCACGGCCGAAGGCGGGACGGGTGAGGTGTGACACGAGCGCGGCGCATAGGCTGCGAGGAAAAGGCAGTCAGCTCGAAGGAGAGTGCACGTGGCCGGTGTTCACAACCTGACCCAGGTCGAGGCCGCGGAGCGGAGTCGATTGCTCGAGGTGTCCGCGTACGACATCGCCCTCGATCTGACCGACGGAAACGGCGACCCCGGGTCCGAGACCTTCCGCTCCATCACCACTGTTTCGTTCACCTGCTCCGAACCGGGCGCGGAGACGTTCATCGAGGCGGCGGCGGCCCGGCTGACCAGCGCGACGCTGAACGGCCAGCCGCTCGACCTGAGCACCTGGTCGGCCGAGAAGGGCCTGCCCCTGCCCGGCCTGGCGGCGTCGAACGTGCTGGTCGTGGAGGGTGATTTCGCCTACTCGGCGAGCGGGCAAGGCCTGCAGCGCAGTGTCGACCCGGTCGACTCCGAGATCTACCTCTACAGCCAGTTCGAGACCGCGGACGCCCAGCGGGTCTACGCGGCGTTCGACCAGCCCGACCTGAAGAGCGAGTTCACCTGGCACGCGACCGCGCCGGGCCACTGGAAAGTGGTCTCGAACATGCCGGTCGAGCGGGAGGAGCCGGCCGCCGGAGGCGCCCGGACCACCCACTTCGCGAAGTCGCCGCGGATGAGCACGTACATCACGGCGATCTGCGCCGGGCCGTACCACGAGGTCCGCGACTCGCACGACGGCATCGAGCTGGGCGTCTTCTGCCGCGCCTCGATGGCGCGCTACCTGGACGCCGACGACCTGTTCCTGATCACCAAGCAGGGCTTCGACTTCTTCCACGAGCAGTTCGGGGTGCGGTACCCGCTGCCGAAGTACGACCAGCTGTGGGTGCCCGACTTCAACGCCGGCGCGATGGAGAACTTCGGCTGCGTCACGCACGCCGAGGCCCACTACATCTTCCGGTCGCAGGTCACCGACTACGAGTACGAGCAGCGGGCCAACACGATCCTGCACGAGCTCGCCCACATGTGGTTCGGTGACCTGGTCACCATGCGCTGGTGGAACGACCTGTGGCTGAACGAGTCGTTCGCCGAGTGGGCCAGCCACTGGTGCAACACGCACGCCACCCGGTTCACCGACGCCTGGTCGACGTTCCTGTCGATCCGCAAGTCCTGGGGTTACCGGCAGGACCAGCTCTCCTCCACCCACCCGGTCTACTGCGAGATGCCGGACCTGGAGGCGGTCGAGGTCAACTTCGACGGCATCACGTACGCCAAGGGTGCCAGCGTCATCAAGCAGCTCGTCGCGTACGTCGGGCTGGACCCGTTCCTCACCGGCCTCCGGGAGTACTTCAAGAAGCACGCCTGGGGCAACGCCACCTTCGACGACCTGCTCACCGAGCTGGAGACGGCGTCCGGCCGGGAGCTGCGCAAGTTCGCCGCCCAGTGGCTGGAGACCGCGCAGGTCAACACGCTGCGCCCGGTCGTCGAGCTGGACGACCAGGAGCGCTACACCAGCGTCACGGTGCTGCAGGAGGCGCCGGCCGGGTTCCCGACGCTGCGTACCCACCGGATCGGGATCGGCCTGTACGACCTTCAGGGCGACCAGCTCGTCCGGCGTGACCGCCTCGAGGTGGACGTGGCCGGCGAGCGCACCGAGATCACGGCGCTGGCCGGGGTCAAGGCGCCGGACGTGCTGCTGATCAACGACGACGACCTGACGTACGCGAAGCTGCGCCTCGACGAGCGTTCGCTGGGGGTGCTGGTCAACCACATCGCCGGGTTCGACTCGGCGCTGCCGCGGGCACTGTGCTGGGCCGCCGCGTGGGACATGCTGCGCGACGCCGAGCTGGCCGCCCGGGACTACGTCCAGCTGGTCGTCTCCGGTCTGCCCGCCGAGAGCGACATCAACCTGACCACGGCCACTCTGCGGCAGGCGGCCAGCGCGCTGGTCAGCTTCGCCGACCCGCAGTGGGCGCCGCAGGGCTGGGCGATGCTGGCGAAGCTGGCGCAGACCCAGCTCGCCGCGGCCGAGGCGGGCAGCGGCTGGCAGCTGACCTGGGCCCGCGCCTACATCACGGCGGCCCGTACGCCCGAGCAGGCCGAGGTGCTGCGTGGCTGGCTCGGCGACGGGGACAAGCCGGAGGGCCTGGTCGTCGACACCGAGCTGCGCTGGTCGCTGCTGCAGGCGCTCGCCGCGATCGGGGTGGCCGCCGAGTCCGAGATCGACGACGAGCTGGCCGCGGACAAGACCGCCAGCGGCGAGCGGGAGGCGGCGATCGCCCGCGCGCTGCTGCCGACCGCCGAGAACAAGGCCCGCGTGTGGGCCGAGCTGACCGGGCCGCAGACCCCGCCGAACTGGCTGAACCGCTCGCTGCTGCAAGGCTTCCAGAGCACCCGTCAGGTGGAGTTGACCGCGCCGTACGCGGAGAAGTTCTTCGCCGTGGCCGGTGACGTGTGGGCCCGGTCGGACAGTGAGCCGGCGCAGGAGTTCGCGACGCTGGCGTACCCGACGTTCCAGATCAGCGAGGAGACGGTCGCGCTGACCGACGCCTGGCTGGCGCAGGACGGGCACCCGGCGTCGCTGCGGCGGCTGATCGCCGAGGGCCGGGACGGGATCCTGCGGGCGCTCAAGGCCCGGGCGAAGGACCGCGCCTCGTCCTGACCGGATGAACGGAACACGACGGCCCCGTCCGGTTCGCTGGATGGGGCCGTTTTTCCTGCGTACTGCAAGTTGCATCGGCACCTGATGAGTAGGCTGACAACCCGCGGCCAAGGAGGTGCCCGTGACGATGCTGAGCCAGGGTTCGCCGGTGCGATGGAGTGCTCCGGACGGCAGATGGACCGAGCCCGACCTGCACCTGTTCCCGCAGGACGGGCACCGCTACGAGATCGTCGACGGGAGTCTGCACGTCGCCCCGCCGACCGGCCCGGAACACGACTCCGCGGTCGACGAAGTGGTGATCACGTTGCGGACGGCGGCGCCGCCCGACTGGTGGGTGTGCGCGCGGCTCGGCGTCGCGATCGGCACGAGCAGCCTGGTTCCCGACGTGACCGTGCTGCGGCCGCGCTCGACCGGGGGCATCTGGGCCGACCCGGCCGACGTGGCGCTGGTCGTCGAGGTGGAGTCACCCGAGACGGCGCGTTACGACCGGCTGCTCAAGGCAGCGGTCTACGCGTCGGCGGGCATTCCGGCGTACTGGCGGGTGGAGCCGGGCGTGGCGCTGAGCGTCTACGCGCTGGAGGGCACGGCCTATCGCCAGATCCAGCGGATCGAGGACGCCGAGGTCAAGCTCGACGCCCCGTACCCGATGAGGGTCAGCTCTTTTTAAGAGCGACCGGCGTGCGACGCCAACTGGTCGAGGCCGATCATCAGGCCGCCGATCAGGTCGCCGCCGGAGAACGAGCCGGCCATGCCGAAAGCGGCCAGCTTCGCGTCCCGGTCGGTGATCCGCTTCCGGGCCTCGTCGCCCGTGACGATCTCCAGCCGGCGCTGGCTCGGCGAGACCGCGAGCAGCACCGCCTTCTGCGGGTTGGCGATCTGCGCGTGCAGTTTCTCGGCCGACTCGCGGATCGGCTCCTCGAGCTCGCCGAGGTAGATGCTGAACGTCAGGCCGGTCGCCTGGTCGGCGATCCGGAGCGCCTCGTCCAGGCGCAGCAGCTGACGGGTCGTGAAGGGACTCTCGCCCTCGACCGGCTCACCACTTGTCACTTGCGCCTCCTGTCGGGCCGGGCCGGACCGGAGCGCCGGAACTGTCCTCGATGACGAGTCCGCGCTCGATCGCCGGGGTCACGTGGCCGTGGTCCGCCGCGGCGCTCTTGGGCGCGGACAGGAACCACATCGGCGCGAACTCGTACGGCCGCCCCGGACGGTACCGACGGGACGGCTTGGCCTTGTCGGAGCCGGCGAAGACGATCGTCGCCACCGCGCCGATGACCGCGGCCGGGATGATCACATAGACCAGAACGGTTGTGATTACAGACAACTGAACGCCCCCAGGCGCCGGTGATCCTCATTTGAGTCGAACATCAATCACGGTAGCGGAGCACGAGTCGTGCCGGACCGTCGGGTCTCGAACCGGGGTCTCACGCCGTCGGGATCTACGCGGAATGTGCCTGGCGATGCGAAAATCACCTTCACGCGCCGTCCGCGTGCTTTCCGCCCGCCAACGGCAAGAGGGGGGATTCTCGATGCGCCTGGCCGCAGTTCTGTTCCTACCGGCGCTCGCGGTGCCGGCCCAGGCCGCCCCGGCGGTGTTCGTCGAGGCCAACCCGAGCACGGTGCGCGCCGGGGACCAGCTGTCGCTGCGCGCCTCCTGCGACGACAACCTGAAGGCGGCCACGGTCACCGCCGGCCCGATCGGCTCGGTGCCGGTCGAGCCGGAGTTCGGCTTCCTCACCGCGACCGTCAAGGTGCCCACCGGTCAGAAAGCCGGCGACTACCCGGTGGTGCTGCACTGCCCGGACGGGAAGAGCGCGAGCACCACCCTGCACGTGCTGGCCAAGGTCGAGCCGAGCCGCGGGCCGGCCACCGGGGGCGGGGGCACGGCGCCGGAGCGGACCGCTCGGCTGCTGATCGGGGGCGGGCTCACGGTGATGACGGCGGCTGCCGTGCTCGCCCTGGTGTCCGCGCGCCGCCGGCAGGCCGCACGGTGAGCGACGAGGCCGGGGTGCCCGAAGCCGTCCGCCGCAAACGCCCCGCTCAGATCAGCGCCCCGCCCGAGGGTGTGGTGACCGGCCCGCTGCCGGCGCCCCGCCCGCAGGGTGGCCGGTCCGCCTTCCGGGTGCCGCGTCCCCGCCGGACCCCGGCCCCGCGTCCCGCCCCGGCCCGCCGGCGCCGCCGGCCGATCGGCTGGATCGCCCTGATCCTGGCGTTCCTCGGGCTCTTCGCCGTCGGCATGGGCCTCGGCGTCTCCAGCGGCTTCGACCTGGGCCTGTTCAGCGGGCCGGACGAGCCGCCGCCACGGGCGTTCCCGGTGCTGGAGCCGAGCCGCCCGGAACGGCTCACCATCCCCGAGCTGAAGGTCGACGCCCCGGTCCTGGACGTCGGGCTGGCCGCGGACGGAACGGTCGACGTGCCGCCGCTGAAACGGCACAACGAGGTCGGCTGGTTCGACGGCGGGCCCACCCCGGGGCAGTTCGGGCCGGCTCTGTTCGTGGGGCACGCCGACACCCGTACGGGAGAATCGGTCTTTCATGATCTTGGAAAGTTGAAACCGAAACAGCTGATCGAGGTGGGCCGCGCGGACGGGACGGTCGCGGTGTTCGAGGTGAACTCGGTCGAGCACTACGACAAGGACCGGCTGCCCGTGCACCGTGTCTACGGTGACTACAGCCGGCCCTCGTTACGCCTGATGACCTGCGGTGGTACGTGGCTCGGGGGTGACCAGGGCTACTCCGACAACGTCGTCGTCTACGCCTCGCTGATCAGAGCCAGGAAATAGTTACGCCGCCTCGGCCTCGAGGGCCGGGGCGGCGTGGTGGTCAGGAAGATCCAGCCAGTCCCTCCAACGGGGATCGGGCGTGCGGTGCCCGAGCACCCGCCAGGCCACCCCGCGTGGGGCTTGCGGTATCGCATGCAGCCGCCAGCCGAGCTCGGCCGGGGTCTTGTCACCCTTGCTGTGATTGCACTTGGCGCAGGCGGCCACCACGTTCTCCCAGGCGTGCAGGCCGCCGCGGGAGCGCGGGAAGACGTGATCGATGGTCTCGGCCGAACCGCGGCAGTAGGCGCAGCGGCCGCCGTCACGGGCGAAGATGGCCCGGCGGGAAAGACCGACGTGTGTGCGGTAGGGCACCTTCACATACCGCGTGAGACGGACCACAGAGGGGACCGGGAGTTCCTCGTGCGCGCTGTGCAACATGCCGTCACCGTCGGAGACGCACTCCGCCTTGTCGGTCAGGACGAGGATCGTGGCTCGACGCACCGATACGACGCACAGAGGCTCGTAGGTAGCGTTCAGGACCAACGCGGAAGAGCCCACTATGGGTCGTATGTCAGGCATCGCGATCACCCTTCCGGTGTCAGTTGCTGTGTAGCGCTCCCGTAGCTCAGCCGTGTGTGATCTGGGCCTCGCTGACGAAGCCTGTGCGCCAATAGTCCCTGATGGATGACGAAATGGCGAGCACAATCTGTGGCCGGGCGGTAAACGTCTGACGTCGCCGGCTCAGCCGGACCCGGTACTTTGACTCCCCGTGTGGCTCCTCGCTCCGACCCCCGCTCCGTCCGCCTCGGTGAACGTCTTCACCACCCCCGATGTCACCGCGTCGTGCAAGTCCGACGCGTTCTGCACCTGGCTCTATCAGCAGACCGACAGTCAGTGGCTCGCCAACAGCGGCTACCTGATCATCGTGAAGCCGATCCGGATCCTCGCGATCATCCTGATCGCGCTGCTGATCCGCTGGGCCCTGCACCGGGCGATCAGCCGGCTCACCGCGAGCACCTCGCGGGCCGCGATGCCGGCGCTGCTCAAGCCGCTCCGCGAGAAGGTCGTCGAGTCCGCCGAGGAGGGGCAGTTCATCCCCGAGCGACGGCGCCAGCGGGCCGAGGCGATCGGCTCGGTGCTGCGCAGCTTCGTCAGCGCGGTGGTCTTCACCATGGCGGCGCTGCTGGTGATGGGCGAGTTCGGCTTCAACCTGGGCCCGCTGCTGGCCAGCGCCGGCATCGTCGGCGTCGCCCTCGGTTTCGGCGCGCAGAGCCTGGTCAAGGACTTGATAGCGGGCCTGTTCATGCTCCTGGAGGATCAGTACGGCGTCGGCGACACCGTCGACCTCGGCGAGGCCACCGGCGTGGTCGAGAGCGTCGGCCTGCGGATCACCACGGTCCGCGACTCACGGGGTGTGCTGTGGTACATCCGCAACGGTGAGATCGTCCGGGTCGGCAACAAGAGCCAGGGCTGGGCGATGGTCGTGATCGACGTCCCGATCGGCTTCGTCAACTCGGAGGAGGCGATCGCGGTGCTGAAACGGGCCGCCGAAGCGGTCGCCCAGCACCCGGAGCACAAGACCGAGTTCATCGAGGCGCCCGACGTGGTCGGGGTGGAGACCCTCACCGTGGACGGCGCGACGATCCGGACGATCGCGAAGACCACCGCCGACAGCCAGGCGATCGTGCAGCGCGAGTTGCGCCGGGCGCTGACCGAGTCACTGGAGACGAGCGGGCTGTCCGAGCGGATCGCCGCGTCGCGCCTCGTGCCGCGCTCCGCGGTGCCCCCGGCGTGGTACCCGGGGCCGGCCGATCCGCCCCCGCCTGCGGACGAGCCACGGCCCGGGGCTGGCAGGATGGACGGGTGAGCGCACCCGTACCGGAAGAGGCCAGCTTCTTCACCGCTGTCGGCGGCGAACCCACGTTCCGTCGCCTGGTCGCCAAGTTCTACGAGGGGGTCGCCGCCGACCCGCTGCTCCGGCCGATGTACCCGGAGGAGGATCTGGGCCCGGCCGAGGAACGGATGCGGCTCTTCCTGATGCAGTACTGGGGCGGCCCGAGCACGTATTCGGAGACTCGCGGCCACCCCCGCCTGAGGATGCGGCACGCCCCGTTCCGCGTCGGCCCGGCCGAGCGGGATGCCTGGCTGGCCCGCATGCGCACGGCCGTCGAGTCGCTGGCCCTGCCCGAGCCGCAGCAGACGACGCTCTGGGATTATCTGGAGCGCGCGGCGTACTTCATGGTCAACAGCGAGACGTGACGCCCTCGCTGGTGGTTCGTTGATCGGGATGTCCATCCCCGATCCAGGAGCCGCCCCATGCGCCGTCGCCTGCTGGCCGTCGCCACCGTCCTCGTAGCCACTGTGGCCGGCTCACCGCCACCGGCGGCGGCCGACATCACGCAGTCCGGGATCGTCTCGGCGAACCCGGTCGACTGGACCCCGCACGTGCTCGACGGCACGGTGTGGGCGCTCGCCGTCGTCGGTGACACGGTGATCGTCGGCGGCGCGTTCACGAAGGTCGCCGACAGCAGCCGGCGAACCACGCTGAGCCGCAAGAACATCTTCGCGTTCGACCTGGACGACGGCTCGATCCGGTCGTTCGCCCCCGAGGTGGACGGCGCCATCTACTCGCTCGCGCCGGGCGCCGACGGCACCGTCTACGCCGGTGGCGCGTTCAAGAGCGTCAACGGGGTCGCCCAGCGCGGCATCACCCGCCTCTGGCTGGGCAGCGGCAACCGGGACACGTCGTTCCGGGCGAAGGTCAACTGGGGTGACGTGCGGGCGCTGGCCACCCGGGGCGACCGCCTCTACGCCGGCGGCACGTTCTCCGCGATCAACGGCACCGAGCGGGTCGCGCTGGCCCGCCTCGACGCCGAGACCGGAACCGTCGACCAGGGCTTCGACGCGCAGCTGAGCGGGCCGGGGCTGAGCCGCGTCCGGGTCGAGCACCTCGACGTCACCGCGGACGGCCGCAAACTCGTCGCGGTCGGCGCGTTCCTCAAGGCCGACGGCTACACCCGGACCCAGATCGCGCAGTTCGACGTCGGCGGGTCGTCGGCGGAACTCTCCCGCTGGTACACGCGGGCCTACGAGCCGCAGTGCATGAAAGGCTTCGACACCTACCTGCGGCAGGTGAAGTTCTCGCCCGACGGGTCGTACTTCGTGGTCGCCGCCACCGGCCGCGCCTCCTCCGCGCAGAAACTGTGCGACTCGGCGGCGCGATTCGAGACGAACCGGATCGGCGAGCAGCGGCCGACCTGGGTGCAGCGGACCGGCGGGGACTCGCTCTACGCCGTCGCGATCACCGGACCGGCCGTCTACCTCGGCGGGCACCAGCGCTGGTTCGACAACCCCTACGGCACCGACGGCAACGGCCCCGGGCCCGGCGCGGTCTCCCGGCCCGGCATCGGCGCGGTCAGCCCGATCACCGGCAAGGCGCTGTCCTGGAACCCGACGCGGGCGCGCGGGGTGGGAGTGCGCGCTTTCCTCACCGTGCCGCGCGGGCTGCTGGTCGGCTCCGACACCGACGAACTCGGCAAGGAGTACCACGGCCGCCTCGGCATGTTCCCCCTGGACTGAGACCCTTCCAAGATCAAATTCTGCATTGCCTGTCTCCGCCGGGGTACAGACCGTCGCTCCCGCGGGGACCCTTGCGGGCCGAGCAGGGCGCGGGGCGCCCAGAACGCTCGGCCCGCAAGGGCGGCGTCCGCGGGTGGGCACGGTCAGAGCAACACACCCGTCGAGGCTGTTGAGTTGCCCGCCCGGAGTCCGCGACGCAGGCGGGCGGTCCGGGCGGCGGGCGGGTCCAGCACGGGTTTGTCGCCCTGAGCGGGACCACCCACGGACGTCGCCCTTACGGGCCTCGCGTTCAGGGCCGGCCACGGCCCTGCGAGGCCCGGAAGGGTCCCCGCGGGAGCGACGATCGGCGACCACAGCGGAGCCAGGACCTGAAGATCTTGATGTTGATCTTCAGGTCCTCAGAGCAGTGCGCCCTCGTCGTGGAGCCAGTCGACGAACGACGTGGCGACAGCGGCGCCGCAGTCGAGCAGCTCGACGAGCAGCGGGTCGTGGGCTCCGGCGGCCAGCGGCACCTGCAGCTCGGCGTAGATCGGGAGCTGCCCGCGCTCGGTCGGGTCACCCACATACGCCTTGCAGAAGCGGCGCGTGTGGTTCCACTCGTTGACGATCCGGTAGGCGCGGTCGGCCCAGTCCGGCGGGACGGTCGCGTGGGGACGGGCCCGCATGACCAGGATCTCGTCCTCCGGCCCCTCCAGCGTGAACAGCACGGCGTGCCGCTCCCACATCGCGAGGAGGCTGCCGCCGCCGTCGGCGAGGAACCGGATGTCGAGCAGGTCGAGGGCCTTGCCGATGCGTGCCAGCGACACCTGCTCGACCTGGTCGCAGGAGCCGGACGACGGCAGTTCCGCCGGTGGGCCCGTGCGACCTGGCTCACGTTGGGCCGGGACACTCACGCGGACGGTGCTCTGCACCGCCACCTCGCCACCGGTATCCGGCTCGTTATCCGCGGCCGTTCCCGGACGCCAAGACCACCACGGCATCGTGCCCACCTCGCTCCCCAACAGACCCGCTGCCGGACGTTGCAGTAGATCCGAGGGCCGACGGTACCCAACCGTTTCCTAAAGGTCATCCCCCCAACGGGAGGGCGGGACCGGAAGGCCGATAGAGCCTCACCCGTTCGGGTGAGTTGGCATCGGCGTAACGGTCAATTTGTGGGCGCTCTGTCGCCACGCGACTCCATATGGTGCTGAAATTCCCACCCAGTGTCCCGCTGTCCTAACTCGAGCCTCGGCCGGCTCACCGCCGCGCGGGCCCAGAAAACCCATCCGGGCGACCGCCTGGACGAGTCGCTGGGACACCTGGACCGGCTCGCCGCGCTCGTGCGTGACGACCAGCGCGACGTGATCGAGGAGTGCGTCGCGGACCGCCCGCTGACCGACGACGCGACCGGCGACCCCGCCCGCGGCGATCTCCCGCAGGGTCCCGGCGGCCGCCGCGGCGAGCTGAGCCAGCTCGGTGCCGGAGATGGACTCGACGGCGGTGCTCCTCGCCGGTGGCAACGGCCAGCGCCACTGCGTGTCCCGCCGCTCCGGCAACTCCTCGCCACCGGCGGCCAGGACAGCGAGCAGACCGGCGGCGGAGACGGTGGCGTCACCCGGACCGGGGCCGGCCACCTCGCGGGTCACCAGCACGTCCCAGGGCAGGTGGGCCCAGAGGGCGGTCCGGCCGCCGGTCGACCGCAGCCGGACCGGTGCTCCCGGGTCCAGCCGGGTCAGGCGGGCCAGGAACGCGCCTGCGTCGGGAACCCCGAGCAGGCCGTGGCCACTCATGACCCGCCCCCGGAATACGGCTTCAGGAAGTCCTTCTCCGCGGGCGTGAGCCGCCGGGGGTGCCCGTCGGCCAGGTTGTACGGCACGCAGACGGACTTCGCGCGGCTGGCCAGGACACCGTCGTCGAACAACTCGTACGACACGGTGAACGCCGCCGCCCGCAGCTCGGAGATCCACATCTCGACGCGCACCGGCTCACCGAAGTCGACCGGGCGCAGGTAGTCGATCTCGTGGCGGGCGATGACGATGCCCTCCTCGAACGAGCCGAGGCCCCGCTCGCGTGCCCCGACGAAGAACATCGCCACGCGCGCCTCCTCGTACAGGGTGAGGAAGCGCGCGTTGTTGACGTGCCCGTACGCGTCCATGTCGGACCAGCGCACGGGCACGTCGTAAACGAACCTGCCGGAATCAGTCACGCGTCAGCTTGCGGTACGTGACCCGGTGCGGACGGGCGGCGTCGGCGCCCAGCCGGTCGATCTTGTTCTTCTCGTACGCCTCGAAGTTGCCCTCGAACCAGAACCACTTGTCCGGCTCCTCGTCGGTGCCCTCCCACGCGAGCATGTGGGTGGCGACCCGGTCGAGGAACATCCGGTCGTGGGAGATGACCACGGCGCAGCCGGGGAACTCCAGCAGCGCGTTCTCCAGGCTGGAGAGCGTCTCGACGTCCAGGTCGTTGGTCGGCTCGTCGAGCAGGATCACGTTGCCGCCGATCTTCAGCGTCATCGCCAGGTTGAGCCGGTTGCGCTCACCGCCGGAGAGGACCTTGGTCGACTTCTGCTGGTCCGGCCCCTTGAAGCCGAACGCCGCCACGTACGCCCGGGAGGGCATCTCGACCTTGCCGACCATCATGTGGTCGAGACCGTCGGAGACGACCTCCCACAGCGTCTTGGACGGGTCGAGACCGGAACGGCTCTGGTCGACGTACGACAGCTTGACCGTCTCACCGATGCGCACCGAGCCCTCGTCCGGCTGCTCGAGCCCGACGATGGTCTTGAACAGCGTGGTCTTGCCGACGCCGTTCGGCCCGATGATGCCGACGATGCCGTTGCGCGGCAGCGAGAACGACAGGTTGTTGATCAGGGTCCGGCCCTCGAAGCCCTTGGTCAGGCCGTTGACCTCGATCACGGTGTTGCCCAGACGCGGGCCCGGCGGGATCTGGATCTCCTCGAAGTCCAGCTTCCGGGTCTTCTCGGCCTCGGCCGCCATCTCCTCGTACCGGTCGAGGCGGGACTTGCTCTTGGTCTGGCGCGCCTTGGCGTTCGAGCGCACCCACTCGAGCTCCTCGGTGAGGCGCTTCTTCATCTTCGCGTCCTTGCGGCCCTCGACCGCCAGACGCGCTGCCTTCTTCTCCAGGTACGTCGAGTAGTTGCCCTCATACCCGATGGCGCGGCCACGGTCCAGCTCGAGGATCCAGCCGGCCACGTTGTCCAGGAAGTACCGGTCGTGGGTGATGGCCAGGACGGTGCCCGCATACTTCGCGAGGTGCTGCTCCAGCCAGCTCACGCTCTCCGCGTCGAGGTGGTTGGTGGGCTCGTCGAGCAGCAGCAGGTCGGGCGCCTCGAGCAGCAGCTTGCACAGCGCGACCCGGCGGCGCTCACCACCGGAGAGCTGGGTGACGTCGGCGTCCGGCGGCGGGCAGCGCAACGCGTCCATCGCCAGCTCGAGCTTGGAGTCGACGTCCCACGCGTCGAGGTGGTCGAGCTCCTCCTGGAGCTTGCCCATCTCCTCCATCAGCTCGTCGGTGTAGTCGGTGGCCATCTGCTCGGCGATCTTGTTGAACCGCTCGAGCTTGGCCTTCGTCTCCGCGACCGCCTCCTCGATGTTGCCGAGAACGGTCTTCGCGTCGTTGAGCGGCGGCTCCTGCGCGAGCATGCCGACGGTGTAGCCGGGCATCAGCCGGGCCTCGCCGTTGCTCGTCTTGTCGAGCCCCGCCATGATCTTGAGCAGGCTGGACTTACCGGCGCCGTTCGGGCCGACGACACCGATCTTGGCGCCCGGCAGGAAGCTCAGCGTCACGTTGTCGAGCACGACCTTGTCGCCGTGCGCCTTGCGCGCCTTTTCCAGGACGTAGATGTACTGGGCCACGGTGTGCCCTACCTCCGCGATCGTCGATGTTCGGTGCCGAATCAAAGGACAATCTTTCCAGGTCCCGCGGTCACCTCCAACGCCAACCCCGGCGGTCAGCCACCCACCACCTTCTCGGAGCGCACCGTGACGTCGCCCCTGGTGATCAGCAGCCGCTCGGTGTTCACGTCGAAGGTGGTCCCGTCCCAGCTCGCGACGGCCCGGAAACTTCCGTCGGGCTCGTGCTCGACCCCGGGCAGGAAGAGCGCGGTGGAACCCTCCACCCACTTGGCCTTCTCGCCACCCTTGTTCGCGTGGTAGAAGAGGTTTCCCCCGTCGTCCTGGCAGATCCAGACCACTGAACCGCGGTCCGTGGTGACCCGCAGGACCTGCGACAGAATCCCGATCGCACCGATGTCACGGGCCATCTTCTGGGTATGTGACGTGCACTCCCCCTCCGTCGGCAGCATCGTCGGCGGCGACGACGACTCCCCCTCGGCAGGAGTGGCCGAGGAGGTGCCCGAGCTCGAGGCCGACGATTGTTTACGGTGCTGATTCAGGAGGTATCCGCCGATCATGCCCAGGATCGTCAGCATCGCCGTGGCAATCACCACAGGATAGAAAATCGGGCGGCGCGGCCGGGAATGATCATCGAGGGATGCCACCGGCACAGGATGGCACCCCGGTCAAAACCGCAGGACCGGTAGACGGGTACGACCCGGGCTGGCTACGCACAGTAGGCTCGGCTTGGGAACAGAAACCACCCGGAGGTGTACTCAGCGTGGCCGAGCGAAGTTCCTTCGTCGTCGTAGCCAACCGTTTGCCCGTGGACGAGGTCATCACGCCGGACGGGGAACGCCAGTGGCGGCCCAGCCCGGGCGGCCTGGTCACGGCGTTGCACCCGGTGCTCACCGAGCACCGTGGGACCTGGATCGGCTGGGCTGGCGGCGACGGTGCCGTCCACGAGCCGTTCGAACTAGAAGGCATCAAGATCCATCCGGTGCCACTGAGCGCCGAGGAACTCGAGCGCTACTACGAGGGCCAGTCGAACGCGACGATCTGGCCGCTTTACCACGACGCCGTGGAGACCCCGGTCTACAAGCGTCGCTGGCGCGACTCGTACCGCCTGGTCAACCAGCGGTTCGCCGAGGCCGCGGCGGACGTGGCGGCCGAGGGCGCCACCGTCTGGGTGCAGGACTACCAGCTCCAGCTGGTCCCGGCGATGCTCCGCGAGATGCGCCCCGACCTGCGGATCGGGTTCTTCCTGCACATCCCGTTCCCGCCGATCGAGCTGTTCATGCAGATGCCGTTCCGCGCCGAGATCCTGCGCGGGCTGCTCGGCGCCGACCTGGTCGGCTTCCAGCAGCGGCTGGCCGCGCAGAACTTCGTCCGGCTGGCCCGGCACCTGCTCGGCCTGCGCTACGAGGGCCAGTCCATCCAGGTGGACGGCCGCAAGGTGAAAGCCGGCGCGTTCCCGATCAGCATCGACACCAAGGAGATGGAGCGGCTGGCGGCCGACCCGGCGGTGCAGGCCCGGGCCAAGCAGATCCGCGCCGAGCTGGGCGATCCGAAAACGGTCATCCTCGGCGTCGACCGGCTCGACTACACCAAGGGCATCGAGCTGCGCCTCAAAGCGTTCCGCGAGCTGCTCGCCGACGGCAAGCTGAACGTCGGCGACGCGGTGATGGTGCAGGTCGCGACGCCGAGCCGGGAACGGGTCGAGCACTACCAGACGCTGCGGATCAAGGTCGAGCGCGAAGTCGGCCGGATCAACGGCGAGTTCGGCAAGGTCGGCACGCCCGCCGTGCACTACCTGCACCAATCCGTCGACAAACAGGAACTCGCCGCGATGTACGCGGCCGCCGACGTCATGATGGTGACCCCGCTGCGCGACGGGATGAACCTGGTCGCCAAGGAGTACATCGCCTGCCGCGGCGACACCGGGGGCGCGCTGATCCTCAGCGAGTTCGCCGGCGCCGCCACGGAGCTGCGCCAGTCGTTCCTGTGCAACCCGCACGACCCCGACGGGGTGAAGGACGCACTGCTGCGGGCGATCAGCTCCTCGCCGGCCGAGCTCAAACGCCGGATGCGGGTCATGCAGCGCCATCTGCGGACACACGACGTGGCGCGCTGGGCCCGCACGTTCCTCGACGAGCTCGGCGCCGACGAGAAGGACTGAGAACCACGCTGTCCGGCGCCGGGCCGCTTCAGGCCCGGCGCCGATTGCTCCGGTACGCCGTCAGCCCGCGGCCGGGGTGAACGCCTCCGTGACCGCGACGACGTCGCCGATGACGACGACCGCGGGCGGGCGGATGCCGGCCGTGACGACCTCCTGCGCGATGGTGGCGAGCGTGCCGCGCAGGGAGCGCTGGTGGGCCGTCGAGCCTTCCTGGATCACGGCGACCGGGGTGGACGGGTCGCGGCCCTCGGCGAGGAGGCGTTCGGCGATCTTCGGCAGGTTCTTGAGGCCCATCAGGACGACCAGGGTGCCGCGGAGGCGGGCCAGGGACGGCCAGTCGACGAGCGAGTCCGTGTGGTCGGGCGGGATGTGCCCGGAGACGACGGTGAACTCGTGAGCCACCCCGCGGTGCGTGACCGGGATGCCGGCCAGCGCGGGCGCCGCGATCGAGCTGGTCACGCCGGGCACGACCAGTACCGGGACGCCCGCCTCGGCACAGGCCAGAGCCTCCTCGCCACCACGGCCGAAGACGAAGTTGTCGCCGCCCTTGAGCCGGACCACGAACTTGCCCTGCAACGCCCGGTCGACCAGGATCCGGTTGATCTCGCCCTGCGCGGCGGACGGCCCGTACGGGATCTTCGCGGCGTCGATCAGCTCGACCTCGGGCCGCAACTCGCCGAGGAGCATGCCGGGGACGAGCCGGTCGGCGACCACCACGTCGGCCGCGGCGAGCAGGCGGCGACCCTTGATCGTGATCAGCTCCGGGTCGCCCGGGCCGGCGCCGACGAGCGCGACACCCTTGAGTTCGGGCGAGGCCGGGGGTGCGGCTTCGAGCGCGTGCGCGACCAGGTCACGGACCGCCATCGCGCGCCGGCGGTCGCCACCGTCGGTGACCGCGACGGTCACCTGACCGTGGCGGGTCACGGCGGGGGTCCAGGCGGTGGCGGCGTCGCGGTCGTCCGCCCGTACGCAAAAAATTCTTTGATCCTCGGCGGCCGCGCTGACCTGGGCCGCCGCCTCGGGGTCGTCGACCGCGACGTGGACCAGCCAGGCGCCGCCGACGTCGGCGGCCTCGAACCGCCGGGGCGTCCAGGTGGCACGGCCGGCGTCGACGTGGGCCTGCAGGGCGGGCGTGAGCACGGGCGAGACGATCGCGACCTGCGCGCCGGCCGCGATCAGCGCGGGGACGCGGCGGGTGGCGACCGAGCCGCCGCCGACGACGAGGACGCGGCGGCCCTCGAGGCGAAGGGCGAGGGGGTAAAGGCTCATTTCTCCGACACTCCCGCGGAATCGAACGTGGCGACCTCGTGCAGGACCCGGACGGCGGCCGCGACGATCGGCAGCGCCAGCACCGCGCCGCTGCCCTCGCCGAGCCGCATCCCGAGGTCGAGCAGCGGTTCGAGGCCGAGGTGGGCGAGCGCGACGGTGGCGCCCGGCTCGGCCGAGCGGTGCCCGGCGACCATCGCGGCGACCGCGTCCGGCGCGAACGCGGCGGCGGCGAGCGCGGCCGAGGCGGCGATCACCCCGTCCACGATCACCGGCACCCGGTTCGCGGCGGCGCCCAGGACGAACCCGGTCAGCGCGGCGTGTTCCAGACCGCCGACCGTGGCGAGGACGCCGAGCGGGTCGGCCGGGTCGGGGGTGTGCTTCGCGAGCGCGGCCGCGATCACGTCGGTCTTGCGCGCGAGCGTCTCGTCGTCGATGCCGGTGCCGCGCCCGGTCACGGCGGCCGGGGCGGACCCGGTGAAGACCGCGATCAGGGCCGCCGCCGGGGTGGTGTTGGCGATCCCCATGTCGCCGGTGAGCAGGCATTTCGCGCCCGACGCGACCAACTGACCGGCGACCGCGACGCCCAGCTCGACCGCGGCCAGGGCCTCCTCGCGGGTCAGGGCCGGCTCGACGGTCATGTCCCGGGTGCCGCGGCGGATGTTGGCGTCCAGCAGGGTGGCGCCGCCGTGCAGCGGGATCGCGACCCCGGCGTCGACGACCATCACGTCCGCGCCGGCCTGCCGGGCGAACGCGTTGACCACCGCGCCACCGGCCACGAAGTTCGCCACCATCTGGGCGGTGACCTCCTGCGGCCACGGGCTGACGCCCTGCGCGTGCACGCCGTGGTCACCGGCGAAGACCGCGACCGTGGCCGGCTCCGGCAACGGCGGCGGGCAGACCCCGGCCAGCCCGGCCAGCCGGACCGACAGCTCCTCCAGGTGCCCCAGCGAGCCGGCCGGTTTGGTGAGCCGGGACTGCAGGTCACGCGCGGCGGTCACGGCCTGCTCGTCGGCCGGGCGGATCGCCGCCAGGGTGGTCTCCAGGGTCACGATCGCTCCTCGATCACTTCTTCCAGGGCCGCTATGAATCGGTCCGTGGTGGCAGTGTCGCGCACCGCAATCCGTAACCAGTCGGGGCCCAGCCCCGGGAAGGTGTCGCCACGGCGTACCGCGAATCCGCGTTTCCGCAGCTCAACGCGGATCTCATCGGCACCTTCGACGCGGACCGGAACGAAAGCCGACGCCGGATCGCCGGGAACCGTGACCTTCGGCACCTCCCTCAGCCGTTCCACCAGATGGATTCGCTCGGCGGCGACCGCGGCCGCGATCTCGCGCTCGGCGGTGACCGCGGCCGGCGACGCGCACGCGGTCGCCGCCGCGAGGGCCGGCGTGGAGACCGCCCAGAGCGGCTGGGCGGCGGCCAGCCGGGGCACCAGCTCGGCCGGGCCGAGCAGATATCCGATCCGCAGGCCGGCCAGGCCCCAGGTCTTGGTCAGGCTCCGCAGGACGACGAGACCGGGCAGGTCACGGCGTTCGGCCAGCGACTCCGGTTCCTCGGGACAATTCTCCCGGTACGTCGTGTCGGCGAACGCCTCGTCGACCACCAGCACGCGGCCCGGCCGGGCGAGCTTCGCCACGTCCCCGGCGGGGTGCAGGACCGACGTGGGGTTGGTGGGGTTGCCGACGAAGACCAGGTCGGCGTCGTCGGGGACGAGCGCCGGGTCGAGCCGGAAGCCGTCCTGCTCGCGCAGCAGCACCCGCTCCACGACGTGCCCGGCGTTCTGCAGGGCGGCCTCCGGCTCGGTGAACTGCGGGTGCACCACGACCGGCCGCCGCGCCCCGCGCAAAGCCTGCGCGAGCAGCACGAACGCCTGGGCGGCACCGGCCGTCAGCAGCACCTCGGACGGGTCCCGGCGGTGCCGCTCGGCCACCGCGGCGGTGGCCCCGGTCGCGTCCGGGTAGGCGGAGAGCCGGCCCAGCGCGTCGCGGATCGGATCGGCGAGCCAGCCGGGCATCGGCTGGTGGCGCACGTTGACCGCGAGGTCGATCAGGCCGGCGCCCACCTCGGCGTCGCCGTGATGATCGAGGTCGTACGTCATGCGCTCAGCATGCCTGACTGGCGTTCTCCGGCTGATTCGTGGGGAACATGAGGCGATTTGTCATACCTTCAGAGAGTGACTGACCGACGCCCCACCGTAGCCGGAAGAGTCGCCCTCCTGATCCGTGCCGGGCTCATCGCGGGCCTGGTCCTCGCCGGCCTCTCCTATCCCTTCACCGCGCTCGCCGGGATGGGCGTCAAGGCCGGCACCGACGCCCTCGGCAACATGCCCGAAGAGCTCGTCGAGGTGCCCGCGGCGCAGACCACCTACGTCTACGCCAAGGACGGAAAGACGCTGCTGACCATGTTCTACGAGGAGTACCGCAAGCAGGTCGCCCTCAAGGACATGTCGCCCTACATCACCCAGGCCATCGTGGCCTCCGAGGACACCCGCTTCTACGAGCACCACGGGGTCGACGCGAAAGGCGTGGCCCGCGCGTTCGTCGCCAACCAGCAAGCCGGCGGGGTGTCCCAGGGCGCCTCGACGCTGACCATGCAGTACGTGCGGATGGCCCTGCGGGACAGCGCCTCCACCCCCAAGGAGGCGCTGGAGGCCACCGAGCAGACGGCCAGCCGGAAACTGCGCGAGATGCGCCTGGCCATCGAGGTCGAACGGCAGCTCAGCAAGCAGGAAATCCTCCAGCGGTACCTGAACAACGCGTACTTCGGGCACCGGGCCTACGGGATCTACGCGGCGTCCGAGGTGTTCTTCTCCAAACCCGCGAAGGACCTCACGCTGAACGAGGCGGCGCTGCTGGCCGGGCTGGTCAAGGCGCCCTCCGCGTACGACCCGGCGATCCGCGACCAGGATGCCGCGCTGCAACGCCGCGACTACGTGATCGACCAGATGCTGAAAATGGGTTCGATCACCGCGACGCAGGCGGCGAGCGCCAAGAAAGCCAAGATCAAGCTGAAGCTGAGCACGCCCCCGAACGACTGCGTGTCGATCAACAACAAGCACAACGACTGGGGCTTCTTCTGCGACTACTTCAAGAACTGGTGGCGGGAACAGCCGGCCTTCGGCCGCAACGTCCTGGAACGCGAGGAGAACCTGCGCCGCGGCGGCTACCGCGTCGTCACCTCGATCGACCCCAAGGTGCAGTCCTACGCGATGGAGCACGTCCTGGACAAGGAGAGCCGCAACAGCCCGTTCGCCCACGGTGAAGTGGTCATCCAGCCGGGCACCGGGCGGATCGTCAGCATGGCCGTGAACCGCCGTTACTCACTCCAGCAGGACGACAACGGCAAACACAGCGATCGGAAACAACATGACGTACGCGGTAACTACCCCAACACCGTGAACCCGCTGCTCGGCGGTGGGGACATGGCCGGTTACCAGGCCGGGTCGACGTTCAAGATCTTCACGATGCTGGCCGCGCTCGACGCCGGGCTGCCCCTGTCCACGTCGTACTACGCCCCGGAACGGTACGTCTCCAAATACATCACCGCGCCCGGGCCGGCGACCTGCGGGACACACTGGTGCCCGAAGAACTCCAGCAAGTCGATGACCGGGAACCAGACCATGTGGAGCGGCTTCGGCAAGTCCGTGAACACATACTTCGTCCAGCTCGAACAGCGCGTCGGGGCGGACAAGGCCGTCGCGATGGCGGAGAAACTCGGGCTGAAATGGCGTACGGCGGTGGACAAGAAACTGGCCACCCCGGAACACGCGGCCGGATGGGGAGCATTCACGCTCGGGGTCAGCGACGCCACCCCGATCGAAGTCGCCAACGTGTTCGCGACCGTCGCGGCGGAAGGCAGCTACTGCGAGCCGCTGCCGGTCATGTCAATCCGCACCGCCGACGGCAAGAACGCCACCTACCACGGGAAACTCGTCGCGGCGCCACGCTGCAAACGGGTCTTCAGCCAGGACGTGGCCCGGGCGGCGACCGACGCCGCGCGCTGCCCCACCGGGTACGGCGCGGCCCGCGGCAGCTGCGGCGGATGGGGAACGTCCGAGATGGTGTACGGCACGCTCGGGCGGCCGGTCGCCGGGAAGAGCGGCACGACCGACAACAACAAGACCGCGTGGTTCAGCGGATTCACGCCGCAGCTGGCGGCGTCCGCGTTCGTGGCCGACCCGGACAACCCTGAGCACTATGTGGGGAACGGGCGGTCGACGATCTCGAAGTACACGGTGGCGCAGACGTTGCGGGACGCGTTGAAGGGGCAGCCCGAACTCAAGTTCACCCCACCCTCCGACAAACTCGTCTGGTAACCGCCCGCCCGGCGGAAGCCGGCCGAGCAGGCCCGACGCCGTCGAGGACGGCCCGACCGAAGACGGCGGCACCGGGCCCGGCCACGACCCCGGCCTCCCGGCAACAACCCCGGCCTCCCGGCCACGACCGGGACCACAGCCCGGCTGCCGCCGGCACCGGAACCGGACGACGGCCGGGACCACAGCCCGGCTGCCGCCGGCACCGGAACCGGACGACGGCCGGGACCACAGCCGGGCTGCGCCCGGGCCGAGCCCGGCCGGTGCGTGAGCGGTGGGCCGGGAGGCGGTCAGGTGCCGGTCGGCCGCGCGGCCGTAGCCTCAGCCACGGGACCAGCTCGCGTCTTCTCGTCCGCCCGGGGTGCGTGGGTCAGGCGGAACCGGGGGCTGCTCGCGGTGCAAGCGGGCCGCTGGGACGTCGTGCACCCGGGATGGTCGCCACGACGGGTTACGGCCGGCGAGGGCCAGGGCGCGCGGCAGATCCTCCTCCGCGTCCTCCGGATCGATGGTGACGTGCGGGCCGAGGAAACCCGGTGTGCCCTCGGGCGGGCCGCCGGCGAGGAAGTCGATCAGCGTGACCAGCACGCGCGGGTCGGCGGCGAAATCCTGGCCGGTGGCGCGGGCCAGATCCCACCCGTGCATGACCAGCTCGTTCGCCGCGACGGTGCCCATCTGGCGGGCCGGCATCGACACACCACCGGCGCGGGCCGTGCCGAGCCAGGCAGCCGGATCCTTCCAGGCGGTGGCGAGCTCCTCCAGCCGGACCGGCAGGCGGCTGCGCCAGTGCGGTGACAGGTGGGCCGCGGACGGCACCGGCGGCGCACCGTCGCCGGAAGCGTCGGCGCCCTTGCGAGCGGCCAGGGTGAACGCCTCGGCCAGGCCCATCAGGTGATCGAGAAGGGTCGCGACGGACCAGCCGGGGCACGGCGTGGGAGCGATCAGCTCGCGGTCGTCGATCCCCAGCAGCAGTGCCCTGAGCTGACGAACCGGCGGGTCCAGATCCAGCGGCAGGCGAGCGGCCACGATCGTCCTCCTTCGGTTGTCGTCCCCTCACGTTACGAGGCGGGTACGACACTTTCCGGACCGCCGGACGCCGTTTTGGCACGGTGGGCGGCTTCCGGCGATCAGCCCGGCGGATCACCTCCCGGTCAGCGCATCAGGCACGCCGCGGGTCCGGCGGGCACCGCCGCGAAGCCCGGGGCAGCGGTGGCCGGAATCGGTCAGGACGGGATCTGGATGTCCGAGGTGGGACGGTTGTCGGCGGCGCCGGGGTGGGGGCCGCCGTGGATCGGGCCGCCGTTCGGTGTGCCGGAGCCGGGACGCGGCGGGTTCGGGCCGTTCGGCGGGAGCGGCGCGTTCGCATAACCGTCGGGCGCATAACCGTCGGGCACGTAGTTGTCGGGCGGGTAGCCGTCCGGCGCGTAGCCGTCGGGCACGTAACTGCCGGGCGCGTAGCCGTCGGGGAGGGCCGGCGCCGCCGCATAGCCGTCGGGCGGGGACATGCCGGGGCCCTGCGGGCCGGAGGCCGGGCCGGGCGAGGCGCCACCGGCGACCGGCATCGGCCCGGAACCGTGCGCCATCGCCGGGACGAGGCCGCCGCCGGGGCCCCCCACCGGGACCTGACCGGGGAGTTCCTGCCCCGGGCCAGGAACTCCCTGTGCCGGACCGGGGATCCCGTGGGACGGGCCGGGTGCGCCCATCGGCATGGGCGGGGCCATCTGCGGAGCCGGGCCGTTCATCGGGTGACCGTGCCCCGCCGTCTGCGGCTGAGGAACCAGACCGTGCCCCGCCGTCTGCGGTTGTTGGGCCGGACCGTGCCCCGCCATCTGCGGCTGAGGAACCAGACCGTGCCCCGCCGTCTGCGGCTGAGGAACCAGACCGTGCCCGGCCATCTGCGATTGCTGGGCCGGACCGTGTCCGGCCGTCTGCGGCTGAGGAACCGGGCCGTGCCCGGCCGTCTGCGGCTGCTGGGCCGGACCGGCCACCGCCGCCGCGACCAGGCGCTTCGCGATCTCCGGCGCCGCCGCCCAGTGCAGGCCGAGCTGCGAGGCGTGCACCTGCCGCCAGACGAACCCCTCCGGGTTGCCGCCCGCCCACGTCCACGCCGGCGTGGACCCGGCCCGCGGCGTCACCAGCGCGCGGTGCTGCTTGTACCCGGTGATCCGCGCACCGGCCGGCGCCAGCACGGACGTGGCCGGCGCGGTCGCCTCCCGGTAACCGGCGACGGTCTGCTCCCCGGTCACGCCGGTGATGTCGAGCACGCCGCACATCGCTCGCCCGTCCAGTTCACGGCCGAGCCACGGCAGGGCGACGCCCTCGGCCACGATCGGCCAGCCGTCGCGCGCGAACTGCGACACGCCGGCGCACAGCCTGCGGTTGGCGGAGAGCTCCTCGGCGTACCCCTCGGGAAGTCCGGAACCCACGATCAGCGCCCGCGTGCCCGGCGGCAGCGACTCGTCACGGAGGGGGTCGACGATGACGACGTCGGCGCCGGCCGCGGTCAGCAGCTCGGCCGTCTCGACGTACGTGTAAGGGGCCCCGGGACCCCCGGCGAGCGCGATCACCGGGCGCATCTCGACCGGCTCCCCCGCCTCGGCCGGTGTCCAGATCGGGCCGGGCAGGGCCGGTGCCGAGGTGGCGAGGGCCATCAGCCGGTCCAGGTCGAGGGACTGCGCGACCGCCTCGCCGAGGCGGCGCACCGCGCGGCCGGCCTCGACCGTCCGGTGCGCGACCGGCACCAGGCCGTTGGTCCGGGAGGGCAGCACGTTGGGCAGGTCACCGCGGCGGAGCGCGCCGAGCACCGGCATGCCGATGTCGTCGAGGGCGCTGCGCAGCATCTGCTCGTGGCGGGGCGAGGCGACCCGGTTCAGGATCACGCCGCCGAGGTGCACCATCTCGTCGAACATCCGGAAGCCGTGGACCAGCGCGGCCAGCGAGTGACCCATCGCGGCCACGTCCACGACCAGGGCGACCGGGGCGCGGAGGGCGGCGGCGACCGCGGCGGTGCCGTCGATCTCGGGCTGCCCGGTGAGGCTGTCGAACAGGCCCATCGCGCCCTCGATGACGGACAGTTGCGCCCCGGAGGCGCCGTGCCCGAAGAGCGGGGCGATGCGCTGCGCGCCGACGAGGCGCGGGTCCAGGTTGCGGCCGGGGCGGCCGGCGGCCAGACCGAGGTAGGCCGCGTCGGTGTGATCGGGGCCGACCTTGAAGCCCGCCGTCGGGACGCCGCGGGCCGCCATCGCCGCGAGCAGACCGACGGCTATCGCGGTCTTGCCGTGGCCGGACGACGGCGCACTCACGACCAGACGAGGCTGGGCGGTGATCAATGTATCCCCCGGGTGGTTTCGCGGACCCGCGGTCACGTGCTATTGGCCGCCGGAGTTCGCACAGTACCCGGCTGCGACGGCCGCTGCCGACACGCCGGGTAGCCTCGGGGGGTGTACCGGTTCCTGCTGACACCCCGCTGGCTGGCCGCTGCCGTCCTGGCGGTGGTCGCCTCGGTGATCATGGTGATGCTCGGCAACTGGCAGCTCCGGCGGTACCACGAGCGCCACGACATCAACGTGCGGATCGACGCGGCGGACTCGGCACAGGCCGTCCCGCTCACCTCGGTGCTCGCCGCCCCGACCGCCCCGGGAACGCCCGGCGCGTCCCCCGGCAAGGCGCTGGCCTGGACAAAGGTGACCGTCACCGGGCGTTACGACCCGGCCCACGAGATCCAGGCGCGGGGGCGCACGGTCAACGGCGAGGTGGGATTCGAGATTCTCACTCCACTCGTGCTCGCCGATGGGACAACTGTCCTGGTCGATCGCGGTTGGGTGCCCCCGGCCGGCGCCGGTGCGCTCGCGGCGCCGCAGGCCCCGGCCGCACCGAGCGGCGAGGTGACCGTTGTCGGTCAGGTGCACCTGTCGGAAAGCCGACCTGCCCCCATCGAGCGACGTGACGGCCGGTGGGACACCCGGCGGATCAGTCTTCCGAAGCTCGCCCACGAACTGCCCTTCCCTGTGTACGGAGCGTACGTGCTGCTCACCGAGCAGACCCCGGCCAACGACGCGGCGTTCTCCCGGATCCCGATCGATCACGAGGACGCCTGGCAGAACGGGGGGTACGCGGTTCAGTGGTGGCTGTTCGCGGTGATGGCGCTGGTGCTCTTCGGCTATCAGGCGCGGCGTGAGGCGCGCGGCGACAACACGCCGTCCGACGATCGGCCGGCACCGGAACCGGCCGCCGCGTCGCCCGGCCGGCCCGAGCCGCGCGACCGCGTCGAAGAGGCCGACCAGCAGCGGGCCGCCGCGACACGCCCGCGCGACCGCGTCGAGGAAGCCGACCAGCGACAGGCCGCCGCATCACGCCCGCGCGACCGCGTCGAGGAAGCCGACCAGCGCGCCGCCGCTCGCGCCGCCAAGAAGGCCGCGAAATCGGTGGATCGCGTCGAGGAGGCGGACCGTCGCCTCGCCGCCCAGAACGGCGCCGATTAATGTCCGGGTCATGACCTTCCCGCCGGACGACCCCTGGGGCACCCCCGCACCGCCGCCCACCGGCGGCCCGTCGTTCCCGCCCACCGGCGGCCCGTCGTTCCCGCCCACCGGCGGCCCGTCGTTCCCGCCGACCGGTGTCCCGCCGGTTCCGCAGATTCCGCCGCAGATTCCGCCCGGTCCGCCGCCGGTCGCGTCCGGGCCGGTCATCGTCCGGATCGCGGAGATCGAGATCACCTCGTCGGCGATCCGCACCCCGGTCGGCGACTTCCCGCTCGCGGGCTCGCGCTGGCAGGTCAACGAGTTGTGGGTCACCCAGCGCCGCACCCCGCTCTGGGCCAAGATCGCCGGTTTCGGGCTGGCGGTGTGCACGCTCGGGCTCAGCCTGCTGCTCCTGCTGATCAAGGAGTCGCCGCCGCAGGGCACGGTCACGGTCACCCTGACCAGCGGCCCCCAGCAGTATGTGGCCCGCATCCCGGTCGACCACGAGGACGAGGTGGTCACCATCAATCAGCAGATCAATTACGTACGCAGCCTGGCCGCCCTATAACGTGCCACCGATCGCCCGGACGGCGTCGATGGTGTCCGCTTCCGCCGCGGACTTGTCCTCGCGGTAACGCAGCACCCGGGCGAAGCGCAACGCCACCCCACCGGGATAACGCGGTGACGTCTGCACCCCGTCGAACGCGATCTCCACCACCTGCTCCGGGCGCACCCGCACCACCCAGCCGTTGTCCTCCACGGCCAGTTCCTTGAAGCGTTCGGTCTGCCAGCGCAGCAGCTCGTCGGTGAGACCTTTGAACGTCTTGCCGAGCATCACGAACCCGCCGGACTCCGGGTCCCGCGCGCCCAGGTGCAGGTTCGACAACCAGCCGCGGCGCCGGCCGTGGCCCCACTCGACGGCGAGAACGACCAGGTCGAGCGTGTGCCGGGGCTTGACCTTGACCCAGGCCGAGCCGCGGCGGCCCACGTCGTACGGCGCCTCGGGGGCCTTGATGACCACGCCTTCCTGTCCTGCGCCGATCGCGGCGGCGAACGCGGCCGCGGCCTGCTCCTCGGTCTCCACGGTTTCCCGCCCGACGATCAGCCCGGCCGGCAGCGCGTCGGCGAGGGCCGCCCAGCGAACCCGGCCCGGCTCGTCGAGCAGGTCCGTGCCGTCGAGGTGCAGCAGGTCGAAGAAGTACGGCACCAGGGCCGCCCCCTCCGCACCGGCCTTCCCACCGGCACGGGTGGCAGCGCGACTCGACGTCTCCTGGAACGGCCGGGGCCGCCCCTGCTCGTCCAGCGCCATCGCCTCGCCGTCCAGCACCACCTCGCGCACCGGCAGCGCCCGGACCGCGGCCACCACCCCGGGCAGCCGCTCGGTGATCTCGTCCAGGCTGCGGGTGAAGACCGCCACGTCGTCGCCGGACCGGTGCACCTGGATCCGGATCCCGTCGAGTTTCGTGTCGACGACCGCGGGGATGCCGGTGGCGAGCAGCGCCGCCCCGACGTCCGGGGCGCTCTGCGCGAGCATCGGCGTCAGCGGGGTGCCGACGGTCAGCCGGATCTCCGCGAGCGCGGCTGAGCCACCGGCCAGAGCGGCGACGGCGACCTGCTTCAGGTCCCCGGACAGAAGCAGTGCCCGGCGGACGGCCGTGACCGGCACCTGCGCGGCCACCGCGACCGCCTCGGCCAGCAGCCCGGCCTGCGCGCCCTGTCGCAACTCCCCGCCGAAGAGGCCGACGAGCAGGCGCTGCTCGTCGGCGGTGGCCGCCCCGAACAGCGCCCCGAGCAACTCCCGCCGCCGCGCCTGCGAACCGGCCCCGGCCACCGTCGCGATCCCGGCGATCGCCGCGTCCACCGCGCCCACGGTCAGGGTCGGCTCGGCCGCCGGTGCCGGTCGGTTCCGCAGCCCCGCGTAGCCCACGCCGGTCTGCCGTTGTCTCAGCTCACCGGCGAGGAACGCGGACCCGGCCGCGATCTCGTCCGGCTCCAGCTGTCGCAGCGCAGCGGCCAGCAGCTCGATCTTCGCCTTCCTCCCGCCGGTCGCGGCGACCGCGGCCGAGGTGGCGGCAATGTCCATGAACCGCACGAACCCCATCCTGTCAGCAGCGCCGCCCGCCCACATCCCCGACCGACGACCCTGCACGCCCGCCCGCGAACTGCGCTTCGACCCCGCCGGGCAACGCGGCTCGGGCACCCCGGCTGCGCGTTGCGGCCGGGACCGACCCGCCCACCTCGCGGACTCCGGTGGGCGGGACCTGCCGGGCGGCGGGGCCTGTGGACGGGTTTGTTGCTCTGAGCGGGGCCACCCACGGACATCGCCCTTGTGGGCTGAGCGTTCAGGGGCGCCCCGCGCCCCTGCTCAGCCCGGAAGGGTCCCCGCGGGAGCGACGATCGGGACCACGGCGGACGCAGGCAATGAAGAATTTGATCTTGGGTTTAGGCCGCCAGCGGCTCGTCGATGCGGAAGCCGCGGGCGCGGACCGACTCGGCGACGCGGGAGAGCTCGGCGTCGAGGCCGCACAGCGCCCGGGACAGCTCGTCGAGATGCTCGGTGAGGGTGGAATCGTCCCACCCGGAGACGTCGACGTCCCCCAGGGCCCGGACCGCGGCGCGCAGCCGTGCGATCGACTCGATCCGATCGCGAGTCCGAAGCCGATCCACGGTGGCACGCGGGCCGGTGGGCTTGACCCGGCCCGCGGCGACACTGGGAACAGCAGTTATCGAACGCATGTTCGAATCCTAACAGGATCAAGCGCCGATCACACCGCCATCGCGTGTCGGAACTTGACCTCCGCGTCGGCCGGTTCGGCGCGCGCCGCAACGAAGCCGTCCGGCCTGATCAAATAGAAGAAACCCGGTTTGAGGTACGTCGCCGGAGCGGCCGGGAAGATGTGCACCGGCAGGCCCAGATCGGGCGCTTCCGGGCCTTCCACCCCGCCGTATCCGTGGATCTGCCAGTCAGCGGTGCGCAGCACCCCGAAGTTCCCGCCGGTCCAGGGCAGGCGGCGGCCGACGACCGGGTCGCGTTTGCCGTCCGGCGTCCGTGCGTCCGGCCCGATCGGGTAGTGGATGCGGATCTGCGACACGTATTGGAACAGTCGTGACCCGCCCGCCGAGCGCGGCAGCACCCGGGTTGCGATCGGGGCGATCACCGGGATCAAGGCGGTCCGCAGCGCCCGGACGGCCCGGCGGTCGTCGGTGATCGCCTGGAAGAGCCGGTCGGTGGTGGCGACCAGCGTCTTCGCGACCGGGCGGCGCTCGGCCTCGTAGCGGTCGAGCCAGGAATCCTTGCGCCGGCCCTGCAGCACATCGGCGAGCTTGAACGCCAGATTGTGCGCATCCTGCAAACCGGTGTTCATGCCCTGCGCGCCGACCGGCGAGTGCACGTGGCCGGCGTCACCGGCCAGGAAGAACGGCCCGTCGCGGAACGCCGCGGCGACCTTGTGATGCACCCGGTACGTCGCGAACCAGCGCGCCTCGGCGTAGGTGATCGCGAAGACGTCCCGGAGGCGGCCGCGCACGTCCTCCTCGTCGAGCCGGCCGTCGCCGTCCTCGTCGTGGACCAGGCCGATCAGCCGCCAGTTGCCGCGGCCGGGCATCGGGAACCCCAGTAGGAACTCGCGCCCGCCCGGCCGCACGTTGACCGACTCGGCGACCAGGCCGGCCGCCCCGACCGCGTCGAGTACGTAGAAGCGGTGCGCGTTGGTGCTGCCCTCGAACGCTATCCGGCGCGCCTTGCGGACCGCCGAATTAGCCCCGTCGCAGCCGACGCAGAACCGGGCCCGGACGGTGTGGTTGCCGACCTTCGCCTCGACACCCTCCTCGACCTGCACCATCGCGGTGACCGGGGTCTCCCAGGCCACGTCGCCACCGAGTTTGCGCAGATTGTCGTAGAGGATCTCCTCGTTACGGCTCTGTTCGAGCACTTCGAGAAAGGGGTACGGCGTGACACCCTTCCCGAGTGGCCCGAGCGGCACCCGCCCGAACACCCGGGCGCCGCTGCCGGGCGACAGTCCTTCCGCCCGGCGAGCGGCGTCGAGCACCTGGTCGCCGATGCCGAGCTGGTCGTAGATCTCCAGGCTGCGCGCCTGCAGCACGAGCGCCCGGGACTCGCGGGTGGGGCCGTCCTTGCCGTCCACCACGAGCACCTGCACTCCGAGCCGGGTCAGCCAGTTGGCGAGCATCAAGCCGGTCGGACCGGCACCCGCCACCAGGACCTCACACGTCAGCTCGGTCATCAGCGACTCCGTCCTACTTCACTTCGTCAGGGTCTCCGCAACGTTCTTGAGCAGCAGCGCCTCGGCGACACAGACCCGCTCGAACTCGCCCAGGTGCAGGCTCTCGTTCGGTCCGTGGGCCGCGGAGTGCGGGTCTTCGACACCGGTGACCAGGATCGTCGCACCCGGGAACAGCTCCTGGAAGGTGGCGATGAACGGAATCGATCCACCGACGCCCATGTCCACCGGTTCGGCCCCGTCCCACGCCGTCCGGAACGCGGCGCGGGCGGCCTCGAAACCGGGGCCGGTCGCGTCGATGACCGACGGGTTGCCGTCGCTCTCCAGGGTCACCTCGACGTGCGCGCCCCAGGCGACGTGCTTCTCCAGGTGGGTCTTGACCGCGGTGAACACCGACTTGGGGTCGTCGCCGGGAGCGACTCGCACGCTGACCTTGGCCTTGGCCGTCGCCTGCAGCGCGTTGGCGGCCTCCAGCGTGCGCGGCGCGTCGATGCCGAGCACCGAGATCGACGGCTTGGTCCAGATCCGGTCGGTGATCGTGCCGCCGCCGATCAGCGAGACGCCGTCGAGCATCCCGGCCTCGACGCGGAACCGGTCCTCGGGGTAGTCGACGCTGGCTCCCTCGCGACCGACGAGACCGTCGACCGCAACCTCGCCGGCATCGTCGTGCAGCGTGCTGAGCAGCCGCGCCAGGGTCATCAGCGCATCCGGCACCGGACCGCCGAACATGCCGCTGTGCACGGCGCTCCTCAGCACCTTGACCTCGACGAACAGATTGACCAGACCGCGCAGGGAGGTGGTCAGCGCGGGCCGGCCGATGTCCCAGTTGCCGGAGTCGGCGATCACGATCACGTCGGAACGCAGCTCCTCCAGGTGCGCCTGGATGATCGCGTCGAGCGAATCCGACCCGTACTCCTCCTCGCCCTCGACGAAGACGACGACACCGACCGGGAGCTGGTCACCGAAAGCACGCAGCGCGGCCACGTGAGCCATCACCCCGGCCTTGTCATCGGCGGCGCCCCGGCCGTAGAGCCGGCCGTCCCGCTCGACCGGCTCGAACGGGGCACTCTCCCACAACGCGGGGTCGCCGGCCGGCTGCACGTCGTGGTGCGCGTAGAGCAGCACCGTCGGGGCGCCGGGCGGGGCAGGCCTGCGACCGATCACCGCCGGCTGGCCGCCGTGCCGCACGATCTGTGTGTCCAGGCCACAGCCCCGCAGCAGCTCGGCGACCGCCTCGGCGGAACGCTCCACGTGTGAATGGTCGAAACCCTCGAAAGCGATGCCCGGGATCCGCACCAACCGTTCCAGGTCGGCGCGGACACCGGGCATCTCCCGCGCGATCGTGGCGCGCAGCTCGGATTCAGTCAGGCTCATCGCCCGATCGTAATCAGCTCGCTTCGGGGCCGCCGCCGCTGCTGTCCCCGTTGTTGTCCCCGCGCGCCCGGCGCCGCGCGTCACTGGCCCAGTTCATCGCCCGGCCGGCCGCCGAACCGGCCATGTCCGACGCACCGTCACCGACCCGGCGCAGCAGCCCGACCAGAGGATCCTGAGAATTCGCAAAATCTTCCCGGTACGACTTGGCGGCCGCCTTGGCATCCTCGGAGAACGACGAGTCGCCGTCCGAGTCGCGGTGCGGGTAATCGCCGCCGAGAACCTGCGCGTACGCCCCGGAGTCGACCCACTTGCGCAGCTCGGAGGCGCGCGCCACCGGGAACGGGTGGGTGCTCCACGCGGTCATGCCCAGCTTGTGGATGCTGTCGCGGATGTCGCCGCCGCCCTCGTACTCCGCGGCCTGCTCGAGGAACGCGGTGGTGTCGATCTGCGACAGGTCGCCGCCACCGGCCAGCTTCATCAGCAGCCGCAGCGAAGCAGCCGGGTCCTGCCCGGCGAGCAGGCCGGCACGGTCGGCCGAGAGCTCCGCCTTGCGCCACCACTCCAGCATCCCGGCGATGATCGCCCGCAGCGCGATCGCACCGACCGGAATCCAGCTGATGTTCGCCGCCCAGCTGGTCAGGATCATCATGATGGTCTTGTAGACGGCGTGGCCGCTGCGCACGTGGCCCAGCTCGTGCCCGAGCACGGCCCGCAGCTCGTCGTCGTCGAGCTTCTCCACCGCGCCCGTGGTGATCACGATGAACGGCTTGTCCAGGCCGATCGCCGAGCCGTTGATGATCGGCGACTGCGTCACGTACAGCTCGGGCAGCTCGGCGATGTCCAGCGTGCTGGCCGCCTCGGTGAAACGCTGGTAGACCCGCGGGTACTGCCGGTGGTCGACCCGGATCGAACCGGCCAGATAGCTGAGCCGGAAGCCGCGCTCGTTCCACATCCCGAAGAACGTCTTCACCACGTCGTCGAAACCACGCAGCTCACGCAACGCGGAGAGAGCTCCCCGGTCGGCCGGGTGCTCCCAGGCGCGCGAGCTGATCCCGGTCAGCGTGACACGCCGGCGTACCGGGCGGTTCTCGTCATCGGTCGTCATGGATCCCACCCCGTCTTTTGGGTACGGCGGTCGTTGTGGCACGGCTTGGCCGCGCCGGACCCAACGTACGCCCGGGACGCAACGCTGTCGTCAGGGTCGGACCCCTACGGGGCGCCCGGTGGCACGAACGGCAGCCCAGGTGGCGGCCCGTTTTCGACAAGCCGGCGCAGCGCATCGGTGTCCAGGTGCTCGGCGACCAGATCACCCAGGACGTCCAGGGCGCGTTCGCGGATCGTGGCGTAGCGGATGTCCGGCGCGACCGTGAACCCGTGCCGGCCGGCCTGCGCCGCGGCTACGGTCAGGAAACGGCGGCGGAACTCGTCCGACTCGAACGCGCCGTGCCAGTGCGTGCCGTGGACGTTCCCGGCCACGGCACCCTCCGGGCGGCCGTCGGCGTAGTGCAGGAACGGCTCCGGGGTGCCCGTGGAGACGTACCCGTGATGGATCTCGTAGCCGTGCACCGGCGCGCCCAGCGCCGCACCCGCACTGCGCGCGAGGGTCTTGCGCGCGGCGAACGTGACACCGACCGGCAAAAGGCCCAGCCCCGGCACCACGCCGTGACCGCTCTCCACCTCGTCGTCGATCGTCTCCGCCAGCATCTGGAAGCCGCCACAGACCCCGACCAGCGGTTTCCCGGCGGCAGCATGCGCGAGGACCGCATCGGCCAGCCCGGTCTCGCGCAGCCAGGCCAGATCGCTGACCGTCGCCTTCGAACCCGGCAGCATCACCAGATCGGCGTCCGCCACATCACCCGGCTCGACCGTCAGATGCACCCGGACACCCGGCTCGGCCGCCAGCGCCTCGGCGTCCGTGGCATTCGAGATCCGCGGCAGGCGGACCACCGCGACCCGCAGCCACTCCCGTCCGCGGGGCGGGCCCGGACGGCCCAGCGTCGTCCCGTAAGCCAGCGAATCCTCCGCATCCAGCCAGACATCCCGGTGGAACGGCAACACGCCCAGCACCGGACGCCCGGTCAGCGTGGAAATCATGTCGTTGCCGGGCTGCAGGATGCTCAGATCGCCGCGGAACTTGTTGGTCACGAAACCGGCGACCAGCGCCTGATCCTCGGCCGACAGCAAGGCCAGGGTGCCGAAGAACGCCGCGAAGACCCCGCCCCGATCGATGTCGCCGACCACGATCGACGGCAGGCCGAACCGGCGGGCCAGACCCATGTTGACGAAATCGCCGTCCCGCAGATTGATCTCGGCCGGGCTGCCGGCGCCCTCACAGATCACGGCGTCGAAATCGCGGCGCAGATCGGCCAAGGTGTCCCAGGCGACCTCGGCCAGCTTCGGACGCAGTCGGCGATAGTTGCCCGCGGTGACCGTGTCCACGGCCTCGCCGAGCAGGACGACCTGACTCGAACGGTCACTGCCGGGCTTCAGCAGGACCGGGTTGAAACGCAGGTCCGGCGATAGACCGGAGGCCTCGGCCTGCATGGCCTGGGCTCGGCCGATCTCGCCGCCACGGCCGTCCGGGGCTACCACTACCACGGAGTTGTTGGACATGTTCTGCGCCTTGAACGGGGCCACCCGGACGCCTTCGCGGTGCAGCCAGCGGCAGATTCCGGCGGTGAGGATGCTTTTGCCGGCGTCCGATGTGGTGCCGGTCACGAGGAGGCCGCCGGTCATGGTTTGCGGCCCTTCGGGCCCCGCCCCCGCCCCCGCCGCCACCACCAGATCATCGGGCTCCGCCCTTTCCGCCACGACGCAGAGCCGCCCCCACGCCTCCACGAACCAGCGCACCCCCGGCCGCCAGCAGCACAGCCGCCACCCCCACCGCCGCGGACACCCGTGCCGCCCGTTTCAGATGCACCGCCGACGGCCGTGGCCCGTCCCCGAGGAACGGCCGAGTCTCGCTACGTCCGAAGTAGACGTTGCGTCCACCGAGGCGTACGCCCAGCGCTCCCGCCATCGCCGATTCGCACTGCCCCGCGTTGGGCGACGGATGATCAGCCCGGTCCCGACGCCACACCCGCATCGTTTCTCGTGGTGACCCGCCGGCCACCGGCGCCACCGCGATCGTCAGCAGCCCGGTCAGCCGTGACGGCGCCAGGTTGAGCAGGTCGTCGAGCCGCGCTGACGGCGTTCCGAACCGTGCGTACCGCACCGAGCGGTGCCCGACCATCGCGTCCAGCGTGTTCGCCGCCCGGTAGCCGAGCAGCCCGGCCGGGCCGAGCAGCGCACCCCAGAACAGCGGGGCGACGACCGCGTCGGACGTGTTCTCGGCGACCGATTCGACGGTGGCCCGGGCCAGTTCGGGTTCGTCGAGCGCGGACGGGTCGCGCCCGCAGAGATGGTTGAGCCGTCCGCGCGCCGCCGTGAGGTCGCCGTTTCCCAGGTGACGGGCCATCACCCGGGATTCCTTGCGCAGGGTGCGGCCGCCGAGCACGGTCCAGGTCGCGGCGGCGGTGAGCGCGAACCGCGCGGCCGGCACGTGGCGGGTCGCCCGCCCGGCGGCCAGCCCGGCGAGGACGGGTACGCCGACCGCCGCTGTGGTGAACAGTGCTCCGGCCCGGCGCCGGGGCTGGTAGACCCGGCGTTCCAGCGCGGCGGCGGCCGTGCCGAATCCGGCGACCGGGTGGAAGCGCCGCGGGTCGCCGATCGCGGCGTCGAGCAGGTATCCGGCGAGCAGCCCGGCCGCGTCCGCGGTCCAGCGATTCGGCACGTGTGTCCTTTCCTTGCTGCGGGCTCAGCAGCCGGAGCCGCCGAACTCAGCGACCGGAGCTGCGAGGTTCAGCGGCCGAAGGGCGTCAGGTCGAACACCCAGACGGCCATTGCCGCCGGCTCGGCCTCCGGGTAGGGCACCGGTTCGAGGGCACCCCACTGGATGGATCCGGGGGCCCGGTCGACGAGGAACTCCACGACGATGGCGTGCAGGTCGTCGGTCACCTGGTACGGCACCGGGAAGACCAGGTCGCCGGGTTTGCGGGTGCAGGCCGAGCAGCGCAGCTGACCGGCGACCGGGTCGTGCCAGACGTAGAAGGTGGCGGTCCCTCGATGGCCGGAGGCGGCCACCTGTTCCCGCAACGCGACCGCGGTGTCCTCGAAGGCGGTCACCACCTCATCGGCCGACATGCCCATGCGCTCGTGCGGTGGCGCACCGAACCAGGTGGTGTTGGCGTGCTCGGCGTCCTGGTCCTCCGGCGAGAGCACGATCGTCTCGCCGGCCATGGCGCGGATGTCCTTCAGCATCACCGCTTCAGTCTGCCGGTTGGGGTTGTCTTGAGACCAATCGGGCCGCTCGGCCGGGCGGCTCGGAGAAGCGGCACGATCGGCCCATCCCGATCGAGGGATTCATGCGTCGTCTGTTCCCGGCACCGGCGGCCCGGCCTCGGACCCCGACACGGCCGGGCCGCCGGGCGCCACTCACCCTCGCGGGCCCGCAGGGAGAGGCCCGCGGGGTGGCGGCTGCGCGGGAACGTCTCAGGCGGCGACCGGCTCCCTCCGCGCCCGGCGGGCACGCCGCACGCCGGCGACGGGGACCGGTTCCGGCTCGGCCGGCGTCTCCTCCTTCTCCTCCTCCTGCTCCTCGTCGCCGGTCTCCTCGGGCTCCTCCGCGGTCTCGGTGAGACCGGCCACCACCTGCAGGAAGTCCGGTTCCATCTCACCCACGACCGGCTCCGGCAGCCCGTCGGCCTCCGTCTCGCCGTCGTCGGCCGTGGTGATGCCGGTCGGCCGGGTGCGGGCGAACCGGGACTGGCCGCGGGCGAGGTCATGCCCGACGGAGTGCGCCTCCATCTCGTACGAGACGCGGTGGTTGCCCTCTTCGTCCTCCCAGTCGCGGGTGTAGATGCGGCCGTACGCGACGACCGGATCCCCGACGCTGATCGAGGCGATGACACCCTCGGCGAGCCGCCGCCACGCGGACACCCGGATCCGCAGGCTGTTGCCGTCGACCCAGCAGCGGTTCTCCCGGTCGTACCGGCGGGCCGTGGACGCGATCCGGAAGTTCGCCACGAGCTGGTTGGACTGCTGGGTGCGACGCCATTCCGGCTGGGTGAGCACGTTGCCGATAATGGTGACGTTGGTGTCGAACACTGCTTTCTCCTTGTCGTCGGGTCCGGCCGGCGCGGCGGACAGGTCAGAGATTGGCGCGTACGGCGTCACGGCGCCTCTCGCCCTGTGGACAGCGCGGGAATGTGGACAACGGCCCGGACCGTGGTCGATCTGATATGGCGCGCCACCGCATACCCACGGGTAACCTGACAGGGTGGAGACCGACGTCCTGGGCTGGCCGTATGAGCGGCACACCATCGAGCTGGGCACCGACGACGAGGGCCCGGTCGTGGCGACGCTCGTCCGGCGGCGCGCCGAGCAGCCGACCCGCAGGGCGGTGTTGCACGTCCACGGTTTCGTGGACTACTTCTTCCAGACCCATATGGCCGACTTCTTCGTCGAGCGCGGCTGGGATTTCTACGCGCTGGACCTCCGGAAGTACGGGCGGAGTCTGCTCCCCCACCAGACGCCGAACTTCGCCCGCAGCCTCACCGACTACTACCCGGAGCTCGACGAGGCGGCCCGCATCATCCGCGAGGACGACGGCCACGATCAGCTACTGGTGACCGGGCACTCGACCGGCGGTCTGATCACCTCGCTGTGGGCACACTCACGTCGCGGGCAGGGCGTCATCGACGGACTGTTCCTGAACAGTCCTTTCTTCGATTTCAACATGCCATGGCTGATGCGGCGGCCGGCGCTCTCGCTGGTGATCGCGCTCACCGGCCGTTCGCCGTACCGGAAGATGCCGACCGGCGGACTGGGGCTCTACGGGCAAAGCCTGCACCGCGACTACCACGGTGAATGGTCCTATGACCTGGCGTGGAAGCCGATCCTCGGTTTCCCGGTCACGATGGGCTGGCTCGCGGCTATCCGGCGTGGTCAGCGACGACTGCAGGCCGGCCTGGGCATCGACGCGCCGGTGCTGGTCGCCTGCTCGGACCGGACGTTCCGCGGCAAGTCGTGGCACGACGACGTACATGTGACCGATTCTGTTCTTGATGTCGAACACATCGCCAGATGGGCGCCCGGGCTGGGCTCGCGGGTGACGATCGCCCAGTTCAACGGGGGTAAGCACGACCTGACGCTCTCCGGCAAGGGCGTCCGCGCCGAGGTCTTCCGCGAGGTGGGCCGCTGGGTCGACGCGTACCTGCCGGCGCCGGGCACGCCGGAGATCGAGATCCCGCCCGCGCCGGAGGATCAGGGCGGCCGGGCCATGGTGCTGGAGGCGGCCGAGGCGGCCGTCGAAAAGGCAGCCGACGAGGCGGACGACAAGTCCGGCACGACCGCCTAGTATGTGCTGGCCAGCGCTCGTAGCTCAGCGGATAGAGCACCGGACTTCTAATCCGATGGTCGCAGGTTCGAATCCTGCCGGGCGCGCCACTTCCTCGATCTATCAGGGCGAACGCATCTGATGATGCTTGGTTTCCAGCCCCGATTACCTGCTTTATTACCTACTTTGGCGTTCGAGCGTCAGAGGAACGCCGCCACCGACGCCTTGTCGCCCATGAGGTCACGCCCAAGGTACACACGCGCGGTCATGGCCGGGTCAGTGTGGCCGAGCTGGTCGGCGATCGTCGCGATCGGCACGCCGGACTGGTCGAGGATCGTCGCGACGGTCCGGCGCAGGGTGTGCGGAGTTGCCCAGGGGAACCCACTCCCGATGAAGATGCGGGCAAGCGCCTTGGCGGAGTTGCTCTGGTCCCACACCCGTTCCGGCTCGTTCAGGTGGTGCGGAGAGCCGAAGACCAGGCCCTTGGTATCCAGCCGCTCAGCTCGCGCCCTCGTCCTCTCGATGACCCACACGGGCAGGGTCAGCCGCCGGTCCGAACTGCGCGTCTTGGTACCGCGGATGTGCACCACGCCGGTCTTCAGATCGATGTCGTCCCAACGGACGGCCCTCGCCTCGTTGATCCGCACACCGCTACCGGCCATGAACGCCATGAGGTCCGCGACCGTCTCACGCTTTCGTCGCGTGCGCGGGTTGATGTTCTCGGCCAGGGCGAGCTTGTCGGCGTAGGCGATGACCTGCTCACGCTCATCCCTGGTCAACGCGCGGCTGGTGTCCCGCTCCCGAGCTGGCGTCTTGACGGTCTGGGCCTTGACCGCCCTGATCTGACGAAGCGCATTCGTGGTCAGCGTGCCGTTGTCGATCGCGAATCCGAGGATCCCGGACAGCACGCTGCGGCTCATCTTCGACGCTCCGGTCCCGTGGTTGTCCGCGACCTTCTGGAGGAACGTCCGGAGCCGTTGCGGGTCGTTCACCTGCGCGAGCGTCAGGCCACGGATGCTTGAGCCCTGAGCGTTGATGTAGCGGGTGAAGGTCCGGCCATAGTCCAGGACGGTTCTCGCGCTCAGGCCGGAGTCGGTCCGTCGGATGTGGGTCAGCCACAGCTCGCCTGCCGCCGTCAGCTTCATCCCTGAGGTCATCTCGACGTGTCCACGCTCGCGCTCCGCCAGGGCCGCCTCAACGGCCTGGATGGCGGCTCGCTTCGTCGCCGCGAACCGGCAGACCTCCTTCATGACGCCGTCATAGCCCCGGTAGTAGCAACGCGCTCGCCAACGATCCGCACGACGAGGGGTAGGCGCTTTCTTCCACTTTCCTGCCTCGTCCCGCATCTGCGGGCTGGCTTCTATCTCGCCGTGTTCACCGAGTTCAAGGGCTCGCCTGCTCATGCATCGCCTTCCATTTCGTCTAACTCCGCATCGATCAACGCGTCGGCCTCCGGCGACCACGCGGGGTAGAGGAGTTTCATCGCTTTGTCGGTCATCCCGCCACCGGCTTCGCCTGGCCTGACCGGGGTGAGTAGTCCTCGTCGCCGCGCTTCCGCGATGCGATTGGCCCACGTGCCGCTCACACCGCCGTGCTTGTCCGCGAGCGTCTTGGCCGGGGTGCGGTCACCGTCCTGAACCAAGAACGAGTACTCAAGAGCGAGGCCGGCGTAGGCCGTGTCATCACGGGGCCGTCGCCCGCGAGCGTCCTCCAAAAACGCCGCCAGATAGACCGCTGAGGGGTTGACCAGGTGGAGGCCAGACTGGCCCGCACGGCCTCCACGCTGGGCGCTCAGCGCCTTCCTGGACGCGGCCAACAGCTCGCCGATGGGCAACGCTCGGATGGTCTTGCTCGACATGGCGAGCGGCTCAGATTCGACGGCTTGCCTGACTGCGAATTCGACCGGACGCCACTCGCCTAAGGCGTCCCTGGAGGCCATAAGCCGGAACGCGACCAGCCACGCCTGATCGCCGTCGTCGTGGCGGTGGACCACGAAGGCTTCGTGCTCGCCCTCAGCCAGCCAGACGGCCGGGCCGGCGGAGTCGGATGTCATCGCCAACGCCTCGCTCACGTTGGAGGGTGTTCTCGTCATGCGAGCAAAGCTATCAGATAGCAGCTACAAGCCATAACGATTATGGCTTGTTGGCGCTTTCATGATCTCTCACTAAACTTCGTCGTAGATCACGCAACCTCAGGTCCAGCACACAGAGAAGAGGACATCTGATGCCCGCACGCCCGTCCGACCATGGGAGTCCCTCCTCGTGCCACAGCAAGACACCACCCACCTCACTCCAACCCACCTCGCGAAGCGCTGGTCCGTAACCGCAGGGCACCTCGCGAACCAGCGCAGCGCGGGCATCGGCCCGGCTTACCTCAAGTTGGGCGGGCGCGTCCTGTATCGGCTCGTCGACATCGAGACCTACGAGGAACGATCTCTCGTGCCGGCGGTCAGCGCGTGACCGATCCGTACCGTCAAATCACCTTCGCGGGCAACGGCCCTTGGGCCGCCTTCTCGCAGAACGAGCTGTACAGGATGGCTGGCGAAGCAAACAGCGGACCACTTCACATCCGTGTCCTGTTCGCCGCCATGGGCAGGATGAACGCTTTCGGTCACGCCGAACTCAGGGTTGGCGAGTTGGCGCGGATTCTAGGCACGACCAACACCAGCACCGGTGAAGTCACGCCCTGCCGACGTGACAGCGTCTCCGCGGCCATCAAGGAGACCAAGAGGCGTGGCCTCATCGCGCCGGAGTCGAAGTCCCGCTGCCTCGTCCTTCGTCATCATGTATTCCAGAAGTCGACGAAGGACAGGTGGCGGTGCTCCGTACATGACCTCGATTGATCCGAGCCCCCAACTTTCCGGGCAAACGTCGACATGTCCGGCCAACCCAATTGGCCTCCCGCATCAACTCAAAACGCCGTGAGCTGGGAAAACGTCGCCGCCTTCTCTACTCTCTCTCAATGGCGGAAGCAGTCGAGCGGGAAGAGTCTCGGGATGCCAGTCATCCCGGGGCTCCGCCCCGGCTTGGCATACCCCGTTCGCTGTTGACCATCCTCTCGGATACCGGTCAGCTGCGTACACCTGGCGGCAGGATCAGACGGTCCAGGACTCCGTGCGTTCCCATGCACACCGCGCACAACGGCATGGTCGCGTCGTCGTACACCACCGTCGATTCTTCGTACGGATGCGGCGGGTACTGGACCGTCTCCACCACGCCGCGATTCTGCAACGTGAAGTGGAAGCAGTTGTGCATCCGGCCGTTCGGGTAGGTCCGGGCTATGGCAGGCGTGATCATCGGGATCAGGGTCACCCCGCGTCGCCGCAGAGTCGCCACGTCAGGACACGATTCGGCATGCACGAGAACGGCAGGCGGGTACTGATGCTTCTCCGTCATGCCCTGCATCCGTTCGGGAGCGCAACGCCAGCGTCCCAGGCGGTCACGATGGCCTTCACCGCGTCGTCTTGGGCGTACCGGCCGAGGAGATCGCCGCTGGTACCGGGACGCCTCACATAGGCGTTCCACCGGTCGCCGACGCTGGCATGGATCCAACCGATGTAGTCGCCTTCTCGTTCGACCGAGTAGCCACCCATGACGCTTACCTTGAGGATCACGCCGGGCGTGACCTCACGCTTCGTGGACTGAACGCGGCGATCCACTGTTCACCTCCTCACAGGCGAGGCAGGCAAGGCTCGTCCCGCAAGCGGGACACCAACGGTTCTTCGCCTTCAAGCTGAGCACGCCGCCGACGAACCCGACGACCAGCGAGGCCACTGCGACTATCAGCACCATGGGCCACATCCCTCATTGGCAACGGGATAGACGCTAGGTAAGGGAGATCTTACCGGTCCACGATGTTGCGAATAGTTGCTTCAACTCAGCTCGCTGGCCACGCGGGTAATGAGGTCTCGCGCCGGCTTGCCGTAGAGGGCGACGCGGTGAAGGTTCTCGAACATCCGCCCGTACAGCTCGATCTCGCTTGGCTGGGTGACCTCGATGCTCGCGGTCGGGGTCTCCAGAGCCACGAGCTGGTTGTCGAACATCCAAAAGCCAGCCGACGGCACGGCCCCTCGCTCAACCATCAGCGGGATTACACCGAGCGCCACGGTCGGAAGCGACATCACAGTCAACAAGCGGTCAAGCTGATTGGCCTGGGTGTCGGCATCGCCGAACCAGGTTCTCAACGCCTGCTCCTCCAGGATCACAGCGAATCGCTTACCACGCTGGTAGAGAATCCGTTGGCGCTCCATCCTGACAGCGACCGCTTCGTCCAGGTCGTTGGGAGCATCGAGGAACCGGCTCCAGAACGACAGCATGGCGGCGCAGTAGTCGGGGGTCTGGAAGAGGCCGGGGATCACGTTGTGCTCGTAGATCCGGAACAGGCTCGTCTCCTCGTAGAGGGTGGGAGCGCGGATGCCCAGCACCCGCTTCATCCCAGCCCGCGCCTGCCGGCGGAACTCGACGTACGCCGACTCAACAGCCCGCAACGTAGCGAGAAGATCTGGAGCCTCGGCTTCAGCCCTACAGGCGCGACACCAGTCCCGGATGTCATCTGAGGTCGGCTGCTGAACGCCGTTCTCCAGCTTGCTCACCCTGGTGTAATGCTGGCCCGTCGCAGCAGCCAGCGCCCGCCCCGTGAGTCCAGCGTCCCTGCGGATCTCACGGAGTCGGGCGCCGAGCGCCTGTTGCGCCTGCTTGGCGGAGCTACTTGGGTTCGTAGTCACGATGCGGGATCGCGAGTTTCCACACCGCGTCGAAGGCGGATCGGCAGAGGTTGACGACTGCGGGATCGGTCGAGGTTTCCATGCCAGCGTTCAGCCCGTTCCCGGTGTAGAGCAGGAAGACCACAAGACGATCGTCGAACAGGTAGAAGTCGTTTCCCGGTAGAGCCAGCGCCGACACCAGCGAACGGGGAGTCCAGCGGATGTCTTCGCCAGCGTCGACCATCGGGCGGGCGATGCTGAAGCTCCACAGTTGGTAGTCGCTCAGCGGCTCAGAGATCACCCGCGCCCGACGAACGCTCTTGCCCGCGGCCACGTGGTTCCGCAGGGTGGAACACCAGTCATCCAGCCAGCTCAGGTCATCCGGTTCCTGAGCCGCCCACTTCGCCATGTACGGAATCTCGACCTCGGTTCCGTAGGCATCACGTGTCTCCAGGTGGTCTGACGACCTCTCGAAGGTGCGGAGCAAGCGATCGAACTCCGCCTCATCCAGCGACGCCACGGCCCTCCTCGGTGAAGAACTGGATCATCCTGTCAGGGATCTCGACCACAGACTCTCCCTCCGGAATGTCCATCTCCGCCAGCGCATCGGGATCGGTCACGACGAAGCCCTGAACCAGCCAGCTACCCCGGTCAGTCCGGTAAAGGGTCGGCGAGTTCGTCGGGTTGGAGTTCGGGTCCTTGGCTACGAAGGTTAGGCGCACGGCCAACTCCCTGTCTCGAAGGTTGCGAGGTGTTGCGCACCTCCATCGTGGTTGCGTCGTCACACACCGTCAAGTGCTCACGGCTTTCGATCTATCTGCCGGCGCGACGACTCCAGAACCGTGGCAGTTTTCGAGGTGCTATCACACGGCGGTGCTTATATCGAGTACCAAGGGGTCACACCCCCAGGGCGCTCGCAGCTAGATTCGTAGGAACCCACAGATTCAGATCAGCGCCAATTCCGGCGCCGCCAAATGGAATTCATCAAATACGAACCGGGCTCCCAAGACTATTTTGGTATCGCGTCCTTAAGCCCATCCAGATCACCATGAATCAGGAACGCATAGAGAGCCACAATAGCTCCGATTACAATCCCGATATTCTGTAATACTTTGACGGGCCGCTCTAGGTCACCACCGAGACTCGCCGACACCTTTCGGGTTAGCCGAGAAATTCTGCCAGGAACCGGCTCGATCAAGTCTTCAGCCGGCGTTCCATCTTCGGCGTAGGCCCCTACGCCATCGGCGAGTGCAACCATGTCCAGTTCAACGGATTCCGCCAAACACACTGCAAGCCCTCGCAAAGACTTCGTGGTGATATCAAGACCATTGACATGAAGAGAGTCTCGACTGCGCAGCACGGTCCGTATATTACGCGCAGCGGCGCGCATGATGAGTGCGGTCGGATTAACAGCCGACCTACGCGACAGCGGACGACTCATGGGCCGGGCTAGATAGTCGAGCCGATCGGCCAGTTTTGCCAAGCGGATTCGTCGCTTGTTATCAATTCCTGAAGAAGCACGCTGCTGTTGAGGCTCGACGCCATATTCATCGTAACGATCAAGATGGGTCAGGACTGCGCTTAGCGCCCTCATTCGCGCCGACCTTCTACGCCAACCAAACGATGCAACAATCACCGATGCCAGTATTACGACCAGAAACCAATCCTTCACAAAATTGACGACTGCCGGTGGGTTCGGCTGCGGCATCTGCCCTTCCGGCGTTGACGGCACCGTTTCCGCAACGAAGGCCAAGTAAGATAGTGGCACCCAGAAGGCAATCACCCAAGATAGGAAATGTAACCGATCGGACGCAAATTGAGCTGCCGCAGAGTACATGGATCTAGCGTCTAGACCCTGTCGCGCACGCCGAAGAGTTCGCAGCATGCCAGGTCGCGGATAGTCGAAGAAGTGTGTGATAACGCCAACGCACACCATTCCACCTGTAAATGCACCAATAAAAGCCGAAACCATAGCAGGCTCAGCGACCGGCAACTCGTTCAGTGGCACCACGATCTCTACAAGACCGCCATAGGCAAGAATCGGAGCCGACGCCGCAATGGCACCGTAAACGGCTGCCAACATCACGGGAAAAGCGATAATCACCAGATTCCTGAAAGCGATATAACTAGGCATGAAGTTGGCTTCGATGTCCGGCGGCGCGATTCGTCGCGCCATGGCCAACAGAAGCGCACGGCGGACGGTCGCCCGCTCGCCACACCGGGCAGAATAGCGGTCTAGCTTACTTTGCATCTTCATTCGAACAGCCCTCACGGGCGCCCTGAATGGGTTGGCCGCACCCATCCTTTTCCCCAACGCAGGCAGGCGCGGCGGGAAGTGCCCGATATGCCGATTTGAAAGCAAGCTAAATGCCAACGAGAATAGGCTGATCACGGTGGCGGGAACAAATGCGTAGAGCGCAAGTATAAGCGCCGCACCGCGTGTCAACGTAGCCATCCCCCATAATGAAGGAATATCGCCTTGAACATCAAGAACCTCCCGATTAGGCAACGCAAGGCGGCAATACTTCAACATCCCATATTGGCTTCAACCACTCGCAGCAATGTCAACAATGCGACAATCAGCCAGATCGAATTCCTACGCTCACATCCCCAGCCATTTCCAACCAGCCGACTTCACCAATCCAAATCACCCTAAAGGGCAAATCTTATACACGATTCACAACAAATCTACTCACACCGATGCCACGCACGGGCCTTGTAGGCTTGCTAGCGAGCAGAACACACGTCCATCAATAGGTTGATCGGCGGCATGTCATCGGTGCAGGACCAAGACAGGACCAACGACCGCATCAACGCGCTGTTCCGCAGGGTTCACGCCGACGAGACGGTCAAGCAATGGGCAAAGGCTCTTGACAAGAGGATCGCGGCGCTGCAAGAACGCGAGAAGAAACGTCGCGTGGCGAGCCCGAGCCGATCACTGTCGGCGCTGGATCAGCTCCGGCTTGACGAAGCGCTGACCCTGAAGGAGCTGGTCAGTCGCGGTCTGGATATCTCTTATCCCCGCAGGTTTCGAGGCCCGATAGCTCTGACGATCCGCTGCCCCAGGAAGGGACACGCGCTCGCCCACGTGTACCCCACCTTGCGTGAGCCGATCCTTGTCCCAACGATGGCCGTGATCATGCGGCCTCAGACGGAGGCACAGAAGGCGGAGCGCCGCAGGGCACTCAAGTGGGATCAGGAACATACCCCCTGGTTCTCGGAAGCGGTCCGTGACCCGTGGCTTCGGGCTTTCGAGGACTACGACGGTGAGATGGACTTCGAGATTGAAGGTCTCAGGATTCTCAAGGACTCGTACCGCCAAGACGAGTATGACCATGAGGTATACGGGCTGATGCGTCCGGCTTGCTTCCTTCAATGCAGGTGCGGCCAACAGCTTGTCGCCAGCGCCAACGTGATGCGCGCGCTCGACGCACGCAAGCAAAACTTGATCGCGGTGTGGGACGGTTGAACACTCCTGCTAGATTGTCCGGCACAGCTTTATACGTCGCCCGAGCCGTAGCGGCCGAAGAATCCTGCTAGCCGATTGGGCACGGTGCAGGCTCCTGAAGGGGTCTGTGTCTCCATGCTCGAAAACTGGCCGGCTGGCTTGACGTTTTCGGTGTCGGCGCTTCTCGTCCTAGCCTTGGTGCGCGTCATCGTGTTCGTCGTTGCACTCATTGCTCACGTTCGCTGGAAGGTACGTGCTGTGGACATCCAGCGAATCATCGACGCCTGCTTCTCCATCAGTGCCATGGGTGTGCTCCGGCGGTCAGGGCGCCGGGCGGATCCGGCAGCTCAGGAGGAACTGCCGCCGGGCGCGTAATCCTGGGCCTGCTAATGAGCGCAACCAGGCAGAGCGTTACCGATTTTGTTACCGGTCATCGAGGTTACAAGCGATCATCCTTCATGATCACCGCTGATCTTGAAAGCCAGATCAGAGGTATTTTGCCTGGTCAGAATGATGACTGATGAGGTCCGATGATCCAGAGCGCCCGGCAGGTCTCCTACTCCGATGGTCGCAGGTTCGAATCCTGCCGGGCGCGCCACCACCACGATCCACCAGGCGTTTCGCCGCCGCCCCACCACCCGTGCCCTTCTCGCCGTGGCGGCAGGCTGGATGACATGTCGCACTCGCTGGCAGCGCACCGGCGCCGACGAGGAAGCCCGGGCCGCTCTGCTGCTCGGCCAGATGGTTCACGATCGGCGCACTGAGCTCGGGCGGACCCAGCCCGAGCCGGCGGAGAGCACCGGGATGACCCAGCCGCGGCTGTCCCGGCTGGAGTCCGGTGGTGCCACTCCGGCCGTGCCCCTGCCTGCGCGTCTGGCCGCGGCGCTGGACGCCGGGCTCGGCATCGCGTTCCGCCGCACACCAGGGCCGCCGTCTGATCGGCCGGCGCCGGGTGGTCATTCCGGCGCCGGCGGTGGTCAGGCGGCGGCGAGGGCTTCGGTCGGGGCGAGCCGCGCCGCCCGGATGGCCGGGTAGAGTCCCGCGACCGCCCCGATCACCACGGTCGCGGCAAGCCCGCCGAGGATGACCCGGTTCGGTACGACCGTCGGCCAGTCCCGCGTGATCGCGTAGATCCCGGTGACCGCGAATCCGCCGAGTACCCCGCCGGCGCCGCCGAGTGCGGAGAGCAGCAGCGATTCGGAGACGAACTGGGTGCGGATGTTGCCGCGGGTGGCGCCGAGGGAACGGCGCAGCCCGATTTCGGCGCGGCGTTCCAGCACGGAGATGACCATGGTGTTGGCCACGCCGATGCCGCCGACCAGCAGCGCGACGGCGCCGAGGCCGAGGAGCAGCGCGTTGTACGTCGTGTTCGCCGCCCGTTTCGGCGCGAGCGCGTCGGAGGGCTTGGAGACGTTGACCTCGTCGGGGCTTTCCGGGTCGGCGGTGGCGGCGAGGACGGCCCGGACGTTCTCCACCTGGGATTCGACGCAGCGGGTGTAGATCGTGGTGGCGTGTCCGTCGAAGTCCAGGTACTGCTTGGCCGCGTCCCATCCGATCAGCACCGCGTTGTCGAGTTCGCGGGCGAGCGGCACGCTGTCGAGCACCCCGACGACGCGGTACCAGCGGCCGTCGATGTAGACCGTCGGCACGTCGCCGAGTCGCCGGGCGGCCGCCGATCCGAGGACGACGGCGGGGTATCGGGCGGTGGCCGCGTTGAGCCAGGTGCCGTGGTTGATCGTCGCCCGGACGGTGGCGAGGAGGTCGAGCTGGGCGGCTTGCAGGGACAGGCCGCCGGTTTCGCCGGCCGGGATCCGGTCGGAGCGGTAGACGGGGGTGTCGGTGACCGTGCCGACCGCGGTCGCGCTGGTGACCGGCCCGATCCGTTTGATCATGGCGAGGGCGTCGTCGGGCAGGGTCGCGGCCTCGCCGAACATGGTGTTGCCGGGGGCGACGGTCAGCATGTTGGTGCCGAGTTGGGCGAGGGTGCGGTCGAGGGCGGCCTGGCTGGAGGTGCCGATGCCGACGACGGAGACCATCGCGGCGATGCCGATGGCGATGCCGAGGGCGGAGAGCACGGCGCGCAGCGGCCGGGCCCGCAGGCCGGAGCCGCCGAGCTGGAGCAGGTCGGCCGAGCTGAGCCGGGCGGGTCGCAGGGTGCGGGGCGGGGGCATGTCAGATCACCTGCCCGTCCCGCATCGGCACCTGGCGTGGCAGGGATTCGGCGATCTCGTGGTCGTGGGTGATCACCAGCACGGTGGTCCCGGCGGCGTTGAGTTCGCGCAGCAGGGCGACGACTCCGGCGCCGGCGACCGAGTCGAGGTTGCCGGTGGGTTCGTCGGCGAGCAGCACCGCCGGGTCGCCGGCGACGGCCCGGGCGACCGCGACGCGTTGCCGTTCCCCGCCGGAGAGCTGGTGCGGGCGGTGGCCGAGGCGGTCGCCGAGCCCGACCCGGATCAGCGCTTCCCGGGCGAGCGTTTCACGATCTTTCCGGGGTACGCCGGTGTAGAGCAGCCCGTCGGCGACGTTCGCGACCGCCGAGCGGCCGGGGGCGAGGTGGAACTGCTGGAAGACGAATCCGATGGAGCGGGCCCGCAGTGCCGAGAGCTGCCGGTCGGTGAGGGCGGCCACGTCGTGCCCGTCGATGCGGATCGTCCCGGACGTCGGCCGGTCCAGCGTCCCGATCATGTGCAGCATGGTGGACTTGCCGGAGCCGGACGGCCCGACGATCGCGATCAGTTCGCCGGACTGCACGGTCAGGTCCACGTCGCGCAGTGCGGTGACCCCGCCGGGGTAGGTCTTGGTCACCTGGTTCAGTTCGATGACCGGGCCGGTGGCGGGCGCGGACGGCAGCGGCTCGCTCAGTTCGACGACCGGGCTCATGCCGGGACACCCACCTTCGTACCCTCGGAGATGTCTCCGCCGGTGACCTCGACGCGCCCGTCGGCGAACAGGCCGGTCCCGACCGCCACGATCCTGGTGGTGGTGCCGTCGACGACTTGCAGGCCGTAACCGCCTTCGCTGAGTGCGAGCAGCGCGTTGACCGGGACGGTCAGCACGTTCTCGCGCTGCGAGGCGACGAAGAGCACGGTGACGGCCGCCTCGTCGAGGCCGGCGGGCGCTCTGGTGAGTCGGATCGTGACGTCGATCTTCGTCTCGTCCTCGCCGTTCGGCTCGTCGGACTGTTCGACGGTGGTCTCGACGCCGGAGATCTTCGCCTGGACGGTCGAGCCGTCGGGGAGGGTGACGTCGACCTTCGTGCCTTTCTTGGCCAGGCGTTGGTCGGCGGCGTCGAGTTTGACGGTGGCGACCCGGCCGATGCCGCTGGTCTTCAGGATCTCGGTGCCGGGCTGGACGGTCGCGTCCGGCTCGACGGTGCGGGAGTCGACGCGGACCGCGCCGGTTTCGAAGACGACGCGGCCCAGGCCGACCGTGCCGGTCTCGTCGAGGCCCAGGTCTTCCTGCCATTCTTCGACGGCGTCGGCGGTGGCCGAGGTGAACGTGTCGTCGACCGTGAACCCCCGGTAGCCCAGCGCCCACAGGTTCTGCTCGAACTGCTTGACGTCGGTGCCCTTGGTTCCGGAGCTCAGCGCGCGGTAGGCGGGTGTCGTCCCGTACATCAGGAGGACGGGTTCGTTGTCCACCTTGTACAAGGGTTGTCCGCGTCTGATCGTGCTCTCGGTGGCCGGCATCCAGGTGACGGTTCCGCTGAGCCGGGTGGTGAGCGCGCCCGTGTCGCCGTAACCGAGTGTCCCGTCGTGGCTCTCCTTGTCGACCAGCGTCGTCCTCGTCACGCCGGCGGTGGCGGCCGGCAGGTTGCTCGCGCCGGCCTGTGCCGGCTCCTCGGCCTGCGGCAGACCCACGATCAGCACGTACGCGGTCACGCCGCCCGCCACCAGTGCCCCGGCCACCGCCGCGGTCGTCCACTTGCGGCTCATGCGCCCGCTCCCTCGGGCGAGCCGTCCCGGCCGACCTCCTTGGGACCGCCTTCGGGCCGGTACTGGTCGCATTTCTGTTCGGCCGCCTTGAACGTCGGCGACTCCGGGTCGATGCCCATCTTCGAGTCGATCGCGATCTGGCCTTTGGGGCCCGGGTCGGGGAAGCCGGGCACCCCGTTCTCCCGCATGCACTTGGCCATCTGCCGGGCCTTCTCGAGGTCCTCGGCGCTGGGTGCGGGGGCGTTCTCGCCGTCCGGTGCCCACTGCCGGCAGGCCTGCTGCGCCTTGTCGAAGTCTTCCTTCTTGACATTGTCGGGGATCCTGATCGACAGCTTTCCGCCGCTCGGGTCGGGGAACCACGTCATGCCCTGCTCCCGCATGCACTTGGAGAATTTCAGCGGGGCGTCCGGGTCCTCGGAAGTGCTCACGGACGCGGTCGGTTTCGCCGGCGCCGGCCCGCTCTGCGCGGTGGCCACCAGCGAGTCGTTCTGGGCGGTGCGGCCACAGCCCGCCACGGTCGCGGCGAGCATCAGGCCCGCGGCGAGGATCGCTCTGGTCCTCATCGTCGTCTCCTTCGCCGGCAGCCGTGCGGCTGCCACGCACCGAAGTAGAGCGAGGAGCGGGTTTCCCGGGCGTCACGAAAAACGGTGACACCGAGGTGACACCGGATCTTGCGATTATGAGAGCCATGCGGATCCTGGTGGTCGAGGACGAACCGTTGCTGGCCGACGCGGTGGCGCAGGGGCTGCGGCACGAGGCGCACGCGGTCGACGTCGTCTACGACGGCGGCTCGGCGCTGGAACGTATCGACGTGAACGACTATGACGTGGTGGTGCTGGACCGGGATGTGCCGGTCGTGCACGGCGACAAGGTGTGCCGGGTGCTCGTCGAGCGCAATGCCGACATCCGGGTGCTGATGCTGACCGCGGCGGCCGGCATCGACGACCGGGTCGCCGGGCTCGCCCTCGGCGCCGACGACTACCTGCCGAAACCGTTCGCGTTCCGGGAGTTGTCGGCCCGGGTCGCGGCGCTCGGGCGGCGGGCCCGGCCGGCTGCGCCGCCGGTGCTGCGCCGGGCCGGGATCAGCCTCGATCCGTACCGTCGGGAGGTGCACCGCGACGGGCGGTACGTGCCGCTGTCCCGCAAGGAGTTCGCCGTGCTGGCCGAGTTGCTGCGGGCCGACGGCACCCCCGTCTCGGCGGAGACGCTGCTGGAGAAGGCGTGGGACGAGAACGCCGACCCGTTCACCCACGCGGTCCGGATGACGATCCTGAAACTGCGCCGCAAGCTGGGCGACCCGCCGGTGGTGCTGACCGAGCCGGGAGTGGGGTACCGGATCCGATGAACCTCAACCTCACCGTGCGGGCCCGCCTGACCCTGGTCTACGGCGGCGTGTTCGTGCTGGCCGGGCTGGTCCTGCTCGGTGCCATCTACGTGCTGGTCGGCCGGGACACCGTGACCGCGGGCAGCATGCAGCGCGCCACCGAGGCGGTCATCGGGCCGGACGGGCAGCCCGCCATCAACACCATCATCAAGGACACCCGGGCCGACACCATGCACGCCCTGCTCAGGCAGGGCACGATCGCCCTGCTCGTGGTCAGCGTGGCGACGATCGCGCTGGGCTGGCTGGTCGCCGGGCGGATGCTGCAGCCGCTGCACGAGATCACGGCGACCGCCCGGCGGATCGCCGAGTCCCCGGCCGACCGGGGCCTGCACGAGCGGATCAGCATGACCGGGCCGGACGACGAGGTGAAACAGCTCGCCGACACGTTCGACGTGATGCTGGCCCGGCTCGACAAGTCGTTCGACGGGCAGCGCCGGTTCATCGCCAACGCCTCGCACGAGTTGCGCACGCCGCTGACCCTGAACCGCACGTTGCTGGAGGTCGCGCTGACCCCGGAGACGGCTTCCCCGGAGGTACGGCAGCTGGGCAGCACCCTGCTGGCGATCAACGACCGGCACAGCCGGCTCATCGACGGGCTGCTCCTGCTGGCGCGGTCGGATCGGGAGGTGACCGGGAGGTCGTACGTCGATCTGGCCGACATCGTCGATCACGTGGCCGTGTCGGACACCGTCAAGGTCGTGGCCGAGCCGTTCGAGGCGGCTGTCCTCGGTGACCCGGTCCTGCTGGAACGCCTGGTGCAGAACCTGGTGGAGAACGGGGTGCGGCACAACGTGGCCGTGAACGGCTGGGTCAGGGTGACGACGCTGACCAGGCCGGACGGCTGGGTCGAGCTGCGCGTCTCGAATTCCGGCCCGGTGATTCCGCGCTACGACGTTCCCGGCCTGTTCGAGCCGTTCCACCGGTATCGCAGCGAGCGGCTGGTCTCCCCCGGCGCCGGCCTGGGCCTGTCCATCGTCCGCGCGGTGGCCCGCGCGCACGGCGGCGAGGTCCGCGCCGACGCCCGCGACGAGGGCGGCCTCGACGTCACCGTGCTGCTCCCCCGCGCCCGCTGAGACGTGGCCGCGCTGCTCCCCCCACGCTCTCCCCCGGCGCGACCACCCCGGCAAGGGCGGCCACCAGCGGATTCACGACGCTGAGCGTGGTTAGCGGCGCCGCCAGGCCGGCCCCGCGACAGGAGAGCTGGCCCAGCAGGTAGCCGCCGGCCGCGAACGCCACCACCATCGCACCGGCCGTCGTGGACACCCGCGGCGGGCCGCCGCCGGTCAGGGCGGCCAGCACCGCCTTGGACAGCACCGAGGCGATCCCGAACGCCACTCCGGACGCCCCGGCCGGCAGCACCGCCCGCATCCGCGGCCCGGCCCGCCACGCGCCGGCACGCGCGAGCGCCCACCCCGCACATACCGAGCGAACGGCGCGGGATCACCCGAAAGTGGCACGAACTAAGCCGGCGGGCGCGCCCGGGCCCGCATCAGCCGGGCCGCCTGCCGCTCGACCAGGCCGTGGGCCCGGCGCTGCCGCGTCGCCTGCCGCTCGGCCGCCACCGCGGCCCGTCGCCGGCGGGTGAGCGCGGCTCGCTCGCGCAACTGCTCCATCCAGGCCTCGCGCTCGGCGACAACCGTCTCGGCAACGGTAGAAGTGCTGGTCGGATCAATGATTTCCATGCGTGCTGCAGTCATGCCGAGATCCTCCCGCCGGGGTACGACACTTTCCCGCCCCACCGGATCCGGCCCGCGATCGTGGCACACAAACCGACAAATGCCCGTCCAACCGGCGAGAAATTCCGTTTCCCTCCACGGCCCGCGCTGCCACGATCCCGGATCAGGCGTTGCACAGGAGCAAGGCTGCAGCATGAACCGCCCCGTCCCGGTCCCGCGTAATCCACCGCAAGGCAGAGCAACACCACCCCCGAGGCCCCGGCATCCCGACCGGCTGGTGGGACCTCACCCACACCGCACCGGCCCGCACCGCCGAGGGGACTACCCTTGACGCCCTGTGAACTGGGCTTCGGCGTAGCGGCCCGGGCGGCCCGATCTAGGCCCCGGCGGCCTACGGAACATGGAACGGAAGATGATGATCGATCAGGCCAAGGTGCGAGTCCTGCTGTTGGAGAGCATCCACCCGGATGCGGTGTCCCGCCTCGAGGAGGACGGCTTCGCGGTCGAGTCCGTCGCCAGCGCGCTGGACGAGGCCGAGCTGATCGAGCGCATCTCCGGGGTCCATCTGCTGGGCATCCGCTCGAAGACGAAGGTCACCGCGAAGGTGCTGGAGGCGGCCGACAGCCTGGTGGCGATCGGCGCGTTCTGCATCGGCACCGACCAGATCGACCTGACCACCGCCTCGTCGGCGGGTGTCGCGGTCTTCAACGCCCCGTTCTCGAACACCCGCTCGGTGGTGGAGCTGGCGATCGCCGAGATCATCGCGATGACCCGCCGTCTCACCGAGAAGAACGCGTTGATGCACGCCGGCGTCTGGGACAAGTCGGCCGACGGCGCACACGAGATCCGCGGTCGCCGCCTCGGCATCGTGGGTTACGGCAACATCGGCACCCAGCTGTCCGTCCTGGCGGAGAACCTGGGCATGTCGGTCTCGTTCTTCGACACCGCCGACAAGCTGGCGCTGAGCAACGCGCACCGTTGCGCCAGCCTGGACGAGCTGCTGGAGACCAGCGACATCGTCACCCTGCACGTCGACGGCCGCCCGGGCAACGCCGGTTTCTTCGGCGCCGAGCAGTTCGGGAGGATGCGCCCCGGCAGCCTGTTCCTGAACCTGTCGCGCGGCATCGTGGTCGACCATCTGGCTCTGCGGGACGCGTTGCGGAGCGGTCACCTGGCCGGCGCCGCCGTCGACGTCTTCCCGACCGAGCCGAAGGGCCGGGGCGACGAGTTCCTCTCCGAGCTGCGCGGCCTGCCGAACGTGATCCTCACCCCGCACATCGGCGGCTCGACCGAGGAGGCGCAGTCCGACATCGGCGGCTTCGTCGCCAACAAGCTGGCGAAGTTCCTGGTCGACGGCAACACGACGCTGAGCGTGAACCTGCCCGGCGTGGTCCTGCCCGAGCAGCCCGGCCTGCACCGGATCGTGCACGTGCACATCAACACCCCGGGCGTGCTGGCCCAGGTCAACCGCATCCTCGCCGAGCACAACGTGAACGTCGAGGGGCAGCTCCTCAGCACCCGTGGGGAGTACGGGTACCTGATCACCGACATCGGCAAGGGCTACAGCGACGAGGTCCTGGACCAGCTGCGCGCCATGGAGCAGACGGTCCGCCTGCGCGTCCTGTCCTGATCGTGCCGTGACGGGCCTTCCCCGCGGGGAGGGCCCGTTCACGATCAAGAGCCAGGATCAAACGATCTGCGCGTACGCCGTCGAGCGCGCGTCCCTACCCCGCCTCCACGCTCAGCAGCGAGATCTTCGAGGCGGTCTCCACGTCGTAGCGTCCGGAGGTGTTCCAGTTCTTCGGGGTCAGCGTCGATCCGGGCGCCACGTCGCGCAGAGTCCGCGCCCCGGCGGTCACCGTGGTCGCCCCGCCTCCGACCTTGACCCGGATCGGGTTCCCGGCCGGCGCGCGCAGGGTCAGGTCGTCCACCCCGCCGAGGATCTTCACGGGCACGGTCCGGGACGCCTTGGAGAGCGCCATCACGGCCCGCCGCGTGCCGCCGACCAGTTCGATCCCGTCCACCTGACCTTCGCCGAGGTCCACGTCGCATTCCGCGGCGTAACCGGAGAAGCGCAGCGTCCACCGCACCCGTGCGGCGAGCACCACTTCGACCTCGCCGTCGGCGCCCGCGCCGTCCCGGTTCACCTGCAGGCGTACCGCGTCGTCGGTGAGCTGCGGGCTGGGCCGCAGCGGTGAGCCGTCGGGCGTGCTGATCCGGAACAGGTCGTCGCCGATGTCGGCGATCGAGACCCGGATCCGGTCGCTGGCCGCGAGCATCTCGAACGCCGCCTTGGTCCGGCCGTTGATCGGCGCGGTGACCAGCCGGGAGCCGGCCGCGGCGGGGGCGTTGCCACCGAGGTTCAGCATGTCGTTGATCTTCGAGTCGGGCCCGGAGTAGTAGACGACCCCGGTCACCGCGATCACCAGCACGGCGATCGTGCCGAGCAGCGTCATCCCGGCGGTGACCAGCCGCGACCGCCGGGGCCGCAGGAGGCGCACCGGCCGCGCCGCGGGAGCCTGCGCGGAAGCAGAAGTGGAAGCGGGCGTCTGACCGGGCATCGTGCGCGGCACGTCGAGCGTGTCCGCCCAGGTCGTGCCCTCCCACGAGGGGAACGCGTCGGTGCCGGACGCCGGCCGGGCGGGCGCCTCCGGTGCGCCCCGGTCCCCAGCCGCCGCCGCCGGCGAGGCCGGCACGGCGTCACCAGGATTTCTCCGTACGATCGGGAGCCCGCCCGCCTCCTCCTCGGCCACCGGGAACGCCCCGTCCTCGTCCCGCCCGCCCAGCGGCCGGTTCCCGCTGATCGGCCCGGCACTGAACCCGAACGACGCCCGTCCGGGCCCGCTGGGCGACGCCGGTCCGTACTCGGGTGGCGAGACCGGCGCGGCGGCCGGCGGCTCGTAGGAATGCGCCCCGCTCGACGGTTCGTAGTTGGAGGCGGGACGGAACGGTTTCGGGTCGACCGGTGCCGGCGACACGGGCTCGGCCCCGTCCGGCTCGTCGGCGTCACCGAACCAGCCACCGGCGGGCGGCTCGACCGGGCCGATCGCGGAGCTGCCGCCCGGCTGCCCGGCGGGTTGCCGGTAGATCCGGTCCCGCCCGCCCTTGCGACGTTGCGGCAGTTCAGAAGAGGTGGACGACAGGGATGACGAAGGTGACGACGACGAAGCCGGATCTCCCGACTCCGGCGTCACGCCGTCCATGACGATGCGGTCCACGGCCGATGTCCTCTCCCCTGCAGCGCCGTCACGTGGCGCCCGCAAGAGAACACGGATAGCAGCGCTCCGCGGATCAGCTGATCCTCCAACGAAACCTGGAATTCACCGGAGCTCGGGCCGGACCAGCCCACGCCGGGTGGCGATGGCCACCGCCTCGAGCTGGCTGTGCGCCCCCAGCTTGGCCAGGACCGCCTTCTGGTAACCCCGGCAGGTGTGCACGCTGATGCCCAGCCGGCGCGCCACCGCCCGTGCGTCCAGACCGGCCGCCATCAGCTGCAACACCTCGTCCTCGCGGGCCGTCAGCCCGCTCGGTGCCTTGGTCACGGTGGCCGGGCTGGTGCTGCGCAGCAGGCGGGCCATGATGTCGGTGGAGACCGTCATGCCGCCGCCGTGCGCGGTGCGCAGCGCGTTCAGCACGTCGGCGAGCGCGCCGTTCTTGGAGATGAACCCGGCGGCGCCGATCGCGGTGGCGCGGCCGATCTGCGTCGGGTCCTCGCGGGCGGTGAGGATCACCACACGGGTGTCCGGCTGGCGCACCAGGATCAGCTGGGCGATCGCGATGCCGTCCGCATCGGACAGATCGGGATCGAGCAGGATCACGTTCGGCGACAGCTCGGTGGAGAGGTGCAGCGCCTCCTGACCGGTCCGCGCGTGGCCCACCCAGAGCAGGTCCGGCTGCCCGGCCAGAGCGTGCCCGAGCAGCTCGGCAAAGGTTTGGTGACCGTCGACGACGAGCACCCGGATCGCCCCGTCGTTCCCCATGCGCACACCATCCTCTGTCCAACGGCCGGCCCGCTCGGGCCCCGCGCAGTCTAAGGACTACCCACCACCGTGCCGCCCTACCAACAGGCGAGCGTTGTGCCACGGCGACGTCAGGTTGCCACCCGAGCGGTCGTTTCGACCAGTCTTTCGGCCGAGGGCACCCCCCGCATTGGGGCTTGCCGGTCTCCGGCGACGACGGACACGATGCTGAATCATGTACGACATCCAGCTCTTCGGCCGCATCGAGGTCCGCACCCGCGGCGTCCGGCTCGCCGGCGACGACCTCGGCGGGGATCGCCCGCGTCAGCTGCTCGCCCTCCTGGCGCTGCACGGCGAGCAGTCCCTTGTGGAGCTGTCCGACCTGATCGGCGCCCCACCGGCCACGGTCAGGGCCGACCTGAAGGTGCTGCGGGACCGGCTGGAGCCGGGGGTGTGCGGCCGTGACTCCGTGGTGGTCGGCAACAGCGGGAGCTACCGGCTGGACACCGAGCGGGTCCGGGTCGACGTGGCCACGTTCGACCAGCTGATCGCCGCCGCCGAGGGCCGTTCGCCGGAACGCGCGGCCCGCCCGCTGACCGCCGCCGCATTCCTGGCCAACCGTCCGCTGCTGGAGGACGAGGACACCCCGTGGGCCGCCGAGCTGCGCGCCAAGTACCGGGCGAAGCTGCCGGTGGCGCACGCCGCCATCTGAAGAAGCGGCAAAACGCCGTACGCGCCGATCTGCAGTAAACCGCGAGCGCGAAGCGGAGCTCGGGCGGAGAATCGCCGCGTGCTCGACGTCCCCATCGCCCTGTTGCCCGTGCCGCTGGCCCCGGAGATCTCACTCCACCTCGTCGACGCGCCGCTCGGGCTCTTCGACCTGACCGGCGGCGAGTTCCACAGCGACTCGCCACCGCCGTTCTGGGCGTTCGTCTGGGCCGGCGGTCAGGCCCTCGCCCGTTACCTGCTGGATCACCCGGACGAGGTGGCCGGCCGCCGCGTGCTGGATCTGGCCACCGGCTCCGGGGTCGCCGCGATCGCCGCCGCCCGCGCCGGTGCCGCCGAGGTCGCCGCGACCGACATCGACCCGGCCGCGGTCGCCGCCGCGCACCGCAACGCCGCGGCCAACGACCTCACCCTGGCCGAGCCGGTCGAGCAGCCGGATCTCGTGCTCGCCGGTGACGTCTACTACAGCCCCTCGGTCGCCCCGGCGATCACCGCGCAGCTGCGCACGTTCCGCCGGAACGGGGCATCAGTGCTGGTTGGCGACCCCGGCCGGGGGTACTTCCCGGAGCGGCTCTTCGCACGGGTCACCGAATATGTCGTACCCGTGCCGGAGAGTCTCGAGGAGACCGGCGAACTGCGGACCGGGGTGTGGCGCATGCGCTGACCGCCGAGATGCGTTCACCACGCAACAACTTGTACGCTACACGCATTGTCCGCGGCGCCCATGAGGACGGCCACCACGTGCACGACCAGCAGAAAACCACGCCCGGAGTCGCGCGGCTCTCGGACGAGATCATCCGGCTGATCCGGATGGGCCCCCGGTTCCGGGGCATGCTCCGGACCGGGGATCTCGGCGCCGAGTTCTCCGCGCTGATGTTGCTGCTGCCGTTGCGTGCGAGCGGGCCGATGCGGGTCACCGACCTGGCCGATCTGAAACAGGCCGACCCCTCGACGATCAGCCGGCAGGTCGCCCAGCTGGTCAAGGCCGGCCTGGCTCGCCGCGAGGCCGACCCGGCGGACGGCCGGGCCTCCCGGCTGGCGGTCACCGAGACGGGGCGGCAGGCGTGCGAGCGCCTCGACGCGGCCCGCATCGCCCTGCTGGAGCGGGCGCTGAGCGACTGGCCGGCCGACCGGGTCGACGCTTTCGCCCGGCTTTTCGAAGAGTTCAACACCTCCGTCGAGGCGCTGCTGCGCACCGACCTCGGCGCACCACCACGGGAGAACCTGTGAGCCACCCCACGGCGGTCGGAAAACCGGCCGCGGAATTCACCCACCGCCAGATCCTCACGATCCTCGGCGGCCTGATGATGGGCATGTTCCTGGCCGCCCTCGATCAGACGATCATGGCCACCGCGACCCGGACGATCGCCGACGACCTCCACGGCTTCGACCTGCAGGCCTGGGCCACCACCGCGTTCCTCATCACGTCGACCATCTCGACCCCGCTGTACGGCAAGCTGTCCGACATCTACGGCCGGCGCCCCTTCTTCCTGTTCGCCATCGGCATCTTCATCGTCGGCTCGATGCTCTGCGGCCTCTCGCAGAACATGTACGAGCTGGCCGCCTTCCGCGCGATCCAGGGCATCGGCGCCGGTGGCCTGATGTCCCTGGCGCTGGCGATCATCGGTGACATCGTGCCGCCCCGCGAGCGCGCGAAGTACCAGGGCCTCTTCCTGGCCGTCTTCGGCACCGCGAGCGTGCTCGGCCCGATCCTGGGCGGCTTCTTCGCCGGGGCCGACGAGCTGCTCTGGGTCGACGGCTGGCGCTGGGTCTTCTACCTGAACGTGCCGATCGGCGTCGCCGCGATGGCGGTCGTGGCGAAGGTGCTGCACCTGCCGCACACCCGGGTCAACCACCGCATCGACTGGCCCGGCGCGGTCGCCCTGATCGTCGGCCTGGTGCCGCTGCTGACCGTCGCCGAGCAGGGCCGCGACTGGGGCTGGGGCTCCGGCCGCTCGATCGCCTGCTACGCGATCGGCGTGATCGGCCTGGTCGCGTTCGTCTTCGCCGAGCGCGCCTACAAGGAGGAGGCGCTGCTCCCGCTGCGCCTGTTCGGCAACCGCACGATCGCGGTCGGCACCGGCGCCAGCACGATCCTCGGCATCGCGATGTTCGGCGGCCTGATGACCGTGCCGCTCTACCTGCAGATCGTCAAGGGTTCCTCGGCCACCATGGCCGGCCTGCAGATGATCCCGTTCGTGGTCGGCATCATGACCGGCTCGATCATCTCCGGCCAGCTGATCTCCCGCACCGGTCGCTACCGGATCTTCCCGATCATCGGCAGCACGCTGATGGTGATCGCACTGTTCCTGTTCTCGCTGATCGGCGCGGACACCCCGCTGTGGCGGACCATGCTGGTCATGGTCCTGATGGGCCTCGGCCTGGGCGGCAACATGCAGCCGATGATCACCGCGGTGCAGAACGCGGTGTCTCCGCGCGAGATCGGCGTCGCCACCGGCGCGGTCACGTTCTTCCGCTCGATGGGTGGCACGCTCGGCACCGCGGTCTTCCTGTCGGTGCTCTTCAACGTGCTGCCCGGCAACATCAAGGACGCGTACGCGGACGCCGCGAAGGACCCGGCGTTCGTCAAGGCCGCCTCCGACCCGGCTCAGCAGCAACTGCTGGCCCAGGCTCAGGGCGGCGGCGGGCTCAGCGACACGTCGTTCATCAACAAGCTCACCGACGTCGTCGCCCACCCGTTCAAGGTCGGCTTCTCCGACAGCGTCCACGTCGTCTACCTGATGGCGTTCTTCATCATGCTGGTCGGCCTGGTCGCGGTCTTCTTCCTCCCGGAGATCCCGCTCGCCACGCGCTCCGCCCAGCAGCAGCGCGCCGACGACGCGGCCAAGGCGGAGGTCGAGGCCGACACCGCGACTCACGCTCACTGACCAGAAGACAATTGCGCGGCGGTACGCCCGGCCGGGCGTACCCCCGCTCGCATTCCGCCGTCGATGACGAGAGCCCCGGAAACGACCCCCCGGGGGGGGGGGGGTGGGCGGGGGGGGCGGCGGCCCGCCCCGGGGGGGGGCCGGCGGGGGGGGGGGGGGGGCGCAGGCCCCCCCCGGTG